>NZ_JBLVTK010000002.1:775157-784172 GCF_048285865.1 Christiangramia marina | reverse complement strand
ACTTACAGGGAAGAGCCCTCTTCCAATAAGGTTGCTCGAAAAAGCATCTTTGATAAATGGGCAGAGAAATTCAAGGATTTCTTAGACAATGCAGAATAAAATAGATACAATACAACCAGTAAAACAGAGTTTATGAGCAGTACAGAATTTGGAGACATCTCATTCGATTTACCAAAAAACCAATCAAACGTCATCAAAGTGATTGGAGTTGGAGGTGGAGGAAGCAACGCCATTAACCATATGTTCCAGGCCGGAATAAAAGGGGTTGATTTTGTTGTTTGTAATACCGACTCCCAGGCTTTGGAGAACAGTTCGGTTCCAAACAAGATTCAGTTAGGAGTAACTTTAACAGAAGGACTTGGAGCAGGTGCGAACCCTGAGATCGGTGAGAAAGCGGCAGTAGAGAGCTTTGAGGAAATCAAGCAAATGTTGGATACCAATACCAAGATGATTTTTATCACTGCAGGTATGGGTGGTGGTACCGGTACTGGTGCTGCTCCAATAATTGCAAAACAGGCAAAAGAACTGGATATTTTAACGGTTGGTATCGTGACCATTCCATTTCAGTTCGAAGGAAGAAACAGAAACGAACAGGCACAATTAGGAGTTGAAAGACTGCGTAAGCATGTAGATTCACTCATTGTGATCAATAATAACAAACTTCGTGAGGTTTATGGAAATCTTGGTTTTAAAGCCGGATTCTCGAAAGCTGATGAAGTGTTGGCAACTGCATCCAGAGGAATTGCAGAAGTTATAACGCACCATTATACTCAGAACATTGACCTTCGCGATGCGAAGACTGTATTGAGTAATTCTGGAACTGCGATCATGGGTTCTGCCCAGGCTTCAGGCGCCAGTAGAGCTACAGATGCGATCATGAAAGCACTTGATTCGCCATTATTGAACGATAATAAGATCACCGGAGCCAAAAATGTTTTACTGCTTATTGTATCTGGTAACGAGGAGATCACTATCGATGAAATTGGAGAGATCAATGACCATATTCAGCTTGAAGCTGGACATAGTGCAAACATCATTATGGGTGTTGGTGAGGACGAATCTTTAGAAGACTCTATTGCTGTAACTATTATCGCTACTGGTTTCGATGTAGAACAGCAAAATGAGATCACTAATACTGAAACTAAAAAGATTATTCATACCCTGGAAGACGAGCAAAGAGCCGAGCAGGAATTGATCGCTAAAAGAACTGGTTCTGTCTCTGAAGTATCTCAGGATAGAAACGATGATATTGAAGATGCCCGGATAGAATTTGAGGCACCTAAAAAGGAAGAAAAGATCGTTCACACGCTTGATGAAAATGTAGAGGAAGTAGACGAGGTTGGTAAAATTCAGAAGAAGGTAGAAGATATTTACAAAACACCAGATTTCGCACGAAAGCTTGATGTTATCTATGAGGAAGTAAATCCTGAAGAGTTTATCATCAATGATACTTCAGAAACACTGGATACCGAAAATTTTAAGGAATCTGAAGAAGGTAAATCTGAAAGTGAAGAACAATTCATGTTTACTTTCGATATTCCAATGAATCAGAAGGAAGAGAAAAAACAGGCTTCAGAAAAGAAAGAAGAGGTAAAGCGTCATTCTTTGAATGAAGAAGAGGAGCAGTCTGCAAGAAATATTCGAGTGAACGAACATGTTGAGATCGTCCCTGTAACCGAAAATTCTGCCACGGGAGTAAAGCGATATAGTCTTGATGATTATATGGAAATGGAACAACAACTTGAAAGTTCTAAGGCTCCGGAAAAGGAAGAAGAAAAGGATGAAACAGTAGCTTTTGAGAAAAAGACCGTAGCGCCGGCACCTTCAAGGGAGAATGACAATGATGAGCATGATCCATTTGATAATCCAATTTCTTCTGAAGTTGTGCGTCAACGCACTGCAGAGCGTAAAGCGAAGATGAAGGAGTTCAATTACAAATTTAGAACTGGTTCAGCTCAGATCGATGAGATCGAAAAGCAGCCGGCTTATAAAAGAGCTGGAATCGAGTTAAATAATTCGAAGCCTGGCGAAAGCAAACTTTCCAGAACCAGCATCGAGCAGGACGATAATAACGAATTGCATTTTAGAAAGAATAATTCTTTCTTGCATGATAATGTGGACTAAAAGTCACCATAGTGAAACAAAAAAGCTGCCCTTGGGCAGCTTTTTTTATGTTCAGATTTTGCGAACTTATTACTTTCGTGCGGGAACTTCATCTGTATCTCTTCGATATTTAAGCATGGAAATTCCTGCTACGAAGAATACAAATCCCAGGATGGTAAGTGCCCAGGGGCTTAACATAAGTGCTATGCTTCCAAAGATTCCTAAGACTCCCATTACCAGTGCGATCGCACCACCAACGGTCATAATCATTGCTAAAACTTTAATCATAAGACATTAAAATATTGGTTATCAGAATTAAAAGTATCTATTTAATTTATTCAGAAATCAATATTAACAAACTTTACAATTTTAACCGAAGCCTTTCAATTTCTTTAATTGCTTCCTTCTCATCACCCCAACCTTCGATTACCGTATTGTCTTCCAGATCATAATTTGAAAACCAGGTCTCCAGAATATTCAGTGCTCCTGGGTAATTTTTGGATAGTTGGTGATAATTTTCAGCCTGTATTGTTCTTAATTCTCTTCTGGCTGGGATGGCAATAACTTTAAAGTCTTCTTCGCCTGCATCTATCATTTTGATCATGCCAATTGGAATGAATTCCACGATATCTCCAGATTGCAGTGTGCTGCTAAGAATCATGATGTCCAGCGCATCACCGTCACCTCCATTCGCGGGATCTGAATAAGTGGAAGGTATAAACCCATAGTTCGCAGGATAAGCCAGGAAATCAATAATCCTTTCCTTACCATTACGAAGGGAAGTACTAAAAAGTCTTAAGTCCTTATCGTATTCTACTTTAGCATTTGTACCTGCTGGTATTTCGATCACTGCCTGGTAATTGCCTTTTTTCGAAAGTAAACTGGTAGCCAGCAGGTCCTGTCTGGATTTGCAGGATGCAAACAGTATTACAATAAGAATAGGCAGGTACCTTCTCATTCTAGTTCCAGTAGATCATAAAGTATTTGATCTTTGCATCATCCGGGATTTGTGAAGCCATGATCTTACTATCCGTATCATAACGAAGATTAGACGGTAACTGTGATTTATCTATTGTAATGTAAGCATTGATCTCATCCAGAAATACCACGGCAGAATTTATCGTATTCTCGATCCTTGAGATCGTATAATTCTCCATGATATCCTTGAAGGTACTATTTACACTCAGTCCGTTCTTAGTTTCGTATCGGGAATCAAGTATGCGAATATATCCAATGGTACTGGTAGAGTCGAATTCCTGCAAGGGTTCCAGGCTCATTAAAGCTGCACCATCTTCACCAAAGATCTTGATCTCATCTGTAGAACGAAAGTCATCAGGACCGCTTGTTTGTCTTACAATGCTATCATTTTTAAAAATGCTATCTAACTGGTTGATTTTAACCTCCTTTTTCAAAGGTCCCACTTGCGTTGGAGTTATTAGAAATGGGTTTTCTTTATCACTCGTGCATGATACCATTGCGGCGCAAAGGCCTAGAAAGATTAGAGCTTTTTTATACATAGAATTCGGTTTCCTTTATTTTAAAAATTTATTCAATATTCCCATTACGCCGCGTATAAAAGTCACACTCGTTAGCACTTTGATGATCGCTCCTTCACGGGAACGTCCGCTTTTACGACGGCTACTGGTCTTTGTTACTTTTTGTCGCTGATCTTTAGCCTGTTGTTTTGCTTCTTCACGATCTGCTTCTTCGATCTTTTTATTCAGGATCTCGTAAGCACTTTCGCGGTCAATTTCCTCATTATATTTCCGGGCAAGTTCAGAATTTTTGTTGATTTGTCTTAATTCTGAATCACTTAATATGTCCATTCTACTCATTGGCGCGCGCAACATAGTCGCTACCAGGGGAGAAGGTCTTCCTTTTTCGTCTAATGCTGAAACCATAGCCTCTCCAATACCTAACGAGGTAAGCATATTTTTGGTATCGTAAAATTCTGAAATCGGGTAATTTTCAGCAGCAAGTTTAATAGCCTTTCGGTCTTTAGCTGTAAAAGCCCTTAATGCATGCTGAATTTTAAGTCCCAGCTGTCCCAGAACTTCTTCAGGAACATCGGCCGGATTCTGAGTGACAAAGTACAGTCCAACACCCTTGGAACGTATCAGTTTTACAATACTTTCAATTTGATCTAGCAATGCATCTGAAGCTTCATCAAAAATAAGATGTGCCTCATCTATGAATAAAACAAGTTCCGGTTTATCCATATCACCTTTCTCTGGAAAGGTTGAATAAATTTCAGCGAGAAGTGAAAGCATAAAGGTGGAGAATAATTTTGGCCTGTCCTGAATATCGGTAAGCCTCAAAATATTCACATATCCCTTACCGTCTGATGTTTTTCTCAGTAGATCGTTTACCTCAAAAGATTTTTCACCAAAGAACAGCTCTGCACCTTGTTGTTCCAGCGCAATGATCTTCCGCAGAATAGCACCTGTGGATGCACTTGAAATTCTACCATATTCCTTGCTGATCTCCTCCTTGCCTTCCTCTGTGGTATACTGAAGCATCTTTTTGAGATCCTTAAGGTCTAGAAGTGGCAGTTGGTTGTCATCACAATATTTGAATATGATCGCCATGATCCCGGATTGAGTATCATTTAGATCAAGTATTCTTGATAAGAGCACTGGACCAAATTCACTGACTGTTGCTCTGAGTCTTACTCCATCCTGTTCTGAAAGGCTTAGCATTTCTACTGGTGCAGCATCTGGAGAGAATGGAAACCCAAGTTTTTCATGACGCTCATCTATAAAAGTGGCACCTTCTGAAGCTTTCGCGATTCCACTAAGATCTCCCTTTACGTCCATCAGTAAAACCGGCACTCCTTTCTGAGATAGGTTTTCTGCAAGTATCTGCAGGGTCTTTGATTTTCCGGTTCCTGTAGCTCCTGCGATTAATCCGTGGCGATTCATCGTTTTTAACGGAATCTTTACTGGAGCATTTGCAAAAACTTGTTCGTCGAGCATTCCTGCGCCCAGATAAATATAATCACCCTTAGTACTGTATTCCGAAGATATGTGATCTACAAACTTTTCTGATGTGGTCATTTAACTGCAGGTTTTAATAATTTAATAATTCCGGTTTTGCTATTTATTTCAGCTTCAATTCCGTTAGGGATGGTGCTATTGTCATCTATATGACCAATCATTGCACCTGAGAATGCCGGGATATTTAAAGGTTTTATATAATGGTCTATAACCTCTTCCATAGTAAGTGAACCGTAGCCATTTCCGCCGGCATCACAGCCTGTACACTTTCCAAAGACAAATCCTGAGATTTTATCCAGTATACCACCAAGTTTTAGTTGGGACATCATCCTGTCTACGGCATAGATTTTTTCTCCAATATCTTCAACATACAGGATCTTATTCGACCAGTTTGTAGGGAAATATGGTGTTCCCATAATTGAGGTAAGTACAGATAGGTTTCCACCCAGTAATTCCCCTTTGGCTTTACCAGTATTGATAGTTCTTATTCTATTGCCGGTTTGGACTTCCAGAAAGTTCAAATTTTCTGGATTTGAATATTCGATCATATCTCTTTCGAATAACAGCCGGTGAAAAATATCATAATTAAAAGTATTCCATGAAGAGCTTGCCATAGGTCCATGAAAGGTCACTAAACCAGTTTTTTCGTACATCGCAAGATGCAATGCTGTAATATCACTGTAGCCTATGAAAATCTTCGGATTTTTCCGAATGAGCTCGTAATCAAGTTTGTCTATAATTCTTGCAGCTCCCGAACCTCCACGAAGTGAAATGATCGCATCAATTTCAGGGTCACCAAACATTTGATTCAATTCTGAAGCACGTTCTTCATCGGTTCCTGCCAGGTGGCCGTATCGGTTTTTTATAAATTCTCCAAACCTCACTTTTAACCCCATCGCTTCCAGGTTTTCCTTGGCGATCTCAAAAGGTTCGCTGTCAAAAATTGCTCCTGCAGGACTTGTTATTCCAATAGTATCTCCTTTAGAAAGTCTTTTCGGTAGAAGTTTCTTATTAGTTGAAATTTGCCGCTCTGCTGTTGCTGAAAATGATTTTAGGGGAATACTTAAACCGGCAAGTCCTAGGCCGTAAACAAAATTGCGTCTTTTCATAGGTATATATACTGTCTCGAAAATAGGGAATATTTGGAACTTCTAAAATTCAATAGTTGTTTCTAATGTGAATAAGAAGCTTTGAAACTTCAGCTTTGATCTCTTTTGCGGAGCTCATATGATTCGAATTCATAATACTGAAAATTAAAAGTCGGTCGCCTTTCGTTCTAAGGTATCCGCTAAGACTATAGTTATTTTTTAAACTTCCTGATTTTGCAAATACGAATGCTTCTTCGTCCGTTAGTAAGTTTGCAAGTGTTCCGTGCTTTCCAGCCGTAGGGAAAATGGTTGAAACCCAGGCCTTACCTTTTTCGTCTAATAAACGTTTCAGAATGATCGCCAGATTAGCAGGAGTATTCATGTTGTACCTTGATAAGCCAGAGCCATCTGCCCATTGGAATTCATCAGGCAATCCTTTAATCATATTATTTTTAGCGTGATCTATAGCGATTTTAGTGCTCATGGTATCCGTCATTTTTTCTGAAATCATGATAAGTAATTGTTCCGCAATGAGATTATTGCTGGTATGCATCATTTGCTTGTAAACACTATCGGAAGCCACAGATTTTATATTATGACTGGCTTTTGGTCCTGGCGGAATGATTTTAATAGTTCGACCAATTTCTTCCTCAATGATCCTGATACTCAATTCTTCTGAAGTTTCAAAAGGAATTCTTAGAGTATCGTTCTTCTGAAGTTTCTGTGGAATCCTGAATTCATTCGTTCCCTTAAGTTTTTCCAGTGTTTCAGAATTAATAATTCGGGTATAATTGCTAAAAATTTCCGGAGAAACTTTAAGATCTTTATTCTCCATCGTAAAACTTGCTGTATTCTCATAAACGGGAATTGCAGATATTTGAGGGGAGAAGGCATATTCAAAATCGTCCCAGCTCCATCCGGCACCGTACATTTTCTGCTTCCAGTTAGCTTTTTGATAATAGATAGAATCCTTGGAATTCCGTAGAAATTGCAATGACGTACTGGAAGACACTTCTGAATCAAGTAGTCCAGGATCACCGGTGGCTGAAAAGATCAGAGAATCTTTACCTTTTCGGTATCTGAATGTTATGATGCTGTCCTCCAGGGATTTTATAGCGGAATAAAGGCTTAATATTTTGGTGTTGGAAGCTGGAGTAAAAGATTTGTGGGCATTATACTGATAGATATTTTTACCAGTCTCTGCATCTAAAAGTGCGATCCCAGTAAATCCATGGTGAATCTTCTCAAACTCGGTTGTTTTCCGCGATAACCTAGTAGCACATGAACTCAGGCCGAGAATGGATAAAACTGCTAGGAAGACCTTCAGGCGCATATTAGAATTTTTGACTTAAATATATACTTTATCATACTTACAATTAAACCGATCGTTCGCAAACTCAAAAACAAAGGTTATTTATCCTGAAGTATAATGATTATCTTTGCCGGCTATGATTTCAGAAGAGACAAAGAGCCTGGTTGATAAAGGAATAATGCTTCCACTAATGGAAGAATTTTATACGATCCAGGGTGAGGGATTCCACAAAGGAACGGCTGCATATTTTATTAGGATTGGTGGTTGTGATGTAGGTTGTCACTGGTGCGATGTGAAGGAAAGCTGGGATGCCAGTACGCACCCGCCTACGCATGTTGGGGAAATCGTTGAGAATGCTACCCGACACAGTAAAACTATTGTGATCACGGGAGGAGAACCATTAACCTGGGATATGACAGCTCTGACTCATAATCTCAAGAAACAAGGTTGTGATATTCATATTGAGACTTCGGGCGCTTATGAGCTAACGGGTACCTGGGACTGGATCTGTCTTTCACCAAAGAAGATTAAATTGCCAACCGAGGAGATCTATCCTTTGGCCAATGAGTTAAAGGTTATTGTTTTTAACAAACATGACCTGAAGTTTGCTGAAGAGCAGGCTGCGAAGGTCAGTGAGAACTGTATTTTATACTTACAGCCTGAATGGAGTAACCGCGATAAAGTGATCCCAATGATCGTTGATTATGTAATGGAAAATCCGCAGTGGAAAGTATCGCTACAAACCCATAAATATTTGAACATACCATAAAAAAAACGCCCGACAGGGCGTTTTTTAAATTATAAGCTGCTGCTGGACTACATATTAGTTAGCATTCTTAAATGGAACTTTTACGTAGCTGTTGTCCCATCCTATAAGAAGGTCTGCACCGTTCTTAGCTTCCTGGAAAGCCATAGATAGAGATTCAATAGTATTAGGAGCCTGTCTTACTGGTACATTGATTCTAACTTGATCTTCCTTATCTGTATATTCATAAGAACCCCATGTGTTGGTTTTGCTGTTAAGAATAACAGTCCATTCCTTTTCTCCTGGAATTGTGTATAAGGTATAATTTCCAGCTTTTACCGTAGCATCTGCAACTTTCATGTCTTTGTATAAAGTAACTTCAGTTGCTTCATTCGCTCCTGTTCTCCATACCTCACCATAAGGTACCAGCTTCCCGAAGATCTCACGATTTCTTTTTTGTGGTCGGCTATAAATAACTCTCGCGACTGCTGCATCATCCTGGTCTCTGTAGAGCGCAAGATCCATTGGACTGGCATCTACTTTGGAAAACTTAAGTTCTTCCTTAGAGTAGTTCACCTTATCGTTATCCTGTGCGTTAATAGGGCTTGCAACAAAGAAAAACATTGCACTTAAACCACCTATGATCAATTTTTTCATAATTCTAATATTTGAATTTTAGTTAGTATAAAGATAAGACGCAGAGAGGTGTGAATTGTTAAAGAAGCACCAATATGCTGTTAAAATTTTAGCTGAGGTTTACAAATGGTAGAA
>NZ_JBLVTK010000002.1:745301-775099 GCF_048285865.1 Christiangramia marina | reverse complement strand
TTCAAATATCATTATTATTGAATATTATGTTTTCATTTATATAGCTTCAGCCCATATTTGTCTCATAATAATAAACAATATAAGTCATGTGTGGAATTTTAGCAGTTATTGGAAAAGATCTTGACAAGAAGAAGATCGCTGATCTTTCAAAAAGAATGTCTCATAGAGGCCCTGATGAAAGCGGACTGAAAATTACTGAAAAAGGTTATGTGTTAGCTCACGAACGCCTATCAATCGTAGATCTCACCACAGGTATTCAGCCTATTCAAGGTACTGAATCTGCCTGGATGGTACACAATGGAGAGATCTATAACCACATGTCACTTCGAAATAACGAATTAAAGGATCATACTTTTAGAACTACTGGAGATTCTGAAGTAATCGTGCATATGTATGAAAAGTTTGGTCTTGAATTCGTAGATAAATTAGACGGCGTATTCTCATTTGTGATCATTGATGGTGATGACTTTATGGTCGCCAGGGATCCAATTGGAGTAAAGCCACTTTATTATGGTAAGGACGAGGCAGGTGCCATGTGGTTTGCCAGTGAAATGAAATCTCTTGCAGATAACTGTACTGAATTTCATGCCTTTCCTCCTGGACATTATTATACTCCAGAAACCGGATTCGTAAGATACTATTCTCCAGAGTGGTTTGAATCTGAAGTGGCTACTCAGCCAGCAGATCTCAAAAAACTACGTGAAAGTTTGATCGAAGCGACCAGAAAGAGATTGATGGCAGATGTGCCTCTTGGTGTATTGCTTAGTGGTGGACTCGATTCGTCACTAACAAGTTCTATCGCGGCCAGATTGATGAAAGATAGTGGTCAAACCTTGCATTCCTTTTCAATTGGTTTGGATGAAGCAGCACCAGATCTAATTGCAGCGAGAAAAGTTGCAGACTTTCTTGGAACTGAGCATCATGAAATACATTTCACTGTAGAGGAAGGGATCTCTATTTTGAAGAAGCTCGTATGGCATCTTGAAACTTACGATGTTACTTCAATTCGCGCCAGCACTCCAATGTATTTTCTCTCTAAAGCGATTGCCGAAAAAGGGATTAAGGTTGTATTGTCTGGAGAAGGCTCGGATGAGATCCTTGGTGGATACTTATATTTTAAAAACGCACCTTCTGCGGAAGAGTTTCAGAAGGAAACCATTAGAAGAGTACAGCGTCTGGCCACAGCAGATTGCCTGAGAGCCGATAAGTCAACGATGGCGCATGGTCTTGAAGCAAGAGTGCCATTTCTAGATAAGGCATTTTTAAAAACCGCTATGGAAATAGTTCCTGAAGAAAAAATGCCGGTAACTTATGATGGTATTGAAAAATATATTTTGAGAAAAGCATTCGATACTCCTGAAGAACCTTTCCTGCCGGAAGAAGTTCTATGGAGACAAAAAGAGCAATTTAGTGATGGTGTAGGATACAACTGGATTGATCAGTTAATTGATCATGCTTCAGAACAGGTGACAGACGTTCAAATGGAAACTGCGGCAACAAGGTTTCCTGTAAACACACCAACTTCAAAAGAAGCTTACTTCTACCGTGAGATCTTTCAGCAGCATTTCCCACAGGATTCCGCAGCGAAAACAGTAAAAAGATGGATCCCGAAATGGCAGAAAGACCTTGATCCTAGTGGAAGAGCCAATGAAACTCACGTAGCTCCTGGAATGAAAAAAGTAGCAGTGTAGAACTGGTTAAAATATTTGAATTTCCTCAAAACCCGAAATGTGAAAATAATCTTAAACATTTCGGGTTTTTCCACATAATTTGTTGATAACTTCGAGCCTCATCTCAG
The DNA here is from genome assembly GCF_048285865.1 of Christiangramia marina. Taxonomy (NCBI): domain Bacteria; kingdom Pseudomonadati; phylum Bacteroidota; class Flavobacteriia; order Flavobacteriales; family Flavobacteriaceae; genus Christiangramia; species Christiangramia marina. The sequence goes on along the minus strand of NZ_JBLVTK010000002.1, from coordinate 773,301 downwards.
GTCTATAACCTGTTAAAAGTATGCGAATTGTTATATTTGTTCGTTATCCAAAAGAGACAAAATTAATTAGCATAATATGAGCGAAGAAGCTAAGAAACATAATTATTCTGCCGACAGTATTCAGGCGTTGGAGGGGATGGAGCATGTTCGAATGCGGCCTTCCATGTATATTGGAGATACCGGGGTTCGAGGATTACATCACCTGGTTTATGAAGTTGTTGATAACTCCATTGATGAGGCCCTTGCCGGACACTGTGATAATATAAAAGTTACTATCAACGAGGATAACTCGATCACTACTGAAGATAATGGTAGAGGTATTCCTATTGATCTACATAAAAAAGAAGGAGTTTCTGCGCTGCAGGTTGTAATGACCAAAATTGGTGCAGGTGGTAAATTCGACAAGGATTCTTATAAAGTTTCCGGTGGACTTCACGGAGTTGGGGTAAGTTGTGTGAATGCACTTTCTGAGCATCTTACGGCTACTGTTTATCGTGATGGCCAGATCTGGCAGCAGGAATATGAACTTGGAAAGCCATTGTATCCGGTAAAGCCTACAGGTGAAACCGAGTTGAGTGGAACGATCGTTACATTCAAACCAGATCCTAGCATTTTTCAACAAACTCTGGAGTATAATTATGATACTTTGGCCAGTCGTATGCGTGAATTAGCATTTCTGAACAAAGGAATTCGAATTAGTCTTACAGATAAGAGGAATAAAGAGGATAATGGCGAATATGTTCAGGATCATTTTCATTCTGAAGAAGGACTAAAGGAATTTATAAAGTTTCTGGACGGGAATCGTGAGCCGATCATTGGTCATGTAATTTCGATGGAAGGTGAAAAGAATGATATTCCTGTTGAGGTTGCCATGATCTACAATACCTCGTTCAGCGAAAATCTGCATTCCTATGTAAATAATATTAATACGCATGAAGGTGGAACCCACCTTTCCGGGTTTAGACGGGGATTGACAACTACACTTAAGAAGTATGCAGATGCTTCTGGTCTGTTGGATAAGATTAAATTTGAAATTACAGGAGATGATTTTCGTGAAGGACTTACCGCGATCATTTCTGTAAAAGTTGCTGAACCTCAATTTGAAGGTCAGACGAAAACAAAATTAGGTAACCGTGAGGTTACTTCAGCAGTATCTCAGTCGGTTTCTGAAATGCTGGAAAACTACCTGGAAGAGAATCCGAATGATGCAAAAACCATTGTTCAGAAAGTAATCTTAGCTGCGCAGGCAAGAAATGCCGCGAAAAAAGCCCGTGAAATGGTTCAGCGTAAAACTGTCATGAGTGTTGGCGGTTTACCTGGGAAATTATCTGACTGTTCAGAGCAGGATCCGGCACAATGTGAAGTATTTCTGGTAGAGGGAGACTCGGCAGGTGGAACAGCCAAACAAGGTAGAGATCGTAAATTTCAGGCGATCCTTCCATTGCGGGGTAAAATTCTGAATGTTGAAAAAGCGATGTCTCATCGTGTTTTCGAGAACGAAGAAATCAAGAATATTTATACAGCACTTGGAGTAACTATAGGTACCGAAGAAGATAGTAAAGCTTTGAATCTTTCAAAATTGAGATATCATAAGGTAGTTATCATGTGTGATGCCGATGTAGATGGTAGCCATATTGAAACTTTGATCCTTACTTTCTTCTTTAGATATATGCGCGAATTGATCGAAAGTGGTCATATTTTTATTGCTACTCCGCCACTCTATCTTGTGAAAAAGGGACAGAAGAAACGATATGCGTGGAGCGAGAAAGAGCGTGATGAAATCGCAGAAAGTTATAGCGGTGGTGTTCAGATCCAGAGATATAAAGGTCTTGGAGAGATGAATGCTGAGCAGCTATGGGATACTACAATGGATCCTGAATTCAGAAAATTAAGACAGGTGAATATCGATAATGGAGGAGAAGCCGACAGGATTTTTTCTATGCTAATGGGAGATGAAGTTCCGCCAAGACGTGAGTTTATTGAGAAGAATGCTAAATATGCCAATATCGATGCATAATTTTCACTAACATAATATGATCTAAACCCACACTAAAACTAAGTGTGGGTTTTTTTCGTTTAATATTTACGGGACTGTTATATTTACAAACCCTAACACCTATAGTTTAACCTAAATCAATTACCGTGAAAAACTTTAAAATCTTGACGCTAATCCTCGCTTTATTTGGCAGCGGAATGGCACATGCTCAATTGGTACCTGCAGAAGGTCAGGAGATCATTGATGACCTTCTATTTATTGCAGATGGATTCGCTACCCCTGCAGCAGAGAGTGCGGCATATCAGGCAACAGCCAGCTGGTTTACTTCTGCGAAAGCATTGGAGCCGTGGAAAGTCGATGTTTCCTTGCATGCAAATGCTCTATTTGTTCCTACAAGCAAGAAAGAATTTACCATAAATAATAATGATTTTTCGAATCTTACTATCTCTGGCGGTAGCAATGGTGCAGTTGTGCCAACTGCCTTTGGAAGTGATTCAGATGTAATGTTTAACGGGAACTTTCTTGGTCAGGAATTTGCGTTTCAGGCGATTGAAGGGATAGACACTGGAGCCTTGATGTATCCATTCGCCCAGGTTTCAGTTGGATTGCCTTTAGGTTTCCAATTAGGAGTAAGAGCTCTGCCAGCCCTTGAGGTAAGCGGATCTGAATTCAGCACCTATGGGATTGGTTTAAAGCATAATTTGAGTCAGTATTTTGGTAGAAGAAGAACCAGGGACGATGATTTGGAAGTGGCGGCCATAGTTGCCTATGATATTTTTGATGTGAAATATGAGTTTGAGCAAATTTCTGTACCTAATTTGCTTAATCTTAATTTGATCGATGTAAGTTCAGGCGTATGGATGGCCGAGGTAATGGCTTCAAAGAAATACGAAAACTTTGAAATATTTGGAGCTCTAGGTGTTGCGCAGTCAGACTTTGAATATGAATTTGGAGGCAGTGGATTGGCATTGGATCTTGTGAATAGTGAGATTTCAAGATTGAATGATTCACAGGCTCAATTCAAAGGAGATATCGGATTTAATTTATACTTCAATAGTTTCAAAGTTAGTACGATGGCAACTGCTGGGAAGTATGTAAATCTTAATGTTGGGTTGCACTTCCTTCTTTAGGCAATACTTGATTTAACCATTCCTTATTATTAAAACTGCTTCGTAATTCGTAATTTCGCTGTCATTATTAATAGAAATTAAATATAATTTTAACATGAAAGTTACCATAGTAGGAGCAGGTGCAGTTGGTGCCAGTTGTGCAGAATATGTAGCCATAAAAAATTTCGCTTCAGAAGTAGTATTGCTTGATATTAAAGAAGGATACGCTGAAGGAAAAGCAATGGATCTAATGCAAACGGCGACACTAAACGGTTTCGATACCAAGATTAGTGGAAGTACAAATGATTATTCTAAGACAGCAAACAGTGATATCGCGGTAATTACCAGTGGTATTCCTCGTAAACCGGGAATGACAAGAGAGGAATTGATCGGGATCAATGCAGGAATCGTAAAAGAAGTATCTGCGAATTTGATCAAACATTCTCCAGATGTAACCTTGATCGTGGTTAGTAATCCTATGGATACCATGACTTACCTGGTTCATAAAACTACGGGACTTCCTAAAAATAAAATTATTGGAATGGGTGGAGCATTAGATAGCGCTCGTTTCAAATACAGATTAAGTGAGGCTCTTGAATGCCCACCATCAGATGTTGATGGAATGGTGATTGGTGGACATAGTGATACTGGAATGGTGCCCCTAACTCGTCTGGCTACTAGAAATTCTGTACCGGTCTCTGCATTTTTAGATACAGATCGTCTTGATCAGGTTTCAGAAGATACAAAGGTTGGAGGAGCTACCTTAACTAAACTTCTTGGAACCAGTGCGTGGTATGCACCAGGTGCTGCAGTTTCCGGTCTTGTTCAGGCGATTGCTTGTGACCAGAAGAAAATGTTCCCATGTTCCGCCTTATTGGAAGGTGAGTTTGGATTAAGTGATCTTTGTATTGGAGTGCCTGTTATTTTAGGTAAGAACGGTATTGAAAAGATTGTCGAAATCGAGCTGAACGATGCTGAAAAAAATAAAATGAAAGAAAGTGCCGAGGGTGTAAAAAAGACCAACGGATTGCTAGACGTTTAAGCCTGTATTAAACTTTCCCGACTATACTCTAAAGCCACATTCTATGTGGCTTTTTTGATGCTTTTAAAAGTTAAAATTATCCAAAAAAAAATATTGGGATTTGAATTATGAAGTCCTATATTTGTCCGTTTTTAAAATAGACCTAATAATCAATAATTTGAGGAATAATGCAGAATAAAGGACTGATTAAAGTTTTTGCAATTTTGTTTGGGCTGGTATGTCTATACCAGTTGTCATTTACTTTTTTGACAAACAACGTTGAGAGTGATGCTGAGGAATTTGCCATGCAGAAGGTTGGCGAGGATGTAGAAAACTACTCAGAACTTCGTGACCAGGCAGAAGCAAGGTATCTTGATTCTATTGGAGATAATGAAATTATCGCCGGGATCACTTACGATTCAGCAAAAGACAAAGAACTGAACAAAGGATTGGACCTTAAAGGTGGTATCAACGTAATTCTTCAAATTTCAGTTAGAGATATTTTAAGCGGATTGGCGAATGATTCTCAGGATCCAGCTTTTAGAAAGGCGATCGCGGAAGCAGATAAAGCTCAAACCGATAGCCAGGAGAACTATGTAGATCTTTTCTTCGAAGCTTTCAACAACATTCCTAATGCTAAACTTGCATCTCCGGATGTATTTGCTAACAAAGCATTAAGTAGTGAGATCAACTTCAACATGAGCAATGAAGAAGTTGAGCCAATTATCAGACAGAAAATTGACGAATCTATTACTTCAGCGTTTGAAGTACTTAGAAAGCGTATCGATAAGTTTGGTGTAACTCAGCCTAACATTCAGCGTTTAGGGAATTCAGGAAGAATTCTTGTTGAATTGCCAGGTGCCAAAGATATCAGCAGGGTGAAGAATTTACTTCAGTCTACTGCGCAACTTGAATTCTGGCATACTTATAAAAGCAACGAGCTAGGTGGATTCCTGGTTCAGGCGAACAATCGTCTTGCTGAAATGAAAAAATCTGAGGAGGTTACTTCCGAAGAAGAAATAGATTCAGCAGCAACTTCAGGTGACAATGAGATCGATGATCTACTTGCCGATGCTGAAGACAGCACTAGTGTTGAAACTGGAAACAATCCGTTGTTTGATCTAATGGCTTCTCCAGGTTTTCAAGGAGGGCCGGTTCTTGCAAACTTCAATGTTCAGGATACTGCGCAGGTAATGGATTACCTTCAAATGCCTCAAGTAAGATCATTACTTCCTTCAGAAATGCGTTATGCTAAATTTGTATGGGGTGTTGCAGATGAGGATACAGAAACTGCTGCATTATATGCATTAAAGGGAAACCGCAACATGGAACCACCACTTAGTGGAGGCGTAATTACAGATGCACAACAAACTTACGATCAATTAGGTCGTATTGCAGTGAGCATGCAAATGGATGGAACCGGAGCGAAGATCTGGGAAACCATGACAGGAAAAGCTTCTGCAGAACAAAGCCAAATCGCGATCGTTCTTGATAACATCGTATATTCTGCACCAGGTGTTTCTACCGGAGCTATTGCTGGAGGTAGAAGTGAGATCACTGGTGATTTTACAATTACTGAAGGGCAGGATTTAGCGAACGTACTTAGAGCAGGTAAACTTCCAGCTTCAGCAGATATTATTCAAAGTGAAGTAGTTGGGCCATCTCTTGGTCAGGAAGCTATTGATAGTGGAATCATGTCATTTGGTATCGCACTTATACTGGTATTATTATGGATGATCCTTTATTACGGTAAAGCAGGGGTTTATGCAGATATCGCCCTGATCGTGAACATTTTGTTCATCTTTGGTATACTTGCAGGTCTTGGAGCGGTATTAACACTGCCTGGAATTGCCGGTATCGTATTGACCATTGGTATGTCTGTAGATGCGAACGTACTTATTTTCGAGCGAATCAAAGAAGAACTGGCAAAAGGTAAAACTCAGAAGGAAGCCATTGCAGATGGATTTAGAAATGCATTGTCTTCTATTCTTGATGCCAATATCACTACAGGTCTTACAGGTCTTATATTATTCTTATTGGGAACTGGTCCTATTAAAGGATTTGCTACTACCTTATTGATTGGTATTGCTACTTCGTTATTTACAGCAATATTTATTACCAGATTGTTTATCGATGGATATGGAACAAGAGGAAAATCTTTGGATTTCTCAACTTCTATAACCAAGAATTTGTTTACGAACATGAATATCGACTTTCTTAAGAAGAGAAAGATCGCTTATATCGTTTCAGGATTATTTATCGTAATTAGTTTAGGTTCATTACTTACACAAGGACTTAACGAAGGAGTAGATTTTGTTGGAGGTAGAACTTATACGGTAAGGTTTGCAGATGATGTAAATCCTACTGCCGTAGAGAAGGATCTTGCTGAAGTATTTGGAAGTGCAGAAGCTAAAACTTTTGGTCCTGACAATCAGTTAAAGATTACGACCAAGTATAAAGTTGATGAAGAAGGTGCTCAAGTTGATGAAGAGATTCAAAGATCTCTATTTGATGCACTTGGTTCATACCTTCCAGCTGATATTTCCTATGAGGAATTTGTTGACGGGGCTGATGATAAGCAAGTTGGTGTAATGCAGTCAATGAAAGTTGGTGCTACCATTGCAGATGATATTAAGAACGCTTCATTCTGGGCGGTATTAGGATCCTTGATCGTGGTATTCCTTTATATTCTATTGCGTTTTAGAAAATGGCAATTTAGTTTAGGAGCTGTAACTGCAGTATTCCATGATGTGTTGGTAGTATTAGGTATCTTCTCCTTATTATACAAAGTAATGCCATTTAACATGGAAATCGATCAGGCATTTATAGCCGCGATCTTAACCGTAATTGGTTACTCCCTGAATGATACGGTGGTAGTATTCGATAGGATACGTGAATTCGTGAACGAGCATTCTACTTGGCCACTAGGAAAGACTGTGAATGCAGCCCTTAATAGTACTTTGAGCAGAACTTTGAACACCTCGCTTACTACCTTGGTGGTACTCCTTGCGATCTTTATTTTTGGAGGGGAAAGCATTCGAGGGTTTATGTTCGCGTTAATCATTGGTGTGATCGTAGGTACTTATTCTTCGCTTTTCATTGCTACTCCGGTAATGTTCGATAGCGTAAAGAAAAAGGCCTCTTTAGAGTCTAAGAAAAAGCCTGTTGCTGAAGAGGCGACAACGGTTTAAAATTTAATATATGTTGTATTTAAAAGGCTTCCAATCTGGAAGCCTTTTTTTATGCTGAATCATTGCTGAATCATTGCTGAATCATTGCTGAATCATTGCTGAATCATTGCTGAATCATTGCTGAATCATTGCTGAATCATTGCTGAATCATTGCTGAATCATTGCTGAATCATTGCTGGATCATTGCCGAATCGTTTTGTGCTAGAATCACTTCCGAAGGCCAGCTTCAACCTTCCAACTGGAGCAATAAGCAGAATTGAGATTTTGACAATGTTGAAAGCTCGCTGATATTTCTGAATATCATTCTAAATCAGGTTGTAAACCTCAATTCCGAACTAAGGGGACAATTCTTCACAAGAAGCTATTGCTGGAAATATATTGTTGCAGATATCACTTATAAAGTTTGTGGGAGAAGCTTATCTGTTGACTTTGTAATAATTCGTAAAGTTAGATTAGTTGCATTCTTTAAAGCTGACTGCTACCTTCTATTCAAGGTGGTAGTTTGCCTTCCTTTTCAGCGATAAAATTTTTCAGGTGTAGTCAATTAGAAAATTTATGACAATAGTCATAATACCCACAATGATAGCTAGTCTTTTAAATTTGAAGGAGTAAAGAAGCAACACCACTATCAAACCTGAAATATTGGTCAGTACATTTTTGAGAAAAGGAGCGCTAACTTCTGCCTCTAGGGCTTTATCGATTAAAGGGTTGTTTAGGTCTAAATTAATTCTTAGAACTTCGGCAAGTGATGCTATGATTAGAACAATTATTAAACTGATTACAATCAAATAGATCCATTTAATTGCGTTTCTGTCATTTACTCCTGAATTCGTATTTGAAAACGCATCCATTCTATAGAAATTCTTTCGTTATGCGTTATTGCTCAGAAGCAATGAATAAAATTTGAAAATCACTATTCTTTGACTATACTGAAAGTACTTTCTGAATTAATTCCCCACTCATCGGAAAGTCCTGCATTGATCTCTAACACAAATTGCGCTGGTCCATCTGAAGGTAGGTTGGTTTCATCACGCGGGGTCGCATTCTTTTGCATACTCACCAGCGTACTGTCTGTGTTATAATAGAGAATGTCCAGAGGGATATAGGTGTTTTTCATGTAAAAGTTCCTAACGCGAGCATTCCCGTATACAAACAACATTCCCTGTTCGCTTCCAAGGCTTTCGCGATACATCAGCCCCGTTTGTTTTTCATAATCAGATTCTGCAAGTTCTACGTCGATCTTTCTGAGTGTGTCACCATTGGAATGTATTAAGTACACTTCCGCTTCCTTACTAAATACTATAGGATCGGTTTCAATAGCTTCCTCTTTTTCCGTCGAATTATCACAGGAAATAAAACCAAATCCAAGTGCAAAAACTAGCAATCCAGTACGAAAGAACCCCTTCTTCATGATTTATCTTTTAACAGGACGATACATAAAGTAAAGTCCTGCGATTACGAATGGAATACTTAACCACTGCCCGGTATTCAGTAACCAGTTTGCGCGTTCACCTACTTGTGGTTCTTTTACGAACTCTACAAAGAATCTTACGGTCCATAGCAATACCAGGAAGAGTCCAAAAATGTACCCAAGCTTTAGTCGCTTTTCAGTTTTCCAGTAAATGAACCAGAGAAGTAAAAAAATAAGCAGGTAACAGCCAGATTCATAAAGTTGGGCAGGATGTCTGGCGAAATCTTCTCCTAGTTTTTCAAATACTACTCCATAATCTGTTCCTGTAGGCTTTCCTATAATTTCAGAATTAATAAAGTTTCCAATTCTAACAAAGATAGCTCCACTGGCCACCGGAATTACGATCCTGTCCAGGATCCATAAAACTGGTTTTTGAAGTACTCTCTTAGCATATAAATACATGGCCACTATAATTCCTATGGCAGCTCCATGACTCGCAAGTCCTCGAAATCCTGTAAATTGAAATTCTGGCTCAAATCTTACTGGCAAGAAAATCTCCAGCAGGTTATTTTGAAAATATTCCCAGTCGTAGAACAGGACATGTCCTAATCTGGCACCTATTAAAGTTGCCAGCACCGTGTAGATAAACAATGAATCCAGTTTCTCTATGTCTATTCCTTCGCGAACATAGATCTTTTTCATGATGTACCAGCCAAGCGTGAACGCGATGATAAACATTACACTATAATAGTGCAGATTGAAAAAGCCCAGATCCAGTCCTTCTGATGGATTCCAGTGTATAGCATTAAATAACATAGAGATTAATTTGAATAGCGGTAAATATACATATTTGAAGATTCTTAACCTTCTTTCGAGTCCGATTTTGGCGGTACGGGATCATAACCTTGGCCACCCCATGGATTGCAGCTAAAAATTCTTTTGATAGCCAGCCAACTTCCATAAACTGGTCCATGAACTTCTATGGCTTTGACAGCATAGCTTGAACATGAAGGTGTGTATCTACAGGTAGCCGGAGTTAGTGGAGAAATGACAGCCTTGTAAAATCTGACCAGTGAGATCAAAAATGCAGACAAAGCTTCGCGTAACATTTTAATTTAAGCTAAATGTGGTTCCTTCTTTCCCATCCTTCAGCTGAATACCCATCTCCATTAACTGATCCCGGATCTGGTCGCTTAAGGCAAAATTCTTGTTTGCACGTGCTTCAGCTCTAAGTTGGATCAATAATTCGATCGTGCCACTTAGTTTATCGCCATCTGTTTCCGCTTCAGAATTCATTTCGCTTAAGCCTAGAATATCGAACATAAAGGCCTTCATGGTGCCCTTCAATTCTTCCCTGTCTTCCGAAGTAATACTTACAGAACCTTCTTTAATATTATTTATGACCTTTACTACATCAAAGAGTTTAGCGATCACAATGGGACTATTGAAGTCATCATTCATGGCATCATAGCAGGATTGTTTCCAAGATGAAAGATCAAAATCTGTTTTATTTGAAGTTTGAATCTCATCAAGACTGTTATATGCGTCCATCAACCTGTTGAATCCTTTTTCACTACCCATAAGTGCATCACTACTAAAATCGAGGATGCTACGATAATGAGCCTGAAGAATGAAAAATCGAACTACGTTAGGGCTGAATGCTTTTTTTAGCACATCGTTTTTTCCGCTAAATATTTGTTCCGGTAGAATAAAATTACCGGTGCTTTTTGCCATTTTCTTCCCATTGAGGGTCAGCATGTTGGCATGTAGCCAGTAATTTACAGGAGACTTTCCGCTGGCAGCTTCTCCCTGAGCGATCTCGCATTCATGATGTGGAAATTTTAAATCCATTCCGCCGCCATGAATATCGAACTCCTCTCCAAGGTATTTTGTGCTCATGACTGTGCACTCGAGATGCCATCCAGGAAAGCCATCACTCCATGGTGAAGGCCATCTCATGATATGTTGCGGTTCAGCTTTTTTCCATAAAGCAAAATCCTGAGGACTGCGTTTGTCACTTTGGGCGGCAAGTTCACGTGTGTTTGCGATCATGTCTTCGATCGCTCTACCACTTAATTTCCCGTATTGATGATCCTCATTGAACTTGATAACATCAAAATAAACCGATCCATTTGCTTCGTAAGCATAACCCTTTTCAAGTATAGTTTTGATGATCTCTATCTGCTCCACGATATGACCCGTTGCAGTAGGTTCGATACTGGGAGGCAGGTTGTTGAATTTCTGAAGAATATTGTGGAAATCGACCGTATACTTCTGGACTACTTCCATAGGTTCAATCTGTTCCAGTCTGGCCTTTTTCGCGATGCGGTCCTCTCCGGTGCTATCTGCTTCATTTTCCAAATGCCCGGCATCGGTAATATTTCTTACATACCTAACTTTATAGCCAAGATGCTTTAAATACCTGAAAACAAGATCAAAGGAGATAAAAGTTCTGCAGTTTCCTAGATGTACATTACTGTAAACGGTAGGTCCGCAAACATACATTCCAACATTACCTTCGTTTATTGGCGTGAAAATCTCTTTTTCACCGCTCATAGAGTTATAAAACTTAAGGCCTTGTTCCTGGTATAGCGCCATGAAGAAAATTTTTAATTCTTAGAAAGAAGTATCTAATTTAATGTAGTCAAGAAATTCTCTGCGAACTTCTTTTTCTTTGAAAGCTCCGCCAAACTCACTCGTTACGGTGCTACTTTCGATATCACGAATTCCACGGCTATTCACACATAAATGTTTTGCGTCAATGACGCACGCAACATCTGGTGTTCCAAGTGCATTCTGCAATTCCTGAACGATCTGCATGGTCATTCTTTCCTGAACCTGTGGTCGTTTTGCGTAATAATCCACGATTCTATTCATCTTAGATAGGCCAATTACCGTCCCATTAGAAATATAAGCAACATGTGCTTTTCCTACGATAGGCAGAAGGTGATGTTCGCAAGTAGAATAAACGGTAATATTTTTCTCCACAAGCATTTCTCCATACTTGTATTTATTTTCAAAAACTGAAGCTTTGGGTTTGCGCTTAGGATGTAGCCCTGAAAATATCTCGTTAACGAACATTTTAGCAACCCGCTGTGGAGTCCCTTTGATACTGTCATCTTCGAGGTCCAGGCCAAGAGTGTCAAGAATATTTCTTACATCCTTTTTAATAAGTTCGATCTTTTCGTCGTCACTCATTTCAAAGGCATTATCTCTAAGAGGGTTTACAGCGCTACTGCCAGCGTGTGCATCACCCATTTCATCTATATCGTTCAAAATTTTATCTACTTTCATGCGTTTTGCAATAATAGTCGGTCAAAACTGTTTTGGCTTGCAAAGATACATAATTTATAAGGTTTACAGAATCTGCAAAATCAAATGAAGGTGGGAGATTGTTTGCCCATATTTTCATATTTTGCGCTAGTTTGGTTGAGGCAGCCCGAAGGTATGAACATCAGATTTCAGTTATTTACATTTCTTTTTATCATTGCGGGTTTTTCGGCCTTTGCTCAAGGATCAATTTGTTCGAATATTGAGCCTTTCTGCGCAGGCGACCAACGTCTTACTTTCCCTAATTCAAATTCAACGAACAGTAGTCAGATTTCAGGTGAATTTGGTCCAGACTATGGTTGTCTGGAAGAACAGCCATATCCTGCATGGTTTTTTCTTCAGGTAGAGGATAATGGAAATTTAAGATTCAGAATAAGTCAGAATAGTAGAGAAGATGGAAGGGGCGTACCTCTTGATGTGGATTTTGTGGTTTGGGGACCATTTCAAAGAGGTGAAGATTACTGCAGTGCAGCAAACCTTAGTGAAATGAACCAGGTGGATTGTAGTTATTTGCCAGATTCCATAGAAACCATGACCATTCCCAATGCCAGGGAGAATGAGATCTATGTCGTGGTGATTACTAATTTTGAACAGGTTCCGGGTTTTATAAGTCTGGAGCAGACAAATTTTGGAGAAGGTTCAACAGATTGTTCTATTCTTGAATTCGATCTTGGTGAAGATATTGCAGTTTGCGGCGAAGATGAATATCTGCTCGATGGAACTTCCGATGAGGATGCAGAATACCAATGGTTGAAATTTGATAAAACTTCGATGAATTATGTTGAACTCACGAACGAAACCGGACCAACCTTACTGGTTACCGAAGAAGGAGATTATAAGCTGATTGTTACTGATGTTCTGGAAAATAAAACTGAAGAGGATGAAATCAATATTTCTTTTTATGATATTCCTGAAATATTTCCTGCGGAAGATCTTGCCAAATGTGATTCGGGTACTACTGTAGATTTGACACTAAGAAACTCACAATTACTTGGAGTTGGTGCTGAAGTATCCGATTTTACAGTGAATTTTTACGAAAGCTTACAGGCCGCTGAAGAGAATGATGCAATTATAAGTCCTCAGAATTTTCCATTCGTGCAAGGGAAACAAATTTATGCCAGAGTAATTCAAAATGTATCTGGATGTCTTTCTGAAATCGAAAGTTTTAACCTGACTATTTTCGATTTCCTACCATATACTTTAGCTGAAAAAACTGTCTTATGCGTCAATCTCTCTGGGACTGCCATCGGTAGATCGATGCTGGGAGAAGATCTTGGGGAAGGTTATCAATATGAATGGATCCTGGATGGAAATATTGTTAGTACAGAAGCTCGTTATACTTTAAGAGAGTTACCTCTCAATGGCATATTGGAGCAAAATATCATTCATGATGAATCTGGTTGTTTTCAGTCGTATTCTACAACCATTCAGCCAGTCTCCCGACCTGAAACTCTTGAAGTGAACATTTCAGGATCAGATTTTGGAGATGGATACGTAATCAACCTTGCCCCAACTGGAGGTATCGGGCAGGATTTTGCATCTTACGAATATCGTTTAGATGGAGGAAACTGGAGAAGTTCACCAAGATTCAAAGACGTGAGACCTGGAAATCACGTAGCATATGTTAGAGAATCGAATGGCTGCGGAGAAACCGAAAGCGCTTCATTTTTTTTGGTTGGTTATCCACGATTTTTCACTCCGAACGGCGATGGATTTAATGATGACTGGCAATTAATTACAGATCAGAACATAGAGATAAAAGAAGTAATGATCTTTGATCGCTACGGAAAATCTATTATAGAGCTTAAATCTGGAGAAGATTTTTCCTGGGATGGCACAACTAACGGTAGACCGCTTCCGGAAACCGACTACTGGTTCAAGGTGATTTTTAGTACTACTGATAAAGACCGGGAAGAGTTCATGGCTAATTTTAGTCTTATTAGATAAAAAAAAAGAGCAGGTCTTAAGACCTGCTCTTTTCTGCGTTAAATATAGTAATGAATTTACAAGCCTATAGTCAGGGTTGCTACAAATTGAGATAGATCTCTGTCCAAACTTACAGGATTAAGAACTACAGAATTGAGTGGGCGAATCTGCTCTTCATAATTTGAAGTTTCATAAGCTATATCCAGGTTTACCGACCCAAAATTATAACCTAAACCTGCGCTGTAACCATTTAGATTACTACGAATCTCTTCATTTTCGAACGGACTGGCTTCATAGCGATATCCAGCTCGAAAACTTAATGCCTTCAGCCTGTATTCTCCACCAACTTTAAAAGCAGGTGCCATTTTCATTGTTTCAGATATAGCATCGTTCAGACTCTGGAAAAACAAATCACTCTTTGGTTTAAACTGTACATCACCATAATCTGTTAGGCTTAGATCTCCGCTTATTAATCCATTCTTTCCGAATAGAAAGGCGACGCTACCAGTATGAGTAGAAGGAGTTTGAAAATTATATTCAGGATACACATTGATGATATTTGGAGAAACACTAACGAATTCACCTGTACTGCTGTAGGTTTCCAAATATTGCGAAGTCTCCTCAAACATGTTGAACCAGGTAGGTGATTGGTAGGTGTAACCAAGTCTTACATGATCACCAGCTTTTGCAATAGCACCTAATTGAAAACTAAAACCATCTCCATTAGTGCGTAGATTGTTTCCGAAATCAATTCTGGAAGTGACATTGGGATCATTTGAAGTATTGGAATGCAGTTCAGAGATCTCTGTGAACTTATCGTAGTTTATAAAATGACTATTTAAATTAAGTCCAAGATATAGCCAGTCTTCGTACTGTGTTGCGATATTAAAACTCAGTTTCCCATTAAGTCCGGTTGTATTGTAGCGATATTGCTGATCAAACGTTCCGTCTTCAACAAGAGAAAAATACTCAGTATTATTGGGGTCGTCTTGGTTGGCTTCGATCACATAACCCTGGTAACCTAAAAAGGCCTGTTGTTCATCAAAACCAAAGTTTTCTCCAAGGAAAGAATACAGGTCGGCTATATTCTCATCATCTCTAAGCTGAAGCTGGTCCAATGGAATACCGTTGGCTTTCTGTAGAAAGTAGGCGTCTACAGATTGACGGGATATTCCGCCGGTTACAAAATTATTATCAAAATTGGAAGTTGTATTGAAATTGAGACCAAGACTAAATTTACTTAGCTTTTTATCTGAACTTCCCTGGAATACAAAAACTCCACCAACATTTCCCAGATCGATCTCGTCACTCTTAGAATATGAAGTGCTACCATGATACCTTAAATTATCATCTGTATTTCTTGACTTTAAACTAATAGTTGCAATACTATTCAGGAAAACTGCAGATGAGGCAGGATTACTGGATATTGCAGAAATGTCTCCACCCAAAGCTCCAAACGCACCACTCATACCTATATATCTGGCAGTTCCGTTAAGTTCTGATCTTGAATAACGATAAGCATCATCAATACTTTGTGACCATAGATTTCCTGTAAAAACTAGCAGGCATATTAGAAATATCTTATTCATATTGTATAAAATAAAGGATAAAAAAACCTTGCTGAAATTAACCAACAAGGCTTAAATATTGTGAAATTTTATCTTCCGCCTCTACCACCGCGGGAGGTTCTGCTAGAACCACTGGATGAACTACGGCTTGAGCTTCCAGAGCTTCTGGATGAGCTACTAGAACTACGAACACTTCTACTGTTCGAAGAACTTCTTCTTGATGGCGAAGTAGTTTGTGTAGATCTGCTACTACTAGATCTCGTAGATCTATAAACCGGACTAGAAGTTCTGGTATTCGAGGTGTTGTAGTATCCACTTCTCTCAGTTCTTCTACTAGTACGTGAATAAACATTGTTACGATCGTAACCATCACTTGTACCTCTTGCTCGAGATCTGGATCTAGCTGCATCAGCCTGAGCATTTCTAATACTTCTTATGCTTTCTGAGTAACCGCTTCTTCTATCATTGGAAGACCTATAGTCATTAGTATTCCTTCTACCGCGATTGTAGGCAACATTATTACGATTTCTACCTATATAAGGATATCCATAACCGTATCTATTATAAAAACCATTGTTAAACCATGGATTTCCAAATCCAAAGTTATAACCGTAGGACCAGCCATATCCAAATCCTCCATAACCCCAAGGTCCGCCGAATCCTCCGTAACCCCAACGATTACCGAATCCAAAAGCCAAACCTCTACGTGCGTAAGGATTAAAGAATGGATCGAAAAATGGATCATAGAACGGATCATAAAATGCACCAAAATATGGGTGTCCAAATCCGTAGCCCCAACCAAGTGGTCTTCCAAATCCAAAACCAGATCCATTATTTATAATATTGACGGAGTAAGTATCCGGATCATTACCCCATGGTGCATTGCCTCCAACATAAGCTACATCTCCACCAACTTCAGAATAATTATCATAACCATCGTTCGATGAATAGCTGTCAACATCTGTGAAAACATCACTCTCAAGTAATTCGCCAACCATTTCAGATTGCTGGGCAAACATGTTTTTATAATAATTGTTCTGATTATTTGGTTTTACCTGAGTTTGCTCGTTATCTGCCTGTTCCCATATACCTGGTCTGGATTCGCCATAAATCCCATCAGTTTCATATCCAGAATACTGGTAAGATGAGCATGCTCCAAGACTTAAAATTATAGCAGGAAGAAACAACAGTTTTAGCCGGTTTCGTAAGAGGTAGTAAGTTTTCATCGGTTATTCTTTTTATTGTTGGGCATTCTAAAAATGGTTAGTTTTGCCCGAACGGTTAGTACTTGACTAACCTTAAATACACAAGTTTTGTGCCAAATTACGAACTATGGGTAAGAAGTTAACAAGTAGGAGCGAAGATTATTCAAAATGGTATAACGAATTGGTGGTCAGGGCAGATCTGGCTGAGAATTCAGCAGTTAGAGGCTGTATGGTTATCAAGCCTTATGGATATGCGATCTGGGAGAAAATGCAGGCTGAATTGGATAGAATGTTTAAAGAAACAGGACATCAGAACGCTTATTTTCCACTTTTTGTACCCAAAAGTCTGTTTGAAGCAGAAGAAAAGAATGCAGAAGGCTTTGCTAAAGAATGTGCTGTCGTTACTCATTATCGATTGATGAATGATGAAGATAACCCTGGCAAGTTAAAAGTAGATCCTAATGCAAAACTAGAAGAAGAGCTCGTTGTAAGACCAACTTCAGAAGCGATCATTTGGAACACTTACAAAAACTGGATCCAGTCCTATAGAGATCTACCTATAAAGATCAATCAATGGGCGAATGTGGTTCGATGGGAGATGAGAACTCGCTTATTTCTAAGAACTGCGGAATTCCTCTGGCAGGAAGGTCATACTGCGCATGCAACCAAGGCCGAAGCGCTTGAAGAGACTGAATTGATGAATAATATATATGCTGAATTTGCCGAAAACTTTATGGCAATTCCAGTAATAAAAGGTGCGAAAACTGAAAACGAACGTTTTGCAGGAGCATTGGAAACTTACTGTATTGAAGCTCTTATGCAGGACGGAAAGGCTTTGCAAGCTGGAACCTCTCACTTTTTGGGTCAAAATTTTGCGAAAGCATTTGATGTGAAATACGCTACAAAGGAAGGTGGATTAGAGCATGTATGGGCGACGAGCTGGGGTGTTTCCACAAGATTGATGGGTGCATTGATCATGACCCACAGCGATGATCATGGTCTGGTATTGCCTCCAAAGCTGGCTCCAACGCAAGTTGTGATCGTTCCTATATATAAGGGAGAGGAGCAATTAGCTCAAATTTCAGAAGTTGCAGATGAGTTGGTTAAGGATCTGAGAGCAGCAGGGGTATCGGTAAAGTTCGACAATAATGATAACCAGAAACCAGGTTGGAAATTCGCTCAGTATGAATTACAGGGAGTTCCATTAAGAATTGCAATTGGTCCTAAAGACCTGGAGAAAGGTACGGTTGAACTTGCCAGAAGAGATACGCTGTCGAAAGAATTCGTGAATAGAGATGAAGTAGTAGGTAAGATACCTGCATTATTAAACGAAATTCAGGAAACTTTATATACCAAGGCCAAGAACTTTCGGGATACTCATATTACAGAAGTAGAGACTTTTGATGAATTTAAAAAACAATTAAAAGACAAGGGTGGTTTTATCTCTGCTCACTGGGATGGTAGCCCGGAAACTGAAAATAAGATCAAAGAGCTTACGAAAGCTACTATTAGATGTATTCCTTTTGACAGGAAAGAGGAAACTGGTAAATGTGTTTTAACCGGTAATCCATCGGAAGGAAGAGTGCTTTTTGCAAAAGCCTATTAAAAAATTTAAAAATTTTTGTAGAACATTTGCGGCATTCCAAAAAAGTTGTATTTTTGCATCCGCATTTGAAACAAAATGGTCCGTTCGTCTAGGGGTTAGGACGCCAGGTTTTCATCCTGGTAACAGGGGTTCGATTCCCCTACGGACTACTAAAGAAACATCGCAGTGATGTTTTAATAATAGCAACTTGAATGTTGCGCTTTGAAATAAATAATGGTCCGTTCGTCTAGGGGTTAGGACGCCAGGTTTTCATCCTGGTAACAGGGGTTCGATTCCCCTACGGACTACTTTTAAAACTTATTTAAATAATAATTGTAATGGCAAATCATAAGTCAGCGTTGAAGAGGATTCGTAGCAATGAGACTAAGCGTCTTAGAAATCGCTACCAGCATAAAACTACAAGAAACGCGATCAAGAAATTGCGTGAGGCCGATAAGAAAGAGGCTGAGGCTATGTTGCCTTCTGTAATTTCTATGATAGATAAATTGGCTAAGAAAAATATCATTCATGATAATAAGGCTGCTAACCTAAAGTCTAATATGGCTAAGCACGTTGCGGCACTATAATTTTAGCAGTGTTCAATTCATAAAAAAATGCTTTTCGATCTACGGAAAGCATTTTTTTGTGCATTAAATTTAAGTTCTCTAAAAGACAGAAACTCCAGTAAGGGTCGTAAGTCTTTCCAAAGCTTTCATTCCTAATTCTGAATTTCCTTTTTCATTCAGTATCGGGCTCCAAACAGCTACAGAGTAATTTTCTGGATGTATAGCCACAATACCACCTCCCACGCCACTTTTTCCTGGTAATCCTACCTGAAAACTAAATTCACCCGCTTCATCATAAAAGCCGCAGGTTTGCATCAAGGCATTAATACGCTTCACTGTTTTCGGTTTTAGAATTTTCTTATCGGTTTCCAGGAGGCGCCCTCTGTTAGCGAAAAGCATAAAAGCTTTTGAGAGTTGCTCACAGCTCATGGCAAGCGAACATTGGTGGAAATAAAAGTCTACGATAGGTTGTACATCACACTTAATATTTCCAAGAGCCTTGATATAATTAACTAAAGCAACATTCCTGTACCCTGTTGCCTGTTCTGATGCAGCTACGGTTTTATCATAATGAATATCGTCATCACCTGTAATCTCGCGTACGAAATCAAGTAATTCCTGCTTTGGATCTTTTAATTGATCTACAAGAATATCAGAAATTACCAGTGCACCGGCATTAATAAATGGATTCCTTGGAATTCCACTTTCGTATTCAAGCTGAGTAAGACTGTTGAAAGGATCACCAGAAGGTTCTACATCAACACGATCCCATAGATCTTCTCCCATGAGACGCATACCCATTGCCAAAGTGAAGACCTTGGAAATACTCTGAATTGAGAATTTCTCTTTACTTTCACCAAAATTGAAGTGCTGATTATCTCCGCAATAAACGTGCATCCCGAATTTACGACGATCAACCTTGGCAAGTTCTGGAATATAGGATGCAACCTTTCCTGAAACATCGCGGTAGCTCATTTCATCATGTATCGTATCTAAAATCTTCTGGTATTCCATATTAATTAAGGTCGCTAAGATCTGAGTCTGTTTCTATTTCGAAAGGTACCTTATCCTTCTTGAAAATTCTGGCAGTGAGATCTCCTTTTAACGTAACTTTATTATCACTTAGCTCCAGCCAGCTTCCCTCTCTAAGTCCCACTACTGGCGGTGAATTAAGAGTATGAAATTCCTTAATTCGTGTTTCACGGGTTTCTCCTTTATGCTTTGTGTTTAGATCTGGATCGAGATAATGCGGATTAATATTAAAAGGAACTAGTCCTAAAGTCTGAAAGGAAGGAGGATAAACAATGGGCATGTCATTGGTCGTTTGCATACTCAAGCCGCCAATATTGGTTCCGGCACTGGTTCCCATATAAGGAGTTCCACTTTTTAATTTTTGCTTCAACACAGCCATCACCCGATTTCTGTATAATTCTGAAACCAGTAGAAACGTATTTCCGCCTCCAGTGAAAACGCCTTCAGCATTCTGGATGGCTTTTTCAGGATCTTCAAATTCATGAATACCCTTGATCTTAATATCAGCTTTTGCAAATGCTTCCTTTGCCCGTAATGTGTATTCATCCAAAGATATGCCGCCGGGTCTGGCGTAAGGAATGAAGATGACTTCCGCTACATCCTTATATAGTTTGGGTAAATGTGGAATCAAATATTCAAGATAGTCCTGGGAATGTAGGGTAGAGGTGCTGGCTAATATTGCGTTCATATACCTTTTTAAGGTAAAAATAAAGAATCGAATACGTTAACAAAAGTTTACAGAGTTAATAAAGGCTAATTTTAGTTTTGGAACGTTATGATTAAACCGAAACCAACTAACCAACTTGGAAATTACCTTTTGTAGTAGGATGAAATACTTGCTGTTGTTCAGTTTTCTGGGCTTTAGCCTGAATTGCTTTGCACAGGATTCCGAAATGATCAGCGGTAGAATTCTAGCCGGAACCCAGCCACTGTCAGGGGTGCATGTGATTAATATTAATTCCAGAACCGGTACCACTTCAGATGATTTGGGAATTTTTAAAGTTTCTGTACGCCAGAGCGATATTCTTTTATTTACTTCTGTACAGTTCGAAAAAATAGAAATAGAGGTTTCCGAAGAACATTTGAGGACCGGAACTATTGAAGTCATCGTCACAGATGCCAACAGACTGGAAGAAGTTGAAGTTGGTAAAAAGCAACTTAGCGGTTACCTTAACAACGATCTCAGGCAAATAGAATATTTTGATAGAGATCAATATCATATTCCGCATCCAGAGAGAAAACTTACTCCCAACGAATTAAGACTTTATACCGCGAGCGAAGGCATTACGAGCCGGTGGTCATACATTGGGATTCTTCTGGGCGGGGTATCACTCGATGTTTTGATAAACGATATCAATGGGAAAACGAAATACCTGAGGGAAATGATAGAACTGGACGAACTACAAGTGAAAGTGCAGGCGGCTATCGATCTCTTCGGAAGGGAATTTTTCAACGAACACTTAAATTTACATGGCGACGAGATTATCAACTTTATCTATTATTCTTTTGAAGATGAAGATTTCAGTTCGATGTATGAGCAGAAAAAAGAGCTTGAAATGATAGAATATTTCCAAAATAATATTGTTGAATTCCGAAGAATGAGAACTCAGGATGAATAGAAGCAAAAGAAAAATTACAATGTATGCACTGCTGGTTTTTCTTGTAGGTTTTGCATCCGAAGTAACAGCACAGGAAAGAAAAATTGTTTCAGGAAAAATTGTTAGTGATAGTTTAATGGATAGAAGCGGAGTTCACGTTATTAATATGACTGCGGAAAAAGGCACCGTGACCAATGAGAATGGTGAGTTTGATATGATGCTGAAGTTAGGTGACAGTATTTATTTCTCATCGGTACAATTCGAGAATGAATTCAAAGTGATTGGAGAAGAGCAGCTGAAGAATGGCTGGACCAAACTTTTATATCCTAAAATGAATGAACTTGCTGAAGTTCAGCTCGATAACATTAAACTTTCGGGAGTGCTTGATCAGGATATCACCAGGATGCCTAAAAGTATTTACGAAAAACTTGGTATTCCCTTTCCTAAACCCAGGCGAACAAGTCTTGAGCTCGCCATGCAGGCAAATACAAATGATCCGGTTTCACAGGTAATAAATATGCTTAATGGGACCACCAAGCAACTAAAAAAGGCTGAAGAGAATGCGGAATTAACCAAGCTCGTCAATCGTGCAAGAGGTCGTATGCAGGAAGCTTATTTCGTAAATGGATTGGGGTTACCTGAAAATGAGGTCGTCAATTTCCTTTATTACTGCGTCGATTTCCCCACCTTTGAAGCTCTGCTTGATGAGACAAAAATTTTCGCACTCATGGAATTTTTTGAAGAGAAACTCCCGGAATTTAAATCAAGAAGGCAGCTTGAATAATACTATTCTTAAATCCTGAACGTTGAAGTACGACACGAGAATACATATGTTATATAAATACCTGGGCGCCGTTTTAATTATTTTCTTATCCTCTGTGCAGCTGAAGGCACAGGAAACGGGCTTGCTTAAAGGACAAATTATTTCTGAAAATAAAGATGTTCAGAATGTTCACATTGTAAACCTTACTCAGGAAACCGGAACTACCAGTGATGTTAAAGGGCAATTTTTCATTGGTGCTGCAATTAATGATAGTCTCTTTATTTCTTCGGTTCAGTTTCAGAATAGAACAATTGTGGTACGCCAGAAAATGATCGAAAGCGGAGAAATTAAGGTCGAGCTATACGAAGCCATGAACGAACTTTCCGAAGTTTTTATAGATGATATTGAGCTTAGCGGTTACCTCGCAAATGATCTTAATTTAATTTCCATTAAGGAAGTGGAGACCAAAAACCGTTTACAGCAGAATCTGGATGACTTCATTCGCAAAGACCGGGAACTAAATCCCTATTACCAGCCTAGTATGACCGAAGGTATTCGTATCGATAAAATTGCCATGGCTATTGCAGAGAAGTTGTCTAAGAATAAAGAGACTCCGATAGTTTATAGTCCGAAGGAACTAGCCAATCTTAGTCTGAAGATAGTAGGAGAGGAGTTTTTTAGAAAGGATCTTGATCTTGATGCGAATGAAATCTGTAACTTCCTATTATACTGCGATAGAGATCAGAATTTCGAGAAGCTGGTTCTTAATAATAATGCATTGGTTTTAATCGAATATTTTGAAACCAGGATCGAATCTTTCAGAAAACTTAGAGCTGAAAATCTCAACGCAGGAAGACAGCTTCCTGGCTAATTCTTCAAATTAAACCATTTACTTATTTCTAAGTCTAAAAGCTGACTGCTCAATCTCTATGTATGGCGCAGTAATTGTTTTATCTTCGGAAAAAAATATATGAAAAACCTCATTTTGAGTCTGTGCTGCCTGTTTATATTTAGCTCCTTCAGCAGTGAAGATCATGAGACGTACTTAAGTGTTACCGAAATTGAATACCGGCAGGAAAGCAAGTCGGTGCAGGTGATTTCCAGGGTTTTTATCGATGATATGGAAGATGTGCTTAGCAAACGTTTTGGTAAGGATGTAAGTCTTGCCTATAAAAAAGATCTTTCAGCTAATAAGGATCTTCTGGAAAAATACTATTCCAAAAAATTAACTATCAAAGTAAAGAATCAGGATATTCCATTGAAATTGCTGGGGAGCAAATTTGACGCTGATCAAATTGTCTTGTTCCTGGAAGGCAAAAACGTGGAAACTTTCAAAACCGTAGAAGTAGAAAATCTCGTGCTTACAGATCTATTCGATACACAGAAAAATATTGTTCATGTGAAGAAAGGTGATGTAATCGAAAGTATGTTGCTGGTGAAAGCCAAAGGTAGTGACACGGTTAATTTCTGAAAACTTTCTCATTGACGTTTAAAATCTTATTTTTAGCAACCTATAAATTAAAATTTAGTAAATGAAGCGATTAAAATTGTTGACCTCCGTGTTCATGATGTTTGTCTTTGCAGGTATCAATGCACAGGAAACTGAACAACAGGAGCCACGGCAGCAAGGCCATACCAATCAAAACAAATTCAGGCAGATGTATCAGGAACTGGCAACTCCAAACCAGTATAGAACCGCATCTGGAGCTCCTGGACCTGCGTATTATCAGAATGAAGCAGATTACAAAATGGATATCGTTCTTGACGATAAGAATTCAGTGCTTACCGGTGAGGAGACTATTACCTATCACAATAATTCTCCGCAGGACCTAGAATACCTATGGGTTCAATTAGACCAGAATATCAGGAAAAAAGATGCTCCTCAAAAAGATGGAGACGGAATGGCTCCGGTTGCTACTGCAGCTGGTTTCGCTAATAAATACCTGGAAACTCCTTTTGATGGTGGTTTCGATATTAAAGAAGTTTCTGCTAATGGATCAGATCTTAAGTATACGATCAACCAGACTATGATGCGAGTTGATCTTCCAAAGCCTTTGAAGGCTGGGGAGACTTACACATTTGATATCAAATGGTCCTACAATGTGAATAACCACGTAACTAATCGTGCTCGTTCAGGATATGAGTTATTTCCTGAGGATGGAAACAAGGCATATGTGATCGCTCAGTTCTTCCCGAGAATGGCCGTTTACAATGATGTTGAAGGTTGGCAGAACTACCAGTTCTGGGGAAATGGTGAATTTGCACTTCCGTTTGGTGATTATGAAGTAAATATTACTGTACCTGCAGATCATATCATGGAAGCTACAGGTGAACTTCAGAATAGAAAGGACGTTTACTCTAAAGAAATGATGAAGCGCTATGAGCAGGCTAAGAAAAGTTATGACAAGCCAGTAATCATTGTAACCCAGGAAGAAGCTGAAAAGGCTGAGAAGAACTTTTCAGAAAAAACTAAAACCTGGACTTACAAAGCAGATATGGTTCGTGATTTCGCTTTCTCAACTTCAAGAAAATTTATTCTTGACATGATGGCGGTAGATGTAATGGGAAAAGATGTTATGGCTGTTTCTGTTTATCCTAAAGAAGGAAATCCTCTTTGGGAAGAATGGTCTACAAAAGCTGTAGCTGCAACTTTAGAAAGCTACTCAAAGCATACTTTCCAGTATCCTTATCACAAGGCAGTGTCAGTTCATGCTAAGAATCAGGGGATGGAATATCCAATGATTTGCTGGAATTATGGTCGTCCTGATGAGAATGGTAACTATAGTGACCGTACTAAATTTGGGATGATAAGCGTGATTATTCATGAAGTTGGACACAACTTCTTCCCAATGATCGTGAATTCTGATGAAAGACAATGGGGTTGGATGGACGAAGGAATCAATACTTTCGTACAGTATGTTGCAGAACAGGAATTTGGTAAGAAGCATCCGGAAGCGATCGCGCCAGAAAAAAATTATCCTTCAAGAAGAGGAGCGCCAAGTAAGATCGTTCCTTATATGAAAGGAAACCAGGACTATATTTCTCCAATTATGTCCAATCCAGAGCAGGTGTATCAATTAGGAAATAATGCATATGGCAAGCCGGCAACTGCGTTGAACATTCTTCGTGAGACGATCATGGGTAAAGAATTGTTCGACTATTCTTTCGCTACTTATTCTAAAAGATGGATGTTCAAGCACCCAACTCCGGAAGATTTCTTCAGAACAATGGAAGATGCTTCAGGCGTAGATCTTGACTGGTTCTGGAGAGGATGGTTCTATACTACAGATAATGTAGATATTGGTATCAAAGAAGTACAGAAGTACTATGTTACTGATAATCCTACGGAAGCAGGTAGAGAAATGCTGAAGAGATACGGAACAACTCCTGAAGAAACTAAAGCACTTTATGTGGTTTCCGAAGATAATGAAGCATTTTCAGAAGATATGAAGGGTAAATCCTTGATGGAAAATTCTGAAACTTTACAGGCTTATGTAATGGATAACTTTAGCGAGGAAGAGCGTAAGAACCTTCAAGCACCTAAGTATTTTTACCAGGTAACTTTTGAAAAACCAGGTGGGTTGGTAATGCCGATCATTATAGAATTGAGCTATGCCGATGGAACTTCAGAAAAAGTTACGTATCCGGTCCAAATCTGGAGAAAGAATGATAGTAATGTTAGCAAGGTAATTCCTTCTAATAAGGAGATAACCAAGATTACATTGGATCCAGATCTTGAAACAGCAGATGTTGATGTGAACAATAACAGCTGGCCTAAAAATGAAAACAAAAGTGAGTTCGATGAGTACAAAGATTCCACTCAGGACTAGGTTTTAAGCTAATAATATTTAAGCCGACTTTAACGAGTCGGCTTTTTTTATGCTTAGATTTGTATATATATTTGTTTTACTATGCATATGTTACCATTATTTATTAGCGGAGCTGAGATAGGCTTTATTTTGTTCATCCTGGTGATGGTTTTTGGAGCTGATAAAATTCCTGATATTGCCAAAGGTTTGGGTAAGGGTATGAAAGCGGTAAAGAACGCGTCTAATGATATTAAAAGTGAAATTCAGCGAAGTGCTGAAAAACAAGGCATAGATACAGACTTCACGAAAGACGTTCGGGGCGAGATTGACAAGGTTAAGGAAGATATCGATGAAATCACAGGTTCTGTTCGTCGTAAGCTATAATATGTAATCGATGTGGGACCAGATCGAAGAATGGGACAGGCAACTATTTGTATACCTGAACAACCTTGGAATAGAAAAGTATGACACTTTCTGGATCTTCGTTACCAATCCAGCACACTGGATCCCGGTTTTTATAGTATTCTTTCTACTTTTTTTTATAGCATTTCATTGGAAAAAAGGACTATTCACCAGTTTATTTCTGCTATTGACTGTAGCTGTGACTTATGGTTTTACAAACCTTGTAAAAGCTCTCGCTGTTCGTAACAGGCCTAATAATACGCCGGAATTAGCGGAACTAATTAGAATATTACAGGAGCCAACCAATTATAGTTTCTTTTCCGGTCATGCTTCAACCTCTTTTGCTGCAACAACCTTTATCGTTCTCGCATTGAGACAATGGAGCAAATGGATATATCTTGCTTATATCTGGCCAATCCTTTTCGTTATGAGTAGGATCTATGTGGGAGTTCATTTTCCAGGCGATATCATCGTTGGGATGATCGTGGGAATTCTAATCGCCATTCTTTTCCATAATCTTTATAACAGAGCCGGATCAAGGCTGTACTAATTATTTCACTCGTGAAAGAGTGAGACCATCGCGAATTGGTAAGATCACAGTCTCTATTCTCTGATCTTCATTTAATAGTCTATTATATTCCAGTAAGGCCTTCGTGGAAAGATCATCTTTTTTCAATTCTTCTACGACTTTTCCACTCCATAGAACATTATCTGAAAGAATAATACCACCGCTATTCATTTTATCGATGATAAGCTCAAAATAAGCGGGGTAATTTGGTTTATCGGCATCAATAAACACCAGGTCAAATGTTTCTTCAATATCGGGAATGATTTCTGTAGCATCACCAATATACTGTACGATTCTATCGCAATATGCTGAAGCCTGAAAATGTTTCTTCTGAAAGTCTTCCAGTTCTTCATTGATATCTATCGTATGTAAGATTCCGTTTTCAGTAAGACCTTCAGCAAGGCAAAGGGCAGAATACCCTGTATATGTGCCAATTTCCAGGATAGATCGAGGATTTTTCATTTTGGACAATAAACTTAGAACCCTGCCCTGGTAATGCCCGCTCAGCATTCTGGGTTGCATAACTTTCTGATTGGTTTCACGATTTAATTTTTCCAGATGTTGAGGTTCTGGTTGAGAATGTGCTACTATATACTCGTCAATATTTTCAGGTAGGAAATGCATATTCAAAATTTGGGTAAAAATATGGATTTTCTCTTTCCTGCGGGTCCCGAAGTATTGAAAACGAAATTGTATTTTTACAAAAAACACAAGTTATGAAATTTGAAAATTCACTGGAATTTGCTCAGCGCCTGGATAAGGAAGATGTACTGGCAAATTACCGGAATGAATTTATCTTCCCGAAAATCAAAGGTAAGGACGCTATATATTTCGTCGGAAATTCATTGGGTCTGCAACCTAGAACTGCAAGAAAGTACGTAGATGATATTATGCAGGATTGGGCAGAATTGGGAGTTGAA
>NZ_JBLVTK010000002.1:687072-745211 GCF_048285865.1 Christiangramia marina | reverse complement strand
GTGACCGTTATGAACACGCTCACGGTAAATCTTCATCTTTTGATGGTAAGCTTTTACAGACCTGAAGGGAAACGTTATAAGATCATTTGTGAAGAAAAGGCATTTCCCAGCGATCAATATATGATCTCCAGCCAGGTTCGTTTTCATGGATTTAAACCTGAAGATGCCATCGTAGAGATCAAAAAGCGGGATGGAGAGCATAATTTTAGAACAGAGGATATCCTTCGTAAAATTGATGAAGTGGGAGAGGAATGTGCTCTTGTACTTATTGGTGGGGTAAATTACTACACTGGTCAGGTCATGGACATGGATACTATCACTAAAGCAGGTCACAAAGTTGGAGCCTTCGTTGGTTGGGATCTTGCACACGCAGCAGGAAATATAGAACTAAAATTGAGTGAATGGAATGTGGATTTTGCCGCCTGGTGCAGTTATAAATATATGAATTCCGGCCCGGGAAATGCTTCGGGATGTTTTATAAACGAGAAGTACCACAACAAAAAAGATATTCCCAGATTTGAGGGTTGGTGGGGACATAATAAAGAACGACGATTCTTGATGGAGCCAGAATTTCAACCAGAACCCAATGCAGATGCCTGGCAAATTAGCAATGCACCAGTTCTTGCCCTTGCGCCATATCTTGCATCTCTGGAAATGTTCGCTGAGGTTGGAATGACTAGCTTGCTAAAGAAAAGAGACAAAATTGTCGCATACCTTGAGTTCGTATTGCACGAGATAGACAAGGATGTGGACAGTACTTTTGAAATTATTACTCCTTCAGAACAGAAGGAAAGAGGAACCCAGCTTTCAGTTTTCTTACACGGTGAAGGAAAAGATATCTTCAATTATTTAATGGAGAATGGAGTGATGCTGGATTGGCGTGAGCCGAACGTGATCAGGTTAGCACCTGCACCTTTTTACTGTTCCTATGAAGATATTTATAGATTTGGTCAAATCTTGAAAGAGGGTATACTCTCAAAAAACAGGTCATAAAAAAAGGAGGCACTTGCCTCCTTTTTTTTATGACCTGTTTTGTTCTATTCTACTGTAATGTCATCAAAGAATAACTCAAAACTATCATCCT
The DNA here is from genome assembly GCF_048285865.1 of Christiangramia marina. Lineage (NCBI taxonomy): Bacteria > Pseudomonadati > Bacteroidota > Flavobacteriia > Flavobacteriales > Flavobacteriaceae > Christiangramia > Christiangramia marina. The sequence continues at coordinate 744,127 of NZ_JBLVTK010000002.1, read as the reverse complement.
TGGACTTATGCATGGTAGCAATCTTGATTCCTTTAAAATCTTTATAATCTTCCCAGGTTGTAGCCATTTCACGACCTCCATCTGAAGATTTGTAAACCCACTCACGAATCATGAATTCATCATCGAAATAGATATCGTAGCTATCGCCCGGAGTGTAACCACCATCTTTTGGATAACTTACTGTAAGCATCTGCATTTCGTCTCCGCTAATTGGTGCTGTTGCTTTCTTTGGTTCACTAAGATCTGCCAATGACCATTTTAATTGAAAAGGGAACAATAACCAGTAGGAATCATTCACAAACCGCTGATCGATATATTTTTTATTTTCAGCCAGGCTATCTTTTCTCGTGTAACTCATCACAGAGTCATTTTCGGTGAGACTAATCTTGTTTGTTCCCACATTCCAGTTCCATCGTCTTTCAGATCTAATAGAATCGTTCACTTTTACATTAAAGGTGAACTTAATTTTTTTAATACTATCAAATTCTTTGAAGCCATTGACCATAGCGATCTTTTCATGAACATCAAGGTTTGGATTCTCTTCAGGAGTTACCTCTTTCTTTTTGTCTTCGTTGCAGGAGATAAGCGCAATTCCAGCAAGAAATGTAAGCAGTAGTTTTTTCATAGTTCTAGTTTATTTAAATATAGTTATTCTTTTCATTATAGTGCATTAATGCTCATTCCACCATCAGCTACGATGTTCTGACCGGTTACAAATGAGGAAGCTGGCATTGCTAAAAATGCTACAATGCTGGCAATCTCTTTTGCTTCTGCAACGCGGTTAAGCGGAGTTCTGGAAATAATAGATTTCATTTTTTCCTCATTGTGCAGATAGCCTTCAGTTAGTGGTGTTTTCGTAAACCACGGTGAAACTGCATTAACTCTTATTCCTTCTGAAGCCCATTCTACAGCAAGACTTCTTGTTTGTTGTAATAAGCCTGCTTTGGACATGGCGTAAGGAGTTCCTGTACCAACATCCTGAAGTGCTGCGGAAGATGCGACATTGATAATCGTAGATTCAGCTGAAAGTTTTAGAAGAGGAAATAAGAGTCGGCTGAGCGTAAACGGAGCTACCAGGTTAATGTCCAGAACTTTCTTGTATTCTTCTTCAGAATATTCATGAGCTTTTTTCCGGATATTGATACCGGCATTATTAACGAGTACATCCAGACTACTCCAATTTTCAGAAATCCATTTTAGAACATTTTCAGAATCAGATAATTTTGAAGCATCAGCAACCAGGCCTTTCACTTGATAGCCCTGATCTTTTAATTCATTTTCCAGGTCCTGCACCTCCTTTGATGTTCTGGAAGTGAACAGTACTTTTGCACCCAATTCCAGGAATTGTTCTACACATGCTTTTCCAATTCCTTTCGTTCCACCGGTTACTAATACCTTTTTAGATTCTAATCTCCACATATTTCGATTTTAAACAAAAAACCCTTTGATCGCTCAAAGGGTTAGTATCAATTATATTGAATATTATAGTTTACGACCTGTAAGTAATTTGTACAGGATTAGTATTACAGCTACAACAATAAGGATATGTATGATACTTCCTAAATCTGGGAATGCAAAATATCCAATTAGCCATCCAATTACTAGTAATACGATAATAAGCCAAATTAAATCTCTCATAATGTTCTGGTTTTAGACTGGTTTTATCCTGCCTTTGGTTAATGATTTTTAGTTAGGTGGTTTAATAATTCCAGGACTAAATTAGACAAAGCATTAACCCACTGGTTTTCATTTAACCTTGATTTAACTATAAGTACTAAAAGCGTTCAGGATTTGATATGATTTCTCCCGCACGATTTCTTATTTTCTGCATTTCTTCCGGAGGCTTCTTATCCAGTAGGCTCATCATCATATTCATCCTCTGGTTTCCGGCAAAATGTTCCCGGTTAGCATCCAGAAAATTCCAGTAAAGACTGTTAAATGGGCAAGCATCATCTTCGGTCTTCTTGTTTACTTTATAGTGACAATCCTTGCAGTAGTTGCTCATTTTATTAATGTAACTACCGCTGGAAACGTAAGGTTTCGTTGCAACAATTCCACCATCTGCAAACTGGCTCATTCCACGAGTATTAGTGATCTCTACCCATTCAATGGCATCGATGTAAATTCCCAGATACCACTGGTCAACTTCGTCTGGGTGAGTTTCAGTAAGCAGGGCATAGTTACCGGTAATCATAAGTCGCTGAATGTGATGGGCATAAGCATTTTCCAGACTATTCTTGATAGAATGATGCAGACAATTCATTTTTGTATTCGCATCCCAGTAGAATTCAGCTAGTTTGTTTTGATTTCTAAGTTTATTACTCCGGCGATAACCTGGCATTTCTTTCCAGTAAATACCTCTCATGTATTCTCTCCATCCAAGTATCTGCCGTATAAATCCTTCTACCTGCGAAATATCGATCTCGTCCTTATGGTCGTAATAATAATCCAGAACAGAGTCTATGACTTCTTTTGGACTCAGCATTTTTGTGTTCATGCTGAAGGATAATCGCGAATGGAACAGGTAAGCTTCATCGGTATGCAAAGCATCCTGGTAATCGCCAAAATGTACCAGTAGGTTTTTACAGAAATAATTTAATACTGAAAGTGAGTCCTCGCGAGAGGTTGGCCAGTTGTAATTATTCGCTTCAATAGATCCAAAAGTTTCTACACCAGCATTTTTAATTTCGTCAACTAGATCAGATACATCTTTACGGAAACCTCTTTCGTGTGGAATTTCAGGCTTGCCTTTCCATTTCTGCCGGTTACTCTTATCAAAATTCCATTTCCCTCCTTCAGGATCTTTAGCATTGATCATTAAAATATTGTTTTTCTTTCGCATATCGCGGTAGAAATATTCCATGGTCATTTGCTTCTTGCCTTCGTAAAACCTTTCCAGGTCGCTACGGGTTGTGAAAAAATGTTCAGTATCGAAATTGTTAGTTTCGATCTCCAGATCTTCACATAAACTTTTTAACTGCTCATCAAGACGATACTCATCTGGTAATTGATATTGAAAACTTTCAAAATCATGTTTATCGATCAGGTCTTTTATGTTCTTTTCAAGATTCTGAGTATTATCCTCATGATCGATCTTGTAATAGATAACGCGGTGATCTCTCTCTTCAAGATAGCTGGCAAAATTGCGCATGCTTCTAAAGAAACCTACAACTTTTTGGATATGATGCTTCACATAATCGGTTTCCTGTCGCATTTCCATAAAAAGATATGTAACATCTTCAAGGTCATCCTTGAACCAGCTATGTTGATGATTTAGTTGGTCACCTAAAATAAGTCTCAGCGTTTTTTTTACTTCAGCCATAAATCTTGATAATCATTATCGGGATCGTAGCGATCTGCCTGACTTTTAATATTGAATTTTCTATCGCGTGGATCATTTCCGACTCCGCTATTATACATCCAATTTCCCCAGTTGCTATGTACATCATAATCTATGAGCAAACTTTCAAAATATGCAGCGCCTTTTCGCCAGTCATGTTTCAGTTCCTTCGCGAGATAACTATTCACATTCTGTCTTCCACGATTGCTCATAAACCCGGTATGAGCGATTTCCAGCATATTGGCGTTGACAAAATCCTCCTTAGTATTTCCATCTATCCAGTTTCTAAAAGCTTCATGATCATCATTCCAGTCGTGAGATTTTCCTCGAATTCCTTCTAATTGGAAGATCTCGTTCCCATGCTTAAGTGAGATATACTTGAAGAAGTCGCGCCATATTAATTCAAAGATAAGCCAGTATGTACTCTGATTGCTTATTATTTCTTTTTCATATTGTTTGACCTTGAAATAGATCTGTCTTGGTGAGATGCTTCCATTGGCTAACCAAGCAGAAAGCTTGGAACTATAATCTGTACCAATTAAACCATTTCTTGTTTCCTTGTAAGTTTCCAGGTTCCTCTGTTCAAAGAAGTATTGTTCCACTCTTTTTAATGCTTCATCTTCTCCACCGTGAAATGGAAAAGCAGATCGCTCGTCGGTTTTAAATTCGGTAAAATCAAGGTCCTCTAAACTCGGTATTTCAGTATCATTAACGAATTCAAATTCTTCAATTTTCGAGTTGCTAAGTAGTTCTCTGACTTCTGTTTTCTTCTCACATTTTTTTCTGAATTCAGTAAATACCTTTGGAATATCATTAAAGGAATCATAGGGGATATCGTCAGGATGAAAAAAAAACTGCTGATAATGATCTTTGAATTTAACATCAGGAATAGCTTCCTTCAGATTTCTTTCAACTTTCTTCTCTTCATCTGTCCACTCTTTCTGAAAGTAAATGGTGTCTGTCTGATGCTCTTTTGTAAGTTCAGCGATTTTGACTTCCGGCTTATTCTGAAAAACCAACAGTGGAATATGTAACTTCCGAAGATTATTCCGCAGTTGATGAATAGTTTCTATCAGAAATTTTGCCCTGAATTTTCCGGTTTTTCGAAAGCCTATGTCCAGTTCTTCATAATGTCTGGGATCGAAACAGTATACAGCGATAACTCTGTCGTGATTGCTTGTAGCAGTTGCTATTCCTTCATGATCCTGGGTTCTAAGATCATTTCTAAACCATATTAATCCTGTACTCATTTCTTATTTTTTCTGCATTTATCACTGCAATAGCGCACCTGTTCCCAGTCTTTTTCCCACTTTTTACGCCACGAGAAAGGACGTTCGCAAACCGGACAGATCTTTTGGGGCAAATCAGATTTCTTAATCGTTTTATTCGCTATCTTTACTAAAGAAAGATCTTACTTCCTGTCCTGGGCGGGCGTAATGAAATCTGTCAAGCAGACTTGGGAGGGAATAGCCATCAAGACCATTTACAGCTACTGTACCAGCGTCATCTAACCTCAGCCAGCCATCAGGCATTTGAATGCCTTCATCAAAATATATGTGTTCAATAGACGCAACGACAAGTACGGTGTCATTTTCTTTGATATGGTATTCATTCACGAATTTGCAGCCCAGCTTTACTTCAGATTGCTGCACGTAGGGAGCATGGAATCCATCAAGATATTCCTCATCCAGACCTGTTTTGTTGAATTCTGAAATCTCTTCATCATACTTCGCTGCAGTTTGATGAGCTTGCTCGATCATTTTATCCTGAATATGATTGACCGTAAAGTATTCCGTCTCTCGAATATTATTATAGGTATTTCGAGCAACACTCAGTGGCCTGGTCACAAAACCAAGCATTGCCGGGTTGCTGCCAATATGAGTCACCGAGCTAAATACGGCTACATTGGGATTTCCAGATTTAGATCTGGTAGCAATGAGGTTTGCAGATTTATATCCTGTACAACTATTTACAAGGTTCAGGCGGTAGATTTTTTCCATTTCCTCAATGTCTGAGGCTTTGATATGTTTCATAAAAAAAGGTCAGTTTTTTAGACTGACCTCAAGTTATTGAATGCTTTACTATAAAGCTGTTAATGGATTTTTAAATTAACTCTGATTTTCCATCTTGTTGATGGCCATCTCATATTCTTCCATTGCTTCTCTTACTGCATCTATGTTGTCTGACGCTTTTTGGTGAGCATCTTCCATAACCTTCTCCAGGTTCTTGTCTGGATGCTGGAACAAATCTGTGATCACATGGTTAATTTTATCGATTATACTGCTTTGAGTATTCTTGATATCCTCCAGTTTGTTCAATGTAGACCTCATGTGGTCTAGTTTTTCCTGATCCATAATAATAAATTTAGTTTATCTAATATACCACCTCGCCTTTATGAAGCATTACCAGTTAACAGCTTTTAGAACAGCTTTATCAAAAAATTAGGATTCACGTTGCTTCTCGTAAGCAGGGTAATCTATGTACCCTTCCTTCCCAGGTGTATAGAAAGTATCCTCATTATACTCAGCCAATGGCCATTTATTTTCAAATCTCTCAACAAGATCTGGATTGGAAATATACCATTTTGCATAACTTACAAGATCTGCATCTCCATCTTCTATAACTTTGTTTCCAGATTCTCTGTCAAAACCGGCATTGATCATTAAAGTTCCTTTGTAGATCTTTCGATAGTGTTTCGCAATATCAGTTATAAGGTAAGGCACGTCGCTCACATCTGAGAATGGTTCTGAAAGGTGAACATAAGCCAGATCATAAGCATTTAGTTTTTCCATAATATAATCAAAGGTCTCAATGCTTTCTTCTGAAGCTACAATTCCGAAGATCTTATGCAGAGAGGGATTGAATCTACAACCAATTCTGTTTTCTGGCCACACTTCATTGATGGCATCCAGAACTTCAAAAAAGAATCTTGCCCTGTTTGGAATGCTACCTCCATATTCATCGGTACGCTGATTAGAATTTTTATTGAAGAACTGGTGTATGAGATATCCATTGGAAGAGTGAATTTCTACTCCATCAAAACCGGCATCTTTAGCATTCTGAGCAGCAGATTTAAACTCCTGCACAGTTTCCTGGATCTCCTGAATACTCATTGCTTTTGGATCAACGGTTTTTTCCTGACCATCGGGTGTGTACACGTCTGCATTTGGATTTATAGCACTGGGAGCAAGTGGCTTGTCTCCATTATGGAATTTAGGGTGTGAAATTCTACCAACATGCCATAGCTGAATAAAGATTTTTCCACCATCCTTATGAACTGCTTCGGTAACTTTCTTCCATCCTTCAACCTGTTCCTGCGAATGTATTCCCGCAGTATTTATATATCCAACAGCCCGGGAAGATACCTGTGAACCTTCAGAAATAATTAATCCGGCACCTGCACGTTGAGTGTAATAGGTTACATGCATATCTGTAGGAGCATTTGCATCATTCTCGGCACGGCTTCTGGTCATTGGCGCCATGATCACCCGGTTTTTTAAATTCAGGTCTCCCATCTGGTAGGATTGTAGTAAAGCTTGTTTTTCCATAGTCATAATTCAATTTTTCTTAAAATTACCAGTTTCAGGGTTTTCGGGGTGTTAATGAACTGGTAAATCAAAAAAGAGGTAGCGGAAAGAGTCTCTAAGTCGATGGGACTGCCAGTGAATTGAATATTATTGAGTAATTTCGTGATTCTAATTAATATATTTCTGGAGAGCATTTTACTTGCCAGGAATTAGTTTATACTTCATGCAAAATCAAAAAGAAGTAGCTATTGTAGGATCCGGACTGGTGGGATCTCTATTAGCCATTTTTCTTAGAAAACAAGGTCATAAAGTCACCATTTTCGATAGACGTCCCGATGTTCGTCTGGTAGAATTTTCCGGAAGATCTATAAACCTGGCCATGTCTAATCGCGGCTGGAAAGCTTTAAGAGAGGCTGGAATAGAGGATGAGATCAGGGAGTTGGCGTTACCGCTGGATAAACGGGCGATGCATGTAGACGACAAACCAGTTTACTTCCAGAAGTACGGAGAAGACGGGGAAGCGATCTATTCCATTTCCAGAGGTATCCTTAATCGTAAGATGATAGATCTTGCGGAAGAAGCTGGTGCTAAATTCAGGTTCGAAGAGAAGATTTGGGATGTGGATCTGCCAAATGCTAAGTTGTATACAGGCGAATCTGAAAAGAGCGTCTGGAAAGAATATAAGTTCGATCTTATTTTTGGAGCAGATGGCGCGTTTTCAAGAACCCGTCATAAGATGCAAAGACAAAGCAGGTTCAATTATTCCCAGCATTTTATTGATGTAGGATATAAAGAGCTTACAATTCCTGCGAATGCCGATGGATCCCATAAACTGGATAATGCTTCTTTCCATATCTGGCCTCGAGGTAATTTTATGTTGATCGCAATGCCTAATCTGGATGGAAGTTTTACCTGTACGCTTTTCATGCCTTTTGAAGGAGATGTTTCTTTTGAAAGCATTCAAACAGAACAGCAGGCAGACCAGTTTTTTGAGCAGTATTTTCCTGATATTAAAGATGAAATATCGAATTTAAAGCGAGACTTTTTTAAAAATCCTACAAGTGCAATGGTAACGATCAAATGTTATCCGTGGTCTTATTTTGATAAGATCACTCTGGTAGGAGATTCTGCTCATGCAATTGTTCCATTTTACGGGCAGGGAATGAATGCGGGATTTGAAGACATTTCTGTTTTAAATGAAAAAATGAATCAACACGGGGATAATTGGGAAATTATCTTCGAAGAATATCAAAGAGAACGAAAACCTAATACAGATGCGATCGCAGAATTGAGCTACCGCAATTTTGTTGAGATGAGTAGTAAAACAGCCGATCCATCTTTTTTACTGCGGAAGAAAATAGAAAAGAAGTTCGCTCAGAAATATCCTGAATTATGGGTGCCTTTGTACTCACGGGTCACATTTTCAGACAAAGCGTATTCAGATGCGCTGGATATTGGAGATTACCAGAGAGGAATCATGGATGAAGTCATGAAAATCCCTGGAATTGAAGAAACCTGGGATTCTGAAGAAGTAGAACTTAAGATCAAAGATTTACTCAATAAATAAATAAAAGCTGCCATCTGGCAGCTTTTATTTTAATGTGCATCCTTCTTAAGAATGTCCGGGAACTTTTCCTTAAATCGATTCAGTCTTGGAATTGACACATTCTGAATGTATGGATTTTGAGGATTATTTGCTTCGTAATTTTGATGGTAATCTTCAGCTACCCAAAATTTCTGAAAAGGCAGTATTTCTGCAGCAAGTGGTTTCTGGTAGTCTTTAGCAACTTCAGTTTTCACTTCATTTATAATATTTTTCTGTTCTTCTGTCTGAAAGAATACGATCGAACGGTATTGTGAACCATTATCTGGTCCCTGGCCATTCACCTGCGTTGGGTTTTGAGAACCAAAGAATACCTGAACCAAAGTTTTGAAATCTACAACTTCAGGATCATAAATTACCTCTACTGCCTCTGCATGACCTGTTCTTCCAGTATTGCTTTCTTCATAGGTGGGATTCTTGGTATGCCCACCAGCGTAACCGCTTATTACTTCATCTACTCCTTCAATACTTTCATAGATAGCTTCAACGCACCAGAAACAACCGCTGGCGAAATAGGCCTTTTTCATCCCATCCTGCATCTCAACTTCTACCGGAGTAGCATTTGCAATTTCAGGTTTGGTAACAGATTGTTGTGTGTTTTGATTTCCGCAACCCAGAAGTACAAGGCTTATGAAATTAATAAATAATAGCTTCATGTTATTTAAGTTTATAAGTTCCTTCAAGAGTTTTCTTGCCTAATAATGCATATTCCACGGCAGTCTTACCATCGATTTGAAAACCCTTCCAGTCAAGTTTGTATTCGTTTGCACTTACTTTGCTAAATGTAGCAACCGCTGTGCCAGTATCGAGATCATTCCACGGAAGATCATTCTCTTCACTTTTTAGTGAAGCTCCTTTGTAGAAAACATGAATTTCATTACCTACTTTTTTAAAGTCGGCTTCCATATATAATTCACCGGGCTTCAGGCAAAGTTCTGAACTTTTTCCAGCTTCGATTTCCAGGCAGTAGCATTCGCAGTTAGTATCTTCAGCAAACGCGAGATTGGTATAAGTTCCAGAGTAACCTGTGTTCTTTTCTTCTGGTGTAGTTGTGGTGTCTTTGGTCTTAAGTTCTTCAGATTGATCTGAACTTTGTTCGTTCAAATCTTTAAAACCAGTTTTCTGAGTAGTAATGGTATCTTCTACCTTACTCTCATTTTCAGAATTAGCAGAATCCTTACATCCTGTCATAATTAATATAGCCAGACAGATGGTACAGGTTTTAAATGCAGTGAGTAGTTTCATAACGGGTTAAAGTTAGACTATAATTCACTGAAAATTGTAAAATGAATGTTAATCCAGAGCCCGTGTGAATAGGAGAGTGGCTTAAAAATTAGGCATAAAAAAAACTGCCTGAAAAACTTTTGCTTCAGATCCTAAGATCTTACTGTTATTCTCCAGGCAGTTTAAAGTGTTGCTTAAGAAGTATTAGAACTTCTTGAACATTGATTCCATTTTTTCCTGCTCTTCTTTAGCTAGTTCTTCGTCTACCAGAATTCTACCACTGTGCTCATCTGTGATGATCTTTTTACGACCAGCAATTTCCATGATCACCTGTGGAGGAATAGTAAAGAAAGATCCTCCAGATGCTCCTCTTTCCACAGGAACCACTGCTAAACCATTCTTTACGTTTGTACGAATTCTTTTGTAAGCAGTAACAAGCCTGTCTTCAATGTTCTTCTCGTATTCTTTAGACTTGTCTATTAGTGCTTGCTCTTCTTTCTCAGTTTCCTTCAAAATTTCGTCAAGTTCACTTTTCTTATGCTTAAGGTGAGCTTCTCTTTCAGCTAATTTCTCTTTTGTTTGAGCAATAACTTCTTTTTTCTGCTCGATCTTCGCCTTGTACTCATTAATATGCTTCTCTGAAAGCTCTATTTCAAGTTCCTGGAATTCAACTTCTTTACTTAAAGCATTGAATTCACGGTTATTTCGAACATTCTTTTGTTGCTCAGAATATTTTTTTATCGTCGTCTTAGACTCCTCTATCTGGTTCTTCTTGTTCTTGATATCATTATCAATCACTTCGATATCCGCATCCAGTTTTTCCAGGCGTCTGTTCAAACCTGCTACTTCATCTTCAAGATCTTCAACTTCAAGAGGAAGTTCTCCACGTACATTTCTAATCTCATCAATTCGTGAATCCACCAACTGAAGATCGTACAGGGATCTTAACTTCTCTTCTACAGTAACATCGTTTTTTTTCGCCATATTATAAGTAATGTATTGGATTGGTATTTGTATCTGCTAAAATAAGTGCAAAACTACTAATTTTTTTGCTAAGAAAAGAATATAGTAAATTTTTTGTAAACTGTTCACTTTCATAGTGTCCAATATCTGCAACGACCAACTTTTGCTCAGCTTTGTAGTAATCATGATATTTTAGATCTGCCGTGATGAATATATCTGCACCAGCACTTTTTGCATTCTCGATGGCAAAGGCTCCGCTACCTCCCAGAACAGCAACTTTTTTAATAGGTGATTTAAGTATTTCAGAATGACGAATTCCATTGCTATTAAATGCTTCCTGAACTTGAGTTAAGAAGCTTTTCCCATCTACAAGAGTTTCGAGTTCCCCGATCATGCCCATTCCTAGCTGCTGGTTCCTGTTTTCAAGACTATGAATCTCATAGGCAACTTCCTCATAAGGATGACTTTGAAACAAAGCTTTCAATATTTTGGATTCGAGGTGTTTCTTATAGGTTATCCCAATTTGCATCTCATCCTCAAAATGAATTGTGCCTTTTTCACCAACTACGGGATTTGAATCTTCGTTTCCTTTGAAGCTTCCGAAGCCTTGAACATTAAAACTGCAATTATCGTAATTTCCAATATTACCTGCACCCGCCTGGAATAAAGCTTCTCTCACTTTAGCAGCATTTGAAACCGGAACATAGGTTTGCAGTTTTTTGATGCTATCGCTTCGAGGGATCAGGATCTGCCTGTTCACAAGTCCCAGCTTTTCAGCGATCATATCGTTGACACCTTTGTGCTGATTGTCTAAAGCAGTGTGAATCGCATAAATCGCAATATCATTCTTAATTGCTTTAAGAACGGTACGCTCCACATAATTTTTACCGGTTAGCTTTTTTAAACCTGAAAATATGATTGGATGAAAGCTTATGATCAGGTTGCAGTTTTTAGCTATTGCTTCATCTACGGTAGACTCCAAAGTATCCAAAGTTATAAGTGCTCCTTTCACTTCTTCGGAAGCGTTTCCTACCAGCAAACCTACGTTGTCGAAATCTTCAGCATAATCAAGCGGTGCAAATTCTTCTATTATAGTAATTACTTCTTTAATAAGCATATTTTGATAATTTTGCCAGAAGCCTGGAAATTAAATTGTCTGCGTAATTCTTAGACTTCAGACTCAAAGATAATTATATTAAGCGTTTATGCCGAATCCCAGAAAATTGCTTTTACCTTTTTCCGTAGTCTACAAAACTGTGACTGGAGTTCGAAATCAATTATATGATCAGGGATTTTTTAATTCCTTGAAATTTGATATTCCTGTAATCGCCGTTGGAAATTTAAATATGGGAGGCACCGGAAAATCTCCCATGATCGAATATCTTATTCATCTGCTTTCGAAGGATGTTAAGCTTGCGACATTAAGTAGAGGTTACAAACGTGAGAGTTCAGGGTTCCAGATTGTGGAAATCAACGACACTGCGAGTAAGAGTGGGGATGAGCCTCTTCAGTTTAAGAAAAAATTCCCAGAGATCACGGTAGCTGTAGATGCCAATAGGGTAGAAGGAATCAACAGGTTAAAGAAGTCCGGTTCCAAACTTATTTTGCTGGATGATGCGTTTCAACATCGAAAAGTGGAGGCTGGGTTGTATATTCTACTTACCTCTTATACCGACCTTTTTACAGAAGACTTTGTACTCCCAGCTGGAAATCTCCGAGAGTCACGTCAGGGCGCCAGTAGAGCCAATATAGTGGTGGTAACCAAATGTCCGCAGAATCTTGATGAAACTAAACAGGAAGAAACTCGGTCAAAGATCAAGGCATATTTTAAAGGACCGGTTTTCTTCAGTAGTATCATATATTCTGAAATGATCTTCGCAGAGAAAGAATCTAAGCTACTGAAGGATATCGAACAGAAAGATTTCGTGCTTGTTACGGGAATTGCCAATCCCGTTCCAATGATTTCATACCTCGCTGAAATGGATATTGAACTAAAACATTTTAAGTTTTCAGATCATCATAATTTTTCAACAGATGAAATCGAAAACCTGAACACCTTCGGGAGTATACTTACCACAGAAAAAGATTACATGCGTTTGAAAAGTACAAAACTTGCCAGGAAGCTTTATTACCTACCTATTCAAACCAAAATAATTTCTGATGCTGAAAAGTTTAATGAACTAATTTTGAGTTACGCACAAAAAAAATGAGGTGCGAAGCACCTCATTTTATCTCGGCTAATTCAAATTATATGTGTTTGTTGTCTTCAATATAATTTTACTAGCATTTACTTTACAAAGGCTGTGCCATTTTTCTAAACTGTTGTTTCTCTGGCAGCTAGATACTTATTGATCTTGTGGAAGAACTCTTCTGTCTTATAAGGTTTGGGGATAATATCATTGAAACCGTTCATGTAAAATTCGTCTAGATTATCATCTAGAGTTACTGCGGTTAACGCAATGATCGGTATGTCAGGATTGAACTTTCTAATTTCTATGGTAGCTTCTATTCCTGAGATTCCAGGCATATGAATATCCATAAGGATAAGATCAAATTCATTATTTTGAACTTTCTCGATCGCAATAGTACCATTGTCTGCGACATCACAGATCACTTTGTTCTTCTCAAGGATCTTGCGTGTGATCATTTGATTGATCTTATTATCTTCAACGATAAGGATATTTTTATCCTTCATAATATCGTTAGTAAGAACGATATCTTTAGATGGTGATACTGGTTCAGCTGGTTTAGTTTCCAGAGTTTCAGCTTCAAATTGCAATTCAAAAGTGAAAGTGGAACCTTTCCCAAGATCGCTCTCCAGTTCAATTTCAGAATTAAGAAGACTTAGAAGGTTTTTGACAATGGATAAACCAAGTCCCGTTCCTCCAAATTTTCTGTTGATCTGGGTAGAACCTTGTGTAAAGTTTTCGAAAATTGCCTTTTGCTTCTCTTTACCAATTCCTTCACCATTATCCTTTATCTCAAACAGAAGTGAAACAAACTTCCCATCCTGGCGGGTTTTATTTACCGCGATCCAGATATCTCCATCTTCCGTAAACTTGATAGAGTTACCAATAAGATTAATGAGAATTTGAGAGACTTTTAGAGGGTCTCCAATTAGTTTAGCTGGAATGTCCTTATCATAGGAGAAATGTAATTTCGTATTCCTGTCATCTGCGGAATTCTTTAACGCAATCAATACATCTGAAATACGCTTTTCGAGATCAAAGTTAGTCTTAACGATCTCCACTTTGTTCGCTTCGAGCTTATTGAGGTCGAGTATATTATTGATGAGGGAAAGGAGATATTCACCTGAAAATTTCAATGAATTTAGATGCTCTTTCTGACTTTCTGTAGGGCTTTCTTCTAACAGTAAATGGGTTAGTCCTGTCACCGCATATAAAGGTGTTCTCAGCTCGTGTGTTATGGTAGTTAAGAATTGAGCTTTTGCCAGAGAAGCTTTCTCAGCATTTTCCTTAGCCAGTATCAATTCTGAATTCTTCTTTTGAAGTAACTCGTTCGCTCTAGCACGAAGATTGTTGTTTTTATATAAACTCAATGTTAGCAGCGAGAGAATTGTAATAAGAGCTACACTAAGTATTGTAGTTAGTTTGTTAACTTTTAGCGTCCTTTCATTTTCCGCCTGCTGGGCCGTTAGCTGATCTACCGTAGATTTCAAAGCAGAATTACCAAGTCTGGCATTCGCTTCAGTTGCAAGAGCTTCCTTATTAACATCGAAAATAGTTTCTCTTATCTTATTACCCTGTTGAAGTAATTCGAGTGCGCTGGCATAGTTCCCTCTTTCCTGAGCAATTTCACTTAGCAAATTGTAGCTATACATGACCATACCCGTATAACCTGCTGCTTTTGATATTTCAAGCGATTTTTTAGCTGACTGCTCTGCTCGTTCGTAGTTTCCATCGTATTGAAATGCGCGAGCCATAAAATAGTTTAACCGGGTTTTTTCATATTGATTGTCTGAATCACTGAGATAGATTTCTGCGTTTCTTAATTCGGTCAGTGCTCTGGGCTTTGTATTATTATCAGCAAAATAAATTACGGCTCTATTCAGGGCAATAATTCCTAGTTGTTCCCGGTTGTCTTGCTGAGTATAGTATTTTTCTGCAAGCACAAGGTAGTTTAAAGCTCGATCAAATTCTTTTTTGGATGTAAGTATTTTGGAATAAAGTACATAAGAATAATTAAGGCCTGCGTCATCATTGATCTCTCTTTGAATGGACATAGCTCTATCCAACTGCGTTATACCTTTATCATATTCGTGCCTTACATGATACATACGACTTAGAATCGTACTGGTAAGCGCGATGTAACTCTTAGCGTTTATACGTTTTGATAATTTAAGTGACAGATCTAGTTGTTCCTGGGCTTTGTCAAAATTCATGGTATTGATAGAAACCTCGGCTTCATTCAACAGTTCTTTGATCTGTTCAGGTTTTGGGTTTTCTTCATCGATCGTGGACTCCTGGAATCCAAAGATGGCGAAGCAACATACTAAAAGGATGAAACGCTTGAAGTTTTTCATTATGGAAAAATAGCTAGCAGCTTTAATAAGTTGTTAAATATAGCTATTTATCGTTAACAAGTGAAATTAAATCGATAAGACGATTAGAGTAGCCAATTTCGTTGTCATACCATCCTATTAACTTGATGAGCGTACCATCGATGACTGAAGTCATTCCAGCGTCAAAAATGCAGCTATATTTATTATCAAGGATATCTACAGAAACTATAGGGTCTTCAGTATACTCCAGAATTCCAGACATCTCATTTTCTGCAGCATTCTTGAAAAGTTGGTTTACTTCTTCAATGCTCGTTGATTTTTCAACATTAAGTGTCATGTCTGTAAGAGATCCATTAGGAACAGGAACTCTAATTCCGCATCCACCTATGACCTCACTAAGGTCAGGGAAAATTCCTGTTAAGGCCTTCGCCGCTCCGGTGGTAGTTGGTATGATAGATTGTGCTGCTGCCCGACTTCTCCTTAGATCCTTATGAGGTTTATCATGTAAGCTCTGATCTGATGTATAGGAGTGAACGGTTGTTATATAAGCCTGAGTAACTTTTAAGCGATCATGGACCACCTTTAGCATAGGGGCTGCATTATTAGTCGTACAGGAAGCGTTCGAGATGATCTTCTCGTCGCCCGTAAGTATATGTTCGTTTACCCCAAGTACGATCATCTTAATTTCATCGTCTACTGGTGGAACCGAAAGTATCACCTTCTTTACCCCATCCTTCAGATGAGTTAACAGAGCTTCAGTAGTTTTGAATTTTCCGCTGCATTCTACTACCATTTCCGCTCCAAAACTATTCCAGGGAATATCTGCGGGTTTTTCGAAATTTAGCAAAGGAATAGAGCGACCGTCAACAATTATTTCACTGTCGCTCGCAGAAATATCATTGAATATTCTTCCGTGGATGCTATCATACCTCAGCAAATGTGCGAGACTGCCGGCTTCATGAATATCATTGACAGCAACAACCTCTATCTCGGGATGACTTAGCAAAAGTCGGAATAGGTTTCTGCCAATCCGGCCAAAGCCGTTAATGGCAATTTTTACAGGACCCGCCATGTAAACTCCTTAATTTATATGCTTTTGAGCCTTATAAGAAGATCTTACCAGGGCACTACTTTCAACATGTCTAAAACCTAGTTCGAGACCGTATTCTTCGTAACGCTTGAATTGATCTGGGGTGATAAATTGCTTTACAGGCAAATGCTTTTTACTTGGTTGAAGATACTGTCCAATAGTCACGACATCAACACCTGCACCGCGTAGATCTCTAAGAGTCTGAAATACTTCTTCTTCCTTTTCGCCAAGTCCTAGCATGATTCCCGATTTGGTTCTTCGAATTCCATTATCCTTAAGATACTTTAGAACTGCAAGGCTTCGGTCGTATTTCGCTTGTATACGAACTTCTCTGGTAAGACGCTTAACGGTTTCCATGTTGTGGGAAACTACTTCAGGGCTTACTTCGATAATACGATCTATGTTACGTTCATTTCCCTGAAAATCGGGAATTAAAGTTTCCAGTGTAGTTTCAGGATTCATTCTTCGAATCGCTTTGACAGTCTCTGCCCAGATAATTGAACCCATATCCTTAAGATCATCACGGTCCACGCTGGTCACTACCGCATGCTTGATCCCCATGATCTTGATAGATCTGGCAACCTTTTCAGGTTCATCCCAGTCTACAGTATCTGGTCGACCGGTTTTAACACCACAAAATCCACAGGACCTTGTACATACATTCCCAAGGATCATAAAAGTGGCGGTCCCTTCACTCCAGCATTCACCCATATTCGGGCAACTACCAGAGGTGCAAATAGTATGTAGATCGTATTTATCAACGAGGCTTCTTAACTCGGTATATTTCTTACCGGTAGGAAGTTTCACTCGTAACCACTTTGGTTTTGGAGTTCTTTGTGTTTTGGTTTTTACTGGAGCAACGTCTGTATTCATAGCAATAAATCTCTGTTTCAAAGATACAATAATAAGCTGAACTGCATAAATTAGACTCCCGCCGATTCTAATCCTTACTTAGCTCTTTCGGCTTTCAATAATAGCGGCGAGTAACTTCTTGGCACGCAGCAGTTTTACCTTAATATTGTTCATGGGTTCGTCCAGAAATTCTGCGATTTCTTTATATGATTTCTCCTGAAAGAATCTAAGATTGATGACTTCCTGGTAATGAGGTTTCAATTGCTTAATGTCAAAAAGTAATTGCTCTAGATTTTGCTCCTTGATAAGCTTATCCTCAATTCCCGGAGTATCATCTGCTATCTGGTAGACCTGGTCTTCATCCTGCATGGAAGTTTTAGATCTAATAGAAGCTTTTTTCTTCCTTATTTGATCTATATGGATATTCTTGGAGATCGCAATAAGCCAGGTGGCGAAGGAATAATTATCATCAAAAGTCTCTATACGATTAAAGGCTTTGGAAAAGGTTTGAATCGTGATATCTTCAGCTTCATACTCATTCTGGGTCTTTTTAAGCTGAAAACCATAAACATCTCCCCAGAACCTGTCTACCAGGTAATTGAATGCCGACTGACTTCCTTTCTTGGCTTCACTGATTTTCTCAGAGAGCTGACTGGGGTTTACTTCCACTGTCCTGGTTTTGAAATGAGATTGGAGCTAAATATAGCTAATTGGAAAAATATTAAAAATATATCTAAAAATGGATAGAACCAGATCACGTCCTTCTCATCTAGCTTTTCCGCAGCATTATAATAGACAATTCCGTCAAAGATCAACTTTATAAAAAGAATCGATAGTACCACGATAGGGTAGATCTGAAGGATTGAAAGTAGAATAAAAAGTAGCCAGAAAAGTAATCTTGCCGAGTAATATACGCCAAGCAGAACCCGGTGTTTCTGTTGGTATTGTTTAGCAGTAGAAACGTGTCTGCGTTTCTGTTTTGTCCATTCTGAAAAACTTTTTTTGGGAACACTTCGTGTGATTGAATTTTCAGAAAAACAGATGGCGGTATTTTCATGATTCGCAGCTTCATTAACGAATAGATCATCGTCGCCAGATTTTATGTGTAAATGACTCGCAAAGCCTTTCAATTCATAAAACCTCTCAGAGGTATATGCTAAATTACGACCAACGCCCATATAAGGTATTCCTAATTTTGCATAACTGAAATACTGAATAGCTGTTAAAAGTGTCTCGAATCTAATTAACTTATTGAGCAGTGATTTCTTTTGTTTGAAGTAGCCACCATATCCAAGAACGATCTCCTTGGTTGTAAAATGGTTTGTCATTTCTGTGATCCAGTCCTTAGATTGAGGAACACAATCGGCATCTGTAAATAATAAGTATTTGTTCGAAGCTTTTTTAATACCCAGCGTAAGGGCATATTTTTTATTCGCCCAGAATGCTTCAATATTCTGCACATTTACAATTTTTAATCTTGGATCTATATTCTGAAAATGCTCCATTACTTCCAGACTATTATCTGCGGAAGCATCATTAATAAGGATAAGTTCAAAATCTGGATGATTCTGTTCAAGAATTCCTGGTATAAAGTTCTGAAGGTTCTCTTCTTCATTCTTTGCACAAACAATTACTGAAACGGGAAGATTTAAAGCTTGTGACTTTTCCGAAGAAGCAGATGTAAATGAAAAAAAACTTAAGTTATAGAGGATATTGATTATACCGGTGAGTATAAACAGGCCAAATAAAATTATCTCCATTTAATCTAGGTAGTCTTGGCGGTATCTGAACAATTTTCCATTTCATCCGGCAACTTACCACAGAAACTACATGGTTCACCAGATTTATTAAGGTATGGATTCTGGCTCGCGCAGGTACCAGCGAACTTTCCATCTTTTTTACCCCAGATTTTAATTGCAATTCCTGCAAATGCAAGACCTAGCAGGACTAAACTGATTATAAATAGTTTCATAGACTTTGGATTCTGTTGCAAAAATAATAATAAAAACAGGCAACTGAAAATTGGTCGTATCATTAGTATATCGTTTACAATATTTAACTAAACTTTAATCGAATAAGTAGCGCTATCAGTTAATTCAGAGATATCTTGCAGCGTTAACCACGAAAAAAACTACAATATGAAATTTAAAATGTTATTTACAACTCTTGCACTTTCAGCAGTCGTTTTCACTTCTTGTGAAGATGGTAATAAAAAAGAGCAGGAAGAAAAAGAGAAAATGGAGCAAATGGAAGCTGAAGAAAGAGAGGCTGAAATGCAAGCTGAAAAGGAAATGCAGGAAATGCAATCCAACAGCATCGCATCAAAAGCTATGGCTACCGATACTTTAAGTACACTAGTATCTGCTCTACAAGCTGCTGATTTAGCAGAAATGATGAAGACAGAAGAAGGTCCTTTTACTGTATTCGCACCTAATAACGCTGCATTCTCTAAAGTAGATCAGGCAACACTAGAAAGCCTGATGATGGAAGAGAATAAAGATAAACTAGCTGGTGTTTTGAAATACCATGTAGTTGAAGGAGAAGTTATGGCTGCAGATCTTGTTAAAATGATTCAGGATAATGACGGAACTTATGCAGTTTCTACCGTTGGTGGAGGAGAGCTTACAGCATCTTTAGAAGGTGAGAATGTAATCCTTACTGATGAGAATGGAAATAAAGCGACTGTAGTACAGGCTGATGTTGATGCTTCTAACGGAGTTGTTCACATTATCGATGCAGTAGTGATGAAGAAAGCTTAATTCGACAACGAATTATAAAGAAAAAAGGAGCGCATTTGCGCTCCTTTTTTATTCAATAATATTGACTTCAGCTTCAAGGGGAACTCCAAACTTCTGAGAAACCTTATCCTGAATCATTTTAGCGAGCATTAAAATCTCTTCGCCAGTAGCTTCACCATAATTAACCAGAACCAATGCCTGGTTTTTATGAACACCGGCATCTCCATTACGGTAACCTTTCAGACCCGATTGATCAATGAGCCAGCCAGCAGGAATCTTTGTTTCATCATCAGATACATGATAAGAAGGTATATCAGGATGATCCCGCTGTAATTCTTCAAATTGATTCCTGGTGATCACAGGATTTTTAAAGAAACTACCACTATTTCCGATTTCCTTGGGATCGGGTAATTTTGATCGTCTAATAGTGATAACTGCATTCGAAATATCCTTGATTCCAGGGTTTTTTATTCCCGATTTCTCCAGTTCATTACGAATTGCTCCATAATCCAGATTTAACTGATGATCTTTTTTAGTTAGCCTGAAACGAACAGAGGTAATAATATAAAGACCTTTCAACTCATTCTTGAAAACTGAATTTCGATATCCAAAATTGCAGTCTTTACGAGTAAACTCTTTCTCTTCAAGTGTTTGAATATTTATCGCATGACAACTTACAAAGCTGTCTTTAAGTTCAACTCCATATGCGCCAATATTCTGGATCGGAGAGGTGCCTACATTGCCAGGAATAAGAGATAGATTCTCTAATCCTCCGAACCCTTTTTCTATAGTATGAAGTACTAATTCATGCCAGTTTTCTCCGGCAGCAACTTCCAGAATTACTTCATTTTCATTTTCTGATACGACCTCTATACCCTTTAGCGCAATATGAACTACCGTTTTATGAACATCCTCAGTAAGGAGCATGTTGCTTCCTCCCCCAAGAATAAATAATTCGGAAGAATAACTTTTTTTTAGAAGACGTCTCAGATCGTCAATGCTTGAAACCGATACAAATTTATCTGCCCGAACATCGATGCCGAAACTATTGTAATTCTTCAGTGAAAAGTTACGAATAACCCGCATTAAGCCTTATTGTTATACTGCTTTAACGCTTTCTCAAGAATTACCAGCGCACGCTCAAGATTTTCTTTTTTCAATACATACGCGATTCTAACCTGGTTAAGTCCGGTATTAGGAGTAGAGTAGAATCCTGCTGCCGGTGCAACCATGATGGTTTCATTGTCATCTTCAAAATCTTCCAGTAACCATTTTGCAAAATCATCTGCATTATCGATAGGAAGCTCGGCGATACAATAGAAAGCGCCTTTTGGGTTTGCAACCTTAACACCGTCAATTTTTTCCAATCCTTTTACAAGTAGATCTCTTCTAAAAGTATATTGCTCGATCACCTCGTCAAAATAGCTCTGTGGTGTATCCAGTGCAGCTTCACTTGCAATTTGGGCGAAAGTAGGTGGGCTTAGTCTTGCCTGAGCAAATTTCATGGCGGTAGTGATCACTTCAGTGTTCTTAGACACCAAGCAACCAATTCGTGCTCCACACATGCTATATCTCTTTGAAACTGAATCTACCATGATCGCATGGTTCGCCAGCTCAGGAATGCTCATAATTGAATGATGTTTTACACCATCATAAGCGAATTCACGATAAACCTCGTCTGAAACAATAAAAAGGTCGTGTTTTAGTGCAAGATCGGCAAGTTGTTGAATTTCTTCTTTTGTATATAGATATCCTGTTGGATTGCCAGGATTACATATAAGTATAGCTTTAGTTTTCTCAGTAATCAGTTTCTCAAATTCTGAAATAGGAGGTAATGCAAAACCATCTTCAATTTTGGACTGAATTGGTTTTATAGTTACTCCTGAAGCCGTTGCGAAACCATTATAGTTCGCATAAAATGGTTCTGGAATGATCACTTCATCACCCTGATCTGTGATGCTTCCCATTGTAAATAGAAGCGCTTCAGATCCTCCGGTGGTAATAATGATATCCTGCTTTTCAATAGGAAGAGAGGTGTTTTTGTAATAGGAAGCGAGCTTTTCACGATAACTCTCAAATCCAGCAGAATGACTGTAAGACAGTACTTCAATGTCATGATTTTTCACGGCATTAAGCGCTACCTCAGGAGTTTTGATATCAGGCTGGCCAATATTTAGCTGGTAAATAATTTTACCCTTTGCAGCGGCTGCTTCAGCATAAGGGACTAATTTTCTTATAGGTGATTCGGGCATTTGCTGCCCTTTATTTGAAATCTTCGGCATGATAGTTCTTTTATAGGTTTACAAAATTGCAAAAATAAAGCCTGAATCAAGAATAAACAATCCTGAATTATTCTGCTTAAGCAGTTAAATTTCAGCATAAAAAAGCCTCCTGTAAAGGAGGCCTAGGTATTTAATTTAAGAAGTTATGCTTAACTTTCTGTGTCATCTGTTATCTGACCCTTTATTTTCAATGCTTTTATCGGTTCTTCAGCATTCGAATAAACCGTAACAGTTTTCCTGATATGTCCAACTCTTTTAGTGTCATACTTTACTTCTATCTCACCCATTTCGCCAGGCATGATCGCCTTTTCAGGTTTCTTAGGAATCGTACAGCCACAGCTGGATTTCACATCTTCCACGATCAAAGGTTCGTCTCCTACATTCTTAAATTTGAAGACACGTACTCCATCGCTACCTTTTTTTATAATACCATAGTCGATCGTCTCAGACTCGAACTCGAATTTGGCCGAGTTTTGCGCCTGGGTAGTAGCAAATCCTGCCAGTACGAAAACTACGATTGCAATCAATTTTCTCATAATTCAGTTATTTAATCGGATTAGTAAATATAAGCTGAAATGCCTTAACTCTCAAAATTTTAATCATTTCAGCAGCTTTCATAATCCTTCATTAATAATTACTTTTGCCATTATTTCAAAAACCAGACCAAGAAATGGCAATTGCTTCACAATACAATGCGAAAAAAGTAGAGGATAAGTGGTATGACTACTGGATGAAGAATAACTACTTTCACTCTGAAGTAGACGAACGCGAACCTTATACGATAGTGATCCCGCCACCTAATGTTACGGGAGTTCTTCATATGGGACACATGCTGAACAATACCATTCAGGACGTGCTGGTTCGTAGAGCGAGATTGAAGGGCTATAATGCTTGCTGGGTGCCGGGTACAGATCATGCTTCCATCGCTACAGAGGCTAAAGTTGTAGCCAAATTGAAGGAGGAAGGTATTGATAAGAATGACCTAAGCCGTGATGAATTTCTACAACATGCCTGGGATTGGACTCATAAGCATGGTGGAATTATTCTACAGCAATTGAAACATCTTGGAGCTTCCTGTGACTGGCAGCGGACTAAGTTTACAATGGACGATAACATGTCTGCTTCAGTGATCAAAGTTTTTGTAGATCTATATGACAAAGGTCTTATTTACCGTGGTTACCGTATGGTGAACTGGGATCCTCAGGCAAAAACAACACTTTCAGACGAAGAAGTGAATTATGAAGAGCGTAATGGAAAGCTTTTCTATCTGAAATATAAAGTAGAAGGTAGCGATGATTATCTTACCATTGCTACGACAAGGCCGGAAACCATCCTTGGAGATACCGCAATTTGTATTAATCCTAACGACGAGCGTTTTGCACATCTTCGTGGCAAGAAAGCGATCGTACCAATTTGCAATCGAACTATTCCTATTATCGAGGATGAATATGTGGACATGGAATTTGGAACAGGATGTTTGAAAGTTACTCCTGCGCATGATGAGAACGATAAGAACCTGGGTGAGAAGCATAATCTGGATGTTATTGATATCCTGAACGATGATGCCACCCTGAACAATTATGGTTTACATTATGAGGGAAAGGATCGTTTCGTTGTTCGTGCAGAGATTGTAGAGGAGCTGGAGCTTTCTGGTAACCTTTCAAAAGTGGAAGATCACGTTAATAAAGTGGGAACCAGTGAAAGGACAGGTGCCGTGATCGAACCGAAACTTAGCGATCAATGGTTTCTGAAAATGAAAGAGATGGCAGAACCTGCTATCAAAGCTGTAGTAGGAGACGATATAAATTTGGTGCCAGAAAAGTTTTTGAACACTTACAAGCACTGGATGGAAAATGTTCGGGACTGGAATATTTCCCGTCAGTTGTGGTGGGGACAGCAAATTCCTGCTTTTTTCTACGGAAATGGAAAAGAGGATTTTGTAGTAGCTGAAACTGCTGAACTGGCACTGGAGAAAGCCAGGAAAGTTACTCAGAATGAATCACTACAAGCTGAAGATCTTACTCAGGACAAAGATGCCTTGGACACATGGTTCTCATCATGGTTATGGCCTATGAGTGTCTTTAACGGAATCCTGGAGCCGGAAAACAACGAGATTCAATATTACTATCCTACCAATGACCTGGTAACAGCGCCTGAGATTTTATTCTTCTGGGTAGCTCGTATGATCATGGCAGGTTATGAATACCGTGGAGAGAAACCTTTTAAAAATGTATATCTTACCGGAATAGTTAGGGATAAGCAGCGTCGCAAGATGTCTAAATCTTTAGGTAATTCACCAGATCCACTTGGTTTGATCGAGCAATACGGGGCAGATGGTGTTCGTGTTGGAATGCTATTGAGTTCTCCCGCCGGGAATGACCTTATGTTCGATGAAGATCTGTGTAAGCAGGGTAGTGCCTTTACAAATAAAATATGGAATGCTTTCAGACTCGTAAAAGGCTGGGAGATTTCAGAAGAAATAGAGCAACCAGAAACTGCGAAGAAAGCGATCGAGTGGTATAAAGCAAAATTTCAGCTTAGTCTTAGAGAGATCGAAGACCATTATTCTAAATACAGGATAAGTGATGCGCTTATGTCCACTTACAAGTTAATATGGGATGATTACTGTAGCTGGTTCCTTGAAATGGTGAAACCTGGTTACGGGGATCCAATAGATGCAGTTACTTACAACCAGATCATCGAAATACTTGAGGACAACTTAAAAATACTCCATCCATTTATGCCATTCGTTTCTGAAGAGATCTGGCAAACTATTACTGAAAGATCTTCAGAAGAAGCATTGATCATTGCAAAATGGCCGGAACAAACTTCATTTGATGAAACTATCATCAAGGAGTTCGCGCATGCCTCTGAAGTGATTGCAGGAGTAAGAAAGATTAGAAAGGACAAGAATATTGCCTTTAAAAATCAGATAGAATTAATGGCAATGAATAATGAGAATATCAGCAATAGCTTTGATTCTGTTATTTCAAAAATGGGTAATATCTCCAGTTATAATTACGTAACTGAAGCTGCTGTAGGTGCTTTGTCCTTTAGAGTACGAAGCAACGAATACTATATACCTATTGTTGGCGCGATCGATGTAGATGCTGAAAAGGCCAAGATCCAGGAGGAATTATGTTATACTGAAGGTTTTCTGAAATCTGTAGATAAGAAATTATCCAACAAAAGATTTGTAGACAATGCGCCAGAAAAAGTGGTAGCTATAGAAAAGGCTAAAAAAGCAGATGCAGAAGCTAAAATCGAAGCGTTGAAAGCCAGTCTCAAAAACTTGAGCTAGATTTAAACAAATTAAGCAATAAAAAAGAGGATCATGTGATCCTCTTTTTTTGTTTTATACTAGTTGATCTTACCTATATATTCTTCAACCAGTTCTATATATCTATCTTCTGCTTCCTTCTTGCTAAGTTTTCTTACCTGTACCAAAGCATTGATCTTAAAAGCGCTTCTTAGATCGCCCTGATTGCCTGGTGGAATATAGAAACCATTCCTTTCCGTTGCACGCTTGTAAAGTGCGTAGAAATGTAGCATAACATCTGGAGGAAACTGTTCCTCAGTCTTACTGGCCATTTCATAGGCTTTAAGAAATTTCATATTTTCTTCTGCCATGGTGTGGTTATGATACAACATCAGCAATTACGCTCACGCCGCCTTTTACTTTGTCATTAATTCCAACCCTAACCTTGGTCCCAATAGGTAAGAATACATCTACGCGGCTACCAAATTTGATAAAGCCACTATCACTTCCCTGAACTACTTCAGTTCCCTCTTCAGCATAATTTACAATACGTTTAGCAAGTGCTCCCGCAATTTGTCTATATAGAACTTCTCCAGCAACCTCATTTTCTACAACGACAGTAGTCCTTTCATTTTCTTCGCTGGATTTAGGATGCCACGCGACAAGAAATTTACCAGGATGATACTTGCTGAATTTCACTTTTCCTCCCACCGGGTGACGGGTAACATGCACGTTCAATGGCGACATGAAAATTGAAACCTGTAATCTTTTATCTTTAAAGTATTCCTTTTCAAAAACCTCTTCAATTACTACAACTTTCCCATCAACAGGAGAAACTACATGTTCGTTGTTATGAATTGTAGGTCTCTTGGGATTTCTGAAGAACTGAACGATCAATAAAAAGAAAAGTACTGAGGCTACAAGGATGGCAAATTTCAACCAGTAAAGGTCAATTAAGCTATAAGTTACCACGTTGATCGCAATTAGGATCAGCGCAGTCAATATCATTATTTTGTATCCTTCTTTATGAAACATAATTCAATATATATAAATATGCATAGACGAATGGGCTTGCAAATATAATACTATCCAGCCTGTCAAACAATCCACCGTGACCAGGCATCAATTTTCCGCTATCTTTTACGCCAGCCTGTCTCTTAAATTTTGACTGGATTAAATCTCCTAATGTACCGAAAATGCTCAGTATGATAGCCATTCCTAACCATATGAGCGGTGTGTTAAACTTGCTGAAATCAGAGAGAGTTGTGGGAAACAACGGGCTATAGTACCATATCGCGTAACTCATAAGGCAGCTAAATACGAGTCCACCTAGGAATCCTTCAACCGTTTTATTCGGACTGATTTTTTCATAAAGCTTATGTTTTCCGAAGTTTTTACCTACAAGATATGCGAAAGTATCGTTGGTCCATATCAAAAAGAATATTCCTATAACCAGCTTCGGAATAAATACACCTTCTATCGTAGGAATGAGAGTGAGGAAGATCGTAGAGGAAATAAGGTAAAAGATAATGATGATATATTTCTTCTTTTCGAAAACAGGAATTTTTTTAACGATGATAAGATCCTTGACCAGAAATAGGTTCACAAAAATCGTAATGAACAGTAACATTACGGTGGCATCCTGGTTAAACTTAAGAAAACTAAATAGATAGAACAGTACCGCCTGTAAAATGAACAAAGCGTAGCTTTTGAGTCGGAGTAGTTTTTGCATCTCAACCAGGCAAACCAGGCTCAATAGGTAAAAAAGAATTATAAATATTAATTCTGAAGAGAGTATCGAAGCAACCAAAATGGCTGTATACAATAGTCCTGATACAGTACGTATAATGGTTTCCTTCATAAATTACAGATCTTCCAGCAGTAGCAAGTATAAGTTCTTCGTACTACTTCCGTAACTCATGAAATCACCTTCTTTTTGAGTTTCAAAATTCTTTATAGTAGTAATGTTTGAAGGGATTTGCTGCTTGTTTTTAAATTTAATACCTCTTAGTCCTTCTCCTATAGTGTCAATTAGCTGACTTGTACTCGAAAGGATGATGAAATTAGCAGGAAGGTCGTGAAGTTTTCTTTCCTTGATCTGGTTGGATGATATTAGAATCGAACCATCGTTGGCAACAAGAAATTCACAAGTTGAAAGATAGAATTCTGCTTTTGCCGAATGATTGAATTCGAGGTTGAAACCTTTGAACTTTTCCTTAAGGTTATCATCAAAGCAACAGCATTCTGTTTCGTACCAATCGTTTTCAAGGAGAATATTATCGAAAGCTTCCTGTACTTCAGTTTCATCAATGCAGTATAAGAATTTCCCCCCGTTATTTTTAAAATTGAGCATAAAACGCTCATCAGTAGGTAATTTTACCTCTGGCATATATTTCCCGCGGTCTGCTTTCTCAGGTGTGTCCTGATCCTGCTCTGCTCTCGCCTTGGGATTAAGAAACCTTTTGAATAGATTCATGGGATTGGGTTCTGATTCTTAGACATTTTATCAAAGTTAAAAAATCTGAAATTAACCCTTGTTTAATTTCAGATTTTTTAGCTATAGTTCTACACTACTTATTAACCGAATCGGGATCGAGTTGATCATTCGGTTTTGAAGCTGAATCATTGGAGCTAATAGTTTCGTTTGAAACATCGTTCCCCTCTGGAAGTGTGTTGGTTTCCTTAACCGGTTTTCCAATTGGCTCTTCTCTTTCGTAAGGTCTTTTTCCGAAGATCTTTTCAAGATCATCCTTAAAGATCACTTCCTTGTCAAGAAGAATATCGGCCAGTTGAGAAAGCTTATCCTTGTGAAGTTCCAAAAGATCAATTGCACGTTTATATTGTTCTTCAATAAGATTTGAAATTTCCTTATCAATTAATTCGGAAGTTTTCTCACTATATGGCTTTGTAAAGTTGTATTCACCCTGTCCTGAACTATCGTAATAGGTAAGATTTCCAACAGCATCATTCAAACCGTAAATGGTTACCATTGCTCTCGCTTGTTTTGTAACTTTTTCAAGATCACTGAGTGCTCCGGTAGAAATTTTGTTGAAAATAACTTTCTCTGCGGCACGACCACCAAGAGCAGCACACATTTCATCCAGCATTTGCTCTGGACGAACGATTAAACGTTCTTCCGGTAAATACCATGCAGCTCCAAGAGATTGTCCACGGGGGACGATAGTAACTTTAACCAGCGGGGCAGCATGTTCTAACATCCAGCTCACTGTTGCGTGACCAGCTTCGTGGAATGCAATAGCTTTCTTCTCACTAGGAGTGATGATTTTATTCTTTTTCTCTAAACCACCTACGATTCTATCAACAGCATCCAGAAAATCCTGTTTACCTACTGCTTTGTTTCCTTTACGAGCAGCGATTAAGGCCGCTTCGTTACAAACATTCGCAATATCTGCTCCAGAGAATCCAGGGGTCTGCTTAGCTAGAAATTCAGTATCAAGTTCATCTGCAACTCTTTTTAAAGGAGCTAAATGAACTTCGAATATTTCTTTTCTTTCGTTTAAATCTGGAAGGTCTACATAGATCTGTCTGTCAAATCTCCCTGCACGCATTAATGCTTTATCAAGAACATCTGCACGGTTGGTTGCAGCGATGACGATAACATTTGTATTCGTTCCAAAACCATCCATTTCAGTTAAAAGCTGGTTCAAGGTGTTTTCTCTTTCGTCATTAGAACCGGAGAAATTGCTTTTACCTCTTGCTCTACCTATAGCATCGATCTCATCTATAAAAATAATAGAAGGAGACTTTTCTTTAGCCTGTTTGAATAGGTCACGTACCCTGGAAGCACCAACACCCACGAACATTTCTACGAAATCTGAACCAGATAAAGAGAAGAAAGGAACTTTCGCTTCACCGGCAACGGCTTTAGCTAATAAGGTCTTTCCTGTTCCAGGAGGTCCTACTAGTAAAGCTCCCTTTGGAATTTTACCTCCTAATGCTGTATATTTCTCTGGTTGCTTAAGAAAATCTACAATTTCCTGTACTTCTTCCTTCGCACCTTCAAGACCTGCAACATCTTTGAAAGAAGTTTTAACGTCTGTGTTCTGATCGAATAATTTTGCTTTGGACTTTCCTATGTTGAAGATCTGTCCACCAGCTCCGCCACCACCTCCGGCGCTCATCTTTCTCATGATAAATATCCATACACCAATAATCAAGATGAATGGAAGGAGAGTAAGGAAAAGATCGCCCAGAATATCGCTGCTCGTATCGTAAGTAACTACCGTCGTTAAATTGTTCTCGTTTTTGATCTCATCGATGTCGTCTTCAAAATTCTGAAGATCACCAAACTGAAAGGAATAAACCGGAGAATCTCCGCTCGAAAACAGGTCTGGATCGATGTTTTTCTTGTGTATTTCTTTCTCTTTTGCTTCCTGAGTAAGAAACACATGCGCTTGATTACGGTTGATGATCTCAACTCTCTCTACATCACCGTTTTTAAGATATTCTTTAAATTCTGCTGGGTTTGTTTTTGCAGGTTCAGAGAAGCCGCCGTTCCCGAACAAATTGAGACCAAGAAATATTATAATGATCGCAGCATAAATCCAGTAAGCACTGAATTTAGGTTTTCTGGGATCGAGTTTTTTCTTCGCTTTTTGATTCGCCATTATGTCTTGCTAAAAATTAAATTTAATAACTTGTTTGGATAGAAGTGATTTTCGCGTCTCCCCAAAGGCTTTCAATATCGTAAAATTCCCGGATATGCTTCTGGAAAACATGTACAACAACGTTGACGTAGTCCATTAGCACCCATTCGGCATTCTCGCTACCTTCGATGTGCCAGGGTTTATCCTTTAATTCTTTACTAACCGTTTTTTGTATGGAATTGACTATGGCGTTAACCTGTGTGTTTGAAGTACCGTTACAGATTATAAAGTAGTCGCAAACTGTGTTTTCAATTTCTCTAAGATCAAGGATATCAATGTCATTACCCTTTACTTCCTCAATCCCTTTAATAATATGTGCAATAAGTTGATCGCTGTTTTTTTCCTTTTCTGACATTAATTTGATTTATTTATGCAAATTTATCATTTTTTGCTCTTTTCGAAGAGATTCTTACAGAAGATTTAACGCCTATATCTCTTATAACTATCATGCGTATAATCAAAGTTGATGCCATTGACTCTACCAACACTTTCGTGCGTAAGTTCTATGACAATAAAGGTCATTTTGAACCTGTGTGCGTGAGTGCAGCTCATCAAACAAACGGCAGGGGGCAGAGAGGTGCGAACTGGGATGTGCAACCCGGTCATAATCTCACTTTTAGTATACTTTACCCACAACGGGAGCTCAATATATCGAGATATTTCACTCTCAATATCTGTATATCCCTGGCTATTTTAGAGGTTCTTAGATCTAAAAATATACCATATCTTAAGGTTAAGTGGCCTAACGACATTATGTCACAAAGAAAAAAATTGGGTGGAATTCTGATCGAAAATATTGTCAAGACCGAAGGTATTGTAGCAAGCATCATCGGGATTGGAGTTAATGTGAATCAGACCAACTTTAATAATCTGCCCCAGGCAACTTCTCTAAAGAACGTCACCGGTATGCACTGGAATGTTGATGAACTGCTTCACGAGCTTTGCGAAACTCTTGATCTTCAATTGAAGGCATTAAATAAAATGAGTACAGAAGAGCTTATGTATGAGTATCAGCAGAACTTATTCCGAAAGGATATCATTTCCACGTTTGAAGCTAATGAATCCAGATTTAACGGCATTATAAGAGGGATTACTTCCGAAGGAAAATTGAAAGTAGAGCAGGAAGAAGATTTATTGCAAACTTATGATCTTAAGGAGATTAAATTGCTGTATTAAAAAAGCCGGATTTGAATCCGGCTTTTGTAAAGTTTAGAGCTTACCAATATTCTCCGTAAGAGAATTGATGAACTTCTGCAGCGGGCCTTTGATCATCATTCCCATCATCGCATTAAATTTTCCTACAAAATCCATATGCACTTCACTGCTGTTTTCCCCAGCAGAAGTAATATGGGTATTTAAGCTAAATGGAAACTTATCTGAAGTAGATCCAAGAACAACTAATTCCGGTTCCTTTGTTTCTGTGATCTTCAGTTTAATTTCTGGCATACCTTTCAATTGAAAAATAAAGGTATCTTCAGCAGTAACTACAAACTTTTCCTTGCTCTTAGGCATGATTTCCTCGTAATTCTCAACGTTAGTCAGGAAATCGAACATTTCCTGCTGACTTTTATTCGCTTGTACTTTTTGACTTTCTAATTTCATATTATGGTTTCCAGTTTGCCGGATCTTTTCTCCAGGTTCTAAGAATATCGGCTTCTTCAGTGTTTATATAATTGGTGTTCTGAGCAGTGTCTATCAAATGATCGTAATCGCTCAAAGTGTGTAGATCTATTTTTGCTGCTTTAAAATTTTCCTCGGAAGCATCAAAACCATAGGTGAAAATAGCGAACATCCCCTTAACATTGGCACCAGCTTCTTTTAGTGCGTTAACCGCATTAAGGCTGCTTTTACCAGTGCTTATAAGGTCTTCGATAACGACAACGCTTTGTCCCTGATCCAGGTTTCCTTCGATCTGGTTTTTTCTGCCATGGCTTTTTGGTTCAGGCCTTACATAGACAAATGGAAGACTTAGATATTCTGCTACCAGCATTCCAATCCCTATGGCACCGGTCGCAACTCCAGCAATAACATCTGCTTTGCCATATTTCAATTCAATTTGCTTGGCGAAATGCTCTCTAACATAGTTTCTTATGCTAGGGTAGGAAAGAATAATTCTATTATCGCAGTAGATTGGCGACTTCCAGCCGCTGGCCCATGTAAAAGGCTCTTGCGGTTCTAATTTTATTGCTTTAATTTGCATTAAAAGCTCAGCGGTCTTTTTTGCTGTTTCCTTATTCAAAATCATAGATACAAATGTATAAAGTTTTTGTGAATGATATCCCCATAATAATTTCTACGAGAAAGGATTTTGGAGGAAACTATAAGAACTATCGATTAAAAACAGTTCGTCTTAAAAAAATAGTCCGGAAGATCCTGGATGGCAGACTCACCCACGTAAATCTTTATAATAAGGATGAAACCAAATTGCTGGATCTACTTCTGAAGAAAATGAAGGTAGTTACTGCTGCCGGTGGTATGGTGATCAACTCAAAGGAAGAAATCCTATTTATCTATCGCAATCATCGTTGGGACCTTCCAAAGGGGAAAACAGAAAAGGATGAAAGTATAGAGGATTCCGCTATTCGTGAGGTAGAGGAGGAGACCGGTGTTCAGGGACTCGAGATCAAACGTTTTATCACCAGAACTTTTCATATTTTCAAAAGGAATGGCAAACTTCGCCTGAAGGAAACTTACTGGTACGAAATGTATACTGAATATGAAGGTGAATTAGTTCCGGAAGCTAAAGAAGGGATTAAAAAAGCTAAATGGAAGAATTATGAGAAGACCCAGAAGGCACTCACAAAATCCTACGCAAATATCTTGATGCTTTTTCCTGAACGTTATTTAGCGGGGCAATCTAAAGATAGGATAGCGTAAATGTGCTTCTTCGTAGTTTGAAGATTGCTTATGCAACCAATCCAGTTGCGCGTACCAGTTATTTCTGAAATCTGCGTCTTCCCTTTTCTTTTGATCGAATTCCCTCTGAAGATCAGCATCGTTGTCAAGCAATTCTTTCGCTTTATCTTCGAAAACATAAGGAGAAAATCCTTCTTTCTGCTGAAGAACGGTGTCGAAGAAGTTCCAGTTGAAGAAAGAATCTGTCGCAGTTGGTTCCAGAGTTTCCAGAAGATATCGCGCTCCATCCTGAAATGTAGTCACCAGGAAGTCACCTTTTCTAAAACGAACTTCCTCCGTGGATTTACTCACTATTGTATTCTGATGCGGGTAATGACCTTCATATGGGTTTTTTGAAGTATCGTAATCCTCAATCTTATAGACTTCAACCTGAATCAGTGTATCACGATCGAGCGGTTCCATCTTAATATTATTCATTTTCAATCGATCCACAACTTGCCACCAACCCTGGGGAATTACATAAGCTCGTGGGATCTCTACTTCTTCAGTAACCTTGAAATTATCGTAATACTCTATTTCTTTAGTAAATTTTTTATTATCGTCGTACTTCAGGCGTTCACCACCTGTCACTTCGCTGGCTATTTTTTCAGCTTCATAGCCTTTAAAATCTCTCTTGCTCGGGTTTTCCTCGTCAACTTCAAATTTCAGGTTATAATGCCTGTCTGTTAAATACTGTCTTTTCGCCTGGTTGCGTAAATCCTTGATCCTGGATGATTCCTTGTCTGTGATCCTGATCATGGACTGCATCAATTCGTAGGTTCCATATACCCGCCTGTCATATCTTTTAAGCATATGTGTCTCAACCATCATTCCAAGGGTATTCCACAAAGTGGTGTAACCTGTGCTGTATCTTGGTGAATCCATAAACTGGGAAAAACCTGCTTCTGGAACATCATTGAAGACATTTACATAAGGCGTGATATCCCAATTCTTGTTCTTTAAGGAATCCTCCAGAGCGGGCATCATGGTTTCATTTAAATATTTACCAAGATTCCCTCCAAGTTTGTCATGCTGAGTAAAAAGGTGTGTAAGTGTATACTGGTAATCTGCGCCATTACTTACGTGATTATCGATAAATACTTCCGGGTCTACGTAGTGAAAAATCTCGTAGAAGGTTTGAGCATTTTTGGTATCGGCTTTGATAAAATCCCGGTTAAGATCATAATTACGGGCATTTCCGCGGAAACCGTATTCCTTTGGGCCATTTTGATTGGTTCTTGTGCCGGAGTTACGATTTAGTGCGCCCCCAACATTGTAAATTGGAATTGTGGCAACGATCGTATTCTTTGGTGAGTTAATGGAATCTCCAGCCATATCTCGAAAGAGCATCATGGTCGCATCGATTCCGTCACTTTCTCCAGGATGAATCCCATTGTTGATGAGGATAAAACTATGCGACTTACGTATTTTGTCCAGGTCAAATTCTCCATCGGCATTGTAAATGGCCAGGTGCAAAGGATATCCGCTGTCTGTGCTTCCAAATTCAATAAGGTCTACGGAAGGATATGCTTCAGCAAGTTTTTCATAATAGCTAATAACTTCCTCGTAGGTGCCAGTTTCCTTACCACCAGATTTTTCGAAACGCGTTTCGAAATCGTAATCCTTAACCAGTTTGTATTTCGAAAAGTCGCAAGAACTAAAGCCGATTGCCAGCCCCAATATCAACCACAATTTTTTCATAAATATTTCTAAAAATGGAAGCGTAAACTTACTCAAAAACTGACACTCTTGCTAAAAATGAGAGCATTTCTAGAAGCTTCCTGGTCGATGTTAAATTAAAACTAATCCCTTCGCCAGTTTCCTGCAGCCATTTAAAACAGGTTATTTTTGTTGAAAATT
The DNA here is from genome assembly GCF_048285865.1 of Christiangramia marina. Lineage (NCBI taxonomy): Bacteria > Pseudomonadati > Bacteroidota > Flavobacteriia > Flavobacteriales > Flavobacteriaceae > Christiangramia > Christiangramia marina. Next base: position 709,305 of record NZ_JBLVTK010000002.1, on the reverse strand, counting down.
GAAAGATGAGAAAGAATATAAGAAATCTGTGTTTGGCTGGAACCGTCCTGTTTTCGGTAAATATGACCGGTCAGGCTATCGAGAATCTAAATGAGGAGAAAAAGAATGAATTAGCTAAAGCTGAACCAGATATCGTTAAAACAACCATTGGTGAACTAAAACTACCAGCACCGTTTTCAACTGAATCTGTAAGTAAGGAAAGCAAGCTAGTTGAATGGCCGGAAGGAGAGATGCCTAAGGCACCGGCTGGTTTTAAGGTAACAAAATTTGCTGAAGGCCTTGAACATCCAAGACGAACTTATGTCGCGCCAAATAATGATATTTTCGTGGTAGAGTCTGATGATGCCAAGAAAAGTGCGAATAAGATTACGATGTTTCGTGATAAAGATCAGGATGGAGTTCCCGATGAAAAATACAGCTTTCTTAAAAATCTGAATCAACCGTATGGAATGCTGGTGATGGGAGATTGGTTTTACGTAGCCAATGTAGACGGCGTGGTTCGTTTTCCATATAAGGAAGGACAGAATGCTATTGACCAAAAAGGGGAAGATGTTTACGCGCTTCCTGCAGGAGGTTATAATCACCACTGGACTAGAAATATGATCGCCGGTCCTGATAATAAGAAAATATACATCACTGTAGGTAGTTCCAGTAATGTTGGTGAACACGGGATGGAGAAAGAAGAACGTAGAGCCAATATAATCGAGATCAATCCTGATGGAAGTGGTGAAAGAATTTATGCTTCTGGTTTAAGAAATCCAGTTGGTGTGGATTGGAATCCAATTACTGGTGAACTTTGGGCAGCGGTAAATGAAAGAGATAAAATTGGTGATAACCTGGTGCCAGATTATGTGACAAGTGTGAAAGATGGTGGTTGGTATGGATGGCCATATTCTTATTATGGTGATATCAAAGATCCAAGATGGGCAAATGATCCACATAATGAGCTTGTAGAAAAGGCTATTATTCCAGATGTGCCAGTGGGTGCTCATACTGCATCACTTGGATTGACCTTTTATACTCAGGAAGCATTTCCAGAGAAGTATCAAAATGGAGCCTTTGTAGGTCAGCATGGATCATGGAACAGATCGAATTTTGCAGGATATAAAGTGGTATTTATTCCATTCGATGAGAACGGAATACCGCAGGAACCGGAGGATTTCCTAACTGGTTTTATTGCCAGCGATGATTCAAGCCAGGTTTATGGTAGACCCGTTGGTGTAACAACGCTTCCTGATGGATCGCTGCTTGTGAATGATGACGATGGAAATACAATTTGGAGAGTCTCCGCAGAATAATTAGAAAATTTGAAGAAACTATATTTAGTCCTTACTTTCTTGCTATTCACCTCTGCTATAGTAAATTCTCAGAATTTTAGCGCGAAAGTGAAGGACTCCGAATCAGGAGAATTTCTGAATGATGTAACGGTGACTGCCGTAAGATCAGGAAAAATTCAGGTAACAGATGCCAATGGATATTTCAGTTTTGACGGAATCAGTTTTCCGTTGAAGCTGAAATTTTCATTTATAGGATATAAGACCTCTACTGAAATTTTTGATGCTTCAGAAGAAGGGAAAATTATTGAACTACAGCGAGATATTGATGTTTTGTCTGAAGTTGTTTTACGTAGTTCCAATATTCAGCAGAAATTATTGAAGGAATCAGCTGCGGTGAGCGTGCTTTCAGCAGAAGATCTCAAAAGAGTGGATGATTTCAACCTGGTGCAAAATCTCAATTATGTGCCCGGTGTTTTTGTTAGCCAGGGTGCGCTGAATACCAATAAGATCGATATTAGAGGAATTGGTGCTCGTGCTCAATACAGTACGAACCGCATTAAGGCTTATATCAATGGAATCCCGCTCACAACTGCGGAAGGCGAGCTAACGCTGGATGATTTTGACAATTCGTACCTTGACCGGATCGAGATTTATAAAGGTCCGGTTTCTTCCATATTTGGAGCAGGATTAGGAGGTGCTATCAATCTGTATACTCAGCGAAACAGGCAGGATCAGCGCTCTGTAGAAACGAGTTTTAGCTACGGAAGTTTTAAGACCATGAAAACGGGTGTGAATGTAAACTATGTCGAGGATAGTCTTGATATTGCAATTGATTATAATAAATTGGATAGTGATGGATATCGTGATAACGGTGCTTACGATCGAAATTCATTCGTGGTAACAGCTGGGTTGCTTAATAGAAAAGGAAACCGCTGGGACCTTTTCTATAATTATACCAATCTAAAAGCCTTTATTCCCAGTTCTCTGAATCAAAATGATTTCCTGAACTCACCCACAAAAGCTGCTTTTACATGGGGAAGTGCTGAAGGTTACGAATCTTATGATAAAAATATCCTCGGGCTAGCCTATACCCATAATTTTTCTGAAAGCTGGAGGAATCAAACCACGGTTTTTCTGAATTCCCGTGATGGATATGAACCACGACCATTTGATATTCTTCATGAAAACAGGAATTCTATTGGTCTGCGAACCAATTTTAATCACGAAACTTCTATCGCCAGTATGCCTGCGAAAATCAGTTTTGGAGCTGAGGGGATGCTGGAGTTCTACGAAGTTCAAACCTACCAGAATTTATATCAGGATTTTGAGGATCAGGGCAGTGTTCAGGGAAACAGTCTAAGCAATAATGAACAGGATCGAAATTATATCAATTTCTTCGGACAGGTTCAGATGGAATTAACCTCGAAATTAACTGCCGATCTTGGAGTGAACTTCAATACTACTTCCTACGATTTGCAGGATAATTTTAATCAGGATTCAGCAGATCAGTCCGGGGATTATAGTTTTGATGCAGTACTTTCTCCGAGACTGGGATTAAGTTACGAAGCTTTTGCCGGGAAGCATTTTTATGCATCGGCAAGTCATGGATTTTCAACTCCTACGGTCCCGCAAACCTTAACTCCGGAAGGAAATATTAACACAGATCTTCAAACAGAAACTGGCTGGAACTACGAAATAGGCTTTAAAGGAAACTGGCTTGAAAACAGATTATATACTGAAGTGAACGCTTATTCCATACAAATTCGGGACCTTCTGGTAGCCAGAAGAATTGATCAGGATCGCTATGTTGGAGTCAATGCAGGAAAGTCTGATCATTATGGTCTGGAATTTACTTCAATTTACCAGCAACCAATTTCGAATGATCTCTCGTTGAACTTAATGCTGAATGCGAATCTAACCGATTATACGTTTGATAAATTCGTGGATCTGGGAGAAAATTATTCTGGAAATGAATTACCGGGTGTTCCGGAATATATGTTGACTCCAACAATTGGGTTCGATTATATGGACTTTTCAGCAAATATTAATTACCAGATGTTTGGAGAGATGGCTTTGGATGATTCTAATTCTGGTTACACTAAAGCATACGAATTGCTGAATTTCAGAATGAATTACAATACGAAATTAGCCAGTTATTTGCAGGCAGGTGCGAGTTTTGGAATTAATAATATCACAGATGAGCTTTATGCTTCAAGTATCGTAACTAACGCAGTAGGTTTTGGAGATTCTGCCCCACGTTATTATTACCCGGGAATGCCAAGAAATTATTACGCGGGTCTAAATTTGAAATTAAGCCTCTAATTAGACTGGGTTTTTACGACTTTGGGAACCATAAATTCATAACTTCCACCGTGACGCATCACATCTCTTACCACGGTGGAAGAAATATGAGCAAGACCGGAACTGGATATTAGAAAAATAGTTTCGATACCAGACATTTTGTAATTAGTTTGTCCAATAGCCTTCTCAAATTCAAGATCCTGGCCATTTCGTAAACCTCTCAAAATAAATTCTGAATCTTTGGATTTACAATAATCAACGGTAAGTCCGCTGTAAGTTTCTACCAGAATTTTTGATTCGTCTTTATAAGTTTCTTTTAGAAAATGCAATCTTTCTTCCAGACTGAACATATACTTTTTACTGGAATTAGTGCCTATAGCCAGAATGATCTTATCAAAAAGAGGCAATGCTCTATCGATAATATCTGTATGACCTAAGGTAAGCGGGTCAAAACTACCTGGAAAAACTGCTATTCTCATAATGCGCGATTTTATTCCTATTGATTCAATGCTGCTTCCACGGCACTGCCAAATAGATCTTTTAATGTGATTCCTGCTTTTTCGGCTTGTTGTGGTAGGATACTTGCCTGGCTAATTCCCGGATTGGTATTCATTTCTATAAAATGTGGTTCACCGTCATGAAAGATAAATTCTGATCTTGAAAAACCTTTCATTTTCAATTTACGGTAGATCATTTTAGCGATCTCCTGTACTTTCAAAGTATCTTCTTCAGAAATTCTAGCCGGTGTGATTTCCTGGGATTTACCGAGGTATTTGGCTTCATAATCGAAAAACTCCCCATCAGGAACAATTTCAGTTACAGGTAAAGCCACAATTTCGCCTTTGTACATGATCACTCCAACAGAGACTTCAGTTCCATCCAGAAATGATTCAATGATCGCTTCATCATCTTCAGTAAAAGCAGTTTTTGCCGCAGAGACTATTTCTTCTTCGGTCTTAACTTTAGTTACCCCAAAACTACTACCCGCACGATTCGCCTTTACGAAACATGGAAGGCCAACACGATCTACGATAGCCTTCGTGTCGATATCCTCCCCTTTATTCAGAAAATAGTTTGTGGCCGTTTTGACTCCGTAAGGTCTTAAAACCGAAATAAGATCGCGTTTATTGAAGGTGAGTGCCGACTGATAGTAATCACAACTGGTTTGCGGTACTCCAATTAGCTCTAAATATGCCTGAAGTAGTCCGTTTTCTCCCGGTGTACCATGAATGGTATTAAAAACGCAGTCAAAGCTTATAACCTTGTCATCGATGGTAACCGTAAAGTTGCTTTTATTTATAGGATAAGGGGTGTCATCTTCTGTAACCACGAACCATTCGCTTTGCAGGATATGAACGCGGTATGGCTCATAAAGGTCACGATCAAGATTTTTATAAACGATATTACCACTGTTTATCGAAATGCGGTATTCACTGGAATAACCGCCCATTGCGATGGCGATATTTTTCTTCATATTCAATATTTCCGGTTTGAAGTCGTTAAACAAAAATATCACTTAATAGGGCAGTCACCAAAACCAAAGGGTTTTATATCTTTGTCCATTATCATGAAACTATGGGATTTTTTCGATTTATTTTCAGCAAGACCTTTTTAATTCAATTGGTGCTTGCCGGCATTGTATTGGTTGTACTTGCTTTTCTGGCTATGCAATGGCTGGATTACTCCACTAATCAGGATCAGCGAATCGAAGTTCCAGACCTGGCCAAGATGAATCTTGATATTGTTGAGGATCGCCTGGATGAACTTAATCTTGATTTCGAAATACTTGACTCTGCGAATTTCAATCCAGATTTCCCGAGGTATTCAGTTATAGAACAGGCACCAGCACCGGGTAAATTTGTAAAGGAAGACCGTAAGATCTACTTAACACTGAATCCTTCCGGATATCGAAAAGTTGAAATTCCGGAGAATTTGATTAGAAAAACCCGCAGACAGGTAGAACCAACCTTGAGATCTTTAGGTTTTGAGATTGGCGATGTTAGTTACAAGCCAGACATTGCTGAAGATGCTGTGCTGGAAATAAGACATAAAGGTAAGCTGGTGGAAGCTGGTGAGAAATTAATGAAAACTTCTGTATTAGACCTTGTACTGGGCGATGGTAGTGGAAGATATAGAGAACTTGAAGACGATAGTCTGGATGTTCAACAGGAAACTGAAAGCGAAGTAGATGAATTCTAATATAGACCAGAACGACGAAATTGAAGATAATGACCAGAATGAAAGTCTTTATGAACATCATAAGTTCGTAGCAGATTCCGGTCAAAAGCCACTAAGAGTAGATAAATTCCTGATGAATTTCATCGAGAATGCTACCCGTAATAAAATTCAGAAGTCGGCTAAGAGCGGAAACATCTATGTAAATGGTGAAACTGTAAAGCAAAATTTTAAGGTAAAAGCTGGAGACACCGTGCAGGTGATGTTCGAGCATCCTCCCTATGAATTCTTGCTGGTGCCTGAAGATATACCCCTTGATATTGAATATGAGGATGATACACTGCTGGTAGTTAATAAGCCTCCAGGAATGGTCGTACATCCCGGTCATGGAAACTATAGTGGGACTCTTATCAACGCACTAGTACATCACTTTGATAATTTGCCGAATAATAGTAGTGATCGACCAGGATTGGTTCACAGAATCGATAAGGACACAAGCGGACTACTGGTGATCGCGAAGACCGAAGAAGCGATGGCGCATCTATCAAAGCAATTTTTTGATAAGACCAGCGAAAGAGAATATGTAGCGATCGTCTGGGGGAACGTAGAGGAAGATGAGGGAACTATAGAGGGAAATATTGGAAGAAACCCAAAGAACAGATTACAGAACTTAGTTTACGAAGGAGACCTTGCAGATGAAGGGAAACCAGCGGTGACGCATTTTAAAGTGATTGAAAGACTTGGATATGTAACCCTGGTGTCGTGTAAACTGGAAACTGGTAGAACTCACCAGATACGAGTTCATATGAAATATATTGGACATACGCTTTTTAATGATGAGCGCTACGGAGGAGATAGGATCCTTAAGGGTACTACATTTACCAAGTACAAACAATTTGTAGATAATTGTTTCAAAATACTTCCTAGGCAGGCCCTGCATGCAAAAACTTTAGGCTTTACACATCCAAAAACAGGAAAATGGATGAGCTTTAATACTGAAATACCTGAGGATATTCAAAATTGCGTGGATAAATGGAGATCTTATGCAAAAAGTCAGCTTGAGAATCTTTAAGATAAAAGCTGTCTATTGATCTATCGATAACTAATTTTATTAGGTTTCAGAAATTTTAGTGATTCGGCTTATATTTGGGAAAAACAGGAAAATGAAAATTGTTGTTTCCCCAGCTAAAAGTCTGGATTACGATTCAAAACTACCCAGCAATCGAGGTACACAGCCACAATTTCTGGAAACTACCGCTAAACTCAATAGAAAGTTGTCTCGCCAGACCAAGTCAGATCTTTCAGAATTAATGAGTATCAGCGATAAACTGGCTGACCTGAATTATACGAGGTACCAGGAATTCGAAGAAGATCACACGAAGAAGAATTCAAGACCGGCGATGTATGCGTTCGATGGGGATGTATATACCGGTTTGGATGCTTATACAATTCCTACAGATAAACTTGATAAACTACAGGACACCTTAAGAATACTTTCCGGAATGTATGGCATTCTAAGACCATTGGATCTAATGCAGCCGTACAGGCTGGAAATGGGTACTTCTATTGGAATCGAAAGAAATGATAATCTTTATGAAGTCTGGAAAGAAAAGATCACCAATTCTCTCAATGATGAGTTGAAAGAAGATGAGTTGTTTCTAAATCTTGCCAGTAATGAATATTTCAAGGCAGTAGATACGAAACAATTGAAAGTTCCGGTTATTTCACCAGTCTTCAAAGATTACAAAAACGGGAAGCTTAAAATCATTAGTTTTTATGCGAAGAAGGCCAGGGGTTCTATGGTAAGATATATCATCGACAAGAATTGTGAGACTCTGGAAGATATTAAAGGATTTGATTACGATGATTATCGATTTAGTGAAGAACATACGGAGAAAGAAGATCAGCCAACCTTTATAAGATAATATTCTGGAGCTTTTTCATCATACCCATCCATTTCCGCCATTCATCCCTGAAAACGCCACAAAACTAATTGTTGGTACGCTGCCGCCTCCTCGATTTACCCGTAGGGAATTGAAGCCAGATGATGTCGATTTTTGCTACGGAAGCAGGGATGGTTTATTGTGGCCAGTTTTAGATCGTATATTTCAGCTGAACCTGAAATATGAGAATACTTCAGAAGCGATACAACAACGACAGGATTTTTTGAAAAGTAGAAACATCGGGATCTGCGATATTGTGGAAAGTAGCCGGCGCGAAAAGATCGATGCAAGTGATTTGGGAATGCAAAAAGTGGAACTCCGCGATATGCTTGAAATTCTTCGGAAGTATCCACAAATTGATACGCTACTTTTCACCGGAGGTAATTCTAAAAACGGACCAGAATATTTCTTTAGAAAATATCTTAAAGAACAGTCGGCAGAGATTAAGCTGAAGATCGTATCAAATAAATCACCCAGAGTTCATCAATTTATTCTGAATGGGCGATCAATTAAAACTGTATCGCTCGTAGCACCGTCTGGCGCTGCAAATATTTCAATTGGCAGTTCTGAACTTTATAAAGAAATGAAAAAGAAAAACCCTGAATTCAATACTCTTGATTTCAGGGTTCTTCAGTATAAAGAATTTTTCTAGATCATTGCAATTCTTTTTTATCCTGGTTAGCCAGTGTAGTAGGTTTGATCTTAAATTTACGACGTTTTGGTCTTAGCTTCCCGCTGGTTCCAATCGCGATCTTACCTCTTTTAGTTTTTTTATCACCTCTACCCATTTATTTTTTGTTTTGCTGATCTTTAATGGTCTTTTCATCTATATCCACCTTGTTCGTCTTTTCATTGCGATTTCCGGTTGGATTAGTTGGATTTTTTTGCTCTTTCGTTCTTTCCCGTTTGTTATCTTCAATTGGTCCTCCCATAACTAATAATTTTTTATGATTTACTCTAAGATAAGGACAAGTAGTTGAAAAAGCTGCCAAGAGGCTGTTACAATTAGGTTAAAGCTTGATAGGTTCGATAAAATTTGAAATTGTTGAGGTTCCTTCGCTATCAAGATGTTTTATAAAAGCACTACCAATGATCGCACCTTTGGCAAATTGTGTAGCTGCTTTGAAAGTCTCCTGGTCCTTTATACCAAAACCTACAATTTGAGGGTTCTTTAAATCCATTTCATGAATTCTGCGGAAGTAATCAGTAGTTTCACTTCCGAAACCTGAAGTAGATCCCGTGACACTGGCGCTACTTACCATATATATAAATCCGTTGGAAATGGAATCTATAAATCTGATTCTTTCTTCTGAAGTTTGAGGAGTGATTAGGAAAATATTGATCAATCCATATTTTTCAAAAAGCTCCTGGTATTCTTTATGGTAAACATCTACTGGTAAATCTGGGATTATGAGTCCGTCGATACCAGTTTCAGCACATTTTTTACAAAAGTCCTCCACTCCGTATTGTAGCATGGGATTAAAATAACCCATGATGATCAGCGGAATCTCCACTTTAGGCCTGATATCTTTGAGTTGATCGAAAAGCTTTTGAGTGGTCATCCCATTTCGCAGAGCTTTGGTCGAACTTTCCTGAATGGTTGGTCCATCTGCCAGTGGATCGCTAAAGGGAAGGCCGATCTCAATAAAGTCAACACCGCTTTTTTCAAGATCCACAATGATCTGTTCAGTATCATCAAGGTTTGGAAAGCCTGCACTAAAATATATGGAAAGAAGTTTTCTGTCTTCTTTTAATTTCTCCTGAATTCTATTCATTTTCTATAAATTGAAATATTCAATATATGTGTTCAAATCCTTGTCGCCTCTACCTGATAGATTGACCACAACGATATCATCCTTCTTAAATTTCCGGTTTTCAAAAACTGCCAGGGCATGGGAAGTTTCTATGGCGGGAATAATCCCTTCCAGTTTAGCTAGTTCTAAACCAGCCTTCATAGCTGCTTCGTCTGTAATGCTAATAAATTCTCCTCGTTTGCTGGTAAAGAGGTTCGCATGCATTGGTCCAACTCCCGGGTAATCCAGGCCAGCTGAAATACTATAAGGTTCAGTGATCTGTCCGTCGCCGGTTTGCATTAAAAGCGTTTTACTACCATGAATAATTCCGGGTTTTCCTAATGCTGAGGTTGCGGCACTTTCACCGGTATCAATACCTTTTCCAGCCGCTTCCACGGCGATGATCCCAACTTTTGGATTATCGAGATAATGGTAATAAGCTCCGGCAGCGTTGCTACCACCACCAACACAGGCGATCACATAGTCAGGATCTTCTGTATTCTCCTTTTCCATTAGCTGGTACTTGATCTCTTCAGAAATAACGCTTTGAAATCTTGCCACCATGTCTGGATAAGGATGTGGTCCAACTACAGAACCAATGATATAGTGAGTATCTACTGGATTATTAATCCAGTCACGAATTGCTTCGTTGGTAGCATCCTTTAAGGTTCGGCTTCCGGATCTTGCAGGAACTACTTTAGCACCCAGCATTTTCATTCTGGCAACGTTTGGAGACTGCCTTTCAATATCCACCTCGCCCATATATACAATACATTCCATTCCCATCAAGGCGCAGACTGTTGCAGTCGCAACACCATGTTGTCCAGCTCCGGTTTCAGCAATGATCCTCTTTTTTCCAAGTTTTTGCGCCATCAGGATCTGCCCGACTGTGTTGTTCACCTTATGTGCACCAGTATGGCAAAGATCCTCACGCTTTAAATATACTTTGGTTCCATAATGCTCACTAAAGCGTTTTGCATAATATAACGGGGTAGGTCTGCCTACATATTCTCTCAATAGATCATGAAACTCTTCCTGGAATGAATCTTCCTGCATGATCTCGATATACCTTGAACGCAGTTCTTCTACGTTAGGATATAGCATTTCAGGAATATAAGCTCCGCCAAAATCCCCGTAATATCCTTTTTCATCTACCTGATAGCTCATCTTATGAATTTATCTTTTGTTTGAACTCTTTTAATTCTTTCAATTTTTTTAACCCGGGTTTCAATTCGAATTTACTATTAACATCTACGGCATACAGAAGATCTGGTTTTCCTTCTCTATAGAAATGATTCTTCAACTCGGCGATGGCTTCCCCATGTTCGGGCCCAATGCCACCACTAAGGAAAAATGGTGTATTAGAGGGATATTCTTTTAAAATCTGCCAGTCGAATTCCTTACCATTACCTCCTCGTAAAACCCCTTTAGTATCAAATAGGAAATAGTCTGCGATCCCCTCGAATGCCTGTATCTTCTGAAAATCGAAGTGGTCGCCAACACTGAAAACTTTTATCAACTCTGGAGTGTTGCCATGTTGCTGAAAATTATTCTTTAGCTTTTGACAGAATTCTGCCGACTCCTCCCCATGCAGCTGAATTGCATCAAGCTTATGCTGCTTTGCAATCTCCAGAATCCTTGAAATTTCTTCATTCACGAAAACTCCTGTTTTTTTGATGTCAGCAGGGAGTTCAGGAAGTTTTCCTTCAAAATAGCGGGGAGATTTTTCGTAAAATATAAAACCCATGTAAGTAGGTTTTAGATCTGCTACCTGCAACATGTTTCCAGGTTGTTGCATCCCGCAAACTTTTAGACTCAATCCAGAACTTTGTCCTGAGGCCGGGGTTGTTAAGTTTTGTTCCTGCATAATGTGACTTATGACTTCCTGTTAATTTGGTTTATAAAATCTTTCGCTGCCTTCCCGGGATCTTCTGTTCTCATAAAATTTTCTCCAACCAGAAAACCCTGATATCCATAATCTTTAAGTTCTGCGATTACTTTTGGGTCGCTAATTCCACTTTCTGATACTTTTACGAATTCGTCTGGTATATGCCTGGATAGATCTTTGGAGTTTTGGATGCTAACTTCAAATGTTTTGAGATTGCGGTTATTCACCCCGATCATGTCCACATTCGCTTCAATTGAATTCTCAAGTTCCTCAAGATCGTGTACTTCCAGTAAAACATCCATCCCAAGATTTCTCGCAAAAGTCGCCAGACGCTTCAATTCTTCAGTCGGTAATACCGCCGCAATGAGCAAAACTACATCTGCTCCAAAAGCTTTGGCTTCAAGAATCTGGTAGTCATCTATCATAAAATCCTTACGCAAGACCGGCATTTCTACTACTGCCCTGGCGTATAAAAGATCTTCCAGAGAACCTCCAAAATATTTACCATCGGTAAGGACAGACATACCGCACACCCCGGCATCCTGATAACCACTCGCCACATCCTGTACATTTAGATCGTGGTTAATGACCTGCTTAGACGGTGATCTTCTTTTGTGTTCCGCGATGATACCGCTGCTTGAATTTCTTAGTTTGTCTGCCAGTGAAACCGGATTTCTTTGAAATAAGATCGAATTTTCGAGCTGTTCTACCGGGAAAATCGATTTTTTCAGGCTTACTTCCCGAAGTTTATCAGCAACAATTTTATCTAGAATATTCATAATCTCAGCTTATTATTTACTTAGGTCCTGTAATTTCTTGAAGCATTTAAATGCATTACCAGATGCGATAGATTCCTTAGCGCGGGCGAAACCATCCTGGGCACTTAGATTTTCGACAGTTGCGATGGCCATACCGGCATTTGCGCATACAACATTCTCCTGCGCCTGTGTTCCATTGCCTTTCAGAATACCCGTTAGAATTTCGGCTGAAGATTCAATTGAACCACCTCCGGCAATTTGTGATTGTTGCAATTCTGAAACTCCAAAATCCTCTGGTTTCAACATACTTTCAGAATCGTTCCGAATGCTTTTAGTCTCACAGGTTAATGAAATTTCATCGTAACCATCAAGAGCATGAAGTATCGTGTAATTCTTATCGGTATTTTGATAAAGATACGCATACATACGTGCCAGCTCCAAACTGAAAACGCCTACGAGTTGATTCTTGGGAAATGCAGAATTTACCATAGGACCAAGCATATTAAAGAATGTTTTTACAGCCAGACTTTTTCTTACCGGTGCAACGTTTTTCATCGCGGGGTGAAAAAGTGGTGCATGTAGAATGCAGATATTGGCTTCTTCCAGAGTTTTCTGAAGAAATCCCTGGTCACTGCTAAACTTTATCCCAAGATATTCCATGACATTGGAACTTCCACTTACTGAAGATACACCATAATTACCATGCTTGGACACCTTAATTCCGGCGCCTGCGGTTACAAATGAGGCAGTTGTCGAAATATTGAAAGTATCTTTTCCATCACCGCCGGTTCCACAAAGATCCACGGTGTTGTAATCCTTAAGATCTACCTTTACACATAGTTCGAGCAATGCATCTCTAAAACCTTCTAGTTCCTGGATGGTAATACTTCTCATCATGTAGACCGTAAGAAATGCTGCGATCTGTGTTTCTGAATATCTCCCTTCAGAAATATTAAAAATAGCCTGTTTTGCCTCGCTGGTTGTTATAGTTTCGTGACTAATAAGCCTGTTTAAGAGATCTTTCATAAAGTTGTTTTCTCGTTTTCCTTATTCTGAAGTGTTTCTGTTGAAAATTCATGTTCTACCCAGTTTTTTATCATCTTTTTACCATCTGGTGTCAACACAGATTCCGGGTGAAACTGAACTCCCCGAACATCATATTCTTTATGTCTCAAAGACATGACCTCACCTTTTATATCATAACTGGTAGCCTGTAGCTGTGGAGGAAGTTCTTTGGCAACTACCCAACTGTGGTATCGTCCAACTTCCAGTTCTTTTTCCAGTCCTGAGTATAAATATTCATCTTCGACGAAAACCTCAATATTGGTAGCGACGCCATGATAAACCTCTTTGAGGTTCAATAATTTGCCTCCATAAACTTCACCTATCGCCTGCATGCCAAGGCAAACCCCCAGAATACTTTTGGTAGCGCCATATTCTAAGATGATCTGCTTTAAAAGTCCTGCCTCATCTGGAATACCCGGACCCGGGGAAAGCAATATTTTATCATAATCAGCCACATCTTCCAGATCAAGCTGGTCATTTCTCTTTACGGTCACCTCACAATCCAGTTCTTCAAGATAATGAACAAGATTATACACGAAAGAATCGTAATTGTCTATTACAAGGATCTTTTTCATCTTTTCCATTCTAAATTTCTTCAGCTATTTCCAGAGCTTTGGTAAGTGCTCCCAGTTTATTATATACTTCCTGTAACTCATTCTCAGGCTTGGATTCTGATACGACTCCAGCACCTGCCTGGTAATGCAATTCGTGATTTTTACTTACAAAAGATCTAATGATGATCGCATGATTAAAATTTCCTTCAAAATCCATAAAACCAATCGCGCCTCCATAAGCTGAACGATTCACATTTTCGAATTTTTCAATAAGTCGCAATGCCATTGGTTTTGGAGCACCGCTTAATGTTCCAGCAGGAAAAGTGTCTGCAACGATCTGTGGTGTTGGCACATTGGCGGCAATCTTTCCGGTGACTTTGCTAACTAGATGAATAACATGAGAAAAGAATTGAATTTCGCGGTAATTCTCAACCACAACATCACTTCCATTCCGGCTTAGATCATTACGTGCCAGATCAACAAGCATCACATGTTCCGAATTTTCCTTGCGATCTGCAGCAAGTTCCTTGGCGAGCTCTGCATCTTTTTCATCATTTCCGGTACGCTTGAAAGTTCCGGCAATTGGATGAATTTCAGCTCGACCCTCGCTAACTATTAATTGAGCTTCAGGTGAACTTCCGAAAATTTTAAAATTTCCGTAGTCAAAATAAAAGAGATAGGGGGAAGGGTTTACATTCCTTAGCGCCCGGTAAACATTAAATTCATCTCCCTTAAATTTCTGAGAGAAACGTCTTGAAAGCACCAGCTGGAAAACATCACCACGCTGGCAGTGTTCCTTGGCCGCCTCTACAACATCACGATATTGATCATCATTCAGGTTCGAGTATGGCTGCTCGGTTCTGGAAAAATTATAGGAAGCAAAATTCTTAACCTTCAGTAGTTGTTCAATTTCCTCTAGTTTGGATTCAGATTCATAACTGTGGTCGAAGATATAAGCCTCGTTCTTGAAGTGGTTGATCGCGATAATGTTTTGATATACTGCATAATAAACATCGGGGATTTTTAAATCTTTTTCTTTGCGATTGATCTCTACATTTTCAAAATACCGAACGGCATCGTAACCTATATAACCAAATATGCCATTCTTTATAAACTTAAAATCTGAAGCATCAGCTTTAAAGCGCTTTGAGAACTTCTGTATCGAAGCAGGAACTGAAACAGTTCTATCGATCTTAGTTGTTTGAACCGTACCGTCTGGCAGACTTTCAGTAATAACATCATTTTCTACTCTAAATGAGGCTATAGGATTGCAGCAGATATATGAAAAGCTATTATCACTTGCATGATAATCACTACTTTCCAGCAAAAGACTATTTGGATAACGGTCGCGAAGCTTCAAATAGATACTTACCGGAGTGATAGTATCTGCAAGAATCTTTTTAGAAGTTGTCTTTAATTCGAACATTGAATCTTAATTTTTCTGAATAAAAAAAGGCTTGTCGTGAGACAAGCCTTATATATCTATATATGAAATGGCGTATCAGCTCACGATCTATTGCGTAAGTTGCTCCACCACCAGTTATGTGTATTCGTGATAAACATAGCTCCAAAGATAGAAATCAATTATTTCTTATCAAACTAAATTTTAAAAAGAATCCCAAAGATTTACTTTGGGAGTCAATTTAGAATTTCAAAGTGATGTCAAGATCAAAATTGTCGTAGATCGTCTTGTCTCCCAGATTGTCAACGAAACTACCTGACCCGTAACGAACATCATATTTGGTTCTATCAATAGTTACCTGTGTAGTAGCCGTGTCACCGTTCATGATAAGATCAAACGTTAATGGATGAGTTTGTTCCTTGATAGTAAGGTCTCCAACGATTCCGTATTTCCCATTACCTTTAGAAGCTGCACTGGTAATTACAAGCTTTGCTTTAGGGTGATCACTCGTTCCAAAGAAATCATCAGACTTTAAATGACCTTCAAGTTTTTCTTTACTGTCACCAGAAAGGTCGGTCACTGTAATAGTACTCATATCCATTACAAACTCTCCGCCAGTAACCTTATCATCTTCCATCAATAGGTATGCGCTTTCCAGCTGGATAGTTCCTTCATGAGATCCGGTCACTTTTTCTCCGGTCCATTTAATAGTACTTTCAGAAGTATTTACTTCTTTTTTCGAATTGGTAAATGCTACGGTAGTCAAAACTACCAGCATAATTACTGCTGAATTAATTAATTTACTTTTCATGATGTGAGTTATTGTATTATATAAAATGAATTAAATCTGAAGTTGATTTTCTAACTTTTGCAAGGTGCTGATACTGATCTTCAGCGCTACGATATCCAATAGGAGCGATTACGGCGGTGGTTAGATCTTTATTCTCAAGCTGAAGAATTTCATCAAACTTGTCAGCATTGAAACCTTCCATTGGACAGGCGTCTATCTTCATATGAGCAGCTGCAGCTAATAAGTTACCTAAAGCTATGTAAGCTTGTTTAGCAGCCCATAAGTTCTGCTTTTCCTGAGGCAATTGAAGTGTTGTGTTCTTGATCATGTCCTCCATTCCTTTCAGATCTTCCCGGGACATGTCGCGTGTAGCCGCAATATTATCTAAATATGTGTCAACATACTTTTCAGTCACTTTAGTCAGATTTGCGAAAATTACGAGATGAGATGCTTCAGTGATCTGGGTTTGATTCCAGGCTTCAGCTTTAAGTTTTTCTCTTACCTCAGGATTTTCAACTACGATGATCTCATAAGGCTGTAAACCATAAGAGGAAGCGGTAAGCTGAACGCTTTCCAGTAATTGATCAAGGTCTTCGCGATTGATCTTTTTCTCGCTATCAAATTTCTTTGTAGCATATCTCCAGTTCAGGTCTTCGTTAAATCTGGTTTTAGTTTGTGTTTCTAAGCTCATTTAATTTGTTATTTAATTTTGTTAATTCTTCCGTTGTCAATTTTTCTGAAAATCTATTCTCCATTGATTCTACCAATGGATCAATCTCTTTTAAAAGTTCCTGTCCAGCATCGGTAATAGTAATTTCAACTTTTCTTCTATTGGAAGGACAGGTGATTCTCTGGCAAAATCCTTTTTCGATCAGTTTGTCAACTAGTCTAGTGGTATTGCTCATCTTGCTCACCATTCTTTCCTGAATCGTTCCTAAGTTGGCAGGTTTACCTTTTTGACCCCTCAATATTCTTAGAACGTTGAATTGCTGGGAACTGATGCCGTATGGTTTTAAAACTTCCTGCATTTCTTCGCTTAAAAAGTTAGCAGTTACAATAAGATTAAGAACCAATTTCTTGGTTTCTGAAATCTGACCGGAAGTTTTTAAAAGATCTTCAATTTTCATTTGTTATTACAACATTTGTATGTACAAATATAAATAGTTTAGTTGTACTGGATAATAAAAAATTGTTAAAAGTAGAATTGAAGACTTTACGGTTTTTAAGCAATCCTATCTTTACAGTAACCAAAAACTTGATTAACATGAAAGAATTATCACAGGATGAGTGGCAAAAGAAGGCCAAAAAAGACGATAAGGCAGTTCTCCTGGATGTGAGAACAGAGGAAGAAGTTGATGAGGGATATATTCCGAATTCTAAAAATATAGATATATATAAAGGTCAGGAATTTGTTGATGAAGTGGATAAACTTGATCGTGACAAACATTACTATATATATTGTCGTTCCGGAAAAAGAAGTTCCCAGGCCTGTACCTTACTAGATCAAATGGGCTTTGCAGAGACTTATAATCTTGCTGGCGGTTTCTCTGAATGGGAAGGCGAGAAGGAGACAAATTAACATATTTAATATCAGATTAAAAGCACCACTTGTTGGTGCTTTTTAATTTTCAGCAATACTGAAACACCTGTTTATGCGTTAAAAACTTAAAGCGGATTATTTGATTAGTCTATTTAATTGATATATTTAACCCCGATTGACCTCGAATTAAAGCATCATGAATAAATCTTTATCTTTTTTAATTACAGCGCTATTGTTCGCTACGAGTCTAACTGCCCAGGATTTTAGCTTCGGAATAAAGGGAGGACCTAGTTACTCCTCAGGTGGTACTATTACTGGAATAAGTTCTAATGGATTATATTTTGACGGTGTAGTGGAAGCGGAATCTGAGATAACTTTTCACGCCGGAGCCTTTTTTGAAGTAAGATTCGGAAAATTCCTACTTAGACCAGAATTTATTTACAGCACAATGGAAACGGAATTTCCTTTTCCAACAGCACCTTCAATCTACGCAGTTGATAAAATAAATGTTCCATTATTAATAGGATATAATGTTTGGGGGCCAATTGATATTTATGCAGGCCCAGCTTATCAGAATATTTTAGATGCTTCTCTTGAAGGAACTGAACCACCAGACCTGGAAATAGTTGCGCAAAATACTCCGCTTAGTGGACAGATAGGAATCAAGGGGTCTTTTGGAAGGTTTGAACTGGACCTGCGCTACGATCGTTCTTTATCTTCAGAAGAGAACCAGGGAATTGATATAGTAAATGCCGATTATGGAATTAATCGAGCCACTTTTAATGATACAAGATTAAACCAGATCATGCTAAGTATTGGTTTTAAAATCTTCGATAGTTCAGCTAATCCTGGAAGAAGAAAAGGTGGATGTTACTTCTAATTTGATAAAACATAAAAATTATAAAGGGCTCCATCGGAGCCTTTTTTTATAGTACCTGAGTCCGGATCTTAAACCAAAGCCTTCTTAAGACAAATGCTAGAATTAGAACAATACCCGTAGTAATACTTGCTTTGAAATATTCACCGTAGATCCAGTACCCGGTGCTGAAAAGTGCGCTGTATACTGCAAAGCAACCAAGTATAGTAGCTAATATTCCGGAAGGAACATTCCAGGAATTATTCTTGCTATCTACAAAACCATCCATACCGATTGCTTTCCATCCCGGTCCGCCGGGTTGTGTGCGTTTGTAAAAGTTGATGAGTACTTCTTTTTTCTCAGGTCTTGTAAGAAAGGTAACCAATAACCAGGATAAGGTAGTGATGCCAACCACAACGGGATATGTTGCCCAACCAGGGAGTAAACCTGCGATTTTTGCATTTGTGGCACTATCCACGCCTCCAAACATATAAATACCTACACCGGTAAAATTAAAAACTACCGAGATAATTCCTGAAACCAACATGGCTGTAATTTCACTCCAGGCATTAATTCGCCAATAGAACCAGCGGAGTAAGAAAATAAGACCGGTTCCTGCGCCAAACATCAGTATGATATTGAATAGTTGAAGTGCATTCTGCAACACCAGAGCCAGAACTGCACTAATAAGCATGAGTACTACGGTACTTATTCTTCCAACGTTTACCAGTTCTTTTTCTGAAGCATTTTTTTTGATGTATCGGGAGTAAAAGTCATTCACAATATAGGAAGATCCCCAATTAAGATGTGTTGAGATAGTAGACATGTATGCAGCAACTAAAGAAGCAATAACCAATCCCAATAGCCCTGCTGGTAATTTAGTTAGCATTGCAGAATATGCCAGATCCTGTCCAAGCTTATCTTCACTTACATTAGGGAATGCTATCTGAATGCTATCCAGATCTGGATAGACGATAAGGGAAGCGAGAGCCACCAGGATCCACGGCCATGGTCTTAATGCGTAATGAAGCACGTTAAAAAAGAAAGTGGCTCCAATAGCATGATTTTCGTTCTTTGCAGCCAGCATTCTCTGTGCTACGTAACCACCACCTCCTGGCTCTGCGCCAGGATACCAGGCGCTCCACCATTGAACTGCCAGTGGAATAATTAAAAGAGTGATCAGTGCTTCGGTGTTTGAGAAATCTGGAAGCATGCTAAGTTTACCGGAAACATTCTCGTGAGTTAGCATACTTTCCAATCCGCCCACTTCAGGTAAATTCACACAATAGTAAGCAGCTCCAACACCACCAATAATTGCCGTAAAAAATAGTATGAAATCTGTGTAAACTACTCCTTTGAATCCACCGAGAGTACTAAATATAACTGTCACGATTCCGGCTAGTGCCAAAGTTTCGATGGCAGATAGACCGAGCATAACCTGTCCAATTTTAATAGCGGCAAGACTTACTGCTGCCATGGCCATCACATTGAAAACGACCCCCAAATATAGTGCACGAAATCCTCTAAGGAACTTTGCAGGTTTTCCACCATACCTCAATTCGTAGAATTCAATATCTGTATCAACATTGGATTTACGCCATAATCTGGCATAAACGAACACAGTAAGCAGGCCCGTTAATAGAAACGCCCACCAGACCCAGTTACCAGAAACTCCATTATTACGAACAATATCAGTTACCAGGTTTGGAGTATCAGTAGAAAACGTGGTCGCGACCATAGAAACACCAAGTAGCCACCACGGCATTGTTTTGCCAGATAGAAAATATTCTTTGGAACTTTTACCGGAAGTTTTGGAAACATAAAACCCTATACCCAGGGTAAGCGCGAAAAAAGAGAAAATAAGGATATAATCTATTGTAGCTAATTCTATCATTCTAAGATCATGGTATTTGCTACAATAACGAAAATTAATTCGATATATGTAAGACCTATATTAGCATACAATAAAAAAGGGATAACTATGTTATCCCTTTTTCGGTTGGTTAGTTAAAGAATAAGGTAATTATACACCTATGCTATACTTACTCGATAACCAAAACTTTAAGCTTTAAATGTAGGTATTTTTATGATAATATCTAATAAGGGTTTCCACTTAAAATTCAATTGTTTACGAACAGTCTGAGATTCAAAAATTCTAGAAGCTTTAAAATTTCCAGGCTACAAATCTTGTCTTTTTGTTTCCTAATTCCATGTGGATTATTTCAAAATCTGCATTGAGTTTGGTTAATTGTTTTTCTATAGCCGGTAAGTTTTCTTGTTTTGATACCAGGGAAGTGAACCACTGTACTTTTTTGTTCACGCTAACACTATCTCTAATCATTCTTTTTAGAAATAAAGCTTCGCCGCCACGGCACCATAGTTCATTGGAGCGTCCTCCAAAATTTAATCTCCTGGTCTCGATTCCAAGATTAGTATTTTTCCTGAAATTAGCTTTGTTAGCTTCTTCTGCGGAATCATGAAAGGGAGGATTACACATACTGAAATCAAATGACTCATTTTCTTTGATCACATTTTTCAGGATGGAACCACGGTCTTCCTGTAGTCGAATTTCTATATGGGATTGAAGCTTATTGTTGATGACGTTTTGTTGCGCTGCTTCAATAGATTTAATTTCGATATCACTACCAAGCATTTTCCAGCCCATATGCTTTGCGGCCAGAATTGGGTAAATACTGCTGGCTCCCACCCCAATATCAACTCCGGAATAGTGATCTTTTCCAATCTTATTATCCAGAAAATCTCTAAGATGTAACAAATAATCCATTCTTCCGGGAATTGGAGGACAGAGATATCCCTGCGGAATACTCCAGTTTTTAACCTGGTAATGGTAATTTAAGAGCGCTTTATTCAAATTGAGTACAGCTTCAGGAATACTGAAATCTATAGTAAGATTATCGTATTTGTTTCTGAATACATAAGGTTTGAGATCGCTATTGACTTTAACTAATTCGGTGAAATCGTATTGTTCCCTATGAGGGTTATCTGGATGCATAAATTCTTTTCAGAAGGTAAAAATAGGCGAAATATAAATGTCTCAACGGTGATCTGGCATCTATCCAAACCAAATATCGTTTTCTACCAATTCTTCGGAAGAATTTAATTTTACGGGAGAGAGATTCTTCTTCGTGTTCAAATACCGACTTACAATACGATCTGCATAGCTGGAAGTTTTCGCCTGAACTAAAAAATTCCGGAATTCATCAGGATGGTTAAAGTCATCTGAAGGTCCAATGTACCCGTAGCCGGCATACTTTCCTTTATCCAGATAAATAAAACTTCTTTCACCTTTAGTTCGACCCTTTTCCATCAAAAGACAGGACTCATCATAGGTTCCAATAAAATCTACTGCTTTTGCGACCCGGGAGTTATATTCGGTTACTGAAATTTCTTCTTTACAAACTCCGCTACAGGCTTCCAGTTTGTAATGATTACAAGCGGAGGTAGCACTTTGCAAACCAGTATATTTCGGGCAGAGATCAAAATCCTTACACAAGTTTTCTAAAAAACTTATCGCTTCTTCACGGGTATAGAATTTCATCCAGCTTACCGGTGCAATTTTGTTTTTGTGCAAGGCAAATACTTCAATGCCTTTTTGGTTATGATAGGAGGTGAGCGTATAAGGTCTAGAAACTTTCTTCTGAGCTTTATTGTATTTTGGATAATATTTCAGAATCAATTCGGCTTCGCGAAGTAGCGCTAGAAATTCAGAACCAGTCAGCTCATAATCGATGCTATACGTTTCCTGCATCAACTGGTATTTGCGATTACTACGTTCCTGGAAATGCGATTTTATTCGGGTTTTGATATTTTTCGCCTTGCCAATATATAATGGAATACCATCTTTATCTCTGAAAAAGTAAACGCCGGTAG
>NZ_JBLVTK010000002.1:673620-687013 GCF_048285865.1 Christiangramia marina | reverse complement strand
CTTTTTCTGTTCAAAAATTCGGTGACAACTTCGAGTTCAGGATCTAGCGAAAGACAACGTTTTAACAAGATCACCGTTGCCTCACAATCACCTTGCGCACGATGTCTATCGTAAATAGGAATGTTGATGGAGGTACAGATATTTCCCAAACTGTAAGAAAACAAGCCTGGAATCAATTTCTTCGTAAGTCTTACGGTACAAAGACGCTTTCTCTTAAAATCCATGTCCAGCATCGCAAACTCAGCCCTCAGTATATTATAATCGAAGTTCACATTATGAGCGACAAAAATGCAGTTTTTCGTGATTTCCATGATCTCTTCTGCGACTTCAGAAAACTGCGGTGCACTGCTTACCATTTCGTCATTGATTCCGGTAAGACTTTCGATATACAAGGGTATGGACTGGCTGGGATTTATAAGTGATGTAAAGGTCTTTGTGATTTCACCATTCTCCAGAATGATCACGCAAACCTCTGTGATCCTGTTTCCTTTGATACCGTTCCCGGTAGTCTCAATATCAACAACCGCGTATTTCAACTCCTCCATGGCTGCAAATTACTACAATCTTCAGAAAAAATAAAGGAAAAAATCCAAACTAATGGAATTAATCCAATAACGTTAATAATTTGAGCAATTGAGCTCAGGCTATTATCTGTGTTTTTTCTTCTTCAACTTATTCAGCCAGATCATGGTTCCGGTAACGGGCAGGGAAGTGGCAATCAGGCAAGCCAGGAAATAGATGATATTGGATAGAGTCCCAAAGATTTCGCCAGTATGCAGAGGTTTTATGAGAGACGCCACCTGCACATTTAAATCCTTTTCGTCAAAAAGCTCCTTTTTCACTACAGATCCATTCCTGTCCAGAACCAACAGATCTGGAGTTGACGGAGACCAGTTGTTGTCATCATATTTTCTGATTTCGAACACATTGGTTTCTTCTTGCGGGATACTGATATTTGTTTTGCCCGCATATGTCAACTCTGAATTGGAAATAGTATAGGCTTCTGAAAGTGAAATTATCTCAGAACCTGGCTCTTCAGAAGTGATTCCAGGACCACCTCTTCCTCCAAAGATCTTAGTTCCCAGAACCTGGCTCCCTGCTTCCCGATACCATTCAAAAGACCAGCAAAGTCCCGTAAGAATCATGATCACTAAAAAAATACAGGAGTAGAAACCAAGAGTATTGTGAAGATCATGATTAATTCTTTTCCAGTTTGCAGACCATTTGATCTTGAATCCTGGTTTGAAAGCTTTCCATTTCCATTTCTTCGGAAACCATATAATAATACCACTGATGGATAGAAATAAAAAGATAATTGTGGCCACACCTACAATGGGTCTTCCAATGCTGGTATCCAAAAGAAGCCACCGATGCATTCTAAACATTACACTGAAGAATCCGTTTAGAGGTGAAGGTTCAGGTTTAAGGATTTCAGCTGAATACGGATCCATCATAAACGTGGTTCCACGACGATCTTTCGGTGATGTTTTTACTCGAAATTCATAGGCTTCAAAAGCTTCAGTCGGGATCGAAACAGAGGAAACAGTACCTTTTTCCGACATTCTGGAGGTTAATTCATCAATTGATAACTTTTCCGAAGAAGGAACAACGCGAAGTTCTTCAGCAAAAATTGATTCGATCTCCTTTTCAAAAACCAGCATGGTTCCACTAAAACAAACCAGAAATAGAATAATTCCGCTAGCCAGACCCAACCAGAGATGGACGTCTGTCATAAACTTTCGAAAAGTATAGGCTTTCTTTTTTTTCATTTTTAATATTTAAGGTTAGGAACCACGCTGTTTAGATTGTTATTTATGTAAATCGTTTAATTAGAATCTATAGGAAATTACTCCGCTAAAAGTTCTTGGGTCCGTTTGATTGATAAACCTGGTTCTATAGGCATTGTAGCCAATTTCATCAAAAATATTATTTGCAAGAATCCTAACATTCCAGTTCTTATCAACCTGGTAGGCAGCCTGTAAGTTTACCTGCGTAATATTATTTACATCGAAAGGTTTTTGATTTGGCACGATACCCTGGTGAGTTACTGCTCCGGCAGACCAGTCATTAACAGGTCTTTCACCCGTGTAATAGACACCTCCACCAAGAGATAATCCTTCAAGATGCTTTAAAAATGAATAATTCACATAGGTATTAAAGGTGTGTTTTGGTGTATTTAGAGGTGCAGAGCCGTATACAAAGGAAGTGTGATCCTTATACTGCGCATCGATATACGAATATCCAGCGATCACTTCCAGATTTTGCAATGGCCGCCCCGTAATTTCTACTTCAACTCCCTGCCGTTGATCATTTCCACCTTGTTCAAAAAATCCAGTTGCGATCCAGTTTTCATCGTATACCGGAAGATTGATGTTCTTATTATTTATTCTGAAGAGGGTAAGGTTAAAACGCAACCTGCTATTGAGCCAGTTGGTTTTGATACCTGCTTCTACCTGATCGTAACGTTCATTCCCCAATTCTTCACCATTTTCTCCAATTCTGGCTGCTGTTCTAGGGTAGGAGCTATTGGTATAAGAAGCAAAAACATTTACATTTTCAAACGGAGAAACGATAATTCCAGCAAGCGGATTAAATGAATCACTTCTATTGTTTTCATCGCCGTTAATGGTTTCTACAGAAGAGTAACGCACTCCTAAAAAAGTTTTGAACCATTCAGTAAAAGTGATCACATCCTGAGCAACAAAACCTATAGCTTTAGACCTGGCAGTTCCTTCATTTGCTGCCGCAAAATTAATTCCATTTGGTAACGACCGGCTATTGGAATTATTGAAAACATCAATAGTATCTACAGCTGAAGCAGATTTGCTGAAGGTTTCGTAATTGGTTGTACGATAATCAAAACCAACCTGAAAAATATGACTCACGGCACCGGTTTCGATTTCATCTCCAATTAGATCAAATTGTACCACGCTGTTCTTGTCATTACGGGTGCTTATTCCGTAGCCACGAGTTCTCTGATTATAAACGGGTACATCGTTTTCCACTACCACATTTCCAAAACTGGCACCCTTGTTATCAAGATCCAGATTAGACCTGTAGAAGGCGGCGCGAAGACTAAGTTTGTGGCTTAGATCCCGATTGATTCTAATGGCGTAAGTACTATTTTCTGTGTTATTACGATCGTTTTCGTAACCTAAAAAGACATCGTATGGCAGGTCGTAAATCGCGTTTTGATCATTTTCAGCAAGATTAACTGTTCCCACATCTGGAGTTCTGCTATCTGAGAAATAATCCATTTCAAGAGTTATTTCGGTTTTATCATCTGGCTTCCATTCCAGCGAAGGATTGATATAGAAGCTCTCTCCAGAAATTCCGCTGCGGTAAGAATCTTTTCTCTCCAATGCTGCATTTATTCTAAAGGCAATATTCTTTTGCTCATTTAGAGGACCATATACATCGAAAGCCGGTCTAACTAGTCCGTAGCTGCCAACTCTCATCGAAGCTTCACCACCAAACTGATATTTTGGAGTTTTGGTAACGATATTTACGACACCACCAGGACTTCCAAGGTCGGTGGCAACGCCTTGTGTAATGGAAGCGGCACCTTTAAGAACCTGGATATTGTCAACACCCTGCATGTCGGTTAGAATACCTGTTCCTCTAAAATCTGAATGTACACGCACTCCGTTTTTCAAGATCGGAATTCCACGAAATCCCCGGGAAGAAATACTCTCACTTCGGTTTCCATAAGTAGCAAATGTATAAACTCCGGGAACATTCCTTGTCGCTTCTGATATGCTGAGTGCTCCCTGTTGTTGGATGAGCTTATCTGAGATTACTGAGATACTTTGGATTTGTTCGTAAGGCTCTAGAGGCAATCGGGTAAGAGCCTCGATCTTATCTGGATGGCTAAACCTGTTTCCAAAAACCTCAACTTCCTGCAATTGATCATCAATTTCGAGATCAATATTTAATACAGCCGGTCGATCGCTGAATTGTACTTTCACTTCGGTAGTCTGGTAACCAATCGCCGAAATGCTTAGTTGAAGCTCTTCATCTGGTAAATTGTATAATCTGAATTCGCCTTTAGCATTTGCCGAAGTTCCCTTATTTAATTTCTGGATGAGAATTGTAGCAAAAGGAACAGGTTCAGAATTATAAAATATTTGACCTTTGATGTCTGGTTTGGATTGAGCTAGTGTTAGAAAGGGTATTGCGAGTAGTAGAAGTATTAGTTTATGCACCTGTATTTATTTAGACTAATTATAAACAAGCTGCGAATGTATTTAGATTTTTAAGAATTTAAAAATTGTTTAGAATGATTTTAAATAAAATTTTATTCTGAAACGACTAAGTGGTTGAGATTCAAAAGAAAAAGCTTTCGCATTGCGAAAGCTTTTTTCTTTTTGATTTTACTGAAACAAATAGAGCAGGATCATGATTCCTATCCCAGTACTTAAAATAGCGTACTTCATCAGGTTGTAGCTTTTTTCTAAGCGTTCGATCTTCTCAGTAAATTCATGGTCTTCGTTCAATCTGTCCATGATATTTAATTTGGGTGCTTCAATATCTAAATATTTTGTTAAAACCCCAAATTACTTCTATAATTTATTACTGTTGTTCTATGATCTCCACTCGAATTCCGCTGGTATATCCGGAAAATTCAGGAGCATACATAGATTCTATCGTGCTAATTCCATTCGAGAAGGAACCAGCATTATTGGCTCTTACGGTATATTCAAGAATATAAGTTCCCTTGCGTAATTTATCGAAGAAGAAATGAGTAGCAGCATCTCTGGTGCTTTCATAATAGCTGGTATTATTTTGATACTTGTGTTCACTAATCACGTTTGTTGGTTCAAAACCACTTGCACGCATATCCTTCAAATGAATAAACTCCATATCTGCTTCAGCTCGTACGACTAATCGAACGCTTACCAGGTCTCCTACTTTCAGTGGTGTATCAGAATTTATTTTCTTTAATTCATTATTTCCAGTATTCAGATATAATTCTTTTTCGATATTAAGCGGACTCTCAGAATGAGTTCTGATCTTATCCAGATTCTCAAAATACTGCCAGTAAGCGCCACCATAGCCGGCGGTAGTGTTATTGCTCTTTATTTCAATATTTCCAAAATCTTCTGAAAATTCTCCGGCTTTCCATGTTTTTTTGACATAACCAGATCCAGCTTCAGCAGTTGTATTACTTAGTTCTTCCATATCAAGTTTCTCTCCGCCAATCATGAATTGAGTATTCGAGGATACTGGAAGTATATCCATGCCCTGCATTAGCAATGCATACACCGCTGCAGTTGTAGATTTAGTAGTTTCCCAGTAGTTGGTTCTCTTATTCTGAATTAACCAGATCTTAAGTTCTTCAATTGTTTCTACATCTTTGGAAACTTCAGCAAAAGCCTGAATTATTAAGGCTTGTACTTCAACAGGAGTATTAAATGATCTCCAGCTCGCAGTATTTTCTTTCCAGTACATGCCATAAGTTTTAGATTTTACTGCCGTCTGTTTCAGCGATTCAATGATCTCCAATGCTTTTGCGGAATGCCCAAAACGATTTAATATTATTGCCAGTTCAGCCTTTTCTGAAAGATTGTAATCTGTCCAGCGTTCCTTTTGATATTCCAGAGCTTTGTCAATGAGGTCTTTTTGCTCAGCCGGGATCGGGAATTCTTGCTGGTGCATGCTTCTGGTATGTGCGTAAGCAAGTACAGTGTAGCTTTTATAAAAGTCGGTTGAATTCCCTGACTCTCTTCTTTTCTTCTGCTCCATCAATTCCTTATCCAGATAAGTGATTGCATTGGCAAGAATTCTTCGATCATCCAGGTCAATTTTCATATTTTTCAATTTTCCGAAGCCTTCGATGATATGAGAAGTGATATAATAATTATCTCTACCGCCGGCGAACCATGGAAAAGCTCCCGAAGAATTCTGCATTCTCCGCAACCTGGTCAACATAGAAGTTAGTTCTTTGTTGATTCGCCCGGTTTCGAACAACAATCCTACTCGTTGTTGCTGTAAACTTTCAGATTCAGCATCCTGTACCCACGGAGTTTCAGCAAGTAAAAGGCTCTTGAGTTCTTCATTTTTCTGAAGATTGCTCACCATACTGGAATCTTTTCTCCATGCTTCATAAACTTTAGCGATCTCAGGTTTTGAGTTCACAATTTTCTGACCAACGGAATTAGCGAAGATCTTCGAAAATATCTGTTCAGAACATTCATGCTCATATTCCATGAGATATGGTAAACTTTGCAAGGCAAACCACCCGGGATTAGAAGTATATTCAAATGTAAAGAGATGATTCTTCAAGGTTTCAGAGTCATTCGATTTCAGGTTTTCAAATTCAAAGCTTTCAGTTTCTCCAGCTCTTACAAACAGCGGGATGCTTTCGTAAACCAGCATCCTGTTCTTCAACACAGGAAGTAAATTCTCTTCCCCATCACTAAAATCTCCTGCTGTCGCAATGATTCTATAGGTCACTGCAGGAATGGTTTCAGGAACAAAAAGTTTCCAGCTTACCACTCTGGTTTTTCCCTCTTGGATCTTGAAAGCTTGCAGCGATTCAGTATTTCCCATCGGGATGTCCACAGGCTCCATTGTCACGGCATTGAATAACTTCAGTACTGCGTTGCCGGTCATTGGTTCACTGGAAAGATTAGTTACTTTCGCCTTGAAAATGATACTATCACCCTCTCTTAAAAATCGTGGTGTATTTGGTACTACATTTAGATCCTTGCTTGTAGTTACAATTTCCTCCAGTTTACCGGTGCTCCAGTTGCTGCTATGAGCTAGCAATCTCAATTTCCAGCTGGTTAAAGCTTCCGGAGTGGTAAAGCTGAACGATAAACTTCCATTTTCATCCAGTCTAAGATCCGGGAAGAAAAAAGCTGTTTCCTGTAGATTTGTTCTTGCATCAACATTTTCAAGGGCTTCCAGGGATTTGCTGGTGGTGATGATCACCACTCCATCCACTGCTTTGCTGCCGTAAAGAGCAGTAGCTTCAGCGCCTTTCAGAATTTCGACACTTACTATATCTTTTGAATCGAGCTCGTAGTTCTCAACAGGTTTTCCATCTACGATAAACATCGGGCTTCCACTTATGCTTGAACTACCTCTAATTTTAAACTCGGTGTTGGCTCCGGTTCTGGATACCTCTACGCCGGCAACCTTGCCCTGTAACAAGGCTATAGACTCACTTTCCTGATCGGCAACTTCCATGACTTCTTCGGCTACAGCCTCACCATAACCTACAGCTACGACTTCATCCAGACTGGCAGAATCGGCTTCAAGGTCAATAAATACTTCAGTCTCATCACCAAGCTGGAATTCCTGACTCACATAACCTACGTAACTAAAGATAAGTGTAGCGTTTTTCGGAGCATCGATTCCAAATTCACCATCGAAGTCTGTCTGTGCTCCAAGACTCGAACCCTTGATGATTACATTCACTCCTGGTAGCGGTTCCCCATTTTCATCAACCACTCTTCCCTGTACACGAGCATCAGAATCCACCTTATTGCTCACCTTCAACGTACGTAGATAATTCCTGTATTGATAACTGTTAGGCTGTCCAAAATAAAAACCAAATTGAGAGAGCTGATCAAAGCGAAGATTCACCCGACTATAATAGTGGTGTCTGCCAAAATATCTATACAGGTTAGTGCTTCGGCCTAAATTATCGAAATACAGGGATGGATAATCAGATCTAAATCCAGTAAATCCGGTATCTGTATTCCACTCATCTTTTTTAAATTGATCAAGCGAAATATCATACATTGAAGTCAGAACTTCAGCTTCCTTTTTCTCACCAGAAGTAGATACATTGAAACTCCAGGTTTCTTCAAGTCCAGGTCTTATTTTATTTCTGAAGGTTTCCGTAGAGATTTCAAGATCTTCGGAATCTTTTCTGAAGTTTACCACTTCACTAAACTCAATTTGCCGGTTGTTCATAACTGAAGATACAACCAGTTTAAATTCAGGATCCTGCAGAGCTTTTAGCGGAATCTTCAATTTTAGTTTTCCATCAAGCTTAAAGTATTCTCTAAAAATGGAAGTACGGCCGTTTCTGAATGCTGAAACACGAATTCGCAAATTATTGATAGGAGAACTGATCTCAACCTGTGCGTGATCATCTAAAGCTAATGTTTCTTTATTGATAATACTTACCAGAAGATCCTGATCTGTATAAGCCTTATTACTTTCAGGATCCTGAATGCTAATAACCTTTAATAATTCTTCTGATTTGTTTTCATGTCGCAGTTCGAAACTCAGTAAGTAACTACCGGCCTCCCAATTTTTGGTAGCGATCTCATCCTCAAAATCCCCATCTGATTCAAAACTGGATTCATACAATTTTTCCAATTTTTCCCAGTTTTCTGGCGTTGTCAACTTTCGGTAAGGTTCATTCGGGAATAGTCTTTCAAATTCGGCTTTAGAAATAAGTTCAAATTCTGGAGCCTCCCACCATCTTTCCTGGTAATGCTTTTCAGGGCTCTTGAGTCTATAAATTTTATAATTACCCGTTGCAGGTACCTTTTGATCATTGAGATTTTTTGTTGCCAGATCGATTTTCAGCGTATCCTCAATATCGATCTTTTCTGCAATTTCAAGCTTTGGAAGAAAATTCTTATTCCCGATTTTAAGCGACTGCTGTGCATCTCTCGTTTCTCCACTTACATCGGTTACCGAGGCAGATACGGAGTAGCGATATATAAGATTATTAAGATTGGTGTTCTGGTCTGCCCTGGCTTCAAAAGGAATGATAAATTCCCCATTTTCATCTGTTTCAGTAGTATCAGTTTTAATAATTACTGCATCTGAATAATAACTTCGCCACCACGAATAATGCATACGTTCCCTGGTAACTGTGTAGGCAACTTTAAGATTTGGAAGCGAGGCACCAATATAAGCTTCAGCAGAGCCCTTAAGTTCAATCGTTTCACCTAACTCGTAAGCTTTATTTATGGTGTCAAAACTTACCTCAAAAGTTGGTCGTTTATATTCTTCTACACTAAAGTATTTGTAATCATCCTGAAAGTAATTTAAATCATCCCAGAATTTTGAATCGGTTTCAATATATTCTTCGGCATAAATGGAGAACTGGCCGGTAAGGTTGTTGACTGGAAGATCGAAACTACCTGTAAAAGAGCCATATTCATTGGTTTTGAATCTGAACTCATGAATTTCGTTCTCATTGGGGTCATCTACGAATACATCTATATATTCATTAGCAACTACACTGGTTGAATCTTTTCTATGTTGAAGCAGCACTCCTTTAAAATGTACCTTCTGACCAGGACGGTAGATCGCACGATCCAGGAAAAAAAGCACCTTCGCCTGTGAATCATCATTTTCATTATTACTATAATTATATCGATGACCACCGCGATTGTAAGATGAGGAGTAGAAATCATCTCCCTTTGTAAATTCTAAATTTTCTTCCCAATATCGATTCCCAGAATAGCTATCCAGTGCTATCTCGCCGTCACGATCAGAAGTTCTGGAAAGAATGGTGGTATTGCCCTTTTTTACTTTTAGAACAACGTCGCTTAGATTTTCTCCTGACTTTCGATCAACTACATGAAACAAATTTTCCTTCTCAAAATCTGTTCTTGATACAGCAATGTTAGTCACCAGGTAAGTCCCGGAAGTATGATTGCCTTCTGAATCGTATAAATGAACAAGATACCTTCCGAAATCATTTCCCGGAATTACAATTTCAGTGGTATGTTCATTATAATCTGTTTCTCCTGGTAAAACGATCTGTACGCTATCTAAAATTTTTGCAGCAGCTTTTTTTATATAATCTGCTCTATCTCCATAATTTACATTATCAAGGAAATTCATGCTAACCTTACCTAATTTCATATAGATAGTATCCATATTTTTATAAGTCAGTTTAGCTCGACCTGGTTCATTATGGGTCAGTATGTTTTGCAATTGTGTCTCCAGACTTGGAGCGGTAAGTCTTTTTATAAGATTCTGGGCATTCTGCCGGGTAAGCGTATTGCTATAGTTGGACCCAATAAGTTTTAAAAGATTGACCGCTTTAGCATTATATTCGGGATACTTCAGTAGTCCTTCTTCATCTCTTTCTGAAGTTTTTTCAGCATAGGTATTAGCCAGTTCGAATAGAAGCAGAGCCTTAATTTTCCGGTCTTTTGAATTTTCTTCCAGCTTCTCAATAGCACTAATATATTTCTGAAAGTCATCATGAAATTCAGCATGAACAAATTCAATACGTTGTAACTTCCAGTAATTCAGCGATACTTCACCTTTATTCTTTGAGTGAATTTTTTCCAGTTGTTGATATTGTCGTAGAGCAAGCAGCCTAGAATTCTCACCCTCAGCAATTTCGGCATCTACAAATCGGGAGTCTGTCGCGAAAAGAACCTCTTTGCTAATTTCGGTTTTCGCATCCTCAAATTCAGTACTAAAAAAGCTTTCGTCTCTTAGAAATTCCAGGTAACGTCCAGCCAGAAGATCATAGATAGAAGGTCTGAAATCTCTCGTTATGGTCTTAGCATTTAAAAGCACGTCAATTTCAGAATTGGGAAAGTTGGCCAGTTTGCCGGGATTGGCAATAGATTTTTTATGAGCGGTATGAATACTGTCTTTTATAGTTTCGAGAGACCAGGTGCTCAAATCTTTTTGGTTAGGATCATCGATTTGTTTTTGTTCACGGCGGCTCCACCGGTTCTGTCTGTAATAATCACTTAGTAATTCAGCTTTATAACTCTGCAACACCTGATCAAATGGAAAAGGAATTTGAGCGGTAGAAATATTGACATCCTGAAGGATGTAGCTCTCAGCGTTCTCGTGATTGATCTGGTAAAGACGGTAATGGTAGATCTTAGACTTAATAAGTTCATCATACTTTTTCTCACTTTTTGCCCGCTGCATTAAAATATCGGTATGCTCTAGAGCATTCTCAACTTTTCCATCTTTCTCAAGAGAATTGATCTGTATCCAACTTTCTTTATAACTTGGATTTTGGGCGAATAGTAAACTTTGGGATAGGATGAAGATCCCTAAAAGCAATTTTTTCATAGGTAGCAGGTTAGGTTGTAATGCTATTAAAAAGGTACTAAAAGATTTAGCACTGCAAAGGTTATGCCTGTAATTTTATAACACTACAACCTGAACTAAAGCCAGAGAAATTAATTGTTGAGAGACGTACGCAGTTTATGAAATTCTTCCTCTAAAAAACTCAGTTGTTGTTTGATGTCGGTATTTCTACTATCTGGAATACGATGGTAAAAAGCGTATTTGATCTCCCATAGCTCTTTAACATCAGCGTAAGGAATCTCAATATCTTCAATGCCCTTATGGTCTGCCTTAAGAATAAACTTTTTTGCCGACTGGTATATTCTTCTCAGGAATACTTTCTCTTCGGAAACTACCAGGAACAAACACGCACTTGCTAAATTAGGGTATTGCTTCTTCTGAACTTTCACGCCTATCACCACATCTTTCGGGTAAAATCCATCAGAATCGGTGCTCATTTCGAGGTCGTGAATTACAAAAGCTCGCAGATCTGACTCGTGATAGATTGGTAGATGGATTTCTGGCAAGTCTTCTATAAAGTTATTTTTCTGATGATGCGCTATATAATCCTGTTGTAACTCCGGAGTGATACAGGGTACCTTTTTACAGATATCTGGTTTCGCATTTAGATCATCATGCTCGGGTTTTCCTTTGAATTTGAGTAATTCGTTTACGGTAAGTTCACTGGTTAGCAAATCATCTATTGGAATGCTAAAATAATTAGCAATTTTTATGATGGTTTCTATTTTAGGTTCGCTTCGCCCTTCCTCGTAGGCGCCTAAAGTCCCGCGTTTCAGGTCGAATAGCTCAGCAAAAGCCTGCTGACTCAAACTACGAACCGATCTTATTTTCCTGATATTTTTTCCGAATAACGACATTAATTGCTAATATTATTTGCAGAATTGAATTTTTATCGTAAATTAGTCTAACAATATTAGCAAATACATTTTAGTATTGCTAATTTTTTTAGTCTGAAATGTTCGAACACTCAGAGATCTGTCAATAACCAACTAAAATTAGAATTATGATCTCATTTATTATCGATGTAGCCACCGAGCTTATCACGTTTCTTTAACAAAGTCTTAATACTTTTTTGTATTATTAGGCTCTCAAAATAGTAGTACTAACCGTAATAACCACCTATGAAAAATCACTTCAATATTACGAGAGATTTTTTGCTGGAATTGAATTTTAATATCACCCGGGAGAATCCGGAAGATGGACTTTTAGTGATTCAAAAAGAAAATTCTGGAATTAGAAATCTCATCGTGGGCGTTGCTCCGCCAATCTTAATAATGGAGCAGTACATTTTTAAGATTAAAAACCAGTCTGAAAAGATCTTTAAAAGCT
The DNA here is from genome assembly GCF_048285865.1 of Christiangramia marina. Taxonomy (NCBI): domain Bacteria; kingdom Pseudomonadati; phylum Bacteroidota; class Flavobacteriia; order Flavobacteriales; family Flavobacteriaceae; genus Christiangramia; species Christiangramia marina. The sequence goes on along the minus strand of NZ_JBLVTK010000002.1, from coordinate 674,641 downwards.
TGTTACAGAAGAATCGCGATATCGTTCACGGAGCTTTTGTACTGGACGAGTCTGGTGAAAAAGTCATTTACCGCGATACCCTTCAGATTGAGAACATGGATCAGAACGAATTGGAAGGGAGCTTAAACTCACTCAGCTTATTAATGAGTGAATATTCAGATCATATCATAGAATTCTCAAAATATTAAAATTCAGCATTATGAACATCTTTAAGAGATTATTTAAAATAGGAGAGGCAGAAACAAATTCTGCCCTGGACAAAATGGAGGATCCAATCAAAATGACCGAACAGGGCATTAGAGACATGAAACTTGACTTGGACAAAAGTCTGGAAGCATTGGCACAAGTGAAAGCACTTGCGATCAGAGCAAAGAACGACCAGGAAGAATTTCAGAATAAAGTGGACGATTACCAGAATAAAGCGATCATCATCCTGAAAAAAGCACATTCCAAAGACATGGAGCAGGCAGAAGCAGATCGCCTGGCGCAGGAAGCTCTTGTGAAAAAAGAAGCTGCGGAACAGCAGGTTTTAAGAGCTAAGGAGGAGTCGGTTAAATTCGATAATAACGTGGCGCAATTACAAAAGAACATCCAGACCATTAAAGCCAATATCGGCAATTGGGAAAATGAACTCAAGACGCTAAAAGCAAGGGTTAAGGTTTCGAATGCTACCAAAAACCTGAACAAGCAAATGGCTGAACTTGATAGCACTGGTACAGTATCTATGTTAGAAAGAATGAAGGAGAAAGTAGCCCAGGAAGAAGCGCTTGCCGAGGCTTACGGAGACATCGCCAATGCTTCTAAATCCATCGATGAGGAAATCGATAAGGCGGCAGATACCTCGAAAGCGAAGGCTAGTGACGAACTGGCAAAGCTTAAAGAACAACTTGGAATGAAAGATTCTAAAAACGAATAAACTTGGATAACCTAATCAATATACTTTTTTCAGAGGTAAACGTGATCCTGAGCATTTTGCTCATTATTCTGATTCTCTACTGGATCATCACCATGATAGGAGGCC
>NZ_JBLVTK010000002.1:647767-673561 GCF_048285865.1 Christiangramia marina | reverse complement strand
TCCGGAATCGAAGGTGGAAATATGGATTTTGAAGATATTTCCAATACCGAGATCAACCAGGAAGACGTGGTTGGGAAAAGGCGAAAACCTTTAAAGTGGTGGCAGATTTTCCTTATCTATTTCAACTTCGTAGGATTGCCCTTTATGTTCACTTTTACCTTCTGGATCTTTGTCTGGTGGTTTATCACCACACTAGTTACGGCGATCACTGCAAGCTATGATAATTTCATAGGTTTTGGGATCATGCTACTAGCGTTGTTTCCCTCGCTCTTTGTCACCAAAATTCTAACTACCCCATTCAAAGGTTTCTTCAAAAATCTGAATAAAGACGGCGATGCGCCCATCGATTATCTTGGCAGGAAGGCCACTTTGTTATCTACAATTTCAGAAGACCGAATGGGAAATGCTGAGGTGAGCGTAAATGGTGATAGCTTATCTATTTATGTAAAATCACTTACCGGTGATCCGCTCCCTTATGGAAGCAGTGTTCTTATTATCAAGCGATCTCCAGATCGCAATTATTACCTCGTACAATCATATAACGAATAATCTAATCTAACTACAATGGAATCAATCTTACCAATTATTGGAATTGGAATAGGCATTTTGCTGTTTCTAATTATCGTTTACTTCGCGATCATCGCGATGTTCTACAAAAAAATACCTCAGGGACAGGCACTCATCAGGACCGGTTTTGGAGGAACCAAAGTCGCTACAGATAAAGGACTTTATACCGTACCGGTATTTCATAAGACTGAAATCATGGATATTTCGGTTAAGAAAATCCAGATCGAGAGACTGGCGCATGAAGGTTTGATCTGTAAAGACAATATGCGTGCAGATATTAAAGTTGCTTTTTTCGTTCGTGTTAATAACGACGTGGAATACATCAAAAAAGTAGCGCAGACCATAGGTGTGGACCGTGCCTCCAAAATTGCCACTCTGGAAGATCTTTTTGAAGCAAAATTTTCAGAAGCATTAAAGACGGTTGGTAAAAAATTCGATTTTATTGAGCTTTATGAAGCCAGACGTGAATTTCGTGATGAGATCGTAAATATTATCGGCACAGATCTTAATGGTTATACTTTGGAAGATTGCGCGATCGATTTTCTGGAGCAGACTTCAGTAAAAGAATTAAAGCCGGACAATATTTTGGATGCGGAAGGGATCAAAAAGATCACCGAGCTTACCGCAGTTCAGAATATGAAAGCTAATCTTATCAAGCGTGATGAAGAGAAAACCATCAGAAAACAGGATGTGGAAGCTCGTGAAGCGATTCTTGAACTTGATAAGCAACTAGCCGAAAAAGAAGAGCAGCAAAAACGTGAAATTTCGAATATCAAAGCACGGGAAGAAGCTGAAACCTTGAAAGTAAACGAAGAGGAGCGCCTGAAATCTGAAAGCGCCAGAATTGCTACGGAAGAAAAAGTAAAGGTTGCTGAAGAAAACATGCAGCGCCAGATCATCGTTGCCCTGAAGAATAAAGAGCGTACCGATGCTGTGGAGTCTGAAAGAGTTGAAAAAGACAGGCTATTGGAGGCTACCGAGCGTGAGAGAGTAGTGACGCTTGCTCAGATCGAGAAAGAAAAAGTAGTGGAGGTTGAGAAGAAAAACATCCAGGATGTAATTCGCGATCGTGTGATGCTGGAAAAAGGAGTGGTAGAAGAGCAGGAAAACATGAAAGATATCCAGGCATTCAAAACTGCTGATAGGGATAAGCAGGTTAAAATTACTACTGCGGAAGCCTCTGCCCAGGAAGAACTTATTAAAACAACGATTGCTGCGGAAGCTCAAAAAGAAGCTGCCAAGCAAAGAGCTGAAGAAATCAATATCGAAGCACTTGCTCACAAGGAAGCCAGCCAGAAACAAGCCGAAGCCAGAAAGATTCTTGCGGAAGCTCAGGCGAAAGAGGAAGCAACTGTTGGTATGTCTGAAGCTCAGGTAATGCATGCGAAGGCTGATGCTAACGAACGTCAGGGACTTGTGGAAGCGAATATCATCGAGAAAAAAGCACGTGCGGAAGCGGCCGGAATGGAAGCCAAAGCAGATGCGAAACGTAAAGATGGTCTTGCTGAAGCAGATGTAATTAAAGAGAAAGCGATAGCCGATGCTTCAGGAATTGAAGAGAAAGCTGCAGCCATGAAGAAACTTGATGGAGTAGGAAAAGAGCACGAAGAGTTCAAATTAAGACTGAATAAAGATCTTCAGGTGGATCTAGCCAATATCAATATTCAGAAGGAAATCGCAGATGCGCAGGCGCAGGTAATTGGAGATGCGTTAAAAGCTGCTAAGATCGATATCGTTGGTGGGGAAACTATGTTCTTTGATCAAATCGTTGGACAGATCACCAGAGGTAAAGGTTATGACAGGCTTGTACAAAACTCTACCAACATTCAAGAGGTGAAAACTGCCATTCTGGGGAGTGAGGATGTAAAGGGAAATTTGTTAGAAAAAGTGAGAGACTTTGCTTCTAAATACGGAGTTTCTACAGAAGATATCAAGAACCTGAGCATCGCCAGTCTTATCACAGATCTTAAGATAAAATCTGATGATAAAGAAGAGCAAACCATGCTCGGCAATCTTCTAAACCTGGCGAAAGGACTGGGAATTCAGGATAAACCGATCTCAAAACTTAGATAACTGGAGATGCCGGTGCCTGGCACCGGCATCTTTTATATCTACATCTATTACAACACAAATTTCAGGAAGAGAACATGGCAAAGGAACCCATAAAGGAAGAGAATGCGCAAAAACTGGATGTTGGTACCTATGAGGTAATCCAGGGCAGACTGCAAAAGCAAAAAACTGAGTTGCAATCCCGACTTCAGAAATTAAATGAGGAGCGGCAAAAGGTTTTTGGCTCACTGGAAACAAGGCTTATTGCTAATGACCGTATCAATACTGAAAACAACTGCATCGCGAGGGATATCGTTTCACTTGGCAATACCTGCATTTTTGGTTACAATGTGCATTTTGGTTTGCGTACAGAAATTTCTTTGAATGATGTGATGAGCGTTTACAGGTTTGAGAACAATGCTTTTGAAGCGATCGATACAGATCTACTCAAAAATGATGTTTTCGAAGCTGATTTCAAAAATCTTTATAAGTACTATAGAAATACTATTTTCTCAAAATTCGCGGTTATTGGAAACTACCTTTATATGGTTTTTCGGTTAAGCGAGAGTGTGACCGATATTAAAACCTTCAAATGGCTTATAAAAGATGAAGGTTTGCAATACGTAGATAATCGTAGTGATCACGAATACAAACTACCCTCACAACATGAATTTAACTGGCAGGAAGTTTCAAGGGATCAACACCGGCAGGGAGTTCATGCGCATGTTTCTATTCTGGATCGTGTTTTTGTAGAAACGATTGGCGGTGATCTTACGATCAAGATCGAGGATAATACCAATGATGGCAAAGGTATTTTTTCCGAAGAAGTGGAGCATAGAGATCAAACGCTTGACGACGGGCAGTACAGATTTGCCAATCTGGGCAATCTCATCATCTTGGAGATCAAACCTTTTCAGGAAAGTCCGCGTTACTTCGTATATAATCATAAGCTTCGGGAAGTTCAGAAAATCAGCAGTATCAGGGATACCTGCGTTTTATTACCAGACGATCAAGGCATAATTTTTCCAACCGGTTACTATTTGCAAACTGGGGAATACCACATTTTTGATCATAGCATTCCGAATTTGAGATTTCAGGAAAAGATAAGTTCTCCAAATGGTGAGGATTTTCTGTATGTCTTCTATGCTCCGGAAAATGGACTCTACAACCTGATGAGCTATAATGTGATCTCTCAGGAAATCCAGACTCCAATCATTTGCAATGGTTTTACCATCCTTGAGAAAGGTGAACTATGTTACTTTAAAAATGAAAATGAACAGACCAAACATCATGTGATCCAGATCTGGCAAACGCCATATCTTAAAGGTGATTTTATGCCTTCCAGCCATGAGGATAGCCTTTTATATAAGATTGGGAACAAGGATATCGTAAAAGCGATGGCTGAGGTGAACGGACTCGTAAATCTTCTAAATAAAGAGGATAATTATGATGGTTTATATGCAGATCTTTCCAAGCGTTCCAAGGATATCCTGGATGCTTATTACTGGCTGAAAGAAGAGGAAACTCAGCTTCTAAATGAACCACTTCGGGAAATTAACCAGGCTGCAAATGCTGCGATGGATGAGTTTCAAAAGGTACTGGAACTCAAGAAAAATGCAAGGCAGAAAACGAATGAAATTGGGAAAAAAGCCGAGCAGATCTTTAATAAGATAAAAAGCTCAGGTTTTAGGAATATCAATGATTTCGTAAATGCATTAACCCAGCTCAGGTCATTAAGAGGAGAAACGATCAGTCTTAAAGAAGTACGTTATGTAGATGAGCAATTCATTGAAAACCTGGAAGAGCAGATTGCTGAGCAAACTACAAAGATCTCGCGAAGATGCGTAGATTTCCTGCTGGATGAAAAAGCTCTTAATCCTTATCACAAAGCAGTAAGTGATAAGGAAGAGCAACTATCTGAAATCAAAAAGGTAGTTGATGCCCGAAAACTGGAGGAAGAAGTCAATAAAATTTCAGAAGATCTGGAATTATTGATCGATATCGTTTCCAATCTTGAAATAGAGGACACTTCGCATTCTACAAAGATCATCAATAATATTTCGTTGATTTTTTCTTCGATCAACCAGTTAAAGGCAGAGATCAGGAAAAAACGAAAGTCTCTTGGAAGTGCTGAAGCTCAGGCCGACTTTGCCGCGCAATTAAAACTTATCGATCAAAGTATCATCAACTACCTTGATATTGCTGATACTCCTGAAAAATGTGATGATTTTCAGACTCGAATTTCTATTCAGCTAGAAGAACTGGAGGGCAAGTTTGCCGATTACGAGGAATTTATTGAGTTGATTATTGAGAAGCGGGAAGAAGTTTACAATGCTTTTGAAGCGCGTAAGAATACACTCGTAGAAAAACGGAATAAACGTGCGGTTACTTTACAAAATTCCGCAGAAAGAATCCTGAAAGGGGTGCGGAAGAAATCTGAATCTTTTAATGAAGTAGCAGATATCAATGCCTATTTCGCTTCAGATATCCTGGTGAATAAAGCACGTGATATTGCCGAGCAACTGCAGGAAATGGATGACAGCGGCAAAGCTGAAGAGATCCAGTCTATGTTAAAGTCGGCCAGGGAAGATGCGCTACGAAAGCTGAAGGATAAGAAAGAAATTTATGAAGATGGCGATAAGATTATCAGGCTTGGGAAACACAAATTCGGAGTTAATAAACAGGAATTGGATCTCACGATCTTATACGTAGATGATGCTTTACATTATCATATAACCGGCACCGATTTTTATCAGAAAATTGAAAATGAAACTCTTCTAAAGTCTGAAAGATTCTGGAGCCAGGATTATATTTCAGAAAATTCAACTATTTATCGTTCCGGTTTTCTGGCCTATAAGCTCTTCCGAAGATTTGGTAAAGAACTAAAAAACCATACGGAGGAAGATTTGGTCAGGCTGGTGCAGGAGGAAAGCAGTAAAGATTATTCTGAAGGATATGTGAAAGGAATTCATGATCTGGATGCGGCAAAAATCCTATCCGTACTGCTGGAAAAACACGAGGCCCTGGATTTGCTTCGCTATCATCCTGTTATTCGTTCCTGCGCGCAATTTTTCTGGAAATTTTCTTCTGCGGAAATACGGTCAAATTTAGATCAGAATATAAAAGCCGCGGGAGAAGTATTGCAAATTTTTCCAAATTCCAGAGAATATCACTCATTGCTGAAAACCCTAAACAAAGAGATTCAAGATTTTGGTCAGAAATCAGGAATTTTTGAACCTGAACTGGCTTCTGAAGTTGCTGAATATTTGTTTGAAGAATTGCAAAATGATGATGATTTTCAGAAAAGTGGAATAGCTATTGGGATCAAAGAAGATTTTCTGAATATGCTGAAGTCTGAGAATGCCGATCTTAAATTTAAGGACAGTCTTAAAAGCCTGAGTTCAAACCAGGCAAAAGTCGCCTTGATCGAGCAGTGGTTGAAGGCATTTTTGCAAAGCAATTTAGGTGAACAAACGAGTTTGAAAACCAAATACGTAAGTGAAGCAGCAGCGCTTATACTTTTTGAAGATGAATCTGTTTTAAACACAAAATTCACTTCACCATCTCAGCATATTGAGAATTTAAGAGGTGAACATCGCCTGATTAAATCAGGAGTATTTGATTTTAACTATCATGATTTTATAGCGACCCACAGAAGCTATTTTGAGATCGATGTTCCGGCTTACCTGGAATTTAGAAAGGCCAGGCATGAAGTGACCCTCCAGCTTAAGGAAGATCTTAAACTTGAAGAATTCAGGCCAGGAACGCTCAATTCTTTTGTTCGAAATAAATTGATAGACCAGGTTTATTTTCCACTATTCGGAGATAACCTGGCTAAACAGCTGGGTACCGTAGGAGATCAAAAAAGAACCGATAGAATGGGTTTACTATTACTCATTTCGCCTCCGGGTTACGGGAAAACTACGTTGATGGAATATATCGCCAACAGGCTTGGACTGGTTTTTATGAAGATCAATGGTCCGGCGATTGGGCACGATGTAACTTCAGTGGACCCATCTTCAGCTACTAATTCGGCAGCACGGGAAGAGCTTAAAAAGCTGAATCTTGCCTTTGAAATGGGGAATAATGTGATGCTGTATCTTGACGATATACAGCATTGCAATCCTGAATTTCTTCAAAAGTTTATATCACTTTCCGACGGAACCAGGAAAATTGAAGGGATTTACAATGGCAGATCACGAACTTATGATATGCGCGGGAAAAAGTTCTGCGTGATCATGGCCGGAAACCCGTATACAGAAAGCGGCGAAAAGTTTCGAATTCCAGATATGCTGGCGAACCGTGCAGATATCTACAATCTTGGTGATATTATTGGCGATACCGCGCATCTATTCAGGCTGAGTTTGATCGAAAATTCACTGACCTCTAATCCTGTTCTGCATCAACTTAGTAGTAAGAACTTTGATGATGTGTATAAATTATTGGACAGAATTGAGAATAATAATCAGGAGATTCAATTAAGCGGAAATTATTCGAATCAGGAAGTGCAGGAATATGTATCGGTTTTGGAAAAAGTCATTCAGATACGAAACAATGTTTTGAAGGTGAATGCTGCGTATATCAAAAGTGCTGCGATGGAAGATGAATATCGAACAGAACCATCTTTTAAACTACAGGGCTCCTACCGTGATATGAATAAATTGGTGGCGAAAGTGGTTCCAGTAATGAATGAAGCCGAATTGCAAACGCTTATTCTGTCACATTATGAAAGCGAATCTCAAACGCTTACTTCAGCTGCGGAAGCAAACTTATTGAAATATAAGGATCTTACTGGCAGTTTGGAAGAAGAGGAACGGAGCAGATGGAATACCATCCAGGAAACATTTCAGAAGAATAATAAACTAAAAGGTTTTGGGAACAAAAATGAGATGGCGCAATTGCTTTCTCAAATGATGGAATTCACAGATAATCTGAAAGGTATCAAAGAAGCTTTGCAGAATGGTTTGAAAAGGTCAAACCTGTGAATATTTGAATAAAATTTTTCAGATTTCAATTAATTGATGGAACTTTCCATGTTCTAACCAAACCAAATTTTTATGGCCTCAGGATTTTTTGCTTTACTGGATGATATTGCAGCGTTGATGGATGATGTTGCGGTGATGAGCAAAGTTGCCGGCAAGAAAACTGCCGGATTACTTGGTGATGACCTTGCTGTAAATGCAGAAAAAGCCAGCGGATTCATTTCTGATAGAGAATTGCCGGTATTATGGGCGATCACTAAAGGTTCTTTACTTAATAAACTCATTATTCTACCGGTCGCATTTTTACTGAGTGCCTTTGTTCCGGTGGCTATAAAGATCATACTGCTTATTGGTGGATTGTACCTGGCTTATGAAGGTGCAGAGAAGATCCATGAATACTTGTTTCCTCATAAACATGCGAAATCCACACCTGTTCCAGAAGATCTCACCAAAGAACAGATGTTAGAACGAGAAGATGAGAAGGTTAAGTCGGCTATTCTTACAGATTTTATACTTTCAGTAGAGATCGTAATTATTGCATTAGGTACGGTGAGCGGGGAGGAACTACCAACTCAAATTGGAGTAGTAAGTATAATAGCGCTTGTAGCTACTGTTGGGGTTTACGGAGTAGTCGCTCTAATTGTTAGAATGGACGAATTTGGAGCGAAGCTTATCGATATGAATGAGCAAACGGATAGCTTTTCAGATAAAGTAGGTGAATTTTTAGTGAATGCATTACCATGGGTAATCAAGGGATTGGCGCTTATTGGTACGATAGCTTTGATGTTGGTTTCCGGAGGGATCTTCGTGCATAATCTTGATTTTGTACATGATCTGGTCCATTCTTTACCCACTATTCTAGGGGAATTCCTAGTTGGATTGGTCGTTGGAGCAATTGTTTTACCTCTGGTTGGTTTAGGTAAGAAGTTATGGAAGTCGGTTTCCAGCAAATAGAAGCTTAATATCCTGTTTTTGTTTGATAGCAAAGGTTTTTTACTCCAAAAAATAAAAAACAGCTAGAATCTTATCGAAGAGTTTCTTTAACCTATAATTCCATCTGTGAAAAATAAAAAACCATGGCCTACTAAAGAAGCAATGGAACAGGTGTATGCCATGAACCTATGGGGGAAAGGTGAATCTGCGTTCTACTCCGGGAATGGTTCACATGATGAAGTTCTTGTGAAGCCATATCTTGAGGTAGTTAGAAACTTTCTAAAAGCACATCATAATAAACTTTCTGTATGTGATCTTGGTTGTGGTGATTTCAACATAGGAATGCAGCTGCTGGAATATGCAAAGCATTATATTGCTGTAGATATCGTTCCAGCTCTGATCAATTACAATACAACTCATTTTAAGTTTGATCATCTGGAGTTTCAATGCCTTAACATTGCGAAAGATGAACTACCACCAGGAGATGTGTTGATTCTGAGACAGGTTTTGCAGCATTTATCCAATTCTGAAGTACTAAGTGTCCTGGATAAGATTGGAGCTTACAAATATCTCATTTTGACGGAGCATCATCCCGAATCTATTTTTGCTCCGAATAAGGATATTATATCTGGCCAGGGAATAAGATTGAAGAAGAATAGTGGCCTGGAAATTACTAAACCGCCTTTCAATTTTAAATTTGAAAATAAGAAGGAGCTTCTATCGATTCAAGATCCAGACGGGAAAGGTGTAATAAAAACTACTCTCTATAGAATTCAGTAGAAAAAATACATAATCAATTTTTAAAGGTCTGAATAGAAAAATCTGGACCATATTATTTCTTCGCTCGCAGGTTTTTCAATGATCTAAATAAGTTTTAGTTCACGAATTGGACTGCACTATTAAGCCTGATAAAGAATTAAGAAGTTTAGATGGAAGATTAAAGGGGCTACTCGTAAAATCTGGGTGTAATAGAGAACGAAAGGAATTGCGATTTCTGGAGTAAATGCAAGGTTTTGCTTCGGAAGGTAAGAATGAGCGAGTTGTAACTAGTTGTATAACTCGCTCGAAATTCTTTTATAGCTCTGTTTATCTGAAGATTTATAGATTAGGATTCAAGTCCTGGAATAGGAGTGAACTTACCATTAGTGGATTTCCCAAGAATGATAACATCTTTGATATCGCGGTATTCTTCAATCGCTAATTTTAGTTGATCTACTGTGTCCCGGCGTACTTTAACTCCTCCTGTTTTTTTATTTTTATTTCTAACTTCAATATAATAACCGTCTCTGAGATCTTTCGGTTTTGTAGAAGGTCTGCCCATAATTTTGATTATTCGAGATTAAATTAAATTTAGTATTACGTATGTAAAACTAAACAGTTATAAACTAGCAACTTGAGTGAATATATGAAATTCAGAACAATTGTTTAGCATTCAATTCTAAACAATTATTTAGCGGCTTAAAGCACGAAAAAAGTTGAACGTCAAAAATTGTTGATAGCAATAACTACATTATACTATAATTAGGCAAAGGTAAGGAGTCTAAAAATTTAATCGGTGAAAATTGTAATATTTTTACTCAAATAATTCTAAATTCTATAATTTTTATTGTAGAATCATATTAAAAGTCGGGATTTGATTATGAGAATTCCGTTTTTATAAGCTTTTGTGTGGGATGAACTAATTCATCTCAATCAAAGCGAGTAGGATTTCAGAAATGAGAAATTCCTTTTCAGAAAAACTTATAGTGGAGGATTCAATTTCTATTAAACTTACAGATAGATAGATAGTATCTATATTGTTTTATAATCAACAGGAATAAATTTCGGCTTTCATATCAGCAATTTGATTCACTAAATATAGAAACAGCTCCATACATTGCTATTAAAATGCATGGAGCTGTCCATTATACAATTTTGAAATTAGCTTACCAGTTCAAGTTCCTTTCCGACAACTTTTTCGCTAAACTGATTACTGGTATTCTTTTCACCGCCAGCTTTCAAAGCTTTTTCTCCCGCAAAGAAACTTTTGTGATCATCTCCTAGGTCAGATCCTGCCATTCTCTGATGCTTAACACAGGATACACCTTTTCTGATCTCCTGTCGCTGAACACCTTCTACATAGGCCAACATCCCTTCTTCGGAAAAATAACCTTTTGTGAGATCGTTCATATGTAAAGCAGTGGTGTGATAAGTTGGTAGGGTGATTAGGTGATGGAAAACCCCAGCTTCTTTGGCGGCATCCTTTTGAAATGTTCTGATCTTCTCATCTGCTCGATGGCATAGTTCAGATCCATCATATTCAGCAGCCATCAGGTCATTTCTATCGTATGCGGTCATATTCTCACCTTCAGCAAGCATTTCTTCATAGGCCTGGTTTCTGAAGTTCAATGTCCAGTTAAAAGAAGGTGAGTTATTATAAACCAGTTTGGCATTGGGAACAACCTTTTTTACACGGTTTACCATATGCGCGATCTGCTTTACATTTGGTGTAGGAGTCTCGATCCATAACAGATCTGCGCCGTTTTGAAGGCTGGTAATACAGTCTAAAACCACACGGTCTATATTTGAGCCTTCCTTAAATTTATACAACCCATTTGACAATCTAACTGGGCGAACCAGTTTCCCGTCTCTTTTAAGAAGAACATCGTCTTCTTTTGCTTCGCTAATATCAATGTTTTCAGCTTCCACAAATGCAAGGTATTTTGAAGCCAGATCTCCTGGTTCATTACTTACCGGTAATTTCTGGGTTAGACCAGCACCTTCAGAATCTGTTCTGGCTACGATCACTCCGTCATCCACCCCTAATTCAAGAAAAGCATATCTAACGGCGTTCAGCTTGGCGATAAAATCTTCATGAGGCACGGTTACTTTTCCATCTTGATGTCCGCATTGTTTTGCATCTGAAACCTGGTTTTCTATCTGAATCGCACAGGCTCCAGCTTCGATCATTTCTTTAACCAGAAGGTAAGTTGCTTCCTCATTTCCGAAGCCAGCATCAATATCAGCAATAATTGGTACAATATGGGTTTCGAAATTATCGATCTGGTGCTGTACATCTTCACCTTTTTCAAGTCTCTTAAAAAGATCGTTGAGTTCTACAGCATCTGCCTGTCTCAGAAAAGTATATATTTCCTTGATCAAGGCAGGCACTGCGGTCTTTTCGTGCATAGATTGATCTGGCAGTGGACCAAATTCTGAACGTAAGGCAGCAACCATCCAGCCGGATAGATAGAGATATTTCCTATTAGTTGTTTTATGATGTTTTTTAACCGCGATCATATTTTGCTGAGCCACGAATCCATGCCAGCTACCAAGGGATTGGGTGTATTTGGAGGAGTCGGCATCATATGCTGCCATGTCCTTTCTCATAATACCAGCGGTATATTTTGCAATATCCAGTCCTGTTTTAAAACGGTTCTGGCTCATCATTCTTGCTGCATGTTCAGGTTTTACTGAGTTCCAGGTTTCCCCGTACTTTAGTTTCAGATTTTTGACCGTCTCCAGGGCTGATTGATAATTTGATTGCGATAAATTTTCCATAATTTTGTGTTTGATTATTAAGTTTTTTGAAAGTTTGATAATTAGGTCTCGCAAACTATGCCAGTAGTTGCGAGACATTTTTATATATGTTTATATGCTGGGAGCGTTAAGAATTCTTCGAATCTTTCAGAAATAACAAGCGTGTCAAAAAGTTTAAAAGCCAATTCAAATTTTGTGTTCTTAATATTGGACTCGCCATATTCGGTAATAATCTTCTCAATTTCATCTTCAAAGATTTCAATATAAAGTTCCATATTAAATTTCCTGCCGTCTTCGAGAACCACTTCATTTTTGAGCCATTGCCATAATTGTGTTCGTGAGATTTCAGCAGTAGCAGCGTCCTCCATCAGGTTGTATAGAGCGACCGCACCATATCCACGCAGCCAGGCTTCCAGGTACAGAATACCTACATTGATATTTTTTCTAATCCCTTCTTCGGTAACCGTTCCATCAGGAATTTTGAGGAGATCCTGCTCTGTTATTTTTAAATCATCCCTGGTTACTGAGAGTTGATTAGCTTCAGGCATATGTTTATCGAACTCCTTGAGTGCTATTTCAACCAAAGCTGGATGAGCTACCCAGGTGCCGTCATGACCGTTCATAGCTTCTCTTTCCTTGTCTTTTCGAACTTTTTCGATCGCCTGGTCATTGGCACGCGGGTTATTTTTAATTGGAATTTGGGCCGCCATTCCTCCAATTGCCAGTATTCCTCTTTTGTGGCATTTCTGAATCACCAGTTTCGAGTAAGCATCCATAAACGGTGAGGTCATGGTGACCTGATCACGATTAGGAACGACGAAATTAGGGTGGTTTCTGAATTTTTTGATATAGGAGAATATGTAGTCCCAGCGACCGCAATTAAGTCCAACAATGTGTTCTTTTAGTTCATAGATGATCTCATCTAACTGGAAGCTCGCTGTGATCGTTTCAACAAGGACCGTTGCTTTAAATGTACCTGTGGGAACATTCAGGTATTCCTGTGCGAAAACAAAAACCTCATTCCACCAACGAGCTTCTTCGTAGTGTTCAAGTTTTGGTAAATAAAAGTAAGGGGCTGTCCCATTTCCAAGCATCGTTTTGGTATTATGAAATACATACAGGCCAAAGTCTACAAGGCTTCCAGATGCTTCCTCTTGCGTAATTAAAAGATGCTTTTCGTTAAGGTGTAAACCTCTCGGGCGTACGATCAAGACCGCTGGTTCAGGATTCAAGGTATAGGATTTTCCTCGTGAGGTTTCTTCCAGTGATATAGTTCCTGCATTTGCATCTTTAAGGTTTTGCTGACCTTCGATCACATTTTCCCAGGTAGGAGAGGTGCTATCTTCCAGGTCTGCCATAAAAGTTCTGGCGCCCGAGTTTAAAGCGTTAATGATCATTTTTCTGTCTACCGGTCCGGTGATCTCTACACGCCGGTCTTGAAGATCTGTAGGGATTTCACCGGCTTTCCAGTCTCCACTTCTTATTGAAGCTGTTTCAGCAGGGAGTTCAGGTAGGTTACCGGAGTCAAAGTGTTGCTGCTGAGCTTCTCTTTTCTCGAGAAGAGCAAGTCTTTTATGGTTGAATTTTTCATGTAATGCGATTAGAAATTCTAGTGCTTCTTCGCAAAGGATCTGCGGATAGTAATTAGTAACCTCTTTACTGAAGTTTAATTGTAATGAGTTTAGTGTGTTGTTTTCCATGGTGTTAGTGTTTTGCATGACAATATTATAATAAAGAATTCAATAATACAAGCGAACGTTCGCTAAAAGTGATTATTCGCAGAAAATGAGTGTTCGCAGAATTGTTTATATTTGGTTTCATGGAGGAAGATTATATCAAGCTAATTTTTGGATTGAAGTTAAAACAGATAAGGACTGAGAAGAGTTTATCTCTATTTGGATTATCCAAACTTTCAGGGCTTTCCAAGTCCTATTTGAATGAGATTGAGAATGGAAAAAAATATCCTAAACCTGATAAAATCGCTTTACTGTCAGAAAAGTTAGAGGTTCCGTATGATCAAATGGTTTCCCTTAAGCTTGATAAGAACCTCGCGCCCATAGGAGAATTGCTTCAGTCAAAGATCCTCAAAGAAATTCCGCTTGAATTGTTCGGCATCAAGGAGAGTAACCTTATCGATATAGTTTCCAATGCTCCGGCAAAGGTGAATGCTTTCATTAGTACCATTATCGAAATAGCCAAGCACTATAACTTTAGCCGGGAAAGCTTTTTCCTGGCTTCCGTGCGCTCTTTTCAGGAAGCGAATAACAATTACTTTGATGATCTGGAACAGCAGGTTCTAAAATTCTCAAAAGCCTACCAGGTTGATCTTACCAAATCACCAGGTTCTAAAGTGCTTGAGGAGATTCTGGTAGAGGAGTATCAATATGTAATTAATGAAGAAGAGTTGGATAAATTTGAAGCTTTAGAGAATTTGCGCTCTGTTTTTGTTCCGAAAACCAATACACTTCTGCTGGCAAAGGGAATAGACGAAGCTCAGCGCAGTTTTATATTTGCAAAGGAACTCGCGTACAATTACCTCGAAATTTCAGACCGGCTGCATTCTTTTCCGTGGATTAAATTTGAAAGATTCGATCAGGTGTTAAATAATTTTTATGCCTCTTATTTTGCAGGAGCATTAGTGATCCCGAAGGATGAACTTACCATCCAGCTGGAAAATCTATTTCAGAAGGAAAGTTTTGATCATGTTCATTTTTTGAATATGATGCATAATTTCAATGCTTCTCCGGAAACATTTTACCAGCGACTTACCAATATACTTCCGAAGGAATTCAACATAAAAAACCTATTTTTCCTAAGGATCACACATAA
Source organism: Christiangramia marina (assembly GCF_048285865.1). Taxonomy (NCBI): domain Bacteria; kingdom Pseudomonadati; phylum Bacteroidota; class Flavobacteriia; order Flavobacteriales; family Flavobacteriaceae; genus Christiangramia; species Christiangramia marina. Next base: position 658,682 of record NZ_JBLVTK010000002.1, on the reverse strand, counting down.
AGCTGATAGCGGTAAGTTTTATTTGAACAAAGAGTTGCACCTAACCCACCATCATTCCCCTCGTGCGAATGAGACCAACGAGCATTACTGCAGGCGCTGGATGTCGTTAAAGGTGATCCAGGAAATCAGTAAGTCTAAGAATTCACACGAATTTGATGTGCAGATTTCTAACTATCCCAGTCATGAGAACAGGTATCTTATCTTTTCTTCAGCAACCAAAGATCCTTTTCGAGAGAATCAATTTAGAAGTATCAGCATTGGTTTGCTAATTAATAAACAACTTGAGCGAAAGCTGAAATTCCTTGAAGATCAAAATATCGTTAGAAAGAATGTTGGAGTAACCTGCGAGCGTTGCGCTATTGCCGACTGTAAAGTGAGAAAAGCACCTGCGATCGTTCTGGAAAAGCGAGAGAAGAACAGTAAAATCGAGTCTATTGTTGATGAATTAACGGCTAAGTTCCAGGCCTAAGAGCTCTTTCTGGCTTTTAGCAAATTGGAAAATACATAAGTGAAGAACAGGAAGAAAATCCAGTCGTTCAGACCATATACCGCATAGAACATTCCTGCCAGAAGATCTTTATCGAACACCTCTGTAATACTATTGTTAAGATGCCAGTTGATCCACGTAAAGCCATAGATAAATTTCTCTATAGCAAAGACAGCGATTAGCCACTTCACTTCTTGATAATTATTGGCAACTGAAATATAAGCCAGACCCCATATCAGGATCATTAATAAGCCGAAATTTGACATGACCACCGGGTCAAATTCAGGAATAACAGGGTTGGTAAATAGTTTTGAAAATAAGAGCACAGACATATTCATTAAACCGGCGAGAATAAATCCTTTGCGAATGCTTGATGAGCTACTTTCCATGTTCTTCAATTTAAATACTTCTGAAATTTAGAAGGATCGTCTTGTTTGACGAAATTTCAGAGGAAAGTTAAGTCTTTTCGGGTCATAAGAGATCATAACAGCAGACTTATTCAGATTAATACAAATGATGGGCACTTGGAAGATAGAGATATCTTCTAATTACCAAAGCCAGATTTATTCTGAATGCTGTACCCTAGTAAAGGATATTTCCGAAGAAAAAAATAGAGAATTCCGGAGCTGAGAGTGTTTGTGTTTTGTCTTAAGAAAACGCTGGTTAAGGTAAGTTCCAGAAGCTTTACAGATTAAAGGATCAGCTAACTTCTAAGCTCGGAACTCCTAACCAGTATAACTTCTAAAATTCATACGATTAGCTAAGATCAGATAATTCTTGAGAAGTCTGTTAATACGCGCTTTACCTTCAGGATTAGTGCTGTGAGAAGACCATGGCGGCGGTAGCAGTTGGTGATTATAGCAATAATCTATCAATACTTCGGCACAGTCCAAGCCATTGAATGAATTGCTTAAATCGTAATCAAAGCAAATGGCATCCGGCAACCCATTTGTATGAATCCAGGTTTGAAATTCGGTGAACTCTTTCATCCAAATAATGTTGACTTCACGCCCAATGGGACTGAATGCCAGCCAATCCATTTTTTTCTCCAGGGGATCTATTCGGTCATCCAGCCATATTAGCGTTTTACGACCAGTTTTTCTGCTTTTTTTAATAGGAACTGTGGCTGATTTCTTTATAAAAGCTGGTCTATTTAAAGCAAAGAGATTCTGCGACCCCATTGATAAGAAGTCTTTCAGGTTCAAAAGATTCCGAAGAATAGTACTGTGGTAAGCTTTCATGAAAAGATATCTCAAAGATTGATGAATTTAAAAACACAGGAGGTTTTAGTAAAATGAACCCGGGATCTCTTAAATTTTCTGAATTCGCACCACGAGAAAAATGAATAGCATAAAAATGCCTCCAATAAATAATACGGTATACAGGTTTTCTTCCCAAATGCGATAATAGAATTCCTGATGTAGATAAATTGACCTGCATAGAACTGCAGCGATCACTAAACACAAGCTCTTGTAAAATTTACTTTTCATATTATTGATCTTTAAAAACCAGATAGCCCGCGCATTAATATTGCTGAAAATTAACTTCTTCTCTAAACCCTACGAGAAGAAAATGGCGAGGACTATCTGGATCAACAAGGTTTGTTGAATTAATTAATCTAAAAACTTTTCAATCCCATCCTTCAAAAAGCAGAAGGCTGAATATTTTATATTCCGCACCTCCTTCAGGTGCTTTTCAATCTTTTTACGTAAAACGATATGAGCATTAAAAAAAGCATGATCACACTGTATATCATCACATTCATTCATCTCATCCAGCCTGGGAAGAAATTTCTGACAGGTTTTCAAAATGCCGTGATTTACCTTTCTTAGATCCTGGAATTGATCGAAGAGATATTCAGCGTCAACACGATTGACCTTTGTTCTTTTAATAAGTGAAGAATCAAAAATATCCAGGTAAAATTCAATTTCCTGAGCCACAAAATCCAGTTCGAGTTTCCATTGTCTAACCTCATTTTGAAGCCTGATCGTTTCTATCTCCTCTTCACTGTGGTGTTCCTGAATGTTGCTTATCATAGTTCATATACATTAATCCTGATTCTATTTGTTTTACTTCCTGGATATGTATGTGACTTTTTCCAAGTGGATAGGTCCAGGTAATGTTGTCTCCCTTTGCATATCCAAAAAGCGCAAGTCCCATGGGAGCCAGAACAGAAATCCTGTTCTTACGCAAATCACCTTTGTCTGGAGTCACGATCTGGTAGGTTCTTTCCACTGAGTATGCCGTTTTAATACTTACAAACGAATTCAGTCGAATCACATCTGCAGGCATCTTAGCATTGCTCAACACCTTGGCACTTTTGAGCTCTTCATTCAACTTATGTATCGATGCTTTGTAGGAGGTGTCTTTGTAGTATTTAGCCAGCGACATGATTTGTAATAGAAAATCATATTCCTTCTTCTCAATTATTAATTCTCCGTATTTCATTTCTTACTTATTTATTTGCATTCCTATTAAGGAAAAATCCCTCTTTGTTTGTATGCCGTTTCTACTCTGGAAATTGCCAGTATAAATGCCGCTGTTCTCCAGTCCACTTCTCGTTTATTTACTTCATTATGGATCTTATGAAAATTTTCGGTTAATTTCTTCTGGATCTTGGCCATCACCTCATCCAGCTGCCATAACTCTCCGTTTCTATTCTGAAGCCATTCAAAATAACTTCCAATTACACCACCAGAGTTGCAGAAAATATCTGGAATGATCTTCACTCCATTTCGAAGCAGAATTTGTTCACCCTCTTTGTCTGTAGGTCCATTGGCTCCTTCAGCAACGATCGAAGCTTTGATTTTAAAGGCATTTTCAGCAGTGATCTGATTCCCTAGAGCTGCAGGAATGACGATGTCGCAATCCAGTCCAAAAAATTCATCAGCATCTATTTCCGTAGCGCCATCGAATCCTTTTATAGATCCTTTTCTGGGTTCACAATGCTGAGCCAAAGCTTCAGTATCTATCCCATTTTCGCTGTATACTGTCGCGTGAGCATCCTGAACAGCTATTAGCTTTGCGCCATCCTGAGATAAAAAGTGGGAGGCCCAGTAGCCTACATTTCCAAAGCCCTGTACGATGAATCTTTTATCTTTTAGATCCTGCTGTTCGGTTTCCAGCAATAACTTAATGGACAGATATACCCCAAACCCGGTTGCACGATCACGACCTTCCAGACCTCCTGCGCCTACAGGTTTTCCGGTCACCACATGCTGATTATGTGAACGTTCTGATGATGAAATGGTAGACATATAGGTGTCTACGATCCACGCCATGGTCTGTGGATTAGTATTTACATCTGGTGCCGGGATGTCATGTTCCGGTCCAATGTTCTCGCCCAGAGCATAGGTGAATCTCCGGGTAATACGTTCCAGCTCTGAATCTGAATAATTTCGAGGATCTATCTGAATACCTCCTTTTGCACCACCAAATGGTAGTCCGGCGAGGGAAGTTTTCCAGGTCATCCACATGGCAAGTGCCTTGGCAGCGTCAATATCTACTGTATCGTGGTATCGAAGTCCGCCTTTATAAGGTCCTAATGCATTATTATGTTGAACACGGTATCCGGTGAAAACCTCCACTTTGCCATTGTCCATTTTAACTGGAAAATGAACAATGATTTCATTATTGGTAATACCCAGGATCTTTCTGATATTTGGGTTCAAATCTATTATATCTGCCGTATTGTTGAACTGGTTCATTACGGTCTCGTACATAGATTGTTTAATCACTTTTTTAGTGTTTATCATTTTGTATTATTGAAAGTGTTCACAATGAAATTTTCTGTCCTCTTTCCAGGTACAGGTTCTGCGATTGTCGCAGTTAAAGCATAAGCCTTTGAGCATTTCCTGGGTGATCCCTTCAGGATGCTCCCTATTTGGAATAGTGGCTGTAGCTATTTCCTTAATCAAATTCATTCGGTCATAGATTTAATTTTTTCTGATTACAGAAAGTCAAAACCTATGCCCGTGCTAGGAACATTTTACAAAAAGGATTTTATGATACTGATAATCAGTAAATTATATAAGTAAAGAATATTTCTGACTCTCTTTATATCGAGGAGAAACGCCCCGGATGGGAAGAAAGGTACCGGAACTATATGATCGTTAGTTTAGCTTTTTTCGAAGTGTTTTACGATCGATTTGGAGAATTTCGGCTGCTTTGGTTTTATTATTATCCACACTGGCCATAATTTTAAGAATATGTTCCATTTCCACTTCTTTCAAAGACTTTGAAGTAGAATTATGGTCTGGGACCGGGTATTTGAGATGGTCTGAAAGCTGTTCTAAATCGATACGGTCTTCGCTCATAATAATAGCTCTCTGAACCACATTTTCCAGTTCACGTACATTTCCAGGCCAGTTATATCTTTCCAGTATTTCCAGGGCTTTTGAAGTGAACTCTATTCGTGGTCTGGCATATTCTGAAGCATATTTTCGAAGAAAGTTCTTAGCGAGTAACGCGATATCACTTTTATGGTCTCGAAGTGGTGGAGTTTCGATATTCACGACATTTAACCTGTAATAGAGATCTTCTCTAAAACTACCTTTTTCGACCATATGGAGTAGGTCACTATTTGTTGCGGCGACTATGCGGAGTTCTATTTTTTTAGCTTTCTGTTCTCCAATTCTTCGAACTTCTTTCTCTTGAAGTACTCTTAACAACCGTGTTTGAACGGTTAATGGAGCAGTACCAATTTCATCCAGGAAGATTGTACCACCGGCGGCAGCCTGAAAAAAACCGGGTCGATCCTCATTCGCTCCTGTAAATGCTCCTTTCCTATAACCAAAAAGTTCGGCTTCCAGAAGTTCTGCCGGGATAGCACCACAGTTTACAGCGATAAAAGGATTTGCAGCAAAGGAACCTTTATAGTGAATAGCTCGAGCCACCAGTTCTTTACCCGTCCCGCTTTCGCCCTGAATTAATACGGTAGCGCGGTTATTCTTAACCCGTTCTATGAGATCGATAAGTTGTTCGATCTTTTCTGAATTACCTACAATTCCCGCATATGCGGTTGCTTTGTTAGTGGATGGAATATTAACCTCAGAATTCTGGGATTTTTCAGGAAGTGATCTTTCTACAGATTGTTTTAATTCTTCCGCAGTAAATGGTTTTACGATATAATCCAGTGCACCAGATCGCATGGCATTCAATGCGCCATCCATGGAAGGATATCCGGTGATGACCAGCTTCGGAACTTTCGGAAAATGCTCTTCTACATATTTTATGAGTTCCATTCCACCAATACCAGGCATTTGCAGATCGGTAATAAGTAGATCCACGGCATTGAATTTTAGAATATCAATGGCTTCCTTTACTGATGCCGCCTTGTAAGAGTGATAGTGTTGCTCCTGAAGTTGACGTTGTACTAATTCAAGCATGTCATAATCATCATCAACTATGAGAATATTGGCCTTTTTTAGCAACATAACTTACATTTTTAGAGGTAGCTTGATTTGAAAAATAGTACCCGTAGGTTTATTATCAAAATTAATGATTTCTCCTTGATGACTTTTAATAATTCCATGAACCACACTAAGTCCTAACCCGGAACCTTCGCCTACAGGTTTTGTAGTAAAAAATGGTTCGTAGATCCTGGCATTTAGATCGGCTGGAATACCAGGTCCCTGGTCTTGAATTTCCATTATAAAGTGGGAAGCCGTGTTCGTTACTTGAATAGAGATGAGGCTTTTTTTAGGCGAAGCGTAGATAGCATTTATAAGCAGATTAAAAAGTACCTGGGTAAACTGAATGGTATCAATTTGAGCTTCCAGATCGGGATTTTCAATTTTAAATTTATAACTAACTTCTGCTTTATAAAAATTTTGAGATAGTAATTTTAATGCCTGGTCAATGATTGGTTTGATCTGAACGAACTCCTGATGCTGAGGCATTTCACAAGCAAAGAACATTAATTTTTTTACAATTTCGCGAGAATAGATAGCTGCTTTAATGATTTTGCCTGTATCTTTTCCGGTTTGGCTTTCCAGAGTTTTCGATTTGATCAATTCAGCGAAACCCAGAATATTTCCAAGTGGCGTATTTAGTTCATGGGCAATTCCCGCAGTTATTTCTCCTAAAATTGAAAGTCGGTCATTTCGCTCTGCACTTCTTTTTAAAAGTTCTTCTTTTCTGGTGATTTCTCTGCGTTCAAAAAATTCACTAATCTCGATCGATATCTTGTTTAAAAGTTTTTGTTCCTCTTCCAGGAAGTATGCGTTCTTCAGCTTTGCAGTATCATAATAGACTTTTATCGAACCATTACTTTCATTGAAAAAAGTGATATGGCTTTCCTGGACAATAGAATTTTCTGGAATATCTGAAGTTGAAATCTGAAGCTCATCTACTTTTAACTCAACGATCGCATGGTCAGGATAAAACCAGGCTTTTTTGGTGATCTCACAAATTTCTTCCATCGTGTTTTCAACTGAATCTGAATGTTTACGAATCGCGGAGGAAACCTCGTAAAGGCAGGACAGTTCCTTGATACGTTCTTCGAGTTTTTTAGATAAGGAAATTTCTTTCGGCATTTATATAGGTTTTCGAACTGAATGTTGCAGGTATTCCACAATTCAAGGATTATTATAGGGCTATTCCACAATCACTTAGGATCTGGAAATATTATACCCTTAAACAGGGAACGATGCTTAAGTTAATTATTTTCTTTCAGGCTCTTTTTGCGATCAGCTATAAATATAATCTTCCCGACAAGTTTTAGAAATAACGTTGAGGCATTCTTTAAAATTGAAATTTTGGATTACGTCATGTTGCACACTCGATTTTCCAGTAAGGAGTATTCCACATTTAGCGCAATTTCAGCAATAAAAACACCAATCATTTATAATAGTTATTTTAGTACTCAGATCTGAACAGTTATTGTCATTTAAAAAAGTATTCATCTCTGGGTCAGTTATTTAAAACCAAAAAAATCCTGCTTGAGTGAATTCGGTAGGATTTCTTTGATTCAAATCACAATGCAATTGTGAGTGATTGTCGAACTTGTTTTGTCTTGATTTTACTTAACCGCTATATTTTTAAAAGCCTGACTTGTTAGAAAACTTAAAATTTTATCATTTGATAATGTACTAAGCAATATGTAATCCTATCATTTTAGATTGCCACCGGGTCTGTAAAAGATAATCCAAATCAAAAAAGGATAGATTAGTATACCTTTCTTGTTATTTTCAGGAAAATTTAAATATGAGAAATTTTTTTATTCTAATTTTCTGTGCATTTGGCTCGCTGGTTTACTCGCAAGACCATTGTAAAATTAGAGCAGATATTTCATACACTAGTTCGGAAAAAGAGTATAAAATCGAACTTGACAGAAGGCAAAATGTCTCTAGTTTAATCATATATAAGCTCTCTTCGGAAAGAAAAAGCTATAGTCTGCGTGATCAAAAAAGAGTAGATGAATTACGTGGAAAGTGGAAAACTGCTGAAGAGCATAGAGAACTCGAAAAAATAAGAAATAGATATAAAATTTTTGATAAGGATTCTATTTTAATTTCTAATAATAGTATAACCTTCAAATATTCTGACTCCCTATTATTCCACTTTGAAAAAATTCTGGACGAAAAGAAAGATCAACCAGTATATACCGATGCTATGTATGTAGAGATTTATGAAAATGGACTTCAAAAGTATAAAGTCTATAATCCTCAGATAGATATTTATTCAATTGTTTATTACTTTATTCAATCGGCACTACAAGAATACTGGAAGAAAGTTTCAAAACCTATCTTAACAAAAGACTATACCTCTATTTATTAAATTAGTAATTAGTTACCAAAAAATAATAAACCCCGTAAACATAGGGCTTACCGGGTTAAAGAGTGGAGTCGAAGGGGCTGGCTTCGCCTCAACCTTGATTTCCCATTCTGTAAATGCATCTGGCTGCACTTGAAGTCCGGACTTCTTAAAACAAAAAATCCTGCTCGAATAAATTCGGCAGGATTTTTTTGCTCCAAATCACAACGCAGTTGTGAGTGATCGTGGAGTCGGAGGGGTTCGAACCCTCGTCCAAACAAGCAATTCAGATGCTTTCTACACGTTTAGTTTTCACTTGATTGTCGATGCAAAGCCGGCCGAAAACCACCAACTTCACACGTATTCTCAATTAAGTTTCAGAAACTCATCAAGACCCTGAGCTTCCTATATTTACTTTATCGGTGCCTCTGTTGTGGATGCCGTAAATCAAGGCCTCCACGAGACATCTCGGCTCCCTGCCTTGCAGGGACTAAGTATAACCTACTGTAATTCGGTTACGCAGCCAAGGCGTAGTTATTCTCGCCGTTTGAAAAAGTGTGAAACATGAGATTTAAGAGCTATATCCCGGCGCTCTACGTGCTTACAACTCAATTAGACTCGCTGTCAAAACCAAGTCGACCCCATAAAATTATGAACATTTTCCTAATAATCTTCTGGGCGTTCCTCTCCTCCCTTCGTCCCTTCGACAAGCTCAGGGCTCAGGGCCTCGCGGCGGGCTATTCGCTGCAATCTTTTTTATTGTGCTTCGACAAGCTCAGCACTTCAAAAAAGGATTTTCGCTACTATCCCTAACGCAACTACTATTTATTTCAAATAATAGTACTCAGAATTTTAAAGAAGAACCGTTCTCTAAAAGAGTTCGGGCCAGCAAAGATACTCATTTTAATTTATATCTTTGAGACACATCAAATTCTACAAAAGCTATACCATAATGATAAAATTCGCCCTAATCAGGGAGCGAAAAACTCCACCAGACAGGCGAGTGGTTTTTTCTCCTCAAATGCTTCAGGAAGCCCAAAAACAGTTTCCGCAGGCAGTATTCAAAGTCGAAAGTTCTGATATCAGGATATTTAGCGACCAGCAATACAGAGAGGCTGGTTTTTTGGTAAGCGATAATGTGACAGATTGCGATGTGCTTATAGGAGTAAAGGAAGTTCCGATTCCCCATTTGATACCTGACAAAAAGTACTTCTTCTTTTCTCATACGATCAAAAAGCAGCCATATAATCGTGATCTGCTTCGTGAAGTTTTGAAAAGAAGGATTGAATTGTACGACCATGAGGTCATCACGAATAAGAATCATGGCAGGTTGATAGGTTTTGGACGTTATGCAGGTTTAGTAGGAGCTTATAACGGGATTCGAATGATTGGTAAGAAGGAAGATCTATTTGATCTTCCTAAAGCAGAAGATCTTCCAGATCTTCATTCACTTTTGAAACAACTGGATAAGATAGATCTGCCTAATTATAAATTTGTGCTTACGGGAAGCGGCAAAGTAGCACACGGAGCCAGAGAAATTCTGGAGCATTTAAAAATAAAACAGGTCGATCCAGAAACCTACCTGGTGCATGAGTTCGATGAACCGGTATTTTGTCATATTGATGTGCTGGATTACGCTAAACGAAAAGATGGGGCTGAAGGCAGCCGAATGGAATTCTATAAAGTTCCGCAGAATTACGATCCAGATTTTATGAAATTTGCCAAAACCAGTGATGTCTTTATTGCCGGGCATTTTTATGGCGAGGGCGCGCCCGTATTTTATTCCGAAGAAGATATGCAGCATAAAGATTTCAGAATAAAATATGTGGCAGATATTTCCTGTGACATCGCAGGACCCATAGCAAGTACTATACGACCTTCCACGATAGCGGAACCTTTTTATGGTGTTGACTTAATTACTAATGCTGAGGTAGATTTCAAAAGTAAAAATGCTCTAGCCGTAATGGCTGTAGATAATTTGCCATGTGAACTACCCAAAGATGCTAGCGAAGGTTTTGGAGAGATGTTTCTTAAACACGTAATTCCGTCTTTTTTCAATGAGGATAAGGATACTATTCTTGGTAGATCTAAAATGACCGCAGATAGAAAATTAACCCCTTTGTACTCTTATCTACAGGATTTCGTAGATGGAAAAGAATAGAACGATGATCAAAATTATTAGTAGCTTCTTAATAGTTCTGACAAGTGCATTTTGTAGTGCACAGAATATTAGCGTGATGAGTTACAATATTAAATACGCCAATGAGAATGACGGCGAGAATAGCTGGTCTAAGCGAAAAGATTTTATTACTGATCAAATCCAATTCTACGAACCTCAAATCCTGGGACTTCAGGAGGCGGTAAAAATTCAGATCGAACATTTTCTAGTTGAGGTCGATGGTTACCAATCGATTGGAGTAGCCCGGGAAGATGGCTTTAATAAAGGTGAATTCACCGCCATACTGTATAAAACCGAAGATTTGGAAGTTGAAGAGTCCAGTACTTTCTGGCTTTCAGAAAATCCAGAAGAAGTTTCAACAGGATGGGATGCAGCATTGCCAAGGATATGTACATATGCACTTTTTAGAAATAAGGATAGCGGGAAAAAGTTCTGGGTATTCAATACTCATTTTGATCATATTGGTAATAATGCCAGGACTGAAAGTGCTAAGT
>NZ_JBLVTK010000002.1:624642-647673 GCF_048285865.1 Christiangramia marina | reverse complement strand
TGATATTCTGAAACAACTTCAGGATTCCAGGAAAATTGCGCAAAAAACACTTGGACCGGTAGGAACTTTTAATGGATTCCAATTCGATAAACCAGTCAATCGACGCATAGATTATGTCTTTGTGACCGATCAGATTAGTGTCAATAAATACGCTGTATTAACAGATTCAAATGATCTTAAATATCCTTCAGATCATTTCCCGGTGTTGATCGAGGCTGAATTCGAGGATTAATAGAGATAGTTAAAGCAACTTAGTTCCAAATATCTAATTTCAATAGAAGAAGGTGACAAAGTGCTTTCTCGTAGCGTAGTAAAGCCTTTTTAACATAGTTTCTCCTGAATTAGAAATTTATTCAATTTCAATTACTTCTCCATCATTTGGTATAAATGTCTTCTCTAAAAGACCGTTTTCTGCCAGTTCTTCACGTAGCTGAGTTCTGGTAGTGGGACAATGATTGACTGCTTCTAAATGGTTTGCCACTACAGATCCTGGTGCAGCTTTAGTGAATTTTACAATATCTTCCATAGTCATTAACAAAGGTTGAAATAAATCCAACTGTGCCGTTCCACAAGCAACAACTGCGACATCTGGTTTATATTTATGCAGTACTTTCTCCACATCATTTGTATAAATCGTGTCAGCACTCAAATACAATGATTTTTCGTTTGGGAGTTGGACGTAAAAACCCATTACATTTCCCATTGGTTTAGATATAAATCCATAACCGTGTTTTGCAGGGATACCCTCAATAGTTCCATCTAAAAAATTAGATTTCGTCCAGTAGTTAATTGTATTAACTACATTCAAACCTCGTTTTTTAAGGTCTTTTTCGTCTTTGATACTGCAGGTAATTGGTGTTTGATTAGATTTGAGAAATTCTTCTCCGGCAGCATCAAGATGGTCAGGGTGTAAATGAGTGATAAGACAATGTGTAGTCTTTCTAACGATATCCATCGCATTAGTGGGTAAATCCAGGATTGGATTTCTTTTTGGTTTAAATCTGAATAGTGTAAAGGGTGGTCCCGCTGTTCCTCTTTCACCTAACATAGGGTCCACCAGGATAAATTTGTCTTCTGACTCCATTACCATCGTGGCATTACGTAAATGATGTATCTTCATTGAAATTGTTTTTTCTAATTGATGGATGTTCTAGTTCTAACATCAGCTTGCAAAATTTTAGATTCAACTACCAGCGAATGGAGTGCCAAAAATTCCGACTGCAAGTTCTGCCCAGATAATGAATAGTAAAATAAGAATCGCCAGGCTTGCGATAATTCTGTTTTTTCTGGTTTTTAACTTGTAGCGCACAAACTGAATAGCAAGTCCGCTTAGAAATAATAGGCTTCCCATCACTAGAAAATCAAAACCACTCCAATTTACTTCTTTGGTTAATTGCATAGCGAACAAGGGAATGAGTAAAATTGTTGCTACTATAAACCAGGTGATAGTCAAATCTTTAGTTCTCATTTTGCTAAAATTATAATTCCTGTCAATAAAGTTAAGTATTTATACCTAACTGTATAAAACAAAAAAACCCGCAAATTATGCGGGTTTTACATTCGTAATCTGAATTATAGATCCAACCTGTTTTCATCAGACATTCCCGGTGAAGGATGATCTGGTCTATTTGGGTTTGCAGGATCATTAATATTTCCTGGTCTTGTTCCAGTATGTTCATCCTGACTGGTATTTCCAGTCATTCTAGTTGTACCTGGATTATTAGGAGGATTCGTATTTCCACCATGCTGAATGTTGGAGTTATCATCCTTTAGTTTCTGCACAATCTCTTTAAAATGCTCACCGGCAGCTTCACGTCCACCAAGTCCATAACTCAGGGCTACCGCAACGGCAATGGCTCCAAGTGTAAGGCCAAAAGCAAGTTCTACGATCTCATTGGCGATACCCATAGTTTCCAATGCGATTGCAAGAAACAATGCAAAAGAGGCCCAGCGAACTATCTTTGCTACGAAATTGCTTCCGTTCGCTTTACTCATACTGTTGTAAATAAGCAGTGAAATATAATTCCCTACCGCAAGAATGATCAATCCAAATAGAATTTGTCCTGTAAGAACAAGGATCTGGTCAAGAATCTCTGTTAATTGCGTAAGTCCTATGATTTCAACAGCGGTGATAATTCCGAAGAAAACAAGAAAGAAATAAACCAGGTTAGCCACCATTTTAGAAAGTGACTGGTCTTTCCCTATCATATTATGAATCTGTATTTTTTCCGCAGCACGGTCCAGTCCCATACTTCTAAATAGGTCTTCCAGGAAGTTTGCAAGATATTTTCCACCCCAGATAAACACTGCCAGAATAATTGCAGCGATCAGGATTTCACCAATAAGTGCTGTAAAATCTGCAAGAATATCATTTGCAGGACCCGAGATCGCGTCCAAACCTAAAGCATTGAATGCCTGGATGAGGAAGGGAATAAAGATTACGATAAATACAACCTTCTTAAGAATATTGATGAGTTTATCGGTATCCTTAAAACCGGTCTTATCAACCATTCTATCCAGAAAAGTTCCTCCAATGTTGATAAGATTAGAGACAAATTTTGCCAGGATATACCCTATAAATCCAATAAGTATGGCTGCTACCAGGTTCGGGATGAAGCCTAGAAATTCACTTACCATATTTTCCAGCGGAGTCAGCACCTGGTCCACACCTAGAATTTCCAGGACGATCAGGATCACAATGATCATGATAACATAGTACACAATGTTGGCAAGAAAGATGTTGGTATCCTCAATCTTACCTTTTCCAAAGACACGCTCATCCCAGCGAGTTTTTTTCAGTAAGCGTACAATGACCGCTTTGATGCCCTTGGCAATAAGCCAACCGATCAACAGGACCAGTAAAGCACCTAATAAATCTGGCAGAAAGTCGCTAATTCTGTCTGCAATATTTTCTAATTCGTTTCTCATAATTTAATCTGGTTAGTTAGACCGAATGAAATTAGGAGAAATTTAAGTCTATTGTTAATTGATTAACAATAGTTTAGGTTGTAAAATGTATTAAGCGTAATGAAATAATTGAAATCGTTAATTCATTACGCTTTTTTCATTTGAATTGAAAGAATCTACTTCGAGATCCAGACTGGAATATTTCGCTTCATTCTAAAGAGTTCACCTGCTACACTACCCACCAGCAATGATGAAAATACATTATTTCCTTTACTGGCAATAATTATAAGATCTGCCTGTTCCTTGTAAGATTCCAGGACAAGACGTTCGGCGACACTAGCATCTTTGGCACGAAAGATCTTCGTGGTGGTATCTGTTATGAGGTAGCGCTTTAAAAATTTATCAAATTTCTCCTGACTATGCTTCTGAATCTTTGGTAGCATCGCATCCTTCTCAATATATGGTGTAAACTGCATTGGAATAGAATACACATGGATGGACGAAACTCCGGCTCCGGTGTAGTTTGCGAGCGTAGAGGCTGTTTCAAAAGATTTGACCGACTCGCGGGAAAAATCTGTTCCAACCCAAATATTATTCATAGAAGCTAATGAATTCTCAGGAACAGAGGCAATATCACATTTTAAAGTTTTCATCAGTTTTTCTGAAATTCCTCCAGAACCTTCGGTGATTCTTTTCTTTCCAACAATTACGAGATCGATGGCATATTTATGAACTACGTAGCTCATCAAACTTTCGGTATAAGGATCTTCGGATATTAAAACTTCAAATTCAGTAGAAGCTGAAAAATGCTGAGAAACCTTCTCGTCCAGCTCATCACTGATCATAGTCTCCAGATCCAGATCCTTCAACTGCTCCTGGAAAATTTCAGAAATTTCATATTTCTTAATATTATGTACAAAATATATCTTATCAGGCTTCAGAGTATCGGCCAGGAAAGATGCATATTGAATGAGGGTGTCATCTATTGTGCTCAAATCCAGAGCTACCAGAATGTTGTTGACTTTCTTCATTACTGATTGGTTTTATTTTCATTCTTTACATTACGCTTCTGTACAATTTCAGAAACGATCTCTTCGTAATTCTTCATCTGCTTTTCAGACTTCTTTTCTTCCATTTGCTCATGATCTTCTTTCAGTCCTTTGTATAAAGAATAGCACATAACCATAAGGATTACTGCGAAGGGAAGTCCGGTGACAATTGTTGCGGTCTGCAACGCCTGCAAACCACCGCCAATAAGTAGAACTGCTGCTACAGCACCTTCAGTCACTGCCCAGAAAATTCGTTGTCCAACCGGAGCATCGATCTTTCCACCTGTGGTCAAACTATCGATCACCAGTGATCCAGAATCTGAAGACGTGATAAAGAATCCTGCAATAAGTAAAATCGCGACCACATTAATCACCATGGATAAAGGGTAATCCTGGAAAAATACAAATAGGGCAGTAGCGATATCTGCATTTACAGCATCACTTAAAACATTATTACCCGACATGATCTGTTCAATAGCTACACTTCCAAAAGCAGACATCCAGAAGAATGTGACAATTGCTGGTACCAGTAGCACACCTAGAATAAACTCTCGAATCGTTCTTCCTTTGGAGATTCTGGCGATGAACATCCCTACGAAAGGAGACCATCCAATCCACCAACCCCAATAAAATACGGTCCAGTCGTTTTGCCAGGTTCCATTAGTATAGGTTTCACTCCAGGTGGAGATTTCAAGGAAATTATATAAATAACTTCCTGTATTTTGAACAAAACTTCTGAAAATAAATAATGTAGGTCCTAATATGAGTGCAAGCACCAATAGAACGACAGCAATCCTCATGTTCCATTCACTCAGGATCTTTACTCCCTTGTCCACACCCAGAACTACGGAAGTAGTTGCGATCAAAGTAACGATTCCAATAATTATAACTTGTGTCGTAATACCATCTGGTAGTCCAAACACGTGGTTCAAACCTGAAGCGATCTGCTGAACTCCAAAACCTAGCGAGGTTGCCAGACCAAATAATGTCGCCAGAACAGCGAAAATATCGATCACATCACCAATTCTACCGTAGATCCTGTCACCAAGAAATGGATAGAAAATAGATCTGATAGTTAGAGGTAAACCTCTTGAATATGTGAAATACGCCAGCGACAAACCAACAAGCGCATAAACTGCCCAGGCATGAAATCCCCAGTGCAAAAACGTAAAATTCATTGCTTCCTGTGCTGCTGCGGCGGTCCCTGCTACTTCAGTAGGCGGACTGTTAAAATGCATCACAGGTTCACCAACTCCAAAGAAAAGAAGTCCAATACCCATCCCTGCGCTAAATAACATAGCGAACCAGGAACCGGTTTTAAATTCTGGTTTCGCGCCCTGTCCACCAATTCTCATATTTCCAAATTTTGATGCTGCCAGATAGATAAGGAACACCAGGAAAATATTAATAGAAAGAATAAAAAACCAGTCGGCATTTTCAGCAACTCCAAGCTGGAGATCACTGAAAAAACTTTCCGCTTGTTTATTGAAAATAAGTGTGAGCGTAATAATTGCAATAATGATAGCGGTAGAAGTAAAAAATACCGGACCGTTTACTTCAAGTCCAAATATTGATTTCTTTTCGTCGCTTCTGGTAACTTTTTTAGCCATAAATTAATTTAAGTCTGATTAAAAGTAATATCCTATGTTAATATTAAATCGGGCTTCCCATTTTGCGTCGGGATTCCCTGTGGAAAAATCATCTACAAAATTTCCTCCCAGCCAGGATTGATTATAACCGGCGGCGTAATCTACATACGTATAGACCTGGCCTACGGTGATAAGCATTCCTGTGACATTCATAAATGAATCTTCAAAATTGTCAACTTTTTTATCCTGGTATCCAAAATCATTATAGAACTGGATATTGCTAATGGGTCCAAGTTCTACCGGAATGCTTTTAGAAATCGCAATCGTGTAGATGTTGAAGTCTGATGCTACTTCGTAAGGAAAGCCGTAAGCTCCCATTTTAATGATCTCTCTGGATTCCCCCGGTAAATTTTCGGGATCATGGTCTATATTCATCGCCTGCAACTTCACATTCCAGTTCTTATAGAACATCTCGTAATGCAACGCTAACCCGTAATGAGTTCCAGTTTTTTCTGTATCAAGATTATATAAACCTCCGTATTGAACGGATGTTCCCAGTCTATTCTTGATGGAATCACCAAATTTATAGATTAGCTTTCCATTGAATTGATTCACCTCTTTATTTCTGCCAACGACATCATATGAATATCTATCTGGAGAAACTTCAGAAGTTCCGCCAAAACGTAATTCTTCAGCATTTTTGAAAAAGGCAAGATTATATTCAAACTTATCATCAATATGAACATATTTCACTCCCATGTCGTGGTCGTCCTCTAATCCGAAATAATAGGTAAGATTGAAAAACCAGTTGTGAGAATTATATTGCTGTATTCCGAAGGGAACCTGTGTTAATCCAACCTGGATTTCCTCTTTTTCATTGAAACGATAACCAAGCCAGCCTTGCTTTAGAAAACCTCCACCAAAAGATCGGGAATATAATCTGTATTCTGCGTCAATATAAATTCCCTGGTAAGATCCATTTACATTGACCCGGAACATATCATACCCGAAATCACCACCACGGTCTTTCTGTCCATCTTTCCAGGAGGATAGATTGTAATTGAATCTAAGCGCACCGCCAATTTTCAATTCCGGATCTTCCTGAGCAAAAGAGGAGTCGCCGCTCATAAATGTAAATAGCATCACTAATAGCAAGCTGGAAGAAGTAGTTTTTAGCATTCTTTAGTGGTTATATCTTAATAGTTAATCCTGAAATTCTAGAAGTAATATCCAATGTTGATATTAAATCGTGCTTCCCATTTAGCATCAGGGTCTCCAACTCCAAAATCATCGACGAAATTTCCTCCAAGCCAGGAATGATTGTAACCTGCAGCATAGTCTACAAAGCAAAAAATAGGACCAGAGCTGAACAATACACCTGTAACATTCATAAAGGAATCGGTGAAACCTTTTTCTCTCTTATCCATAAAGCCGAAATCATTATAAATTTCCAGGTGTTTAAAAAGCTTTGTGTCGATATCTATATATCTGGAAATCCCGAGAGTATATATCTCGAATTTAGCTGCAGTGTCATAAGGGACACCATAAGCTCCAAGCAATAGTTTATTTCTTGGTTCACCGGGTGCATTAATTGGATTGAATCCGGCAGTTAAAATTTGCGTTTTTATCAGCCAGTCTTCAGTATGATACTGGTGATGGATCGCAAAGGCATACCGGTCACCAATTTCTTCGGTATCCAGGTTATAGATGCCACCATATTTTGCAGAGGCACCAATCCGGTGTTTTTTGGTTCCTAATGGCTTCCAGATAAATTTACCATTAACCTGGTTGATCTCTTTATTTCTACCAACGATGTCATAAGAATACCTGTTCGAAGAATTTTCAGAATTGCTTCCAAATCGCAATTCTTCAGAATTTTTGAAGAAACCAAGATGATACTCATAATCATCATTCTCATAGGTATAGGTAATTCCCATATCGTAATCATCTTCCAAACCCACATAGTATGGTAGATTCAGAAAAAAGTTATTGGAGTTATAGCGTTCTATTCCAAATGGGACTTTGGCTAGACCTACTTCTATTTTGCTATTTTCATTCAATTCATAACCAACGACTCCATGCTTCAGGAAATCTCCTCCGAAGGCTTCAGAATAAAATCTGTACTCTGCATCTACATAAATTCCCTGGTATGCTCCATTTACATTCAATCTGAATAGGTCATACCCAAAATCTCCACCTCGATCTTTCTGTCCTTCTTTCCAGGAAGAGAGGTTATAATTAAAGCGCAGGGCACCACCAATGTCAACTTCCAGTTTTTCCTGTGATTGGGCTGAGCTGAAAAGGCATAAGCTAAGTGCTACCAGTAAACCCTGATAAAATTTTGAATAAAACATTGGTATAGTATTGTTAAGTAATCCTAAGTTACAGGAATATCTGAAGATTTTCCGCTTATGATTTAAAAAATGAAACCGCTGTAGGGCGGTTTTCAAAGTTTTAGAACGAATTGATGGTTTTTCGAATACTTACCAGGTTGCTTAAAAGATTCTCCAGGTAAGCCAGATCGAGCATGTTTGCCCCATCACTTTTTGCATTTGCAGGATCAAAATGAGTTTCGATGAAAAGTCCGTCAACATGATTCACCACTCCGGCACGTGCGATCGTTTCGATCATATCTGGTCGGCCTCCGGTTACACCACTGCTTTGATTTGGCTGTTGTAAGGAGTGAGTAACATCAAGAACTGTAGGAGCAAATTCTCTCATCGTAGGAATTCCTCTAAAATCCACGATCATATCCTGATACCCAAACATGGTTCCACGATCTGTGACCATTACCTGCCCATTGTTACAATCGGTTACCTTGGTAACCGCATGCTTCATGGATTCCGGACTCATAAACTGTCCTTTCTTCAGGTTAACCACTTTGCCGGTTTCTGCCGCTGCGACTACAAGATCTGTCTGTCTAACCAGAAATGCAGGAATTTGCAGTACATCCACATATTCAGCAGCCATCTGCGCATCACTTACTTCGTGAATATCGGTAACTGTAGGAATCTCAAAAGTTTCAGAAACCTTGCGTAGGATCTTTAGAGCCTTCTCATCTCCAATTCCGGTAAAACTATCTATTCGACTACGGTTTGCCTTTTTAAAAGAACCTTTAAAGATGTAAGGGATCTCCAGTTTAGAAGTGATCTCCACCACCTTTTCGGCAATTCGCAACGCCATTTCTTCACCTTCGATCGCACAAGGACCTGCAAGTAGAAAGAAATTATTGGAATCACTATGTTTTATCTGCGGAATTTTACTCAGTTCCATTTCGTTGGTTTTTTGCAAAGATAGTTCAATTAATTTCGCATCAAAAAAATGGGAGAACCCGATTTTGCTCAATCTTAGCAGTAAAAGCTTTAATTTAGAAAGAATTAACTATAAACTTAAGCTTATGAAGATCCATGAATTTCTCATTCCGCAGTTAAAACAGGAAACGGCACTTACTCTAAAATTTCTTAAGCGCATTCCAGAAGATAGAATGAACTATAAGCCTCATGACAAGTCTATGAGCATCAAAGAGCTCGCAAATCACCTAGCGGAAATCCCAACGTGGATTAGCGGCACCATGGATCATGGGAGTATGGATCTCTCAGGATATAAAGCACCTTCAGAATCAACTGTTTCAGAAATCATCGCAACGCTTCAGAAAAATTCCGAAGAAGCTATGAAAGCTTTGCAGAAACCAGACGAAGCTTACCAGGAAAACTGGAAAATGACGCAGAATGGTGAGATTTTGATGGAGATGCCCAAGTTGAATGTTTTACAGACTATCGTGATGAACCAATTCCCGCATCACCGGGCGCAACTGGGTGTTTATTTTCGACTACTAGACTTACCGGTTCCTGCCACATATGGACCTTCTGCAGATGAGCAATAAACTGAATGAATTTTACTCGAAATTGTCATTTCCAGAATGTTTAAGCTTTTTCCATATTTAAGAAGTAGAAATTCAGAATAGTATATAGATTAAAATAATTGATAATCAGCAAATTAAAATCTTTTAAAGATACGATGGATTAGCGAAAAATAGGTGTACATTTGCAGCCTTAAAAATAAGGCTTCATGACAGCTATTAGAAATATCGCGATTATCGCACACGTTGACCACGGTAAAACGACCCTGGTTGATAAAATAATGTATCACTGTGAATTGTTCCGTGATAACCAATCTACAGGTGATCTTATCCTGGACAACAATGATCTTGAAAGAGAGCGTGGAATCACGATTACTTCCAAGAACGTTTCTGTTGTTTATAAAGACACGAAGATCAATATCATTGATACTCCTGGTCACGCCGATTTTGGTGGTGAGGTAGAACGTGTTTTAAACATGGCAGATGGTGTTCTTCTATTAGTAGATGCTTTTGAAGGTCCTATGCCACAGACCAGATTCGTTTTGCAAAAAGCGATCGATCTTGGTTTAAAACCTTGTGTGGTAGTAAACAAAGTGGACAAAGAAAACTGTACTCCTGAAGAAGTTCATGAGAAGGTTTTTGATCTAATGTTCGAACTTGGTGCTGAAGAGTGGCAGTTGGATTTCCCAACAGTTTACGGATCTGCCAAGAACAACTGGATGAGTGACGACTGGAGAAATGAAACTGAAAATATTGAGCCGCTACTTGATATGGTAATGGAACATATTCCTGCACCTAAAGTAGATCTTGAAGGTTCTCCTCAAATGTTGATCACTTCTCTTGATTTCTCTTCTTTCACCGGTCGTATCGCGATTGGTAGATTGCAAAGAGGAACTTTGAAAGAAGGTCAGCAGGTTTCTTTGGTGAAGCGTGATGGAAGCATTAAGAAAACAAGAATTAAAGAATTACATACTTTCGAAGGTTTAGGCCGTAGGAAGATTGAAGAAGTGCAGGCAGGTGATATTTGTGCTATCGTTGGACTGGAAGGATTCGAAATTGGTGATACTGTTGCCGATCTTGAAAATCCTGAAGGACTTAAGACGATCGCTATCGATGAGCCTACAATGAGCATGCTTTTCACTATTAACGATTCTCCTTTCTTCGGAAAAGATGGAAAGTTTGTGACTTCAAGACATATCAAGGAAAGACTGTACAAAGAACTTGAAAAGAACCTTGCGCTTCGTGTTCAGGAAACTGATAGTGCAGATAAATTCATGGTTTTTGGTAGAGGGGTACTTCACTTATCGGTTCTTATTGAGACAATG
The DNA here is from genome assembly GCF_048285865.1 of Christiangramia marina. NCBI lineage: Bacteria > Pseudomonadati > Bacteroidota > Flavobacteriia > Flavobacteriales > Flavobacteriaceae > Christiangramia > Christiangramia marina. The sequence goes on along the minus strand of NZ_JBLVTK010000002.1, from coordinate 636,944 downwards.
AGACGTGAAGGTTATGAGCTTCAAATTGGTCAGCCACAGGTAATTATTAAAGAAATTGACGGAGTGAAATGTGAGCCAATAGAAGAGCTTACGATCGATCTTCCGGAAGATGTTTCTGGAAAAGCTGTGGAAATGGTGACTATGAGAAAAGGGGAGATGCTTTCTATGGAATCAAAAGGAGAGCGAATGAATATTCAATTCCTTATTCCTTCAAGAGGTATTATTGGTCTTAGAAACCAATTGCTTACTGCTACTGCAGGTGAGGCGATCATGGCGCACAGATATAAAGAATATCAGCCGCTTAAAGGTGGAATTCCTGAAAGACAGAACGGTTCTTTGGTTTCTATGGAAAAAGGAAAAGCAATTCCTTATTCTATCGATAAGCTTCAGGACAGAGGTAAGTTTTTCGTAGATCCGGGAGAGGATATTTATGAAGGTCAGGTAATTGGTGAGAATTCACGCCAGGATGATATGGCGGTGAATATCACTAAAACGAAAAAGCTTTCTAACGTACGTTCTTCAGGAGCAGACGACAAGGCGAAGATCGTTCCTGCAATTAAGTTCTCTTTAGAAGAAGCTTTAGAATATATTCAGAAGGATGAGTATGTTGAGGTAACTCCACAGCACTTAAGGCTAAGAAAGATCTACCTTACTGAAAACGAACGTAAGAGAAATAAGATCGTATAATCTTATCAACTATAAATTTGAAAAGCCTGCCGTAAGGTGGGCTTTTTCATGCAAAATTTTCGCCTCAAGTTTTATAATAGCTGTCTGCGGGGGTGTTCTGCGAAGAAGGAACGCTCTAAACTTTATTGTTTAAAAATACATGGACAAATCTGTACTTAAAGGATCAATTCTGGTAGCGCTTGGAGCGTGTAGCTACGGGATGCTTACCACTTTCGTGAAATTAGCCTATGAAGATGGTTATACTTCACATGAGGTTACCTTTTCACAAATGGCACTTGGTCTACTGGGACTTTTACTTATAAATCTCTTTGTTCGCAAGAAGGATAATGCTGAAACCGGAACTTCCAGGAACCGCAGTAAATTGAAATTGATCGCGGCTGGAACAACATTGGGTCTAACCAGTTTTTTCTATTATCTCGCGGTAAAATATATACCGGTTTCTATTGGGATCGTGATGTTGATGCAAAGTGTTTGGATGGGTGTTGTACTGGAAGCCATTATGAAGCGGAAAAAGCCAGGTACTAAAAAGATTCTTGCAGTAATTGCGATTCTTGCAGGGACGCTATTAGCAACCAATGTTTTCAAAGATTCATTCGAGATCGACTGGAGAGGAATAGGCTGGGGAGTTCTGGCTGCCATGTCCTACACAGGAACGATCTATTGCTCTAACACAGTTTCTTTGGAAATGCATTCCTTGAAACGAAGTTTATGGATGATGCTAGGTGGTTTTATCGTAGTAAGTATCATTACGTTGCCTTACCTGATCGTCGAGTTCAATACCAGTATCTTCCTGAACTGGGGATTGATATTAGCCTTATTTGGAACTATTCTGCCTCCGTTGCTATATACAGCTGGAATGCCGAAAATTGATGTGGGTCTTGGAGCAATAATTTCCTCAATCGAATTGCCTGCAGCTGTTTTGATGGCATATTTTTTACTGAATGAGCAGGTGGATCTTGCGCAATGGCTGGGAATTGGTTTAATTCTGCTTGCCGTAGTTCAAATGAATTTAAAGAAGAGTCAGCACGTTAAGGCAAAGGAGTAGTCTTTCTTCGGAATGGTGAAAATTCTGGTTTTCCATCTGAAGTTTTTGATAATAGCAAGATTCTGTGGTATTTAGAAAAGAGATTTACCTCGCATATTTTAAATAGGCTGCAAGTGCTGCACCCAATATACCGGAATCATTTCGAAGTTCAGCAGGAATTAGAGGGACTTTGATCTTCAGGTGATCTTTAAATTTATTCCAGTCATTTGAAATTCCACCACCAATAATGATCGTATCTGGATTCAGGATCTTTTGGACATATTCAAGGAAGGTATTAAATCTTTCACCCCATTCCTGGTAGCTAAGTCCTTCCTCGGTCTTAATGGAAGAAGCTGCCCATTGTTCAATTTTCTCGAACTCTTTGTAAGGGATCTGGCCAAGTTCAAAGTTTGGAATGAGTTCACCTCGAAGATAAGCACCACTGCCCAGGCCTGTTCCTATAGTGATCATTAATACAAAACCATCAAGATCTTTTCCTGCTCCAAAATTTATTTCAGCCAGTCCGGCAGCATCTGCGTCATTGATGACACTAAACTCAAGTCCGGTAGCACTTTCGAATAAGTGATCTATATCTTTTTCCACCCAGTCCAGGTGCAAATTTCCTTCGTGTTTACAAATACCTTTTTTGACTATGGTTGGAAAACCACAGCCTACAGGTCCTTTATGATCGAAATAAGAAACCATTTGAGTAACGGCATTTACTATACCTTCAGGTTTGCGGTCTTGTGGAGTAGGAATTCTGTGAACGGCTGTTTTCAATGAACCGGTTTGCATATCTACAATCGCTCCTTTTAAACTGGAACCGCCAATATCTATTCCTAAAATATCCATGAATTTATTTGAGAGGATACAAGTTAATAAAAATGAAGATTTTAGTCAGCTGTTTCCTGAAAATTCTCAATTCTGAAATTCTTATGGACAATGTCTAATTTTGAGGCAGTTGTATTTATGATCTAGATCTTAAATATCGATTTGAAATGTAGAAATAAAAAAAGCCACCCTAAGGTGACTTTAAAAATATGGTAGATTATATATGAGCATTATAATTCGGGAACCAGTACTTCATCGATTACGTGAATCACTCCATTGCTAGCTGGAATATCGAATAAGCCAGCACCTACCAGGATAGAAGCGTCTGTTTCCATGTCACTGTCGTTTGTATCTATTCCAGCTGAGCTGTTCACATAGATCGATGGACCAAGTAGGGTTGCAATTTGCCTTGGTTTATTCTTTGGGACTACACTATTGCTGAAACGTCTTCCTTCAGTAACGTGATAAGAAAGAATTGCAGCGACCTGTTCTGGTGTAAAGTCTGTCAAACTATTATCTCCCAGAAACCTCTCAAAGGCGGCATCGGTAGGAGCGAAGACGGTATATTGATCAGATTCTGCGAATAATGAAGTAATACCAGCATAATTTAAGGCAGCTAAAAGCAAGGTAAATTGTGCGTCCTCTTCAGCTGAGGCAAACTGTACTACGATGGCAGCAATACTTTCGTCACTTTTTTGAGCAGCCACAGAAGCTTTTGCACTTGCATCTGCAGTGTTTAGTTCATCTGAAACCGGTTCCTTTTCACAGGAAATAAAAAGAATCATTAGCAGGGCAATTCCCAAGGAAGATAAAATTCTCATAATATTTAAGTTTTTGATTATGAGATAAATATATATTTAAAACCAATATTGTCTAACCTAATTAACTAAAAATTAAACAAAGTTTAATCTACTGATAATTAATGTTTTATACTTAAGGGTTAAGTATAGTTGCAATAGTAAAACTTAGGGTGAATAAGAGATGTCGGTGAAAATGCAATTCAAAATCTGGATGCATCAGTCTTGTTGTTTCCGCTTCCAAATGCTGAAAACAGATGCAAACAGAATAAACAAATTCGATATGGTAAGCAGGTAAAAAACAATATCAAAACTATCAGGGTAAGCGAGCCAGAAGTTTGCCGCTATCAAAATTACTGCAAGAACAGCAAGTATATACGCCCCTTTTCCTAAATTCATTAAACCGATTTCTGAACAACTTCGAAGACTCTCTGGCCATCGCACTTCAGGGTTTTGGAAGGATACTTCAGCAATAAGGCGTAATCGTGAGTAGCCATAAGAATGGTATTACCATTCTTGCTAATTTCCTGCAAAACTTCCATTACTTCCACAGAGGTTTGTGGATCCAGGTTTCCGGTAGGCTCATCTGCAAGGATCAATTCAGGATCATTCAACAATGCTCGGGCAATCGCCACACGCTGCTGTTCTCCACCAGAAAGCTGGTAAGGATATTTAAATCCTTTGGTTTTCATACCCACTTTATCCAGTACTTCATCGATCTTGCTATCCATTCCTTTTTTGTCTTTCCAGCCTGTAGCCTTCAGTACAAAAAGCAGATTGTCTTTTATATTACGATCTGTTAGCAATTTAAAATCCTGAAAAACAACTCCCAGTTTTCGTCTTAGAAATGGGATATCCTTTTCCTTCAAGGTCCGAAGATTATAATCTACAATGCTTCCTTCACCTTCAGTTAAAGGCAGGTCTCCATAAAGGGTCTTCATAAAGCTACTTTTACCAGTACCTGTTTTTCCAATCAGGTAAACGAAATCACCTTTATAAACGGTGACATCAACTTCAGATAAAATAAGGCTTTCGCGTTGATAGATCGCGGCGTTTTTTAGTTCAAGTACAGTTTGAGACATGCGTTGCTAACGTTGAATATTCGGGTAAAATTATGCTCAAATATACATTTTTCAGGGTGCAGCTACATACTTTTTTTACCATTAACATAATTATAGAAGTTAAACAACGTTATAGAATCAAGCTTTAAATTATCTTTGATTTCCAATCTAAAACATCATAAATGACACTGAAAAAAGCTTACCTGCTAGTCGTTTTCATATCCTTCTCATTTTCCGGTATTTGTCAGCAATCTGCTGCATATACACATGACCTGGTTGATTTCAATCGGGCACTGGAACTGTATAATAATGAGCAATATCTCGCCGCTCAAAACCTTTTTGACGAGGTGATGGACGAGACCGATGATGAAAAGATCAAGGGAGATGCTGCGTATTATATCGCCAATGCTGCGGTAAGACTCAATCAACCGGGAGCCGACAGGCTTATGGAGAATTTTGTGACCAGGTATCCTACCAGCACAAAAACCAATTCGGCTTACCTTGATGTAGCCGATTATTATTTCCAAACCGGTAAATATGCGCTCTCCAGAAAGTGGTACGACCGTGTGGATGAGAATGCCATGAGCAAAAAAGACAGGGAGAGATATTACTTTAATAATGGGTATGCATATTTTCGTTCCAATCAATTCGAGGAGTCTCAAACTTACCTGAACCGCGTTCGGGATTCCAAAGAATATGGCGCACAGGCGAAATATTATCTTGGTTATATCGCCTATGAAGGAGATGACTATGAGGAGGCCAACGAATATTTCGAAGAAGTAAAAGGAAACGATCGGTACACCGAAGATCTTTCTTATTTCCAGGCAGACATGAACTTCAAACTTGGAAACTTCGAAAAAGCGATTGAACAGGGACTTGAGCAGTTGCCGAAAGCTAACCGACAGGAGATTCCGCAGTTGAATAAAATAATAGGAGAGAGCTACTTCAATCTTGGGAACTACCAGGAAGCAATTCCTTACTTAAAAGGTTATAATGGCCTTCAGGGCAAATGGAATAACACAGATTATTACCAGCTTGGTTACGCTTATTACAAACAGGGTAATTATGAAGCGGCGATCAGTGAATTTAATAAGATCGTTGATGGGAAAAATGCGATCGCACAGAACGCTTACTACCACCTTGCACAATCATATCTTGAGAGTGACCAGAAGCAACAGGCTTTAAACGCTTTTAAAAATGCTTCTGAAATGGAGTTTGATGCGAAGATCAAAGAAGACGCGCTTTTCAACTACGCCAAACTTAGCTACGAGATCGGAAATTCTTATGAGAGTCCGTCACAAGTGTTGATCAATTACCTAAATGCCTATCCAGCATCAGAACATAAATCTGAAATGGAATCGCTACTTATTGATTCCTTTATTACTTCAAAAAATTACGAAGAAGCGATGAGATTGCTGGAAAATAACAGAAACTTCAGTGATAAACAGGCTTACCAGAAAGTTGCTTACTTCTACGGACTGGAACTTTTCGAAGAAGCTGAGTATTACGAGGCGATCAAGAATTTTGATAAAGCTTTAAAAGAACCTAGAAACCAGGATATCACCGCGAAAGCTACTTACTGGAAAGCTGAAAGTGAATACAATATTAATAGAATGGATGATGCCATTCTTGGATATCGCGAGTTTAAAGGAATGAGTGCTGCAAAAAATACTCCGGAATATGAAGATCTGGACTATAATATTGGGTATGCGTATTTCAAGAAGAACGATTATACCCAGGCGGTCAACTACTTTAAGTCATTTGCCTCTTCAAATTCTGCGCAAGGAGCAAAAAAGAACGATGCACTTTTAAGACTTGGGGATACCTATTATGTAACCAGCCAGTACTGGCCAGCGATGGAAGCTTATCAAAAAGCTATAGACAACGGAGTGAGCAATGCAGATTATGCTGCTTTCCAGAAATCTATCAGTTACGGTTTCGTAAATAGAAATGATACCAAACTGGAAGAATTGAATGGTTTCATTAATCGTTACCCACGCTCACCATATCGTGATGACGCGATGTATGAGTTGGGGAATACCTATATAGCTGCAAATAATACAGACCAGGCGATTCAATCTTACAATCGACTTATACGTGATGTGCCAGAAAGTGCACTGGTTCCAAAAGCGATGCTAAGGCAGGGGCTTATCTATTACAATAATAATGATGGGAATAAAGCATTGGAGAGACTGAGAAAAGTGGTTGCTGAATTCCCTAATACTCCGGAAGCAAAGCAAGCAGTGTCTACTGCAAGAAACGTATATGTAGATTTAGGTAGAACCGATGAGTACGCAAATTGGGTAAGAAATATTGACTTTGTAGAAGTAAGTGATTCAGATCTTGACAATGCTACGTATGAAGCAGCAGAAAATCAATATCTGAACAACAATACTGCGAAAGCAACGGCGAATTTTGAAAAATATGTTCAGAATTTCCCGAACGGGATTCACTCCATCAATGCTAATTTCTACCTCGCTCAGCTATATTATCGTGATGGAAAAGTGGACAGATCGATTGCTAATTATCGATATGTGACTTCCAAACCTAAAAACGAATTCAGCGAGCAGGCACTAACACGTTTATCTGAAATTTACCTGGAGAAGAAGGATTATGCACAGGCACTTCCTTTACTGGAAAAACTGGAAACCCAGGCAGATAATAACGAGAATGTGGTGTTTGCTCAGCAAAACCTGATGAAATCTTATTATGAGACTGGAAACTTTGCAAAAGCTAATGTGTATGCTGAAAAAGTTTTAAGCAATGCTACAGCAGATACTGAAGCCAGGAATGATGCGAGGATTATGGTTGCGAGAGCAGCTATCAAATCGGGTAATGAATCTAAAGCGAGATCGGCTTACAAAGAAGTTCAAAAAACTGCCACAGGAGAACTTGGCGCTGAAGCATTATATTATGATGCATATTTCAAGAACAGGGATAAGAACTTTGAAGCTTCGAATGCTGCTGTACAGATCCTGGCAAAAGATTTCTCAGGATATAAAATGTGGGGAGCGAAAGGTCTTGTGTTAATGGCCAAAAACTTCTACGCTCTGGGCGATGCTTACCAGGCGACTTATATTCTGGAGAATGTGATCAAGAACTTCCAGAATTACCCGGATATTGTTTCTGAAGCAAAAGCTGAGCTAAGTAAGATCAAAGCTCAGGAAGCAAAAACCAATTCTTCAGTAGAAACCAACAATTAAAAATAATCTAATAGATTCACTGCTATATGCGATTTCAAGCAATTAAGAAAAATCTGTTTTTCGGTCTAATCCTGTTTGGTGGGATATTATATGCCCAGGACCCTTTAGGTAGCGAAACGGTAACCGTAGTTAAACCATATACACCATCTGTTCGAGATGCGAGTAAAATAAAAGCCAGTCCGGTTAGAAATGACTCGGTTACTTTGCAAAAAAAGCCTGTACAATATTCCATATTTTCTGTTCCGGTGGCCTCAACATTTACACCGGTAAAAGGTCGGGCTACCACCGTAGAGCGTGTAAGACCACCAAAGGTCTATGATAATTACGCGACTCTTGGATTTGGAAACTACTCCAATGTTCTCGCAGAATTCTACTCTAATATCGAAATTGATCGTAGTAAGAATTTTGGTGTTTTTCTAACGCATAATTCGTCCCAGGGAGGGATTGATGATGTCTATCTGGATGATAAATTCTACGATACCGAGTTAAATTTAAATTATAACACGAGAAATCGGGATCTTTCCTGGATTGCCGAGTTTGGAGCTGAGCATCAATTGTTCAACTGGTATGGACTACCGGAATACAATGTGCCGGCAAATCCTGATACCTCTCAATTTCTGGCTAATCTAGATCCTCAGCAAAATTACTATTCTGTTTACGTTGGAAGTGAGATCGAATTATATGATAGCTTCTTCGAAAAGGCGAAAGCCAAATTCAGACATTCAGGAGATTCATTTTCCACTGCCGAAAATCACTTTAATGTAGATGGTCTTTTTGAAGTGGAGATCGCTGAGGAGTTGATCACTACCAAAGTTGGAGCAGATATTCTAAATGGGAAGTTCGAGCAACGTTATGATTCTAATGAAGGGTATGATTATACCTATATGATCTTTAATGCAAACCCAAGTTTATTGATCCTGAGAGATGATCTTAGTATCAATCTGGGTGTGAATTTCGTGTATGGCGCAGATGTGGAGAACAGCGATGGAGACATTTATATCTATCCTACTGTGAATGCTAGCTATAAACTTGCCGGAGATTACTTTACGGCATATGCTGGTCTAGATGGTGACCTTGAACAGAATACTTATTATAATTTCTACCAGGCAAATCCATATGTTTCACCAACGCTTACGATCAGGCCAACCGATAGTAAATACAAAGGTTATGTTGGTGGAAAAGGGAAGCTATCCAACGCGATCTCCTATAATCTAAAAGCCAGTTATCAATCTCAATTTGACAAACCGTTGTTCCGAAGAAATTACGATGCGATGGTCCTTGATGGGGAACCATATACTAATGGAAACAGTTTTGATGTGGTGTATGATGATGTAAAAACCCTTGCTCTTGCTGCGGAATTAAATGTGGATGTAAATAGAAACTTCAGGTTAGGAATTAATACTGAATTTTTAAATTATAACACAGACGACCAGGCAGAAGCATGGAATTTGCCAAATATGACGGCTAGTCTGAACGCAGATTATCAGATAACTGAAAAATGGTATTCTGGAGCGAACCTATTCTTTGTAGGTGAACGTAAAGATGAAAACAGGTCTCTAAGCCTGACCTTCGTAGATCCAATAGTTACTCTAGATAGTTATTTTGATGCCAACGCTCATGTTGGATATAGATTTAATGATCAATTATCTGCATTTGTAAAGGGAAGTAACCTGTTGAACAATAATTACCAGAAATGGATGGACTACAACGTTCAGGGTGTTCAGGTTCTGGGTGGAGTGACCTATAAGTTCGATTTTAATTAATTATTACATCCACTATAAAATTCAAAGGAACCTGAAAAGGTTCCTTTTTTTATTCCACAGTAAATCTAAATAGATCGGGTTCATCTGAATTTTTGAAAGTAGTAAGTAGATAAACCAGTACTCCGTTGTTAGTATCTACAAAAAGGTTAAGAGGTTGCTCATAGTAACTGCTAATAAAAAACTCCCCAGATTGTTTAAGAACGATACCAAATTCACTTTGAAAGTTCTGTCCGTTTAAAAATGCGGTAGCAATGAGCGCACTACTGGTAGAAGCTTCCCCTTCACGAATGATTACTTCATCTGGGCTCAGACTCAGTAGCGTAGGATTCTCGAATCCTGTTTGCTGGTATAGATCCAGATATGCATATAACCTGTCTGAATTTCCAGCAACTTCAGAAATATTAATGAATTCACCATTATAATCCAGATTCACGGGAACTTCTGTTTTGATCCATATCGTGTCGTTCAATGTATAGCTTGTCCTTGAATCTTTAATTTGAATAAGGTCCGGAGCTTGTATAGTGTAGGTGGCGGGTTCGATATAATCATCCTCTCCGGGACAGCAGAAACCTGCGCAAAGAAAAACAAGTGACCAGCTAAATGTGCCATGGTATTATGAAGATACAGATTTATACAGTTGGTTGCGTGCCGCTACTTGCATTTCCTTAATTTTCCGTGAATTACACTTCAGGCTTATGCTTCTTTGATTATTTTAGTTGAAAATTTAAAATATGAGAAGATTATTACTGGTTTTTGCCATTTTTCTTACGTTTTCGAGCGTAGCACAGAAACAAGAGGCAGATCTTTTAGTGTTCAATGGCGTAGTTTATACCGTCGATTCTGAATTTAATACTACGGAAGCTTTTGCCGTCAAAGATGGTAAATTCCTTAAAGTTGGAACTGAAGCATCTCTTAGAGAAGAATTCGATTTTTCTGAAGAATTAGATGCTAAAGGAAAATCGGTATATCCAGGTCTTATCGATGCTCATGCACATTTCTACGGTCTTGGAATGCAGCAGCAGCGAGTGGATCTTACCGAGACTAAAAGCTTTGCTGAGGTTGTTACAAGAATCGAAGAATTTCAGAAAAGAAATAAAACAGAATTTATCGTAGGTCGTGGATGGGATCAAAATGACTGGGAGGTAAAGGAATTTCCTGTAAAAGACACCCTTGATCAATTATTTCCTGATACGCCAATAGCAATCACCAGGATAGATGGTCATGCGATGCTGGTAAACCAGGCTGCTCTTGATAAAGCGGGTATTACTACGAATACAGAATTTGATGGTGGGGACATCGAGCAGAAGAACGGTAAACTCACCGGGATTCTTGTCGACAATCCAATGATGCTTATAGAAGAGATCACCGAACGCGCAGATGTTGAAACACAAAAGAAAGCCTTACTGGCTGCTCAGGAAATTTCATTTTCTTATGGATTAACCACGGTGGATGATGCAGGACTGGACAAACAGGTAATTGAGCTTATTGATAGTCTTAATAGCACTGGAGAATTAAAAATTCGTCTATATGCTATGCTAAGTAACAGCGACAAAAATCTTGATTATTACCTGGAAAAAGGACCTTATAAAACTGATCTGCTTAATGTACGTTCCGTAAAATTCTACGGAGATGGAGCCCTTGGTTCTCGTGGTGCCGCTTTGAAAGAGCCTTATTCAGATCGTGATGATCATTACGGAGCTTTACTATCGCCGGTTTCAGAATTTAAAGCCACCGCCGAACGTATTGCGAAAACTGGTTTTCAGATGAATACGCATGCCATTGGGGATTCGGCTAATTATATGGTTCTCAAAACCTATGATTCACTTTTAAGTGATTCCGAAGATAGAAGATGGAGAGTAGAGCATTCGCAGGTGATCGATGCAGAAGATTTCAAATATTTCAGTAAAAATATCCTCCCATCCATCCAACCCACGCATGCAACCAGCGATATGTACTGGGCTGAAGAAAGACTTGGGGAAGAAAGGATCAAAGGCGCTTATGCATATAAAAAACTTTTAAACCAGGCGGGAATGGTAGCTCTTGGAACAGATTTTCCTGTAGAACAGGTTAATCCATTTCTCACATTCTACGCGGCGGTAGACAGGCAGGATACCAAAAACTTTCCTGAAGGAGGTTTTATGAGAGAAGAAGCGTTAAGTAGGGAAGAGACCTTACGCGGTATGACCATCTGGGCGGCTTATTCGAATTTTGAAGAAAACGAAAAAGGTAGTATAGAAGCAGGTAAATTTGCAGATTTCGTGATCCTGGATCGTGATCTTATGAAAGTAGAGATCGATAAAGTTCCAGATACAAAAGTGATCTCAACTTTTGTAGCAGGGGAGCAGGTCTATAAGAACTAAAGCAATTATCTTTGTAGCTTATTAAAAATTAAAACAATGAACGACGGATTATACGCAAAATTCCATACTTCTAAAGGAGAGATCCTGGCTGAACTGGAATTTCAAAAAACACCTGGAACTGTAGGGAACTTTGTAGGTCTTGCAGAAGGGAAGATAGAAAATGACCCGAAAGATAAGGGAGTTCCTTATTACGACGGACTCAAATTTCACCGAGTGATTCCAGATTTCATGGTTCAGGGAGGAGATCCTCAGGGAACCGGAGCTGGTGGACCTGGATACAATTTCGATGATGAGATCCACGCAGATCTTAGACACGATGCGCCTGGGAAGTTGTCTATGGCGAATGCCGGACCTGGTACTAATGGAAGTCAGTTTTTTATCACTCACGTAGAAACGCCATGGTTAGATGGTAAACATACAGTCTTCGGAAGTGTGGTGGAAGGACAGGAAGTAGTAGACAAGATTCAGCAAAACGATACGATCGAAAAGTTGGAGATCGTAAGAGTTGGTGCAGAAGCTGAAGCATTCGACGCTGCTAAAGCATTCAATTCATTCACCGCTCAAAAGCAGGAAAAA
>NZ_JBLVTK010000002.1:614359-624604 GCF_048285865.1 Christiangramia marina | reverse complement strand
CAAGCTTGCTGCAGGTTTTAAATCTACGGAAAGTGGTTTGCGATACCAGATCATCCAGAAGGGTGATGGCGTACAAGCTGAAAAAGGTAAGAACGTATCGGTACACTATAAAGGTCAGTTAGCAGATGGTACTGTTTTCGATTCTTCTTACAAAAGAAATCAGCCTTTGGAATTTCCAGTAGGTGTAGGCCATGTGATCCCGGGATGGGATGAAGGTATACAATTGCTACAGGTTGGAGATAAGGCAAGAATGGTAATCCCATCAGACCTTGCTTACGGAGAGCGTGGTGCAGGTGGTGTAATACCACCAAATGCGGTGCTTATTTTCGATGTGGAATTGATGGATGTAAAATAATATAGACTTATATATTTCTTAAAAACGCCCTGATTCTTCAGGGCGTTTTCTATTTTTAGATATGAGTACAGAAGAAGAGATTGAAAATTTGAAATTTCCTATCGGGGAATTTGAAATTCCGGAACAGGTTTCCGTGGAAAACATAAGAAATTATATTGATGAAGTGGCCAGATTGCCTCAGGCATTGATCGAGGAGGTCGAACATCTTGACCAGGATCAATTACAAATGGTCTATCGTCCTGAAGGCTGGAACATCCGGCAATTGGTGCATCATATTGCCGATAGCCATATGAGTGCATTTATGCGCTTTAAATGGGCGCTTACTGAAGATGAGCCAACCATTAAGGCATTCAATGAGAAAGGTTTTGCAGAACTGGCAGATTCAAAATTCACACCCGTAACGTTATCCCTTGGATTCCTTAAAGCCCTGCACGCGAAATGGATCATCCTGCTGGAGAATATGAGCACAGAAGATTTCGAGAGAACTTTTATACATCCGGAATCTGGCTTTCGTTACAGTTTAAAACAAAGTCTGGCGAATTACGCCTGGCATGGGAAACATCACCTGGAGCATATCATAGAACTTAAAAAAAGAAAAGGCTGGGATTAACCAGCCTTTTAGATTTTATAAATCGAAATATTACTTTTTTAGTTCCGGTTGTGCAGTTGTTCTCAGGTAAGGTTTTACCGTTTTGTAGCCTTTTGGGAACATTTTGTCTGCCTCCTCATTGCTTACCGATGGACTAATTACTACATCATCACCATGTTTCCAGTTCGCTGGCGTAGCTACTTTATTATAAACAGTAAGCTGCAATGAGTCAATAACCCTTAGTAATTCCTCAAAATTTCTACCTGTACTCGCAGGGTACGTAAGCGTCATTTTAATGGACTTATCTGGCGCGATCACGAATACCGAGCGTACGGTAAGTGTGTTGTCAGCTTTTGGATGGATCATTCCGTATAGATCTGAAACCTTTTTATCCTCATCTGCTATGATCGGAAAGTTCACCGTGGTATTCTGAGTTTCATTAATGTCCTTGATCCAATCTTTGTGTGACTTTACTCCGTCAACACTAAGCGCAAGTACCTTTACATCCCTTTTCTTGAATTCTTCAGCATAATTCGCGGCAGCTCCCAATTCAGTTGTGCAAACAGGAGTATAATCTGCCGGGTGAGAGAATAGGATTCCCCAGCTATCGCCTAGAAATTCATGAAAACTAATTTTCCCTTCAGATGTATCTGCTGTAAAATCTGGTGCTATGTCGCCTAATTTTAAATCACTCATAATCAATCTGTTTTTTTTGTTATTAAATCCTACTGAAATAGTAGGTTATTCAAATTTAAAGAATTGCAGGGAGTCAAATGAAAAGAACAAGTTAAATTAAGTTTTCCATTTGATGTTACAACCAATCGATGGCTTTTGATCTTTATTGACCTTACGATTATTCAACACCGCATCCATCGCTTCCCTGATGTCTCTTCCGTTGGAGTGCAAACCATTATTTGGTCTGCTGTCATCCAGTTGCCCATGATATATCAATTTAAGTTCAGCGTCAAAAAGGAAAAAATCTGGAGTGCAGGCTGCCTGGTATTTTCTTGCGATCTCCTGAGTGCCATCGAATAAATAAGGAAATGAATATTGATTTTTCGATGCAACTTCTGTCATTAGGTCTGGATGATCTTCCGGATAACTTTCGGGATCATTACTACTTATACCCGCGAAGCCAAAGCCAAGTTGCCTGTATTCATTCGCGAGTCTTACAATTTCCCCGTTAATATGTTTTACAAAAGGACAGTGATTTGATAGAAACATGATAAGTGTTCCTTTTTCGCCTTTGATATTTTTTAGATCCAGCAGATGTCCGGTTCGGGTATCCATCAGTTTAAAGTCTGGAGCATCGCTTCCAAGCGGAAGCATTTTCGATGATGTAAGTGACATCTTTTTCTTTAAAATTAATTATTAATGCTCAATATTCTCTATTTTTCCATCTTAAAATTCTGAATATGATTAGTGAAATTAGCTGGGAGGATTTCGAGAAAGTTGATATGCGAGTAGGAACAATTCTGGAAGCTGAGGAACTGCCGAAGGCTAGAAAGCCGGCCTATAAGATGCTGATAGATTTTGGAGAAGAAATTGGTGCGAAGCGAACATCTGCACAGATCACCAGGCGGTACGCAATGGAAGAACTTCCCGGTAGACAGGTGATCGCCGTAGTCAATTTTCCGGTAAAAAGAATTGCCGGTTTTAAAAGCGAATGCCTGGTGATGGGAGTGGTAGGTGATGAAACTGATGTTGTATTGCTCTCACCAGATCAAAAAGTACCAAATGGACTCAGGATCGCTTAATTCTGGGCTTCCTTAAACTTTTTATGTTGATCGAGTAATTTTCGAATATCCTTATTGTGTCCATAAAGCACCATGATATCGTCTTTATATAATTTGGTATCTGCATGCACAATTCCCTGTACGGTGTTTCTTTCAGTTGGAGCTCCAAGCTCGTTTTTACCTTCAGAAACGTTCATGGTCGTAAGTATAAGAATATTAAATTCTCCCTTGATGTCCAGTTCCTTTACAGTTTTGTCGTGATACTCTTCAGGTATTTTAGTCTCAACAATGCTAAAATTACTGTCCAGTTCAAAACTATCTACCACGCCTTCAAGATTTAATCTTTGTGCCCAGCGGTGAGCAGTTTCTTCTTCAGGATGAATAATTTCTGTAATACTCATCGTTTGCAATACCGTTCGCTGTAGTGGATCTATCGCGCGGCTTATAATTCTTTTCACCTTCATTTGCTTCATAAGCGCGGCGGCCATGATATTCGCACCTTTATCTTCTCCAATCCCAACGATCACCACGTCGCAATCCTTCAGTGGTAAATTCTTAACGGCTTCCATATCTGTTGCATCCAGACTAATAGCATGAGTTATTTTCTCCTTCATGCTTTCAACCTTGCTCATACTAATATCCACACCAATAACTTCGTTGCCCATTTCTGCCAGCTGTTCTGCAATGGACGATCCAAAGTTTCCAAGACCAATTACGATATATTTCATCTGTTAGTTTATTAAAATTTCATCTGTAGGCACTCTGTAATTAAGGTGTTTAGCCTTCCGAAGCATAGCAATTAAAAGGGTGAGCATGCTAACTCTTCCAATAAACATCGTAAAGATAAGAACGATCTTAGACGAAGATGATAGGCTGGAAGTAATTCCTGTCGAAAGTCCCACGGTACTATAAGCCGAAAATGCTTCAAATGCAATATCTATGATCGCTATATCTTTTTCGAAGATCGTCATCAGAAATATAGCGATGCTAATCACCATAAGTGAAAGCGATATAATAGCAAATGCCCGGCGAATAGAATTACTTGATACTTCTCTTTTGTACACTTCGATGCGATCCTTACCTTTTCCAAGACTAACAAAATTTAAGGCAGCAATGGCGATAGTGCTCGTCTTTATTCCACCTCCTGTAGATGCAGGAGAGGCTCCTATCCACATGAGCATAAAAATAAGCATAAGGGTACTTACATTTAATGCCTGCATGTCCACAGTATTAAAACCGGCTGTACGCGGCGTAGCAGCTCCAAAGAATGCAGTGACGATTTTTCCAAACCAGTTATGTTCCGCCAAAGTGTTGTTATATTCTAAAATATAGAAACCTAAAGTTCCCACGCTTAAGAGGATTATCGTGGTAACAATGACGATTCGTGTATTGAGATTGATCACCCATGGCGAGTAAGGTAAAGGCCTTTTATTATTGAGCTTGAGCAGAAGATTCGAAAAAGTATATTTCAGATATTTATAAATATTCAGAACTATAGGAAAACCAATCCCTCCAAGAATGAATAATATAGCAATTACCAGATGCAGCGGATAATTAAATCTGAAAATTGGTTCATAAAGACTGTTTTCAAGCGTAGAGAATCCTGCATTGCAAAAGCCACTTATTGCGTGAAATACTGAGAAGAATATACGATCACCAATCTGGCTCAATTCATTTTCGCTTAAGCTGAAATATATAAATACAGCTCCCAGCAATTCAGTAATAAAAGTGATGGAAAGAATTTTCTTAAGTACGCCGAAAACTTCACCTATACGTTCAGAATTGGTAGCATCTTTGAGTAAAAGCTGATTCTCGAAACTGGTCTGTCCACGAAAAAAGTAGCTAAAATAACTGGCAAAGGTCATGATCCCGAGTCCGCCCAACTGCATTAAAAGTAGAAGGATGGATTGCCCGAAAGTAGTGAAGTAGGAACCAGTATCTACTACAATCAGACCGGTCACGCATACTGCGCTTGTAGAAGTGAAAAGTGCATCCAGAAGTCCGATTCCTTCATGTGTCGCCTTAGGCAACATCAGTAAACCAGTGCCGACTAATATAATTCCCAGGAAACTACTTATAAATAGCTGAGCTGGATTTAGGTATGCTTTATTAAATCTAAAATTGATGGTGGCAAGTTCTCGTATGAAGTATACGAGCGATGCGAAATACATGTAAGCCATCTTATTGAGGGGTTGCAAACCCGGAAAATTCTCCATTAGAACATCTGTCTTCACGATACTTAGCAGGAGAATAAGCGTTCCAAGGATAGCGTCGAGGATCCTGATCTTGGCAGGAACTTTAACCTTTAGAACAAAATACCGACACAGGATCGAAGCGATCCCAATCAATAAGACTACATAATAAAAGCTGTTTAATTGTGCTTCCTGAAGTTTTTCCTGTTTAAATCCCAGGTCGTAAAGGGCTACAAGCAATGCAATGCAACTGGCCAAAAATGAGAGCCTGTTGAGGTAACTCAAAAACCTCTCATTTCGCAACCATGATTTAAATCCGGAGAATTTCAATAATTGGAATTTATAAGCATCAATTTTAAGTAATAGAGAATAGGTCCAATAAGTTTGACATTATAGGACCTATTGTTCCTTAACAAACCGGTACAAAGTTATGTAACCGACTATATAAGATTGCTAAAATTTACCCAAACTATCGGTTACATTTCTGTTCCGAAGAAGATAGCATTCATGAGTAATTTATTAGTACCGTACCAGAATGCTCTAAAGTTTGTGTTGTCTGTAAAAAGCATCACTTCCCCGCGGCCAAGTCTGTCATGTTTAAACGGAACCGTTCCCGCAAGAGAGTCCAGGTTTGGTTTGCTTATATATCCACTCAGTAAGGGTTTTTCTGTATATCGAATCGGGTTCTTATAGCTCTGCTTATCGGCTTCCATGAAAATCGTCGTGTTTCTGAAGAGCGCGATTTTATCTCTATTGTATCCAAAAGCGATCGGATGAGTTCTGTCCAGATCTGCTTCAAAGATCGCTCCACCAATTACCTGTGCGCCACGGAAGTCACCACGTTCTCCAAAACTAACATCCTTTGCGGTATTCTCTGTTTTTTTTGTCTCAAAATCAATGAAATCATTGTTTTTAAGCCAGTTCACAGCACTTCTAAAGCCTATGATGGTTCCTCCGTTCTTAGTCCAATCCTTCAGCTGAGTAGCAACTCCATCGTTCAATCCACCGCCCCAGGTACTTGGGACGATGATATCGGTATACCTGCTCAGGTCACTTCCGGAGAGGTCTTTAAGATCAAGTTTGGTAATTTTCATGTCGTAACGCTGATCGAACAAATGCCAGATCTCACCGGCATCATAGGAAGATATGGATCCACCAACCAGAATGGCAACCTGTTGGGGTTCGATTGCCCTAAACTGGTTACTTCCAAGATTAATTCCTCCGGTCATGCCGGTTGGGATTCCTTTAATGGCTATATGACTTACTTCAGAAACTTCAATCATGAAACTATAAAGCTCATCATTTTCCAGTTTTTGATTCTGGACAGGGATCATGATCGTTCCTGCAGCAAATTCATTGCCTTCAAAGGTAAATGCTTCCATGGAAACTTTAGCGCGAAGACCTTTCTCCAGGATTATATTCAGAGCTTTTGGAGCAAGGTAATTTTGCCAGTCTAGCAAATACGCATAAGAACTTCTCTCAGGTTGTTCTGGTGTAGGTATTTCCAGTTCCTGGATCTTCTCTCCGGCATTTTTCATCGTAACATCTTCAGAAAAGTCAAGATTGAACGCTAAGGGGAATGTCCAGGCAGATATATCGTAGAACAGGCTATCCTGAAACTCAGTTCTTCGTTCAAACATCGCTTTTAATAGTCGGTGTTGCCTTTGATTCTTTGGTACTACATAGGAATTTCCTTTTTTGAATTTCAAGCCTGCTTCCGTAAAATCTTTATCCACTTTGTGAACTTCGATCTGGTGACTCTTCAAAATCTTTGCAAGTTCATAAGCCTTGATAGGATCATGTCCACTACCAAAAGCATAGGCACCGCTTGATGCACTATTCCGGGATTCTTTGAAGAAATTACGCTGATAGTTTAATAATTTTTCACGCATATTTTCAGCAGCTTTTAAAGTTGAAAGTGCCGCGGTGAATTGGTTGCGAATCGTAAATGGAAATGTAAGGATACCATTTTCAGTTTCCTGAGCGTGACCCCGGGAACTTCCCTGCTCGAAAAGAATTCCAATGCTTCCATTAATGTCTGGAAAAGTGGAACCTTTTCCGTAGTAAAAATCGTCATAATTTTCCTCGGTATAGTACAGAGAACCAATTTCATCAAAAGCCTGGGCATGATAGGTCCCAATTTCTTTGGTTAGATCCTGGTTTAGCTGCGGAGTGAGTGGGTGTGTACGTGATGGAATCCCGGGCTGAAAGAAAAACGAGGAATTGGATCCCATTTCATGATGATCTGTAAGAACGTTAGGATACCAGTCATGAAAAGTTTTGATCCTTGCCTGGGACTCCGGTAATTGCACCGGTAGCCAGTCACGATTCATATCGAACCAGTAATGATTGGTTCTTCCACCTGGCCAGATCTCGCTGTATTCCCTGTCCTGAGGATCTGGATTGATGTTTTTGCTTTTATTAGCATTTGCCCAGTAGGCAAATCGTTGAAGCCCATCTGGGTTAAAGGCGGGATCCAATAGAATTATAGTGTTTTTTAAAGTTTCTTCGATCTCGGGACCTTCAGCTGCGGCGAGGTAATAGGCGTAGAGGAGGGCAGCATTGGATCCACTGGCTTCGTTTCCGTGGATGGAGAATCCCTGGTTGATCACAACGGGCATGTTTGAAAGGTCTTCCGAAGAATTTTCAGAAACTAAACCAATATGTTTTGTTCTAATATCTTCAAGATTAGCAATATTCTCTTCTGAAGATACAGTGAGCAGGATCAATGGTCGACCTTCATAAGTAGTTCCGCGATTTTCGATTTCTAGTCGGGGAGAGGCCGCTGCCAGGGTATGCATATACGAAACCAGACGATCATGACTAACATGCCATTCACCGGGAATAAAACCTATGCTCTCTTCCGGAGTAGGAATAGATTGGTTGTAAGAAATATCAGCTGGTAAATAATAGCTCATAGACAGTTCATCCTGCTGAGCGAAGCTTATCTGAAATACTAGAAAAAGAGAAAAAAAGAAAAGTTTGCGCATTGGTTTATTTTTGAAAAGCCCTAATATAAAAAAAACCGTCCTGATAGGGACGGTTCGTATAGTGTATAGACGTTTTGTCTAGATATCATCAAAACTTACATCTGTAAATTTCTCTGCTGCCGGAGATGCTGTTTGCTCAACTGGCTGCTCATCATATTCTTTCTTGAAATCTTTCTGGTGACGTTCGCTGATCACTTCCTCACCTTTTTCATTAACGATAAAGTCCGTCATTTCTTCAAGGATCTCTCTAAATCCATCAAAATCTTCTTTGTAAAGGTAGATCTTGTGTTTTTTGTAGTAGAAAGAACCATCGTCGTTCGTGAACTTCTTGCTTTCAGTAATTGTAAGATAGTAATCATCTGCACGGGTACTTCTAACATCGAAAAAATAAGTTCTTCTTCCGGCTCTTAAAACTTTAGAGAATATTTCCTCTTTCTCCATCATTCCCTTGTCGCTCATAAAATAGATTCTTTAATGATTGTTATTAACGAGCTCAAAAATCTAAAAATTTTTAACATCTAGCAAAAAATTTTCACATTTCTTTTTCATTTAGCTGTTTTGCGTAGAGTTCTTTGTAGTATCCTTCAGTAGTGATCAACTGCTCATGACTGCCTTCCTGTACCACCAGTCCGTCTTCGAGGATAATGATCCTGTCGGCATTTTTAGCTGAAGAAATTCTGTGACTTACGATGATCGTGGTTTTCTCTTTTGTAATTTCGAAGAGATTATTGAGTATTTCCTCTTCAGTTTCAGTATCAACTGCAGATAAGCAATCGTCGAATAAGAGAATTTCGGGGTCATGTATAATTGCTCTCGCGATAGATACCCGTTGCTTTTGTCCGCCAGAAAGTGTGATTCCGCGTTCACCAAGAACTGTGTCGTAACCTTTGCTGAAGCCCTGGATATTCTTATGTACGGAAGCATTTTTTGCAGCTGTAATAATTTCTTCTTCGGAAGCATCTGTTTTTCCGAATTTGATATTATTTCTAATACTGTCACTAAACAGGAAAGCATCCTGTGGTACATAACCAATATTTTCCCGAAGACTTTCCAGGTTCACCGTATCTATTTTGCGACCATCGATCAATAATTCACCCTGATCAATATCGTAAAGACGACCAATTAATTCAAGAATGGTTGATTTTCCAGAACCAGTCTTTCCAATCACCGCAAGTGTTTCCCCTTTTTCCACCTTAAAGCTTACGTTCTTAAGTGCGGTAATATTAGTATCATCGTAAGTAAAGCTCACATTCTTAAATTCAATACTACCGTTGATCGCATCCTGTTCGGTCTTGGGATTGGTAATTTCAGGTTTCTCACTAAGAAATTCATTGATACGTTCCTGAGATGCTTCCGCCTGCTGAACCAGGGAGGTTACCCATCCAATGGCTGCAACCGGCCAGGTAAGCATATTCACATAAAGTATAAATTCTACCAGTACGTCGATATTTTCGATCTTTCCGGAAATTATCTGTCTTCCTCCAATATAAATCACGATAATATTACTGATCCCGATTAAAAGGATCATAAGCGGAAAGAAAAATGCCTGTACTTTTACCAGGTCAATATTCTTATCTCTACTACCATTAGAGAGCTCTGTAAAGTTGTTGTTGGTTTGAGGTTCAAGACCATAGGATTTTATAACAGCGATCCCGCTAAAACTTTCCTGGGTGAACGTATTAAGTTTTGAAAGATATTGCTGTACAACGGTACTTCTTTTGTGAATGGCAACACTTAATTTGTAAATAGAGAATGCCAGAATGGGTAAAGGAATTACTGTGTACAATGTTAGCAAAGGAGCGGCCTGTATCATAAATATAAGGACCACAACTGTAGAGGTAAATGTGGTGACACTGTACATGATGGCCGGACCCAAATAAAGTCTGACCTTTGAAACATCCTCGCTAATCCTGTTCATGAGATCCCCGGTCCTGTTCTTCTTGTAAAAATTCAGGGAAAGATCCTGGTAGTGACGGTAAACTTCGTTTTTAAGATCATATTCAATATGTCTGGAAACCACAATAAAAGTTTGTCGCATTAGAAAAGTAAGAAATGCAGATATAAGAGTAGTTCCTACTATAAGGAGGATATTATAAAGAAGTTCATCCTTGAGGACTGAGACATTGGTCACTTCGCCATTAATGTATTGTTCTATAATGACTGTACTTTTACCAATTAAAGGGATGTAGTAGATCCCAAAAATTCTGGCGGCAATCGTAATAACCAATCCAATAAGTAGTTTCCATTTGTATTTGTAGAAATATTTATTGAGATGCTGAAGATTCTTCATTCAGTGAGATTCTATAAAGTTGAGGATTCTGTAATTTAACACGTTTAAAATCCATGCTTTTTAAATAATTATTATTTTTGCGGCGGATTTTTG
>NZ_JBLVTK010000002.1:585329-614325 GCF_048285865.1 Christiangramia marina | reverse complement strand
CAAATTATGCAAGTTGACGTTCTAAATGCAAATGAACTAAAAAAAGCTGCTCCGGTTTTTGGACAGGTGTCTTTTGACGAACACGAACAAATCGTTTTTTGCAACGACAAAGATACAGGTTTAAAGGCAATAATTGGTATCCATAATACGGTTTTAGGACCAGCTCTGGGAGGAACCAGAATGTGGAATTACACTAGTGAATGGGAGGCTGTAAATGATGTATTGCGTCTTTCTCGTGGTATGACCTTTAAAAGTGCGATCACTGGTCTAAATCTTGGTGGTGGGAAAGCTGTTATTATAGGTGATGCTAAAACAGATAAAACTCCGGCGCTAATGAAGCGTTTTGGAGAATTTGTACATTCTTTAGGTGGTAAATACATTACTGCAGAGGATGTAGGTATGGAAACTTCAGATATGGATACCGTACGTGAGGTAACACCTTATGTAACCGGGATCTCAGAATCCCAGGGTGGAGCAGGGAATCCTTCTCCAATTACTGCCTATGGTGTATTTATGGGGATCAAAGCTTCAGCTAAATTCAAGTATGGATCAGATGATCTTGAAGGTAAAAAAGTTCTGGTTCAGGGAATTGGTCATGTTGGAGAAACTCTGGTAGAATATTTAACCGGAGATGGAGCTGAAGTTTATATCACAGATATCAACGAGGACAGACTTGCAGAAGTAAGTAAGAAATACGGAGCTCATATATTTACAGATAGAGATATTTATTCTGCTGAAGTAGATATTTATGCACCTTGTGCACTTGGAGCGACCATTAACGATGATACCATAGACAGACTGAAGGTTGATATCATCGCCGGAGCTGCGAACAATCAACTTGCAGATGAGGTTGCTCACGGGCAGATCCTTCAGAACAGAGGTATCGTTTATGCGCCAGATTTCCTTATCAACGCAGGTGGGATCATTAATGTGTATGCTGAATTGGAAAATTACGACAAGCAGGAGATCATGCGCAAGACGGAGAATATCTACAATACAACTTTGAGAATTCTTGAAAAAGCTTCTAAAGACGATATCACTACGCACTTTGCAGCTTTGCAAATAGCGAAGCAACGTATTGCCGATAGAAAAAAACAGAATTTAAATTAGTCAGTTCTAATTTATTAATATTTTTGCAGGGCGAAAGCGAAAAGCTTTCGCCCTTTCTAATTCCTAAAAAGTTCTTTTACAATTATGTTGACAAGAAGACATATCAGGGTTAAAGTAATGCAGTCACTGTATGCATTTAACCAAAGCCAGAATGACAACCTTGCCACTGAAGAGAAATTCCTGCTGAAAAGTATGCAGGAAATGTACGACCTCTTTCTGCTTCAGTTGAGTTTGATCACCGAGATAAGAGAACATGCTGAAGTGTACCTGGAGAAATCCCAGCAAAAGCACCTTGCCACTAACGAGGAAAAAGATCCCAATAGAAAATTTATCGATAACCAGATCTTCCAGATCCTGAATGAAAACGAAAGTATTCAGAAGGCATTAGAAGACCACAAGATCAATCACTGGAAACAGGATGATGAATATGTGGCGATCATCTGGAATGAGATTAGAAACAGCGAACTGTATTCAGAATATATGAATACTCGTGAAGGAAGTTTCAAGGATGATAAAGAGCTTATTATCCAGATTTTTAAGGAGATCATTGCTCCTAACGAGAAATTATACGATTACCTTGAAGATAAAAAGTTGACCTGGGTAGATGATCTTCCGTTAGTAAATACCGCCGCCCTTAAATTTCTTCAGAAGTTAAAAGAATCCACCGGTAGAGAAAAGCAGATCGCTCGTTTGTTCAAAAACGATGAGGATAGAGAGTTCGCTTTGAAATTATTCCAGAAAACCTATCTAAATGACGAGGACCTTTCCGAAGAAATGCTGGGGAAAACTCCAAATTGGGATAAAGACAGGATTGCTGAAGTAGATATGGTGCTTATAAAGATGGCCATCTGCGAGTTTTTAAAATTTAGCAGTATCCCTGTAAAGGTTACAATCAATGAATACCTGGAGATCGCAAAGGAATACAGTACTCCAAAAAGTAGCATTTTTATTAATGGTGTACTGGACAAACTTTCCAAGGAATACCAGACAGAAGGCAAGCTAAATAAAATGGGCAGGGGCCTGATGTAGTAAAGATTTTTTAGTATTTTTACCCATTAGAAATTAAACAAAATAACTTCGTCATGAAAAGAACAATTTTGATGTTTGCAGCTGCAGGGGCTATGCTGTTTACCGGATGTAAAGACAATGCCTCAGACAAGGTAAAAGCAGAGAACGTAGAAGCTTCAGCTGAACGTGATGCACAGGCGACTGTTTATCCTGAAATCTCTTTCGAAGAAACTGAATTTGATTTCGGAAACATAGCTAAGGGAACAAACGTTGAGCATGTATTCAAATTCACTAACACTGGAAAAGCTCCTTTAGTGATCACCAATGCTTCAAGTTCTTGTGGATGTACGGTACCAACCTATCCTAAGAATGAAACTATCCAACCAGGTGAATCTGGAGAGATGCTAGTGAAATTCAATGGTTCTGGTAATGGACAGGTAACTAAGACTGTAACAGTATCTGCAAATACTGAAGCTGGAAAAGAACAATTAAAGATCAAAGCTTTTGTAGAAGCTGCGGAAACAGAAACAGCTAGCTAAAAGCATTTATGGATCAATTAACCCAGTTTGCACCGATTATATTGATGTTTGTGGTGGTGTATTTTTTTATGATACGCCCGCAAATGAAGAAAGCAAAACAGGAAAAAACATTTGCCGCTGAACTTAAAAAAGGAGATCGTATTATTACTAAAAGTGGTATGCACGGTAAGATTATTGACTTCAGTGAAAAGAATAATTCGGTAATTATTGAAACAGGCGCCGGTAAGATTACTTTTGATCGTTCATCCATTTCAATGGAAATGAGTCAGAAACTGAATGCTCCGGTTGTAGAAAAGAAATAATTTTCGGATACATCAAACTAAAAAGCAGCTCATTGAGCTGCTTTTTTATTTTTTATAGCGATCGTAAAGTCCTGTTCCCTTTAAAATTAGAGGTTCGATCTTTTTGATTCTGTTTGATCGCGTTGCTTGTTTTTTGGCTTCAGCAATAAATTGAGCGTATTCCTTTTGATTACCAAAGCTTAGATCCTGAAATGCTCTTTGTAGCACTTTATTACCATTTAATATAGCTTCAAGTTTTTCAGGTATTTCAAGCGACTTTGGTCACTTTTAATTTCAAACCCGCTTTCTGGTTGGCTATTGCTTCTACTATATAAGGAACAATTGCATCCTTACTCATTCTATCCTTTGGCTCACACCTGATCTGTCTCAAGGCTTTTGTCTTGCCTTCCTGAGCATTGACCAGCAGCGCTGTGTTCTTTTTAAGAAATACGCCGTGGAAGAACCAGATGGCCAAATGGTTCTTAAAAGCACCAAGGCCTATGACATTTTTGCTCTCCAGGCTATATACCGGTGCTCACCATTTGATGGAAGCTGTCAATTCGGTTTGTTCCATTAATCCTACAAGCTGCCTGATTTGTGCATCCCAATCGGTATGAAGGAGTACATATTCTTCAATGGTAGGTATCTTACTCAAATCTTTTATTCGTATTTCTTAGCCGTAAGTTCCGCAAGTTTTACGATCACTTCCGCAGCTTTTTGCATACTCTCTACCGGTACATATTCATATTTACCATGGAAATTGTGACCACCAGCAAAGATGTTTGGGCAGGGAAGTCCCATAAAGCTCAGTTGAGCACCATCTGTTCCGCCACGAATTGGTTTGATGATAGGTTCGATGTCCACCGCTTCCATCGCATCACGCGCCAGGTCTACAATATGCATTACCGGTTCTACTTTTTCTCGCATATTACGGTATTGGTCAGTGATTTCAATAGTAATCAGGTCCCGGTCATATTGTGAGCAGATCTCACTGGCCAGATCCTGCATCATTTCTTTACGTGCCTGGAAGTGCCCCAGGTCATGATCTCTTATAATGTATTCCAGAATAGTTTCCTCCACATCTCCATTTATACTGCTTAGATGAAAGAAACCCTGCCTGTCTTCAGTATGCTCGGGGGTTTCCATTCTTGGTAAGGAATTGATGAAATCCTGAGCGATATACATGCTGTTCACCATTTTATCTTTGGCATAACCAGGATGTACGCTTTTGCCTTCCACTTTTACAACTGCGCGAGCTGCATTAAAATTCTCGTATTCTAGTTCTCCAATCTGGCTACCATCCATCGTATAAGCCCATTCTGCTCCAAACTTTTCTACATCAAATTTATGTGCTCCACGACCAATTTCTTCATCTGGCGTAAAACAAACTCTTATTTTTCCATGCAGAATATCAGGATTATTAACCAGGTATTCCATAGCGGTCATGATCTCTGTGATCCCTGCTTTATCATCTGCGCCCAGAAGGGTTGTGCCATCTGTAGTGATAATCGTTTTGCCTTTATATTGTAACAGGTCGTCAAAGTATTCCGGAGAGAGAATGATATTTTTCTCTTTATTTAGAACAATGTCCTTACCGTCATAATTTTCAACGATCTGAGGGTTCACGTTCGTACCGGAGAAATCCGGAGTTGTATCAAAATGTGAGACAAAACCGATTACAGGAACTTCGTGTGGAACATTTGCAGGTAGACTTGCCATAACATAAGCATGCTCATCTATGGTTACATCCTGCATTCCAATAACCTTCAATTCATCTACAAGCTTATTCGCCAGGTCCCATTGCTTCATGGTGCTGGGCGTCGAAGTACTTTCAGGATCACTTTGTGTATCTATCCTTACGTAGCTTAGAAATCTGTCTATGATATGTTGTTTATTGGTCATGAAGTAGAGCTTTTGCTCAAAAATACATATATAGCTTAGCGCGCCAAAACCTTTTAAGTTTTCATATAGATTTTGCTGAAATCCTGCTATTTTTGCATAAACCTACCTAGATGTATAAGTCACTCATAAGACCAGCGCTTTTCAAGTACGATCCAGAGCAGATTCATTATTTCACCTTTAATTTTCTTCGGAAATTTTGCAAGATCCCCGGAGCATTAGCCTTTCTAAGATCAAGATTTAATATTTCTGATAAACGTTTGGAACGGGAAGTCTTTGGACTGAAGTTTAAGAACCCTGTAGGTCTGGCCGCAGGTTTCGATAAAGATGCAAAGCTTTACAAAGAACTTTCAGCTTTAGGTTTTGGTTTCGTAGAAGTAGGAACTGTAACACCAAAGCCCCAGCCAGGAAATGAGAAAACCAGGTTATTCAGGTTACCCGAAGATTCAGCCATTATAAACCGTATGGGTTTCAATAATGAAGGGGTGGAGCAGATGGTTGCCAGATTAAAGGGAAATACAAACGTGCTTATTGGTGGTAATATTGGAAAGAACAAGCTTACTCCCAATGATAAAGCGGTTGATGATTATGTTTATTCCTTTGAAGCACTCTTTGATTATGTAGATTATTTTGTGGTGAATGTTAGCTCACCTAATACTCCGAACCTCAGGGAACTTCAGGATAAAGAGCCATTAAAATTACTACTGAACACTCTTCAGAAAAAAAACGAACTTAAAAATAAGTCGAAGCCTATTTTATTAAAGATCGCACCAGATCTTACAGACGAGCAACTTTTGGATATTATCGAGATCGTTCAGGAAACCGGAATCGCCGGGGTAATCGCTACCAATACTACAATTTCGCGTGAAGGACTACAGTCTGAGAACAAAAGCGAAATGGGCGGACTTAGTGGAAAACCTCTCACTAAAAGGGCTACACAAGTGATACGTTTTCTTTCTGAAAAAAGCGGTCGTTCTTTTCCTATAATTGGGGTTGGCGGAATACATTCTGCAGAAGATGCTGTTGAAAAACTGGAAGCCGGAGCAAGCCTGGTTCAGCTATACACAGGCTTTGTCTATGAAGGTCCTCAGCTAATAAAAGATATCAATAAGAAGATTCTGCAGAAAGGATTATAGTTAAGATGCTCGAACAACTAATTCCTTTTCTTACCGCTTCAATACTACTTACCTTTTCTCCGGGACCGGATATCATCTATGTACTGGTAAGGTCGATCGCATACGGAGCGAAACAGGGAATAGCCACAGCATGCGGACTCGTTTCTGGAATTATTGTTCATACTAGCCTGGTTGCTTTTGGAGTTTCTGCGATCATCCGGCAATCTGATACTACTTTTCTCATCATAAAAATACTCGGAGCTTTGTATTTACTATACCTAGCTTACCAGGTATACAGATCTAATCCTGAAATTGCCTTTTCTTCGGAAGGAATTAAACATAAAAGTCTGTTGTCATTGTTTCGACAGGGATTCATCATGAACGTCCTGAATCCAAAAGTCGGAATCTTTTTTCTGGCATTCTTTCCTGGATTTTTATGGGAACCTGATGGCAATACCGTCTGGCAGTTTTATGTTCTTGGTTTTGTTTTCATGTTGCAGGCACTAATCATTTTTTGTTTGGTAGCCTTCGCCGCAAACAGGATATCCGGCTGGGTAAGATCATATCCTTCTTCTGGTATATTTCTGAAATGGTTACAGGTCGTCATTTTTATCCTTATCGCGATTCTAATTCTTATCTAATTGTGGAATTCTTAGCGATACCGGGAATAGTTGATTCTGAAATTTCAGATTATCAATGAAACTATATTCTTTTTAAATTTTCTTTAAAATACTATCTTTGACCATATGGCTCAAGTGAAACTAATCGAATGTCCCCGCGATGCGATGCAGGGAATTAAAGAATTCATTCCTACAGAAAAAAAGGCGCAGTATATTCAGTCACTTTTAAGGTGCGGATTCGATACTATCGACTTTGGAAGTTTTGTTTCACCCAAGGCTATCCCGCAAATGCAGGATACGGCAGATCTGCTGTCGAGATTAGATCTTTCTAAAACGCAATCCAAATTACTTGCTATCGTTGCTAATACTCGCGGAGCACAGGATGCTTCAGCATTTGAAGAAATTGATTACCTGGGTTATCCATTTTCGATTTCTGAAAATTTTCAGATGCGGAATACTCATAAAACTATTTCTGAATCTGTAGAAGTCTTACAGGAGATTCTTGATGTTGCCAACAGCTGTAATAAACAAGTGGTTGCTTACCTGAGCATGGGCTTTGGGAATCCATATGGAGATCCATGGAACGTGGAAATCGTTGGAGATTGGACAGAAAAGCTGGCAGGAATGGGAGTGAAGATCCTGAGTCTTTCAGATACAGTTGGAACATCTTCACCAGATATCATCGAATACCTGTTCTCAAATTTGATCACCAAATATCCTGAAGTAGAATTTGGCGCACATTTGCATACAACTCCTGCTAAATGGCACGAAAAGATCGATGCTGCTTACAAGGCAGGATGTAGAAGATTTGATGGTGCGATCCAGGGATTTGGGGGTTGCCCTATGGCTAAAGATGAGCTAACGGGAAATATGCCTTCAGAAAAAATGCTTTCCTATTTTAATGCCGCCAAAGCAGATAGTAACATTAAAATGACCAGTTTCGAGTCATCCTATAACGAGGCATCAAAGATCTTCAACGCCTACCATTAGTACTGCTTATTGAATCTTATAGAGGTATTAATAAAACCTATTTAAAATTAATCTAAATAAACTTGCGGTAATTATAAGCTCATATTATATTTGCGCTGGAATTAGTTATTTTAAACCAGTCTAAATAAAACTATATGAGAAAGCTGTTCGTTTCAGCCTTTGTTGCAGCCCTTACTTTAAGCTCATGTTCATCTGATGATGACTCTGATATTCTAAACGAGAAAAATATTGAAGTTCCGGTTTCTTACGATTTTACGAGAAACGGTGCATCTACTGTAAACTTTGAAGGACAAACTACCAGACTACAAATGTCTGCTGAAATTCTATCAAACTTTACCGATTTTGACAACGCTTCAGAAGAAATGTTGCTGAATATGTTCGCGAATGAGAATTCACCTTTCGCTAATGAAGATCTTAATGCTTCCAGTAAAAATATCAAATCCAAAGTAGCAGCTTCAAACCTGTATTTTTCTACCAATAATGTAGAAGCCAGTGAGATCAAATCTGATTTTGAATCCTGGATCACCGAGCAAATGACTACTGTTAAAGCGAATAAAGATATGCTTGCAAAAGCAGGTCAGGCAGGACAGATCGCACAGGGAACCCGTGTAAGATACGTGAATGCAAAAGGTCTGGAATTGAATCAGGCATTTGCCAAGTCTCTTATTGGTGGACTTCTGGCAGATCAAATTCTTAATAACTACCTGTCTCAGCCAGTTCTTGACGAAGCCGATAACAGGTTGAACAACGATGATGAGCTTCCGGAAGAAGGTAAAAATTATACGACGATGGAGCATAAGTGGGATGAAGCTTATGGTTACTTATATGGAGATCCATCAATTCCAGCTTCCAATCCAAATTCGATCCTGAATGAAAGCGATGATAGATTATTGTTCAGCTATTTAGGACAGGTTGATGAAGATGAAGATTTCACCGGATTGGCTGAAGAAACTTTTGAAGCCTTTAAAACTGGTAGAGCAGCAATCGTTGCAGGGGATTATATAGTACGTGATGAGCAGGTTGCTATTATTCGTGAGAATATTTCCAAAACGATCGCGGTAAGAGCGGTGTACTATCTGCAGGATGGTAAGAACCTTCTTGCGAATGGTGAGTTTGGCGCAGCATTCCATGCGCTATCTGAAGGTTATGGTTTTCTATATAGCTTAAGATTTACCAATGATCCTATGACAAACATGCCTTATTTAAGCGTGTCTGATATCAACAATTTCAAAGATCAATTATTAAGCGGGAATGGTTTCTGGGAAGTAAGTCCTGATACTCTGGACAGTATTTCTGAAAAGATCGCTGCAGAATTTGATTTTAGTGTAGCTGAAGCTGCAGAATAATAATTTGCCGGAGTCTTGTGCTCCGGTTTTTCAATCAAACGATATGATTAAATTTTCAAGACTATTCATTGTATTTGCACTGATCTTCGCGGCTTGTTCTTCTGAAGATGACGGCACCGAGACAGGTGGGGAAACTGGAGGAACAGATTCTTTTGATCGTGGCGCAATGCTGGTAAACTGGGCAGATAATATTATAGTTCCTGCTTACAATAATATGGCTACCAAGACTCAGAATGTAGAAACGGCAGTCACTGCTTTTACCTCAGCTCCAGATGCTGCAGGTTTGCAGCAACTTCGTGAGGCTTATGTAGATGCATACAAGAGCTTCCAATCGGTTTCTATGTTCCAGGTTGGAAAGGCAGAGGAAATTAACTATCGTAGTTATCTAAATACCTATCCGGCTAATATTTCAAATATCGATTCTAAAATAAGTTCAGGTTCTTTCAATCTGGAATTACCATCCAGTTTTGCAGAACAGGGACTGCCAGCGTTGGATTACCTTTTATTCGGTATGGGAACTTCGGAAGAGACTGTGGCACTATACAGTTCTAATGAGAACTACCGTACATATTTAAACGCTGTAGCATCAAGAATGAATGCTCTTACTACTGAAGTTTCAAATTCCTGGAATGGAGATTACAGAGATACTTTTGTAAGTAATACTTCATCTTCAAGTACTGGTTCTGTTGATAAATTTACGAATGACTATGTAATGTACTTCGAGAAAATTCTTAGATCTGGAAAGATAGGATTCCCGGCAGGTGCTTTTACAGGAACTGCGTCTCCTTCTAATGTAGAAGCGCGTTTCAATGCTGAGATTTCAAGAGAACTTTACCTGGAAGCGGTACAGAGCTTCGAAGACTTTTTCTACGGAAGACATTTTTCAGGAAACGGAACTGGAAGTAGTTACAAACAATACCTGGAGTATCTGGATAGTATGAAAGACGGAGCAGATCTGGCTAGTTTAATTGAAAACCAGTTAAATGCCATTCAATCTCAAAGTTCATCTCTGGAAACGAATTTGAAATCACAGGTAGAAAAAGATAACACTAAAATGCTGGAAGCTTATGACGAATTACAGAAGGCTGTGATTCTTTTAAAAGTTGACATGATGCAGGCATTATCCATTAGTGTGGATTATGTAGATTCAGATGGAGATTAATATCTGAATGCTGTTTTCTGCAAATAAATATCTAAAAAAGAATACGGAAGCTGCCCCTTTGGCGGCTTTTCGTTTATTTTTTGGTTTGATGATGTTTGCCAGTATCGTGCGTTTCTGGGCTAACGGCTGGATCGAGAAACTCTACATTGCCCCGAAATTTTTTTTCTCTTATTATGGATTTGAATGGGTACATCCAATAGGTGAGTATACCTATCTAATATTTATGATCTGCGGACTTTCTGCCCTGGCCGTCGCAACAGGTTTCAAGTACCGACTTTCTATCATCGTGTTTTTCCTGAGTTTCACTTATATCGAGCTTATGGATAAAACAACTTATTTGAACCATTATTACTTTATTAGCATCCTGAGCTTTTTGATGATCTTTCTACCAGCGAATGCCTATTTTTCTATAGATGCCTGGAGAGATAGAAAGAAATCCTTTCAAAAAGTACCGGCCTGGTGCGTGGATTCTTTAAAACTGCTTCTAGCGATCGTATATTTCTATGCGGGACTGGCAAAACTAAATTCAGATTGGTTGTTAAGAGCCATGCCTTTGAAAATCTGGCTACCCTCCAAATACGATCTGCCGTGGCTGGGAGATCTCATGCAGCAGGAATGGTTGCATTACGCCTTTAGCTGGAGCGGAATGCTGTACGATCTCTTTATTCCATTTTTACTACTGTGGCGTCGTACACGATTTGCAGCTTTTGTCATGGTGATCATTTTTCATGTTCTCACCCGTGTACTTTTCCCTATCGGAATGTTCCCTTACATCATGATCGTAAGCGCTTTGATATTTTTTAGTCCGAAGCAACACCACAGGATCCTGAATTTTATTGCTGAAATATTTAAGATCAATAAATCAATATTCGATACTTCTGAAGTATACCAGTTTCCAGATATTACCGGCAAGATCGTGAGAACTGTCGTAGTAATATTCTTTACAATTCAGCTTTTACTACCGTGGAGATACTTAGCATACCCGGGAGAATTATTCTGGACTGAAGAAGGTTTTAGATTTAGCTGGCGGGTGATGCTTATGGAAAAAGCTGGTTATGCTCAATTTAAGATAGTAGATGCTGAAACCGGAAATCGCTTTTACGTTAATAATTCAGATTTTCTGACTCCTTTCCAGGAAAAACAGATGTCATTCCAGCCAGATTTTATTTTGCAATACGCGAAATTTCTTGAAGATCATTTCAGCAAAGATGGTCATCAAAATATAGAGATTTACGTAGAGAACTACGTGGCGCTTAATGGCAGAAAGAGTGCGCCTTACATCGATCCTGATGTAAATTTGCTTAATTTTGCCGACTCGTTTGAACACAAAGAATTCATATTACCATTCCAGGATGAAATTAAAGGTCTTTAGTATCATATTCTTGTTTACTTCCCTGGCTCAGGCCCAATTCACGGTTAGTGGAACGGTCACTTCCGTTGAAGACGGTACTCCTATTGCTAATGCTGAAGTATGGAACAAAACAGTTTCAGAAATGGTCCTTACCAATGAAGATGGTGTTTTCAGTATAGAGAATCTTCAGCAGGGTTATTACGAATTTGCAGTTTTCAGTTTTGAATATGCGATCGCAGATAAAGAGATCTTTATTAATGAAGATACTCGATTGAATTTTGAGCTTGCGAAACTTTCTAACAACCTTAGTGAAGTAATGATCACTAATCGCAGGGAAGAGATTTTTGCCCTACGAAAACTGCGTAAGGTAGAAGGAACTGCAATTTATGCAGGTAAGAAAAGTGAAGTGGTTCTGCTTGATAAAACAGTAGGAAACCTGGCGGCGAATAATGCCAGACAGATCTACAATCAGGTGGTTGGACTCAATATTTATGATAATGGAGATGCAGGATTGCAATTAAATATTGGAGGTCGCGGGCTTGATCCCAATCGAACCCAGAATTTTAATACCAGGCAGAATGGATACGACATTTCTGCCGATGTTTTAGGATATCCTGAAAGTTACTACACACCTCCGGCAGAAGCTCTCAAAGAAATTCAGGTGGTTCGTGGAGCTGCTTCTTTGCAATACGGAACACAGTTTGGAGGAATGATCAACTTCAAATTTAAGGAACCTGTAAAGGATAAAAAGATAGAGTTAATTTCCAGGCAGAGTGTAGGTTCGTACGATCTTTTTACCAGTTTCAACAGCCTTAGCGGGACCATAGGGAAATTGAGTTATTACACTTATTTTCATTATAAGGGAGGGGAAGGTTTCCGTCCTAACTCTGGTTATGATTCCAGGAATGTGTTCGCACATCTTGGTTACCAGCTTAGTGATCGCACCAATATTAGTTTTGAGTATACTTACCTGGACTACCTGGCACAACAACCGGGAGGACTTTCAGATTTTCAATTCTATGAAGATCCGGATTTTAGCAATCGGGAGAGAAACTGGTTCGATGTTAACTGGAATCTTTATGCATTCAAACTCCAACACAAACTTACAGACAGAACAGATGTTAGTGTAAATTTTTTCGGACTGGATGCCACAAGAAAAGCGCTCGGATTTAGAGTGGATAGAGTTTCCCAGGTGGACGATCTCGATGCACCAAGAGAATTGCTGGTAGATAATTTTTCTAACTGGGGAATCGAGACGAGGTTGCTAACAAGATATGACCTTCTTAATGATCAGTCGGTTTTTCTAATTGGTGCAAAGTATTATGATGCCAATAATGACCAGAGACAAGGACCTGGCTCTAATGCGACC
This sequence comes from Christiangramia marina, assembly GCF_048285865.1. Taxonomy (NCBI): domain Bacteria; kingdom Pseudomonadati; phylum Bacteroidota; class Flavobacteriia; order Flavobacteriales; family Flavobacteriaceae; genus Christiangramia; species Christiangramia marina. Next base: position 601,535 of record NZ_JBLVTK010000002.1, on the reverse strand, counting down.
GGTCCCGATTTCTCATTTGCAGATACAACATATCCAGATTACGCGAGACAGGCTGAGTTTAACTTCCCTAATAAGAACCTGGCAATTTTTGGAGAAAACATTTTTAACATTTCTGAAAGATTATCGGTTACACCCGGCTTTAGATTTGAATATATAAATACGGCTTCTGAAGGCTCTTACAAAAATATTATTCTGGATCTGGCCGGAAATCCACTTCAGAATGAAACTGTAGAAGATAGTCGTGATTTCGAGCGTTCTTTTGTCTTAGTTGGTGTTGGATCCAGTTATTCCCTGAATCCTAAGAACGAACTCTACGCAAATATATCCCAGAATTACAGGTCTGTTACTTTTAATGACATAAGGGTTGTAAATCCCAATCTGGTCATAGATCCTGAAATTACCGATGAAGAAGGTTTCACTGCAGATATTGGTGTGCGCGGTAGACTGGCCAATAAGGTTTCTTACGATGTTAGCATTTTTGGATTAAGATATAATGACAGGATAGGAGTTGTGGATGTGGCTACAGCTACAGATTATTACCGATATAAATCCAATATTGGCGATGCCTTTATATACGGACTGGAAACATTCGCTGATTGGGATCTAAAGAATACTTTCTTTGAAACTTCGGAAGATCATAAGCTCAACTATTTTGTGAATGCGGCCTTTACAAGTTCTGAATATGTGGATTCTAATGAGATCAACGTAGAAGGAAATGAAGTTGAATTTATTCCGAAGGTAAACCTGAAAACCGGTCTTAATTTTGGTTATAAAAACTTCCTCGCAGGTCTACAATACACCTATTTATCTGAACAGTTCTCAGATGCTACGAATGCTCCTCAGGATGTGGATGACAGAATTAATGGAATTCGAGGATCCATTCCCTCTTATGGAATTATGGATGTATCTGCTAGCTATAGCCTTGGCAAATTTAAGCTGGAAGCCGGAATTAATAACCTGTTGGATAATAGTTACTTTACACGTAGGGCCACAGGATATCCTGGGCCCGGGATCATTCCTGCGCAGCCGCTTACCTGGTACTCAAGTCTGCAAATTAAATTATAGATCACGCAGTAGCTTGCGGTGCCCAGTGACTGCATAACATTCCTGGTGCGGCCTTTTGAGGATTCGCACAGGTTGGACTTTCATATCTCGCACAATTAAGGCAGTTCTTCTCATTTTTAATAGACGCTCTCATTTCAAAACTGTCGCAGGTATGCTGAACATTAACGGCGGTTTCATGTTTAGTACAAAAGTTATTCTGAAAATTGTCGCAATTGGTGCAGCTGTTTCCTAGTCTAATACTCATAATCGATTCATTTTAAACTAAAGATAGCGCGCTATTCGTTAAGAATGAATTTAAATATCTGTAAGCCATATTATTAGACAAAGGTGTAAACTTTTGCGGTCTTCTATTACTTATAGGAGATTTATGTTTTGTTAAGTGGAATACTTCATTGATTGTCACTTATAAACCATATCTTTGCATGCAATTAAATCTCTAATTGCAATGATCGCACACGATTCCAAAATTCTAGGTGACGGACTAACTTATGACGATGTACTTTTAGTGCCGGCATACTCTGAAGTTCTCCCAAGAGAAGTAAGCATTCAGTCAAAATTTACACGCAATATTCCAATTAACGTTCCTATCGTTTCCGCAGCGATGGATACCGTAACCGAATCCAGAATGGCAATTGCCATGGCAAGAGAAGGTGGAATTGGCGTACTTCACAAGAACATGACGATCGAGCAGCAGGCTTTGAAAGTTAGAAAGGTAAAGCGTGCAGAAAGCGGGATGATCATAGATCCTGTAACCTTGCCAATTACAGCCAAGGTTGGAGATGCTAAAGATTCCATGAAAGAACATAGCATTGGAGGGATTCCAATTGTAGATGATGCCGGGAAACTTATTGGAATTGTAACCAATCGTGACCTAAGATTCGAAAAGAATACAGGAAGACCTATACAAGAGGTAATGACCTCCGAAAATCTGGTAACAGTTTCAGAAGGGACTTCACTGGAGGATGCAGAAGTTATTCTACAGGAAAATAAAATTGAAAAACTTCCTGTCGTAAATGCTGAGGATAAACTGGTTGGTTTGATCACGTTTCGTGATATCACTAAGCTTACCCAAAAGCCAATGGCGAACAAAGATACCTACGGAAGACTTCGCGTAGCGGCAGCGGTGGGTGTTACCGGAGATGCAGTGGACCGCGCTGAAGCTTTAGTAAACGCAGGTGTGGACGCCATCATTATTGATACCGCTCATGGTCACACTAAAGGAGTGGTGCAGGTGCTTAAAGAAGTAAAAAAGAAATTCCCAGATCTTGACGTAGTTGTTGGAAACATAGCTACCGGAGAAGCTGCTAAATACCTGGTAGATGCAGGCGCAGATGCTGTTAAGGTGGGAATTGGACCAGGTTCTATTTGTACAACGCGAGTTGTAGCTGGAGTCGGTTTTCCACAATTTTCAGCCGTACTGGAGGTTGCAGCAGCAATCAAAGGTTCTGGCGTGCCGGTAATTGCCGATGGCGGAATTCGTTATACCGGAGACATCCCAAAAGCGATCGCAGCAGGTGCAGATTGCGTGATGCTTGGTTCACTGCTCGCAGGAACTAAGGAATCACCGGGTGAAACGATCATATACGAAGGTCGTAAATTCAAGTCTTATCGTGGAATGGGATCTGTTGAAGCTATGGAAAAAGGTTCGAAAGATCGCTACTTCCAGGATGTGGAAGATGATATTAAGAAACTTGTACCCGAAGGAATTGTTGGAAGAGTTCCTTATAAAGGAGACCTGGAAGAAAGTATTCACCAGTTCATTGGTGGGCTTAAAGCTGGAATGGGTTATTGTGGTGCAGGAGATGTAGAAACCTTGAAGGAAACTGGAAAGTTCGTAAGAATCACAGCTGCCGGAGTTCACGAAAGTCATCCTCATGATGTAACGATCACCAAAGAATCTCCTAATTACAGTAGATAATTTAAGAAATTGAAATAAAAAAGCCCCGCAAGTTGCAGGGCTTTTTTTATTTGAAATAACTAAAATTTCTAGTTTTCTGTAGTAGTAGATCCGGCTGCCTGTTGAGTAGTTTCAGGTTTTACTTCTATACCCATTTTTTCCATCACTTTAAGCGTGATATCATCCTGTTCTCTTGAGAATGCAAGTCCGCCAGAACCAGAATGAAATATTTGAGTATAACCTTCTTCCTGGATCACTTCTTTCATTGCCGTATCGATCTTTCCATAAAGTGGACCGGTTAGTTCACTTCTTTTCATTTGAAGCATTACAGATGCTTTCTGTCTAAAGCCTTTGATCTCATTCTCCATTCCAATGATCTCGTTTTCCTTTTCTTTCTTAACATCATCTGTAAGACCTACATTGGTTTCCTGGTATTCCTTTACCGCTGTCTCATATTTCCCAATAGTGTTCTTCAGGTCGCGCTGAAGCTCTTCGTTGTAAACTTCCAGAGATTTATTTACTTCAGCATTTTCTGGCATTTGAGCTAGAATATATTCTGCATCAATAGTTCCAATTTTTGATTGTGCGTTTGCAGAAACTACTACAAATAGCATTAAAAGGGCAATACTTAATCGTTTCATTCTAAATACTTTTTCGCAAATATAACAGGCTGAGGTAAATATCAGCTATCCTTCAGAAAATTAATTATTTATCGAGCACACTTTTACCTTCTTCAGCAAAAGCTTTGAAGTCTGTCATGAATTGTTTTGATTGTTTTTTGAATGCTCCGGGAATCAGCATTCCAATAGCTTTCATAAATCCTGAGAACCTGAACTCATTATGCGTGCGCCACAGCGTTTTCCCAGGTTCGATCTCCTCGAAATAATTTGCCTGTTGGTTAAATACACCTTTAGCGATATAAGTGGCTTCATATTTTAGAGGGAGTTCGTTGGCGAGTATGGTCTCGGTCATTTCGATCTCACGACCATTCATCTTGAACTTCAGAAGATTCTGAGAGCCTTTTTCTCCAAGTACTCCGTTTATGGGTTTCATGAAAATAAAACCTTCCTGCCAGTGTTTAAGACTATCCGGATCTGAAAATTTTTCTATGACCTCGTTAAGAGGTTTGTCGATCACAATTTTCTGTTCGTATTTCATATGATGTTGCTTTAGCTTCAGTCTAAGATACTACGGAAATAAAAATCTTTCAGAATTTATAATTTCGTAGGTTGCTTATTCGTTATGCCTTTAGCTTGCAGAACCTCAAGTAATTGTTATTTTTGCGCGGATAGTAAGTTTAGTAAGAGCTGAAGGTATTTTCAGCTTAATAAAAGAGGTGCTTAAACGATTGATTTTGAATAGACGTTTTTATTGGTTTTACCTTGGATTGTGCTCTTTGCTGTTTGGCAGTTGTGAGTATTTTCAGCAAACCGATAACAGGGTACAGGTAGTAAGAGTCAATGATTCTTATTTATACGAGGAGGATATACAATCTCTTATTGATGAAGATACTTCTCCTGAAGACAGTTCGATAATCGTTGGGAATTACGTGACTCGCTGGGCGACTCAGCAATTGTTGATCGACAGGGCAAAACTCAATTTACCAGGAGAACAACAGGCCGAATTCAATGCCCTTGTGGAGAACTATAAGAATGAGTTGTTTACCAATGCATATACAGATGCCATCGTTACCCGGGATCTTGATACCTCCCTCAACAAGAACGAGATCGAAGCTTATTATAAGAAGAATGGGGAAAATTTTATTCTGAATGAGGACCTTGTAAAACTCAGGTATATTAATCTTCCGAAGAATACGAACAACCTTGATGAAATAAGAACTAAATTTCGTCGCTTTAATGCTGAAGATCAGGAAGCATTAAGCAATATGGCGATTCAGTTTAAAAACTACAGCATGAACGATTCTGTTTGGGTGAAAACAAAATCTGTTTATGATAAAATTGGTCCGCTTTCTGTAGAGGATCGGTCAAAGCTATTGCGAAAATCAAATTTCCTGGAGTTAAAGGATTCATTAAATGTGTACCTTGTTTATGTGAACGATGTACTGGCAAGAAATGAACAGGCTCCTTTAGATTATGCTTCAGCAACCATTCGAGAGATCTTGCTGAATAAGAGAAAGCAGTCGCTTATTAAAGAATTAGAAAAGGATATTACTAAAGATGCAATTAAAAATAATGAATTTGAAATCTACAATTAAACCGCTATTTTCAGGAGTGTGCATGATGTTCACGGCTCTTGGATTTTCTCAGGAAGTGATCGTAACAGATAGTACGTCGATCCAGCCAGATGCCGAGGTGAAGAAGGTGGAAAACGAAATGCAGGGGAAACAGCGAATGAAAGTTGATGGGATCGCTGCAGTAGTTGGAGAATATATCATTCTTGAAAGTGATATCGACCTGATGTACAAGGATATGCAGTCACAGGGAATGACCACGGCAGAGGTGACTGATTGTAAACTGGCAGGTTCTCTAATGGAGAACAAATTGTATGCACATCATGCAATACAGGATAGTATCATCATTAACGACAACCAGATAAATGGGATCGTTGATCAACAAATCCAGGGACTGCAGCAACAGGCTGGTTCTATGGAGAAAGTGCTTGAATTCTACAAAAAGGATAGCGAAGCTGAGTTAAGGGATGAGATTTTTACACTTACCAAGCAAAGACAGCTTGCACAGCAAATGCAGGAAAAGATCATTCAGGATCTGGAAGTAACTCCGGAAGAAGTAAGACAGTATTACGTTCAAATGGAGGAGAAGCCTATGTTTGGTACTGAAATTGAACTTTCTCAAATCGTGATCGAACCTGAAATTCCTCAGGAAGAAAGTCAGAAGGTTATAGACAGGTTGAAAGGTTTTAAAGCTGATATTGAAGAGAACGGTTCAAGTTTTTCTACCAAGGCAGTTTTATATTCACAGGATCCAGGGACTGCTCCAGATGGAGGTAGAATTACCCTAACCAGAAAGGATGCCTTTGTAAAAGAATTTAAGGATGTAGCTTTTAGTCTTCAGGAAGGTGAGGTTAGTGAACCTTTTGAAACTGAATTTGGGTATCATATAATCCAGATCGACAAGATTCGTGGGCAAACCGTAGAACTTAGACATATATTGTTGATTCCAGATGTAACAAATGCATCTGTGCAGGCAGCGAAAGCTGAAATCGATACTTTGAGAAGTAAGATCGTGAAAGGAGACTTAGAGTTTGCCGCGGCTGCTCGAGAAGCTTCAGATGAAGAAGAAACTAAAACTGAAGGAGGAAAATTGATCAACCCAAGAACTGGTGATACCAGATTTGAGCTAACCAAGATCGATCCTAAATTATTTGAGCAGGTGGAATCTTTAGATGAAGGTGAAGTTTCCCTGGTTCTTACACAACAGGACAGAACAGGAAGACCGCAATTCAAGATCATCAAGGTTACTAAGAAAATTGAGGAGCACGAAGCAGATTATGCAACAGATTACCTTAAGATCAAGGAACTTGCACTTAGAGACAAACAGCTTGAAGTTATCGAAAAGTGGCAAAAAGAGAAGATCGCAGATACTTATATTAAAGTAAACGGCAAGTACCGTGATTGTGATTACGCTAATGACTGGTTAAAACAATAATGAATGTCTGACGTTGCCCTGGTAGAAAACCTGGTAAAGAAACACGCCGAACTAAGAACAGAGATCGCGAAAGTGATCGTTGGTCAGGATGAGGTCGTGCAACAGGTTTTACTTTCTATATTTTCAGGGGGACATTCATTATTGATCGGTGTTCCAGGCCTTGCCAAAACGTTGATGGTCAATACTATCGCAAAAGCGCTTGGTCTGGATTTCAAAAGAATACAATTTACCCCAGATCTTATGCCCAGCGATATTCTGGGATCAGAGATCCTCGATGAAAATCGCAAATTCAGATTCATAAAGGGGCCGGTTTTCACCAATATTTTACTGGCAGACGAGATCAACCGTACTCCGCCAAAAACTCAGGCAGCTTTACTTGAAGCAATGCAGGAACGGGCTGTGACGGTAGCCGGTCATCACTATAAGCTTGATAAACCCTATTTTGTTCTGGCTACACAAAACCCGATAGAGCAGGAGGGAACCTATCCCTTGCCAGAAGCCCAGCTGGACAGGTTTATGTTTGCAATAAATCTGGAATATCCAAGTTTTCAGGAAGAAGTGGATGTCGTGAAATCTACGACCACAGATGTTCAGAAAACGGTGAATCCATTATTTAATGTATCAGAAATATCTGAAATTCAACAAATGATTCGGCGTATACCGGTGCCGGATAATGTTATAGAATACGCTGTGAGACTGGTAGGCAAAACGAGACCTGGACAAGAAGCTTCAGATTTTGTTCAGAATTATATTGACTGGGGGGCGGGACCAAGAGCTTCTCAGAATTTAATTCTGGCTGCCAAAACCCATGCTGCGGTACAGGGCAAATTCTCACCAGATATCGAAAATGTTCAGGCGGTTGCCATTGGAATTTTAAGGCATCGAATCATCAGGAATTACAAAGCAGAAGCTGAAGGTATTTCTGCTGAACAGATCATAAAAAACTTATTCTAGTGATCAATTTTCTTGAACGCTATAAAATTCTCTTTTCTATACTTTTTTATCTTGCTTTTGGTAATAAGTTTCTTGCTAGCATAGCTGGACTGGATGAATTTTCAGCATTTATTCTGAAATTCATATCCTCTGTATTTTCATTTGGCTTTTGGCTCATCGTTCTGCTGGATATGATTCTGAATAAGCTACGTGACAAAACATTCTGGATCCTGTCCATGTTTTTTATCGCTTTTATGGCTCCTGTAGTTTATTTATTCCGAAGACAAAAGACACTCCGCGAACCTGCCAGATACTCGATATAGGCTTCAAAAATTATCGAATTCTTAGAAATGTAATCTAAAATTCATTTTTATTGAATTTTCTATCGTAAAAATTACAATTTCAGAAATAATTTACAGCGATTTCTGAGTATTGCTCCTGATTTTTAAAATCGGTCTAAATTTCCTATTTTTGCAAGACTTTTTTAGAATAAAAACAAAACAGAATATGGCATACGATATTGATATGATTAAGAAGGTTTATAGCCAAATGGCTGAACGTGTGAATACAGCACGTGAAGTTGTTGGTAAACCTTTGACGCTTTCAGAAAAGATCCTTTATTCTCACTTATGGGATGGGAGTGCTAAAGAAGCATTTCAAAGAGGTAAGGATTATGTAGAATTTTCACCGGATAGAATTGCTTGTCAGGATGCGACTGCGCAAATGGCATTATTGCAATTTATGCAGGCAGGTAAGAAGCAGGTAGCTGTTCCTACGACTGTACATTGTGATCACCTTATCCAGGCGAAAATGGGAGCTGCGATAGATTTGCAATCTGCAAATAAAAGTAGTAGTGAGGTTTTCGATTTTCTGGAATCAGTATCAAACAAATACGGAATTGGATTCTGGAAACCAGGTGCAGGTATTATCCACCAGGTTGTTCTAGAAAACTATGCATTTCCAGGTGGAATGATGATTGGAACCGATTCTCACACGGTGAACGCCGGTGGATTAGGAATGGTTGCTATTGGAGTAGGTGGAGCAGATGCTGTAGATGTAATGGCTGGAATGCCGTGGGAACTTAAATTCCCTAAACTTATTGGAGTGAAGTTAACCGGAAAACTTTCTGGATGGACTTCTTCTAAAGATGTGATCTTAAAAGTTGCAGGTATCCTTACTGTAAAAGGTGGTACCGGAGCAATCATAGAATATTTTGGTGAAGGTGCGCGTAACCTTTCCTGTACTGGTAAAGGAACTATCTGTAATATGGGTGCCGAAGTTGGAGCGACAACTTCTACTTTTGGTTACGATGACTCGATGGAGCGCTATCTGAGAGCTACGAACCGTGCAGATGTTGCAGATGCAGCGAATGAAGTACGTGAGCACTTAACTGGTGATGATGAAGTATACGCAAATCCAGAGCAGTATTTTGATGAAATGATCGAGATCAATTTAGATGAATTAAAGCCTCACTTAAACGGACCATTTACGCCAGATCTTGCAACTCCTATTTCTGAAATGGGAGCGAAAGCGAAGGAGCATGACTGGCCAATTAATGTTGATTGGGGTCTGATTGGTTCCTGTACCAACTCTTCTTATGAAGATTTGACCAGGGCAGCTTCTATCGCAAAACAGGCGGTAGATAAGAAAGTAAAGGCTAAATCTGATTTCGGTATCAATCCGGGGTCTGAACAAATTAGATTTACTGCGGAAAGAGATGGATTGCTTCAGATCTTTGAAGATCTTGATGCAACTATTTTTACAAATGCCTGTGGACCATGTATTGGTCAATGGGATCGTTCAGATAGAAAAGGTGAAGAGAAGAACACGATCGTTCACTCTTTTAACCGTAACTTCTCTAAGCGTGCAGATGGAAACCCTAATACACACGCCTTTGTAGGTTCTCCTGAAATGGTTGCAGCAATCGCAATTTCTGGTAGACTGGATTTTGATCCAACCCGCGATAAATTAATGAACGAGGATGGTGAAGAAGTAATGCTTGACGAACCTCAGGGAATTGAACTTCCTACAAAAGGATTTGCTGTAGAGGATGCTGGATATGTTGCTCCAAATGAAGATGGAAGCAGTGTAGAAGTTAAAGTAGCTGAAGATAGCGAAAGACTTCAATTGCTTACACCTTTCGAGCCTTGGGATGGTAAAAATCTTACTGGCGCGAGGTTATTGATCAAAGCATGGGGTAAATGTACTACCGACCATATATCTATGGCAGGACCATGGTTAAGATATAGAGGACATTTAGATAATATTTCTAATAACTGTCTTATTGGAGCTATTAACGCTTACAACGAGAAGACCAATTTTGTTAAGAATCAGCTTACTGGTGAGTACGATGGTGTGCCGGCAGTCCAGAGAGAGTACAAGAAAGCTGGAATTCCAACGGTTGTAGTAGGAGATCATAACTATGGTGAAGGTTCTTCCAGAGAGCATGCAGCTATGGAGCCGAGACATTTAGGTGTTAAGGTGGTACTTGTAAAATCCTTTGCTCGTATCCATGAGACAAACCTTAAGAAACAGGGAATGTTAGGTCTTACTTTCGCAAATGAAAGTGATTATGATCTAATCCAGGAAGATGATACTTTCAACCTTATAGATCTTGAAGACTTTGCACCAGATACGCCTCTAACTATAGAGATCGTACATGCAGATGGAAGTAAGGATACCATTAAAGCTAATCATACTTATAATCAGCCACAGATAGAGTGGTATAAGCATGGATCTGCATTGAACCTTATTAAAAAGGAAAACGCAGCTTAAGCATTTAATTATAGAATTCTAAAAAAAACCTCAGGAGTAATCCTGAGGTTTTTTGTTTTTAGAAAATCTGTATTAGCATCAAATCCTAATTAGATGATTTTCGGGCTGGAATTTTTAGCTACGTTTAAAATTGAATCAAGACGTGTACCGCCCAAAATTGTAATTTTTCCGTTCTTTGCAGGACCTATTCAATGCTATGAAATTATTTAAAAATCAGTGGTCAAATATTATCATTATTGTGATAATTCTGGTGATGGTGATTCCTCAAACCAGGAAGCCGGTTCAGATCTTTGTGAATAAGCTTATTTCCTTCGCGCCCTCTGTTAATGACGAAGAGGATCAGGAAAAACTAGCCAGTTATGATTGGGTACTGGAAGATAAAAGAGGCAAAAGAATAGAGTTTTCTGAGTTTGAAAATGAAGTTGTCGTAGTTAATTTCTGGGCTACCTGGTGCCCACCATGTATTGCAGAAATGCCAAGTTTCCAGGAAGTTTATGAGGATTATGGTGAAAAGGTGCGTTTTATATTTGTTTCAGGAGAACAGCATCAAACCACAGATAATTACATGAAGCGTAAACGTTTTACTTTACCTTCCTACAAGATGCGGACTAAAGCACCTGAACCAATGCTCGGAAAAACGTTACCAACTACTTATGTGATCTCAAAATCAGGAAAAATTGTGATCGACAAAGTTGGGTCTGCCGACTGGAACTCAGACAGCTTCCGAAGCACACTTGATAAATTGCTGCAAGAGTAATTATAATTTATTGAAGAAAGATTTTAAGAATTGAGGGTGAAACATGCTTTGCATGATCTTGATATCTTCGGAAAATGTGGTTTCTTCATCCAGAAATTTGAATATATTCTGAATACTGTTTTTAGTATAGAATTTAGTGAACAATGATTCACCAAGATCATTCCGCTTTTCCAGAACATCCAGAAATATCGCGTCATACCGCTGAAATCTCTTGCTAAACAAACCTTGCGCAGGCTTCTTACCACTTTTAATATTTGACAGTAACTTGTCTACTTTTCGTTCAGTACTCTTAAATGAATACCCTGAAGATGCCTTTACCCAACCGCCAGCCGTCCCTATCTTCGTAACATATTTGGAATTATGCTGATGGAAAGGGTAGTCGGTCATTGGAATTATGCCCGTCTCACTTTCAGTGATGCTGTAATTATCAATTTTTAAAACTTCCCGAATATATTTTTCCAGTTGCTCATCATATACTTTTTCTTCGGTTAGGAAAGGAGTAAAAAAGGTAAACTCTATAAGAGCGTTTTTAGGAGATACTGGTAGGACATAAGTAAAACAAGTGCTGTTCTTGTATTTGCCCCGATAATCCATCATTGTAAAGCGGTCAGGGTCAAATTGAGCTTCCTGAGTTTCAATATATATTCCTTTAAAGTGCTGATAGATTTTGGCGCTACCAGAATCATCCTTATAAGAATGTGGTGGCCTGCTATCGAAAAAATGAGTAGCGGTGTAAGAATCTTTCTTGCCTAATGCAGTACGTGTAACTTCATCGATCTTACTAATCTCATCCTGAATGAAGTATGTGTCAGGATCCTTATTTAATTCACCTTTCGCATATTGATAAAAGTCGATGGATCTTAGCATCTTATAGGAATAAGGAGCAAAATCCATTTCTTTCTTTACAGACTCTGCTATAAATAATCCTTGCTGCCATTCCTTCTGAATAAGCTCGTCCCATTTACCTGAACCTTCTTCCCAGAAGCACCAGGTTTTGTCGTTTTCAGATTTGAGCGAAGGATCAATAATCGCAATCTTTTTTCCTTTAAAGAAAACGTCCTTCCTTATTTCAAGAGCAAGCTGTAACCCAGCCAGTCCACCACCAACGATGATGTAGTAATAGTCTGGCGTGATCATTTGGGGATATATTTTATTTTCTGAAATATTTGAAAGGTACGAATAGCATTCCGAAGCATTCGCCGTCATCCTTTCCTAAATGTTTATGGTGCATTTTATGCGCTCGTCTTATACCTTTTGCGTATTTATTATTCGCATTTCTAAAAATCTTAAACCTTTGGTGTATAAAGATATCGTGCACTGTAAAATATGTGATGCCATACGCGAGAATCCCAAGTCCAATAGGTAGGCCGAACCATACATCTTCATACCTCCAGAGCAGGAAACACCCAATACTTACAAGAGCGTAAAAAACGAAAAAGAGATCGTTTCGTTCCCACCAGCTACTGTGATCTTTGTGGTGGTGATCCTTATGCAATTTCCATAAGAAACCGTGCATCACATATTTGTGTGTGAACCACGCCATTCCCTCCATCATCATAAAGGTTCCAAAAAATACTAATAGCCATAATATCACTTGCATCATCATCAATTATATTAAATTCAATCTATAAGAAATATAGGATTTTGCCAGTAATCCTGCCTTTTGATAATTAGGAACACGAACCCGGCAATTTTTAATTTCCAAAGATGGGACGTTTTTAAGTTTCTGAAGTAATTTTCGATAATATATATAAGCAGTATACACACCAAACTTTGCTTCTACTGGAAGATGAGCGATCCCGCTTAGACCTTTACTGAAGTCTTCTTCAATTTCAGCAACAATCTGTTGTTTATTTACTTCGTCTAATTCTGAAAGATCCACATTTGGGAAATAGGATCTACTTAGATCTTCATAATCTGCTTTTAGATCCCGTAAGAAATTCACCTTTTGAAAAGCTGAACCGAGACTCATGGCGGAAGATTTTAATTCCTCGTACTTCGCCTGGTCACCTTTTACGAAGACTTTCAAACACATAAGACCAACAACATCTGCGCTACCGTAGATGTATTGGCGGTATTCTTCCATACTCAGATATTCAGACTTATGAAGATCCAGTCGCATACTATCCATAAAAGACTTGTAAAGTTGAGGTTCTATTTCATACCGGTGTACCGTTTCCTGAAAAGCATTCAGAATAGGATTAAGAGAAATTCTTTGATCCAGCGCCTTGTATAGATCGGCTTCAAAATCCTTAAATAATAGTTCCTTGTCGTAATCATGAAAGCTATCCACGATTTCATCAGCAAATCTTACAAATCCATAAATATTATAAATATCCTGCCTTATAGAGGGAGCCAGCATCTTAGTGGCCAGACTAAAGGAAGTACTGTAGCTATTGGTAACAGTTTTGCTACAGGACCGGGATACCGTATCAAAAATCGCTTTCATAAATTAGTTTTGTTCATTTTGTTGTATCAGTCCAGCTGCAAGTTTCCCAGATATAAGGGATGGCGGCACACCTGGTCCGGGAACGGTTAACTGCCCGGTAAAATATAATTTTTCCACCTTTTTACTTCTAATTTTCGGTCTTAAAAATGCTGTCTGGAAAAGTGTATTTGCCATTCCGTAGGCATTCCCTTTATAGGAATTATAAGCCTCCTTGAAATCCTTTACACAAAAGGATTCCTTAAATATAATATTTGTTTTTATTTCCTGCCCTGTAAGCGCCTGAAAACGTTCGATTATCATATTAAAATAACGTTCCCGAATCTCATTGGTATCTTCGAGATCTGGAGCAAGAGGAATTAAGAATATTCCTGCTTCCTTTCCTTCAGGAGCTACGGTATCATCAGTCTTTGAAGGGAAACTGGCATAAAACAGTGGATCTTCAGGCCAGGCAGCGTCATCATAGATGGCTTTTGCATGATCCTTAAAACTACTATCAAAAAATAGTGTATGGTGAGATACATTCTTCAATTTCTTATCAAAGCCTACATAAAACAGTAGGGACGAGGGTGCAAACGTTTTCTTTTCCCAGTACTTTTCAGAATACTGTCTATCGAATTCCGGAAGTAAGGTTTCTGTATGATGATAATCTGCACCAGAAAGAATGATATCTGCAGGATAAAGTTTCCCGTCTATTTTCAGCGCTTTTGCTGCACGATCTTCAGTAGTAATAGCCTCGACATTAGCATTGAGGTGAAACTTAACGCCTAAAGACTCTGCGAGCTCTTTAATGCCTTCTATAACTTTGTACATCCCTCCATGAGGATGCCAGGTGCCCAATCCAAAGTCGGCATAATTCATAAAACTATAGAAAGCTGGAGTATCACTTGGTTTTGCTCCCAGAAACAATACTGGAAATTCGAGAATCTGTCTTAGTTTCTCATTAGAAAACTCTTTACGAACATCTCCGCTAATATTTGTAAAAAACCGGCCTAGTCTTGTTGCGGTCGCAGTTGTTACAAGTTCCATTGGAGAAACTCCAGGACGATAAACCAGATCTTTAATGGCTATATCATAATTGTCACGTGCTTTGGCAATGAATTTCTTCAGTTTTTCAGAACTTCCCTTTTCAACTTCTTCAAAGGTCTCATAGATCTCTTCAAGGCTACCCGGAATTATAACGGAATCATCTTTACCGAAGTAAACTTCATAAGCTGGATCTAATTTGTTCAGCTGAAAATAATCTGAAGCTGATTTTCCGAAGTCAGAAAAGAAACGTTCAAAAACATCTGGCATCCAGTACCAGGTTGGACCAATATCAAAAGTAAACCCATCACGTTTCAATTGACGGGCTCTACCACCTACCGTATCATTCTTTTCGAATACTTCTACCTCGTAACCGGCCTGAGCCAGGTAGCAGGAAGCTGCTAGAGATGAAAAACCGGATCCTATAATATTTATCTTTTTTGGCATTGGGGATTTTTAGAGACTATTTATAAAATCTTTAATGGATGTATGTACTTTGATGTTTTCAGGAAGAGCGGCCTGATCTATTTCTTTTGTTCTTTGTCCAAATAACAAGAATTCTCTTGGCTTATCCCGACATAACTTCTCCTGGAACTCATTTATAAATTCTGAAACATCTGTATTTACAGGAGAGATGGTAAGATAACTTACGAATACCGGGTCATTATGGATTTTCATCAGGTAATCCATATTGTCTAATGGTAAACTTGGACCAACGTAGATAACATTCTTACCTGCGTTTAAAAGCTCATAGTTGAGATACAATATACCAATATCGTGGATTTCATTGTAAGGAAGAAAAAGCACATATAATTTGTCATTATTCTCTTCCTCGCCGTTAGATTTTAGTTCGGCTATATTGATATATATCTTTTGTTTAATAAGCTCTATGATGTAATGCTCGTGAATAGGTTTGATGGTGTCAGTCTGCCAAAGCAGCCCAATCTCTTCAAGCAGCGGAATAAAAACATCGTAGAAAACATCTCGAAATGATAATTTTGAGACCAGATCATTATAGGTTTTCTGAAACAATCTGTCGTCAAAATTCATCATCGCGAGCTTGAGAGCATTTTTAGCTCTGTTCTCTACACTAGAAGAGGCCGAGATTCTTCTTACAAGTGCATGAACTTCATCTTCTTTCATTTTGGATATTCGTGAAATCTTGTATCCATGAATGTTCAAAAAAGAAATATTGAGTAGCTTTTGTAGATCTTCACCATCGTAGGTACGAATATTAGTATCTGTTCTTTCGGGATTAAGAATATTGTATCTCTTCTCCCAGATCCTAATGGTGTGAGCTTTAATTCCACTCAAATGCTCCAGATCCTTAATGCTAAAATTTTGTTTGATATGTTCCATACTTCTTTTAAGCTATTAAACAAATCTAAACAATAATTAAGGTGAAAGTAATAGAGAAAAGTTAAAATGTTTAATTAAATATAATTTATATTAAACAAAATTCTGATAGGATATAAAAAAAAGCCTCAGCGGCTAATTGTAATTTTTTGGAAAGTAGTACCCGAGGCGGGACTTGAACCCGCACGCCCTAATGGACACATGGCCCTCAACCATGCCTGTCTACCAATTCCAGCACTCGGGTATGAGTTTATGGAATGTCTCCATAAGGCTGGTCAACAAGTTTCGATCAAAAGATCGAAGCGAGCAAAATAGTGATCTGGCT
>NZ_JBLVTK010000002.1:562185-585171 GCF_048285865.1 Christiangramia marina | reverse complement strand
AGATCATTAAAAAGCATCCGTCTTTTTGCGAATGCGGGTGCAAATATACATGCATTAATTTATTTTTCAAGACATAATTGCTATAATTTTACCATAGTTTTGCCTTTTGCTTATTTTGAGTCATTTACAGATGAAATTTTTTTTGATTGGATACATGGGAAGCGGTAAATCAACCGTTGGAAAACTACTATCTGAAGAGTTAAACCATAAATTTTATGATCTTGATAACGAGATCGAAAAAGAATACGACTTGGCGATCTCTGAAATCTTTGCGAGAAAGGGAGAGATCTTCTTTAGAAAAGCTGAACGAAAGATGCTTGAGAAATTAATCAACCTTAATGAGGACGCTGTAGTTTCACTTGGAGGAGGAACTCCGTGTTATGGTGACAATATGGAGCTTATAAAAAATGCAGATTCGGTACGATCTATTTATCTCAAGCTGAACATTCCAACCTTATTGGAGAGATTGCAGCGTGAAAAAACAGACAGGCCAATGATAAGTCATTTGGACACTGAGGAGCTACTGGAAGAGTTTATCAGAAAGCATTTATTCGAAAGAGGCTTTTATTACAATCAAAGTGAGCTAATTTTAGATTGTAATGATAAAGATCTTTCAGAAATTACACGGGAATTAGTGAGGACTTTAAGATAACTCTACACGTTCATGATCCTTTTCAAAAATAACTTTTACCGTTTCGCTTAGAGAGGTTGATAGAGATAAACCTTTAAAATCGGCTTTCACCGGGTAGCGTTTGTGGTTCCGGTCCACAAGCACGGCGGTCTTGAAATTTTTAATTGGAACGTCCAGAAAATATCGTACTCCATAAATAAGAGTGGAACCTGAATTCAATACATCGTCCACCAGGATCAAAGATTTGTTTTGATATTCTTCAGGTTTTAAGGAAACAATTATAGGATCTAATGGTGATTTTTTGTTGATCACTACCTTACCCAAAGTAGTTTTTAAAGGTGAAATTTCCTGAAGTTCTTTTTCAAGTTTCTTAGCTAGAATATATCCATTACTCGCGATGCCTGCGATAATAATCTCTTTCTCGTCCACATTACTTTCATAGATCTGGTAAGCTATTCTCCTGATTTTATGCTTGATCTCGTCCTGGTTTAGAATTGAATGCTTAGCTTTCATAAATTACTTTTTTCGAAATTTGAAGAATAGTTCAGTCCCTAAACGAGGTTTTATGGAATTGTATGCTTTCTCCAGAATTTCAATATGATAATACGGACTAAAATAAGTTAAATATTCTTCACGACTACCGCCAAAAGGTGGGCCGTCTTCCTTTAATTCAAAATTGAATAATAAACCTGCCAGTACTCCTCCAGATCTTAGAAGTTCACTGGTTTTTTGAGCATATGCACTTCGTTTAGTAACCGGTAATGCGCAGAAAAAGGTTTGCTCCAGGATTAGATCGAAGGAATTCTCAATTTTAAAAAAATCCTGGTGCAGCATTTGGTCTTCAGGAAATTCAGGATTGCGAAGTGAAAATGAGTTTAAAGGAATTTCAGCAATATCGCATAGAAAGACATTTCTAAAACCATTTTTAAAAAGATATTCTGCTTCATAAGCATTGCCTGCTCCTGGAATCAGGACTTTTAGTTCCTTGTTCTCAATACCATCTGCAAATGCATTAATTGGAGGGGAAACAGCTCCCAGATCCCATCCAGTTTGATGATTTTTATATCTACTGTTCCAGTAATCTTTAGTCATCTTTTTTCTTCTCTAAACCATCATCCTTCTTTTCGTCTAAGCCGGCATCTGTATTTTCAAACCAGTCATCAATATCACGACGATCCTTCTTGGTAGGGCGGCCAGTACCTTTCTTGCGGTAATAGTCCTTGGAGTATTTTAAAAGATCCAGTTTTTCAAAGGCTTCTTTCGGGGTGATATCATGAACATAGATATTTACAAGTTTCGCCCCAACACGACTTTTGGGAAGATCAAGGATTTCCAGCTCATAATTGATCTGATTTTTCCGAACTCTTAGTTTATCACCAGGGAATACGTCTTTGCTAGGTTTCAGAATCTCATCGTTCATTCTCACCTTTCCCTGCTTGCAGGCAGTTGTTGCCAGACTTCTGGTCTTAAAATAGCGTACACACCATAAAAACTTATCAACTCTCATACTTATACCTTCAAATCGCCGTTCAATATTGAACAAAAATACAAGATTATTGTATCTTGCGGCTCCAAAATAAAATTCTGATGAGAATAAACAAATTGATGCTGGTTGGTCTTACGGCTTTTCTTGCATTTGCATGTAATAATGATGATGATGGCGGTTTGGTCCAGGTTGAAGTTCGTGACCGTACAGAGGTCGCGGTTGAAGACGATCAGGCACTTTTAGACTATCTCTCCACCCATTTTTATAACTATGAAGATTTTGAAAATCCTTCTGAAGATTTCAACTATCAAATCGTATTTGACACGATTGCAGGTGAGAATGCAGATAAGGAGCCGATCATCAATTCAGATAAATTGATAACGAAAATTGTTAATCATGAAGGTGTAGACCAGAATCTATATGTCCTTAAAGTACGTGAAGGTGCTGGAGCGAAACCTACCTTTGCAGATTCTACCTTTGTTACTTATGAAGGAGAACTTCTAACAGGAACTGTTTTTGACTCTAACTTAAGAAATCCTGTTTGGTTTAATCTTTCACCATATTTTGGAATCGTGGATAACCGTGTAACACCTCTTGGCGGAGTTATAAAAGGATTTCAGGCTGGATTGACTGAGTTTGGTGCAGCTACTGGTTTTCAAGTGAATGCAGACAATTCTGTAGAATGGAATAATGACTACGGGATTGGTGCTATTTTCATGCCTTCCGGATTGGCCTATTACTTTAATTCTCCTGAGACTATACCGGTTTACTCGCCGCTCGTTTTTCAAATTAGTAGTTATGTGGTAAACCAGGCAGATCATGATAATGATGGTATTCCTTCATTTATGGAAGATCTGGATGGAGATAACGATGTGACTTCGGATGATACAGATGGGGATGGACTTCCAAACCTATCAGATCCAGATGATGATGGTGATGGTACTCCTACAAGAGATGAAATTGAAATTACAGAGGATGGAACTTTGATCTTAACCGACTCAGATAACGATGGAACTCCAGATTACCTGGATCCAGACGTGTTTCAATAGTGGAATAGCTATTATAAATGAATATAAAAAAACCTGGCGATCGCCGGGTTTTTTTATTTTCCGCCCGCAGATTGTAAGTCCAGAATACAGGCATCATCCAGCTGAGGAAGATTATTATTGTCTATAGTGTTGATGACCCCGCTACCAAATTCAATACTTGCCTTCATTAAGCATTTATCGGTAATGCAGTGTGCAGTGTTATTCGGGTCTTCGTGATCTGTTACCGGCTCCACGCCCAGGTTGACCAAACCAAATAAATGACCAAATTCATGATTTAAGGTCGCGGCTTCAATAATTGCTTTGCTAGGTGCATTGAACTTGCTTGCAAAGTTTTTAATGGTTTCACCATACAGGATAATTGAAGTATTTCTGAATGCAGTACCCAGAGTGATCTTAGTTTCAGAGTCGTTGATCTTCTTGCCAGCTGCAAAATAGATCCAGACTCCAATTTCATCGCCTACAGTATAAACCGTTCGTGTCCTGTTTTCTACGGTTCTCAAATCATCTTCATCGAAAGGAGTGAGTCCGGAACTTGCTACAGAGCGTAAATTGATGGTTATTCCATCGGGTTTATAAACCCTGCTTTCCAGAAAACTTCTGAAGGCATCGATTGCTGCAGTCTCTGGTCTAAATCCTTCAGCATAGACGACTTCAATATTCATTGAAGTAAATTCGGTATCACTTAATAGATCTGAAGCAGATGAACCGGTAACCTTTAAGTTAGCCGCTTTATTGTTTCCTTCTTCGGAATCATTATCAGAATCCTTACTGCACGATACAGCGAGGCTGCTCAAAAACAGGATTAAAAGAGTTTTGTAAATTTTATTCATTCTGTATTAGATCTTGCGCAAAAATATGAAAAATAACGAGTTAGACTTTTTTCAGAATCGCCAGGTAATCATAATGTTCTCCTTCAAAAACGATCTCACAAGAAAAATTGTTGTTGTTTGCTGCCTTCTGAAGAATTTCTTTATCGACATATAACCAGTCAAAAGGATCTGAAGTTTCTCCCTTATAACTCAATTCATAAGTGAGTTCCCCGTAATATTCTTCGGAATCAATAAACTCGTCATCGAAAAGATAAATAAGATCTGAAGAATCAAGAATCAGCTGTCCGTTATCATTTAGTAGCTTATGACAGTGCTGAAGGAAATCATCGATATTATCAAGTTTTCCAATGATCCCGGTTCCATTCATCAACATAAGAATGCTATCAAATCTTTCCGAAGCGATCTTATAGAAATCCTGAACAACCGCATTATTGAGTCCGCGCTCTTTTGCGATCTCTATAGCTCCGGAAGAAGTATCTATAGCCTTAACCTCCATTTTGTTCTCATTTTGAAGATAAAGGGCATGGCTGCCGGCCCCGCAACCAACATCAAGAATACTGCCTTTACAAAGTTTTAGTGCTTCCTGTTCGAGCTTTGGCATTTCTTCAAAATCCCGGAACAGATAAGCGACGGGAATTTCATCATTATCAAAATCTGGTGAATGTACCGTGATGCTAGTTTCATCTTTTTCTTTGTAGTAGCCTGCAATGGCTTTGCCGAATATATCCTTATTTTTGTCCAATGGATGAAGAGCTTAAAAGTTTACCTAATCGCGCCAAAGATAAGAAGAAGGAAAATAGGAAATTCTTTTCGCGACTAAAGAAGCGTCCTCCAAAGGATCTGGATAAGCTCATGGTGGAATTGCACGAGGAAGAATTCTCCAGAACCGACTGTTTGCAATGCGCTAATTGCTGTAAGACCACGGGACCTTTATTTACACAAAAAGATATTGGAAGGATTAGTAAACATTTTCGAATGAAGCCTGGAGATTTTATAGATACTTACCTAAGGCTGGATGAGGAGAACGATTATGTGCTACAGCAGGTGCCATGTCCTTTTTTAGGCGACGACAACTACTGTGGTATCTATGCTCAGCGACCAAAGGCCTGCCGGGAATATCCTCATACAGACCGCAAGGATTTTCATAAAATTTCCTCTCTCACTATAAAAAATACTAGCATTTGTCCGGCGGCATACAATATCGTCGAGGAAATGAAAAAAAGATTAAAATCGTAACACTTAGGTCTAAAAAATTTATATTTTTGGGAAAACCTTAACGATGAAAAGTCTTATTCTTCTCCTGCTTTTGTGTGGGTCTAATCTATTTGCAAATAACTGGTATACAGATCTCGAAGCAGCGCAAAATGCAGCTATCGCCAGTAACAAATTAATATTGGTAGACTTCTGGGCGACCTGGTGCGGTCCATGTAAAGCTATGGATCGTGATGTTTGGAGTGATCAGGAGGTGCAGGAAGTGATGCAAAACTATATCCCTTTAAGAGTTGATTTTGACACTCAGCGACAATTGAACATGGAGTATGGGGTAAAAGGAATTCCGTATGTGGTGATCATGGATGCCAATGGCAAGGTGATCCATAATAACCTTGGCTATACCAATAAACTGGAGACCATGAGAGTTCTGGAGAAGTTCAAATTAAATACTTCGTTTCTGCAGGTAGAGTCGGCTTATTACAAAAGAAAACCAAGTTACTCCACTGCTCTCAGACTTGCACAGAAATACCTGGATTATAGTTTATACCTGGACAAGGATCTTCGACGACCGATTCTAAATATAACCGAAGAATATCTTAATGAAGCTCAGGATCTGCTGGACGAAAAACAGTCTAATTATAAGATGATTAGTCAGAAACTGGATCTGCTTGTGACAAACGTTGATCTCTATCAGGGTAATTATAGAAAGGTTGAAAGGTTTCTAAAGAAGAAAATTGACAAAGAAGAATTGCGTAAATACAACTGGGGCTTATATACTTTTCTAAATTACTGCATGGCCATAGAAAATGGTGAAGAGACACAAATTAGTAAGTGGACCGAAGAATTGGAAAAACTAAACAATTCAGATCTTTATAAAACCAGGGCAAAAAATCTGCAGGAAACTAGCTGATCATCTAAGGGTACATCAAATATTTATTACGAGTCTTTTGAAAAGCTTTGAGACCTGGCTTCCAGGATTCCCGGATTTCTTCAGCAGAGAGACCTTTTATAATTTGATCTTTCAGTAAAGAAGTTCCAGCCAGTTTCAGGAAGAAATCGTTATAAAATTGCTCTTTACTCTCTGTATTGCGATATGCTTCAATTAACCATTCCAGGTTGATGAAATACAATGTTTCCGCAGTGCTTAAATTGCGCCCGAAACATTCCTTATTCTCATGCTTTGGATATTTAGCACCCTCCATGGACTTTGGAGTATAAGCATAATTGAAATGCTCCTCATCCAGAAAAGGGGAGCCAAAAACCTGGAATTGAAGATTCGTACCGCGGCCGGCATTCACATTCGTTCCTTCAAAAAAGCAAAGACTTGGGTAGAGATTGATCGATTTAGCGTTGGGGAGGTTTGGGGATGGTTTTACAGGTAGTTTATACTTCATCGAATGCTGGTAATTCTGCATAGCAATTGTTTCCAGATCACACTGAATTCCGTTCTCGAGCCATTTTTCTCCGTTGATCATTTTTGCATATTCAGCAATGGTCATTCCGTGCACTACCGGTATGGAATGCATTCCCACAAAGCTCTGATGTTGTTTTTCGAGAATTGGACCGTCGATATAATGTCCATTAGGATTTGGTCTGTCCAGAATTAGAACCGGAATTCCTTGTTCTGCACAGGCTTCCATGACATAATGCATGGTTGAGATGTACGTATAGAACCTGGCTCCAACATCCTGAATATCGAAGATTAGTAAATCTATGCCTTTCAGGTCTTCAGCAGTTGGTTTTTTATGGCTTCCGTAGAGAGAAATAACCGGAAGGCCACTAATTGGGTCCTTACCGCTTTTAACGGTCTCGCCAGCATCTGCAGCTCCGCGAAAACCATGTTCGGGTGCGAAAACCTTTTTTATTTGGACATTCTGGCTTAATAAAGTATCCACAAGATGAGTATATTCTCCATTCTTTCTTTTTACTACGCTAGTTTGATTTCCCACAATCCCTATAGTTCTGTTTGCTATCTTCGGAAGTATAAGATCCATCCTGTTTGCGGCTGGTAAAATTTCAGAAGGAACCGAATCTGAAAGTGTTTCCTGTTTAACTACTTCAGAATTTTCCCAAGAGCTTTCACTATGAGCGTTTCCGCAGGAAAGAATTCCAAAAACAAAGAATAATAATGTACTTTTGACCAACCTCTTAATCATAGCAATTTGAATTTCGAGTACTTTATAGTAAAGCGCCTTATTAGCGCGAAAGGATATAAAAGTAGCATATCTGCTCCTATAATAAAAATAGCGATCACCGCAATTGCTATAGGGGTTGTGATGATGCTTGTATCTTTTGCGACCGGCCTTGGTTTGCAGGAGAAAATACGGGATAAGATCGCTGCTTTCAATGGTCATATTAGTATCTCCAGTTACGATAACAATAGCTCCAAAGTTTCATTAACTCCAGTTTCAACAGATCAGGATTTTTATCCCGAATTCACCAGCGTGGAAGGTATCGATCATGTCCAGGCCGTTGCAAGTACTTTTGGCGTTATTCGAACAGAGGAAGATTTTGAAGGCATCGTGGCCAAAGGTGTAGGAGCCGATTACAAATGGGATTATTTCGAGGAATTCCTTACGCAGGGTAGATTGCCTAACTATTCTGAAAACCTTAATGATGAAATTCTAATCTCTGAATATCTCGCCAACAGGCTTAAGCTGAAGAATGATGACCGTGTGGCTACCTATTTTATGCGTGATGATAGTGATCTGCCTTTACAGCGTAGTTTTGAAATTGTGGGTATTTACGAATCCGGTTTTCAGGAATTTGATGAGTTGTATATGCTTACAGATATCAGGCATATCCAGAGAATAAACCGGTGGGAAGAGGATGAGATTGGTAATTTTGAAGTTTTCGTAGAAGATTTTGATGAACTTGATTCTAAAGGCAATGAGGTTTATGAGAATACAGGATCTTTTCTGGATACTCAAACGATAAGTCAGAAATACTACTCGATTTTCGAATGGTTGTCCCTTTTTGATTTTAATATGGCGCTTATTCTTGGTATAATGATCCTTGTTTCAGGAATCAATATGATCACCGCATTATTGGTTTTGATCCTGGAGAGAACCCAAATGATCGGAATGCTGAAAGGACTTGGAGCGGCAGATTGGAGTATTCGGAAGATCTTTCTGTATAATGCCGCTTATCTAATAGTGTTGGGACTCTTCTGGGGAAATTTAATTGGAATTGGTCTGCTGGCGCTTCAGAAATATTTTAAACTGATTCCGCTTGATCCCAGAACTTATTATGTCACCGAAGTTCCAATCTATTTGAGTTGGGATTATATTCTACTCGTGAATACCGGCACTTTGATTCTCTGCATGCTTATGCTGTTAATTCCATCAGTGATCATCTCCAAAATCTCTCCGGTTAAGGCGATCAAATTCGATTAATAATTGGAGCTCTCATAGTTGACGTGGTAAAGCTTGGTTTAAGGCCAAAGGTTTTTTTACATTTGCAGACGTTAAAGAAAAATGTAAGCATGGATTACGCTGAGAATATATTAGGGACCATTGGGAATACTCCTATGGTTAAGATGAACAAGATCGTTGAGGATATCGATGCGCTTGTACTGGCAAAGTATGAAACCTTCAATCCCGGGAATTCGGTAAAAGATAGAATGGCTGTGAAAATGGTAGAGGATGCCGAAGCCAAAGGTTTATTAAAACCAGGAGGAACCATCATTGAAGGAACTTCAGGGAATACCGGAATGGGGCTGGCACTTGCAGCGATCGTTAAAGGTTATAAAATGATCTGCGTGATGAGTGACAAGCAGAGCAAGGAAAAGATGGATATTCTTCGCGCAGTGGGAAGTGAAGTGGTGGTTTGTCCTACAGATGTGGAACCAGATGATCCCCAATCTTATTATTCTACCTCCCGAAGACTTGCTGAAGAAACTCCGAACAGCTGGTACGTAAATCAATATGATAATCTCGCAAATCGTGAAGCTCATTACGAATCTACAGGCCCTGAGATCTGGAAACAAACAGATGGAAAAGTAACCCATTTTGTTGTTGGAGTAGGGACTGGTGGAACTATTTCTGGTGTTGGAAAGTATTTGAAAGAAAAAAATCCCGATATTAAGGTTTGGGGAATAGATACTTACGGTTCAGTATTCAAGAAATATCACGAAACGGGTGAATTCGATGAAAAGGAGATCTATCCATACGTAACCGAAGGAATTGGAGAGGATATTTTACCTAAAAACGTTGACTTTGATGTGATCGACGGTTTTACGAAGGTAACAGATAAAGATGCAGCAGTTTATACGCAGAAATTATCCAAGGAAGAAGGATTTTTCCTGGGCAATAGTGCAGGTGCAGCGGTAAAAGGGCTTTTGCAACTAAAAGAACATTTTACTAAGGATGATGTCGTGGTAGTGCTTTTCCATGACCACGGAAGCCGATATGTAGGTAAAATGTATAATGATGACTGGATGAGAAAAATGGGTTACATTGACTAACACCGGTTATAGAATGTAGGAACTAATTGATTTTTTATATGACTAAGAATGCGTGGTTTTTAACCAGTTTATTCTTTATGCTGTCGCTCTCGATACATGCGCAGGATGATGAAAGGAAAGAATCAGATCTTAAAGTAACTTTAGATCTAAAAAATCCTACCAGGGAGATCAATGATGGGGTCACCATGGTTAATGTTCAGGGAGGAAAAGCTCCTTATACTTACAAATGGACCAAGCAAAGCACTTCCCTTCAATCTAATAAATCCACAGGTATAACTGAAGGTCAGGAAGAATCGGTAACTGTGACCGATGCCAACGGAGTAAGTGTTACCAAAAAGTTTGAAATACCTGCTGAAGCGATCACTGAAGTCGTAAACAGTAAAGTGCAGCCGGCAGTAGATTTTCTAGGCGGCATATTATTCTGGGATCCTTTTGCAGCAGTTGGGATCTACGACCCGGTTGTTTATACCAATGACAGAGAAATACCAATCCCGAACTGGGATGCAACTACAAGTAAAACCTTCAGTTTGAAGCGATGGCTGGTTGAGGATGGTAGTCAGGTAGCTGCAGGTGATAAAATTGCTATTATAGAAAGCGAATCTGGAGAGGAGAAAGAGATCTTTTCAGAAGTTGATGGTACCATAAACTACCTGGTTCTGGAAGGCAACGAGATTTTTGACCCAAATGACCAGGATGATGTGATTGAGCAGAATGCTCATATGATCGCCAAAATTGAGTTCGACGAGCCTCAGCCTCTGCATCATCCCAATGGTGATGTGATCACGAACTCCATTCCTTTTATCGTGATCTGGCTTATTCTGGGAAGTATCTTCTTTACTATAAGACTTGGTTTCGTAAATATTCGTGGTTTCTCTCATTCTATTCAGTTAGCCAAAGGGAAATACGACGATCCGGATGCACCGGGTAGAATTACACATTTTCAGGCAATGGCTACGGCAGTTTCAGCAACCGTTGGTCTTGGGAATATAGCCGGTGTTGCGGTTGCAATTTCACTTGGTGGGGCCGGAGCAACTTTCTGGATGTTCTGTGCCGGATTCTTCGCGATGTCACTAAAGTTTACTGAGTGTACATTAGGGGTAAAATATAGAGAGATCAACGAAGATGGTAGAATCTTTGGTGGGCCTATGAATTATTTGCGTTACGGCCTGGAGAAAAGAAATATGAAAGGTCTTGGGAAATTCCTTGCCAGCCTTTTTGCAATATTGGGAGTTGGAGCGTCTTTTGGAGGTGGTAATATGATACAGTCCAACCAGGCATTTAAAATAGTTTCTGAACAATTACCTTTTCTGGAAGGGCAGGGATTCTTGTTTGGAGTTGGATTCGCCATCCTTGTTGGAGCGGTGATCCTTGGAGGAATTAACAGTATCGCACGGGTCACTGGTAAAGTTGTACCTGTAATGGCGATTATCTATATCCTAGGTTGCGCAGTTGTGATTGGGGTGAATATTGAAAATATTGGTGCTGCATTTTCAGCGATTTATAACGGAGCTTTTTCCGCAGATGCTTTAAAGGGTGGTTTTATCGGAGTACTAATTGTTGGTCTGCAAAGAGCAGCATTTTCCAGTGAGGCCGGGGTTGGTTCAGCAGCTATCGCGCATAGTGCTACCAAAACCAATAATCCTATTGCAGATGGATTTACATCTTTAGTAGAGCCTTTTATCGATACTATGGTCGTGTGTACTATGACGGCATTGGTGCTTATTTTTACCGGAATGCATGAAGTAGGCGGTGGAATGAAAGGGGTTGAACTGACTTCAGATGCTTTTGGAAGCGTTATTTCCTGGTTCCCGGCAGTACTGGCACTTGCGGTTTTCTTATTTGCTTTTTCCACGATGGTTTCCTGGTCATATTACGGGATGCGTTCCTGGACCTATCTATTCGGGCAAAGCAAGAAATCTGAAATTATTTACAAAGTCTTATTCCTGATATTTGTAGTAGTAGGAGCATCAGTTAGTCTTGGGGCAGTTTTAAGCTTCTCAGATATGATGATTCTCGCGATGTCATTTCCCAATATCATTGGATTATATATTATGTCTGGGGAAGTTAGAGCCGATATGGAAAACTATTGGGAGCGACTCAAAAACGGAGAATTGTTTATCAATCCTAAATTCAGAGATGCCTGATGAGGTTTTTTACTGAAAGATCTATAAAAACTCTTCCATCTACGGAAGAGTTTTTTGTTTCATATTAGCAGATGCTTGTAACAAGAGAAATAGAGTGGCACCTATAAAATAGAGCAGAACATCAACGAGATCTGCAGTATATCTATCTACAAACTGCGGAAGTATCAATTCAAAATATATAGCATAAAAACACGTAAGCACTAGCGCCTGGGCAATACTTATTTTGATCGATCTATCCTTTGTGAGGTAATGCGCCATTTTGAGACATATGGTCAAAATGATAGGCATGCATAAAAAATCGTTGAGGTATGATGTGGTCCATTCTGGAAAGTGCACTCCAGTAAACTTTAGAGCTTCGAAAAGTAAAAAGATCAGTACGTATAGAATAAAGGTGGCATTCAGTAATCTCATAAGAGCGCAACAGATACTACAAAGGCAATTACAATGCCTATTCCAAGTACAATGAGCCAGACTGTGTACCCGGTTCTGGCAAGGAAACGTACAATAGGATTTTTATGTTCTTCTGCAGGTTCTGGTGCTGACTTTCGTTTATATTCTCCGGGTCTTCGACTGGATTTTAATTTAGTTTTCTTCGGATTCTTCTCCATGTTGTACTGGGCTTTCTCGATTAGTTCAGTTGAATGAACTCGACTGCTGAAATTCTATTGATCTTCAAATTAATTTCTAAGATAAAAAAACTGGTCATCCATCAACTCCAATTAATGAAGCTTTATGAAAACCCTGAGTCTTCAGAATTATTCTAAATTCTATTTCAGAATAAATTTATATAAAGTATTTTCATTGCTGAAATTGAACTTATGAAAAAACTATACTTTTTACTCTTGGCAATACTAATGGTATCCTGTAATGCAACCATGGATACTACGAGCAACGAAACTCCAGAAACTCCGAAATATACCTACCTGGCACTCGGTGATTCTTATACGATAGGGGAGAGCGTTCGGGAAACTGAAAGATGGCCGGTACAATTAACGGAGCAACTTCGAAATAGAAATTATGAAATGGCGGCGCCAATGATCATTGCAAAAACGGGATGGACAACTTCAGATCTTTTGCGGGGAATGGACCAGAACCTGGAAGTGCAACGCGATTTTGACCTGGTTTCTATTTTGATCGGGGTTAACAACCAGTATCAGGGAAAACTTATTACAGAATACGAAGAAGAATTACGCCAGATCTTCAGGCGTGCAATCAATCATTCTAAAACCCTGGAAAAAGGTGTTTTCGCTGTAAGTATTCCGGATTATGGTTATACACCTTTTGGATCGTCAAACCAGGAGAAAATTAGTGCTGAAATTGACAGGTTCAACCAGGTTTTCAAAAGAGTTGCAGATGAATTTGGAGTAGTGTTCTATAACATTACCCCAATTTCAAGAAATAGCAGCAACCCTGAACTGGTAGCAAGTGATGGTTTGCATCCAAGCGCATTACAGTATCAACTTTGGGTAGAGCAATACATATCTCAGGTAGCAGAAAAATTACCTAATTAATTTTCTTAGCACTTCATTTTCAAATGAATAATTTGATACATTCGGAGAGTGAAGGAAGACTTTCTTTATTATCTCTGGAAGTTTCAGAAGTTTGATTCCGAATGTCTTAGAACTTCGGAAGGTGAGCCTTTACAGATCATTTCGACCGGTTCTCAAAACGACTTATCTGGTCCCGATTTCTTTAATGCTCATTTAATAATCACTGGAATCAAATGGGCTGGGAATGTTGAAATGCATTTAAAATCATCAGACTGGTACCTGCATCATCATGAAACAGATCCTGCCTATGACAATGTTATCCTGCATGTAGTATGGGAACACGATGAGAATATCTTCCGAAGAGATGGAAGCCTTATACCAGTATTTGAACTGAAAAATATTGTCGATTTTTCTATGATCGCAAAATACCGTCACCTGCTGGAAAGTCGTCATCATAGTATCAATTGTGAAGACAGTTTTTCTGAATTTTCCAGTTTTGAGATTGACCACTGGTTCGAAAGACTATATTTTGAAAGACTCGAAAGAAAGTCAGCATTGATATTCGAAGTACTGCAACGTTCCAATAATGATTGGAACACGGAATGCATGATCCTGCTTTTTAGAGCGTTTGGTTTAAACATCAACGGCGATTACTTTTCAAATATAGCGGAAAATCTGGGCTATTCTTTGGTTGCAAAATTAGGCGGGAATCAGTTTTCTTTAGAAGCACTGTTTATGGGTTATTCTAATTTGATCCATGGGGCAGATCAGTATTCAGATGAACTACGTACAGAATTCGAGTTTCTAAAACATAAATTCCGTATACCTTTAATTGATACTAAACCAGAATTTTTCAGATTAAGACCAGATAACTTTCCTACGATTAGGCTGGCCCAGCTCGCAGGTTTGTATGCTCAGCGAGCCTCATTCTTTTCAGACGTTATCGCTGCGAAAAATTTAAATGAAATAAGATCTCTTTTTTCTATTGAGATTTCAGACTACTGGAAGACTCACTATAACTTTGACAAACCACATAATTCCAAGGCAAAAAAATTAAGCAACTCTTTTTTCGAACTTTTGGTGATCAATTTTGTAATCCCATTGAAATTCGCATTCTCAAAAAGTACCGGAGAACCAGCGTCCAGTCTCCATGAAATAGTAACAAGCCTAAGACCCGAAAAGAACTCTATAGTAAATATGTTTAATAATTTAAGATCGGGTACAGTCAGGAATGCACTGGAATCGCAGGCGGCGCTTGAGCTCAAGAACAATTATTGTAGTAAAGATAGATGTTTGCACTGTGAATTAGGCGCGACAATACTGAGAAAATCTGTTAAATACGCTTAAATTTGTAATATGGCAGGCATGGTATCGAACATGAGACATTATCTCGAAAAGCACGGATTCTACGTATCTACAAGGATGGCAGATAAGATGGGAATTCGCGCTAAGAATGTTCGGTTATTCTTTATATATGCCAGCTTTTTTACCATGGGTGCAGGCTTTATCGTATATCTGATCCTAGCATTCTGGCTAAAGCTTAAGGACCTGGTCTACACAAAAAGAACCTCTGTATTCGATCTATGAGACAAATAATAGATTCCAGGATCAGGCTGGCTGTAGTACTAATTATTATGGTATTTGTTACCGGAATTGTTGGGTTCAGATTCTTATATGATTACACTTGGGTCGATGCACTGTATATGACCATTATTACCGTAAGTACAGTAGGATATGGGGAAGTCCAGCCTATGGGAGCCTACGGAAAATTATTTACTTCTTTTTTTATTATTTCCGGACTATTCATCTTTGGTTTCGGTCTCTCCACGATCACAGAACATATTCTCAATAAAAATAACATTGGTAATCTTAAACGTAATAAAATGAAGAAGAGGATAGACTCCCTGAATGATCATATCATTGTTTGCGGTTACGGTCAAAACGGAAAACAGGCAGTTCAGAAATTGCTGGACTACCGGAAAGATTTTGTTATCATAGATGATCATGAGGAGGTTTTTCAGAATCTGGAAAATGACAGGCTCAATTATATTGTAGGGAATGCTACTGAAGATGAAGTGCTTACCCTTGCCGGTG
Source organism: Christiangramia marina (assembly GCF_048285865.1). NCBI lineage: Bacteria > Pseudomonadati > Bacteroidota > Flavobacteriia > Flavobacteriales > Flavobacteriaceae > Christiangramia > Christiangramia marina. The sequence continues at coordinate 569,770 of NZ_JBLVTK010000002.1, read as the reverse complement.
TGGAAAGAGCATCGACTTTGATCTGTGCACTTCCCAGGGATGCAGACAATCTGTTCATCGTACTTTCTGCAAGACAGTTAAAAAAGGATCTTAAGATCATTAGCAGGGCTACGGAAGAAAACAGTTATAAAAAGTTGAAACTTGCCGGTGCAGATAATGTGATCATGCCCGATAGAATAGGGGGAAGTCACATGGCTTCGCTCGTAGTGGTTCCGGATCTGGTCGAATTTCTGGATAATCTTTCCGTCTCTGGTGAGCAGGACAGTATCAATGTAGAACAGGTCTCATTTTCCAAGATTTGCACAGATGGAGTGGAAAGGTCAATTTCTGAAACCGATATTCGGAAAAAAACCGGTTGCTCCGTTATTGGCTATAAATCACCGTCTGGAACCTATGTGGTGAACCCGGAGCCATCTCAACGTATCGAGCGTGATTCTAAGTTGATTATGATTGGCAGACCTGATCAAATTGAGCATTTAAAAAAGTATTATTCGGTTTAGAAATTGGATTCAAATTTTAATAAAAGCCTCGTTTTCTTTAACATGACATTCACAATTTAACTCCCAAAAGTTTGTTTTAGCTCAATTTTTTAGCATATTCACGCGCTGAAAATTTAACTTCAATATAAATAACCAAATTTCCATATGAGAAAGTATTTGCTTTCAATGTTCTTTTTGTTTTCGATTGTAGGACTATCTGCACAGGAACTAGACGTAAAAGCCCAGGTAGGAAACCCCTCCAAAGTAATAAATAATGGATTCATTGAACTGGATGTAAAAGGAGGAACTCCTCCTTACCAGTATAAATGGTCCAACCAGGGAACCAGCCTGGAATCTAATAAAACCGCAGGTCTTACAGAAGGTGTTCCTTACACGGTAGTAGTAACTGATGCTGCAGGAAACAAATTTGAAGGCGAGTACCAGGTAGAGGCAGAAGCTATTACCGAACACTTCAATGGAACTTTTTCTCCTATCGTAGCAAGTATGGGAAGTGTCCTTTTCTGGGATCCATTTACGGCTATGGGAGTTTACGATCCTGTTATTTATGCTGATATTAAAAGAATTGAAGCTCCAACCTGGAGTGCTTCTGAGGACGCTAAGTTTGTTTTAGAACAATGGCTGGTGGAAGATGGCGAGCATGTGAACGATGGAGATCCTATCGCGATTGTTACTAAGAATGGTGAAAGCATAGAAGTGCTTGCGAACGCTGATGGTACACTGGATCAATTTCAAGCGGAAGGTGAAGTTATTTATAACTCTGAAAATAAGCAACATGTTATTGAGCAGGGAGCTCAGTACTTTGGTAGCATAGTATATGACGAGCCGGTAGCGCTTCTTCATCCTAATGGAGATCCTCAAACTAAGAATATTCCATTTATCGTGGTCTGGCTTGTTCTTGGAGCATTGTTCTTCACGATCAGGTTAGGTTTTATTAATATTAGAGGATTCAAACACTCCTTGCAACTGGCTAAGGGTAAATATGATGATCCAAACGCTCCCGGACAGGTAACTCACTTCCAGGCTTTGGCTACTGCCGTTTCTGGTACAGTAGGTCTAGGTAATATTGCTGGTGTGGCAGTGGCGATCTCATTAGGAGGTGCCGGTGCAACGATGTGGATGATCCTTGCGGGACTTCTTGGAATGTCTTCTAAATTTGTGGAATGTACTTTGGGTGTAAAATATAGATTCATTAATGCTGATGGTCGTGTATTTGGTGGTCCAATGAATTACCTGAGATATGGTCTTGAAAAAAGGAACAAAAGAGGTCTTGGTAAATTTCTTGCCGCATTTTTCGCGATACTTGCGATCGGTGCCTCTTTTGGTGGTGGAAACATGTTCCAGGCCAACCAGTCATTCTCTATTCTTGCTGGAGAATTTCCAATGCTGGAAGGAAATGGATTTATCTTTGGGATCGTAGTAGCAGTATTGGTAGGTATTGTAATTATTGGAGGTATTAGCAGTATTGCTAAGGTAACTGGTAAGATCGTACCAATCATGGCAGGAGTATATGTATTGGGTGCTCTAGTCGTAATAGGTGTAAATATCGAAAATATAGGTCCTGCATTCACGGCGATCTGGGATGGAGCTTTTAATCCAAGTGCTCTTAAAGGTGGAGTTATTGGTGTTCTCATCGTAGGATTCCAGCGTGCAGCTTTCTCGAATGAGGCTGGTGTAGGTTCCGCAGCGATTGCGCATAGTGCAGCTAAAACGAATCATCCGCCTTCTGAAGGTTTTGTGGCTCTTTTAGAACCATTTATCGATACCGTAGTGGTTTGTACACTAACTGCCTTAGTATTGATCTTTACAGGAATGCACGAAGTAGAAGGTGTTGGAGGGGTAGAATTAACTTCAAGTGCTTTTGGAAGTGTGATCTCATGGTTCCCATATGTTCTGGCAACAGCAGTATTCTTATTCGCCTTTTCAACGATGATCTCCTGGTCTTATTACGGAATGAGAGCCTGGACTTATTTATTCGGAAAAAGTAAAACAAACGAAATCATTTACAAGGTTTTATTTCTAATCTTCGTGGTAGTTGGAGCCTCTGTTAGTTTAGGAGCAGTGCTGGATTTCTCAGATATGATGATCCTGGCGATGTCCTTCCCTAACATTATAGGTCTCTATATTATGATTGGAGAAGTTAGTAAAGATCTCAAGGATTACTCAAGGAAGCTTAAGGCTGGAGAGTTGTTCCATAAAACTGAAGAGCCAGCCGCATAGGCTCTCTCTAATATGAAATTTTTAAAATCCCATTTTGCGCTTTCAAGAAGTCAGCAGAATGGGATTTTTATTTTGGTGCTGGTCATTATCATCTTGCAGTTGATTCTCTTCGGAAGTGATTATATATCTAAAGATAGCGAGCCTGTAAATGATGAGAAAATTATAAAATTCCAGAATCAGTTAGATTCTATCCGCAAGCTGAAACCTATAGTGAAGGATACGATATATCCTTTCAATCCAAATTATTTATCAGATTTCAAAGGATATCAAATAGGAATGAGCGTAGAAGAGATCGATAAATTATTGAATTACCGTGCTACCAATAAATGGATTAATTCTGCTGAAGAATTCCAGACAGTGACCGGAGTAAGTGACAGTTTGATGATGATCATAGAACCTTCTTTCCGATTTCCTGAGTGGGTTAAGAACTCTGGAAAGCTTCAGAAACCTATAACTGAAAAAGCTGTTGTTATTTCGATTGCCGACCTTAATACTGTTTCAGCTGAAGACCTTCAGGTTGTAAATGGCATTGGTGAAAAACTTTCAGAAAGGATCGTGAAATATAGAAATAGTATTGGAGGTTTTCTTTCCGAAGAACAATTGAAGGATGTGTATGGATTAAGTCCTGAGGTTATCGCCAGGATCCATGAAAAGTTCCAGGTTGTCAATAAACCAAAGGTAATCCTCCAGAATATTAATTCTATCACAGAAGCCGAACTGGCAGAATTGCCTTATTTTAATCCTGCTCTGGCCAGGAAAATTATTAATTACAGAATCATGAATGAAGGGATTCGGTCTTTTGAAGAATTGACAAAAATCAGTGGGTTTCCTTCCGATAAAATCGATAGAATTAAATTATATTTGTCAGTACAGTGATTTTTGTTAGAAAATCGATCTGAAATTGTAAATATAATAATTGCTAATACGGCCTTTTTGCCGGGAAAAAATATATAGAAATGAGTAGATATTTTACAGAGGAACATGAACTTTTCAGGAAGAGTTTCCAGGAATTTCTTCAGAAGGAAGTAGTGCCTCACGTAGATAAATGGGAAGAAACCGGAACCATTGAAAGGTTTATCTGGAAGAAGTTTGGAGAAATGGGTTATTTCGGTCTTAATCAACCGGAAGAGTATGGAGGAATGGCCCTAGATCTGTTTTATACGATTATATTTCTTGAGGAGCTTCAGAAAGTAAACTCAGGTGGTTTTGCAGCAGCGATGTGGGCGCATGCTTATCTTGCTATGACGCACTTAAAGGTTGAAGCCAGTCATGAGCTCAAAGAAAAATACCTTACACCTGCGATTGAAGGTGAAATGATTGGCTGTCTTGGGATATCAGAACCATTTGGAGGATCTGATGTTGCTGGTATGAAAACTACGGCTGTTAAGAAAGGTGATCATTATGTGATCAATGGTTCAAAAACTTTTATCACCAACGGAGTGTATGCAGATTTTTATGTGGTAGCTGCGAAAACAGATCCTGACAAAGGAAATAAAGGAATGAGCATGTTCCTGTTGGATAAAGAGTTTGCAGGAATTTCAGCAAATAAACTAAATAAACTGGGCTGGAGAGCATCAGATACTGCAGAACTTGCATTTGACAACGTAATAGTACCTGTTGAGAATTTACTTGGTGAAGAGGGAATGGGCTTTAATTACATCATGCAACATTTCGCTCTGGAGCGCTTGATCATGGGTGTAAATGCTCACGCACGTTCAGAGTTTGCACTGGAATACACGATGGGTTATATGCAGGAGCGTGAAGCTTTTGGACGTTCCCTGGATAAATTCCAGGCATTGAGACATACTGTTGCTGAAATGGTAAGTGAAGTTGAGGTGATCAAAGAGTTTAACTATGCAACAACTCAACGTTTGAACGATGGAGAATATGTGGTAAAGGAGGCTAGCATGTCTAAACTCCTTGCAACTAAAATTTCAGACGAGGTAATGTATAAATGTTTGCAAATGTTAGGTGGATATGGATACATGGAAGATTACCCATTGGCAAGAATGTTCCGTGATAGCAGGTTAGGACCAATTGGCGGTGGAACTTCTGAAATTCTAAAGGAGATTATCGCAAAAATGGTAATTGATAAGAAAGAATACAAGCCTGCAGCTAAATAGTATTTTTGCGAAACTTCATTTTTCGCGCAAATATGGTGATTGGTAAGATTGAATTATAGGTTAGCTGCTAAGAAAGCGAATTACTAAAATAGCCCTGGAATTTCCGGGGCTATTTTTTTAAACTCTTATAAAAGGTTCTCCTGATCTTTTCTCCGTTAATAAAAAATTCACTGGCTTCTTGATCAGTATAAAATTCAGAAGTGAGCGATTCATCACGTGCGATTTCTTCTTCAGTAGCACCCTGATCAATTTTCTGCTGAACATTTTCCCGGATACTTTTCAGCATAGATAGATAATTTGAATAATCCTGATAGTTTGCCAGATTGCCGTGCCCGGGAATTATTTTTGTCTTTTCATTAATGATAGACAGGCCTTTTTCCGCAGCTTCAATATCACCGTCTACACTACCGCCGCTACTCAAATCTATATAAGGAAACATTCCGTTGAAAAAAGTATCACCAGTGTGTAATACATTGCTTTGTGGTAGATATACAAGCGCATCACCATCTGTATGAGCGTTATGAACGTGTAGTACCATCACATCATTTGAATTGATATGCAGATTTAACTGGTCATTAAAAGTAATAACCGGAATGCCAGCACTACTGTCTGTTGCTTTCTCTTTCAAGCGTTCGCGCACATTTTGATGCGCCAGAATAAGTGCTCCTTGATCATCAAAGTTTTCGTTCCCACCAGTATGATCTCCATGATGATGTGTGTTCACCAGAAATCGAACGGGCAGTTCACTAATAGTTGCGATAGCCGCGATCAATTTATCTGATAGCGCCGCAAATTGATCATCTATCATGAACACTCCATCAGGCCCTGTAAGAATTCCAATATTCCCGCCAGCACCCTGTAAGAGGTATACCTCTTTGGTAATCTGCTGCGTCTTAATTTCCACCTGTTCCATATTCTGGAATGCAAAACTGCTGAAACTGCAGGCAAAGGTGAATACTATTGATAGTGTAAGTTTTCTCATGGGATCATACATTATTCAGGAAAGTTAGGTAAAATAGGCTTAGGTCATATTAATAAAGAAATAAATCGCTAAATCATTGGGAGATATAATAATTGAATTATCTTTGCAGCCGATTCCAAAAGAGAGGAGGTTATGACACTATGTTAATTATACCAGTTAAAGACGGAGAAAATATAGATAGAGCTCTTAAGCGTTTCAAGCGAAAGTTCGACAAGACAGGAACTATGCGCCAGCTAAGAAGCCGCCAGCATTTTACGAAGCCATCTGTAGAGCGTAGAGCTCAGATTCAAAAAGCGGAGTACATCCAGCATTTGAGAGACGCAGAAGATATCTAGAGATATCAACAGGCTTTTGTAAAGCTGAAAATTATAAGAACTGTTGCTAGTTTAAAGTTTACTAACTTTGGCTATCAACAGTTTTTTTTATGCCTTTTAAATCCTTTCTTGAGTATCTTCAGTTAGAAAAGAATTATGCCGAAACTACTATCAGGGCATATAAGGCAGATCTCACCCAATTTCAGCAATTTATTAACCAGGAATTTTCCGAAGAGAAGATTGAGAAAGTATCATACAACCAGATTCGAAACTGGATCGTGGAGCTTTCAGATTCTGGTATTGCTAACCAGAGCATCAATCGAAAAATGTCCTCTCTTAAAGCCTACTATAAATTTCTTCTGAAAACTTCAGCGATAGAAAGTTCTCCACTTGCAAAACATCGATCCCTAAAAGCTGCAAAGAAAATTCAGGTTCCGTTCTCTGAGAAAGAGGTTGTCGCTGTACTGGAAGATTTTAGTGATGATACTTTTGAAGGGTTGCGCGATAAATTGATGATAGAGCTATTTTATTCTACAGGGATAAGAAGAGCAGAATTGATCAATATAAAAGAGCAGGATCTTGATTTAGGAAGTAATATGCTAAAAGTCCTGGGGAAAAGAAATAAGGAGCGTTATATACCGTTATTGAAACAGGTGGTTAGCACGGCAGAAAGGTATGTGTCGCTTAAGCGCTCTAATCCATTGCAGCGAGATTGTCCTTATTTGTTCGTTACGGCGAAGGGACACAAAAGCTACGAAAGCCTTGTTTATAGAATTATAAATAATTATTTTAGTAAGGTGTCTGGTAAGGTAAAGAAGAGTCCGCATATACTGCGTCACACTTTTGCCACGCATTTATTGAACCAGGGAGCAAACATGAATGCTGTAAAAGAATTGCTGGGACATTCAAGTCTGGCATCTACGCAAGTTTATACGCATAATAGTATTGCTGAATTGAGTAAAATTCATAAGAGTGCTCATCCCAGGAACAATAATAAGTAACCGCTCTTTTATTTGTTTAATTAAATTCAACCTGATTATGAAAATGAATCTGCAGTCTGTGAACTTTAATGCTGATCAAAAGCTAATTGACTTCACTCAGAAAAAACTAGATAAGCTTGAAAATTATTTTGATAAAATTATCCATGCGGATGTATTCTTTAAAGTTGAAAATACAAGTGCTAAGGATAATAAAATAACAGAGATCTTATTGAGTATTCCCGGGGGCGAGCTAATGGTTAAAAAGACCTGTAATAAATTCGAAGCCTGTGTGGATGAATGTGTTAGTTCATTACAAAGGCAGCTCATCAAGAAAAAAGAAAAAATGAGTACTCATGTTTAGGAGATTTTTTTTCTAATAATGTTTTGATAAAGAAATAATTTATATACATTTGCAGTCCGTTAGAAATAGCGGACTTTTTTATGCGGAATTTTAAGCATAAAAGGCCGA
>NZ_JBLVTK010000002.1:561460-562126 GCF_048285865.1 Christiangramia marina | reverse complement strand
TCCATCGGCTCTTGAAATACTGAAAACACCGAAGTTTCTAAAGAACTTTCAAGTTTAAATCATTGTTGATGAATAGCTTGCAAAAAATCTGACAGAAATTTTAAAAAATGCTTTGGATGGTGCTGTAAAATTACTTTAATTTGCAGCCGTTAAAAAAACCATTATAAGCTAAGCTGTTTCAGTAATGGTTCTATGAAATAGTGGTAATTAATGGGGAGATACTCAAGCGGCCAACGAGGGCAGACTGTAAATCTGCTGACTACGTCTTCGCAGGTTCGAATCCTGCTCTCCCCACGAAAATTTTAAATAAAGCTGTTGTCGAAAGATTGCTTTTGTATAACAGAGAGTTTAAAATCTGTGTTCGGGGCCACCCGAACAGGATCATCAAGCAAAGCGAGATAATTCTAAAGATTAAAGTCTAAAATGGTAATGCGGGAGTAGCTCAGTTGGTAGAGCGTCAGCCTTCCAAGCTGAATGTCGCCGGTTCGAACCCGGTCTCCCGCTCTAAATTTAATTGAATCAGGATTTATCCGGTCACCATAACCGACTTTTATCGGTTTGCTCTTTAAGGGTTAAAATGACTGAAGTACCTCGAGCCTGATCTTTTCCATAAGCCTGATAGGTTTATGGATATCGCTGTTTAAAACAGTCAATTGTCTGGCCGAC
>NZ_JBLVTK010000002.1:560084-561404 GCF_048285865.1 Christiangramia marina | reverse complement strand
GTCGTTGGCTCTAGTTTTGTATAAAATTGAACACTAATATATAACTAAGATTAAATAAGTATTAATTATGGCAAAGGAAACTTACGATCGTTCCAAACCGCACCTAAATATTGGTACAATTGGACACGTAGATCACGGAAAAACTACTTTAACTGCAGCTATTACTAAAGTAATGGCTGATGCTGGATATTCAGAAGCTAGTGCGTTTGATCAAATTGACAACGCTCCTGAAGAAAAAGAAAGAGGTATTACAATTAACTCTTCACACGTTGAGTACTCAACAGCAAACCGTCACTACGCTCACGTTGACTGTCCTGGTCACGCCGATTACGTAAAGAACATGGTAACTGGTGCTGCTCAAATGGACGGTGCTATCCTTGTTGTGGCTGCGACTGATGGTCCTATGCCTCAAACACGTGAGCACATCCTTCTTGGACGCCAGGTAGGTATTCCAAGAATCGTTGTATTCTTGAATAAAGTTGACCTTGTAGATGATGAGGAACTTCTTGAACTAGTTGAAATGGAAGTAAGAGATCTTCTTTCTTTCTACGAGTATGATGGTGATAATGGTCCTGTAATTTCAGGTTCTGCACTTGGAGCATTAGAAGGAGATGAGAAATGGTCTAAGACTGTTCTTGATCTTATGGAGGCAGTTGATAACTGGATTGAACTTCCAGAACGTGATGTTGATAAGCCTTTCTTGATGCCTATTGAAGATGTATTCTCTATTACAGGTCGTGGTACAGTAGCAACTGGACGTATCGAAACTGGTGTTGCAAACACTGGAGACCCTGTAGAGATCATTGGTATGGGAGCTGGAAAACTTACCTCTACTATTACTGGAGTTGAAATGTTCCGTAAGATTCTTGATAGAGGTGAAGCTGGTGATAACGTAGGTATCCTACTAAGAGGAATTGAGAAGTCTCAAATCTCTAGAGGTATGGTAATTACTAAACCAGGATCTGTAACTCCACACGCTAAATTCAAAGCTGAGGTTTATATCCTTAAGAAAGAAGAAGGTGGACGTCACACTCCATTCCATAACAACTACCGTCCACAGTTCTACGTACGTACAACTGATGTAACAGGAACAATCAACCTTCCTGATGGTGTAGAAATGGTAATGCCTGGTGATAACCTTACTATTACTGTTGAGCTTATTCAGCCAATCGCAATGAATACTGGTCTACGTTTCGCAATTCGTGAAGGTGGTAGAACTGTAGGAGCTGGACAGGTAACTGAAATTCTAGACTAAGAATTTTCATTATATAAAAAGGTATCCCGTGGCAAGCGGGGTACCTTCACTTATATTTACGGGTT
>NZ_JBLVTK010000002.1:557317-560028 GCF_048285865.1 Christiangramia marina | reverse complement strand
TCAACCCGTGCAAATATTTTTTTAGAACATGGCAGGATTTGTTAATTACATTTCAGAATCATATAACGAGTTAAAAAACCACGTTACCTGGACAAGCTGGTCTGAAGCTCAGAGGCTAACAGTGATTGTTGCTGTATTCTCGATTGTTTTTTCATTGGCAATTTGGGGTGTTGATACGCTTTTTAGTGGAGCGATTGAGCAGTACTTCGAATGGGTTAAATCATAAAACAATAAAGAGTGATGGCTGAAGCTAAGGAGAAAAAGTGGTATGTGGTTCGCGCTGTAAGTGGACAGGAAAATAAAGTTAAGGACTATATAGAGAAAGAAATTGCTCATATGGGGCTGGAGGATTTTGTGGACCAGGTTCTTGTGCCTACTGAAAAAGTAATACAAATTCGTAACGGGAAAAAAGTAAATAAAGAAAGAGTTTATTTTCCTGGCTATGTAATGATTCAAGCTAATATCAGCGGTGAGATTCCTCACATTATTAAAGGGATAAATGGCGTTATTGGATTTTTAGGTGAAACTAAAGGGGGAGACCCCGTTCCACTTAGAAAATCTGAGGTGAATAGAATGTTAGGTAAGGTAGATGAGCTATCTGTGAAGACAGATAATGTTGCAATTCCATTCACAATAGGCGAAACAATCAAAGTAATTGACGGTCCGTTCAATGGTTTCAATGGAACTGTTGAAAAGATCAACGAGGAAAAGCGTAAGCTTGAAGTAATGGTCAAGATTTTCGGAAGAAAAACTCCATTAGAATTGAGTTATATGCAGGTAGAGAAAGTATAAAAAATTACTGTTACATATATTTTTTGATAGTTTTTTCAGCTTCCACTCAATAAACTATCATTTAAAAATTTGAAAAATGGCAAAAGAAGTAAGTAAAGTTGTAAAACTACAAGTTCGCGGAGGTGCTGCTAACCCATCACCACCAGTTGGACCTGCTTTAGGTGCTGCCGGAGTGAACATCATGGAATTCTGTAAGCAATTCAATGGTAGAACTCAGGACAAGCAAGGAAAGGTGCTTCCAGTAGCAATTACTGTTTATAAGGATAAGTCTTTTGATTTTGTAATCAAAACACCACCTGCAGCAGTGCAATTGATGGAAGCGGCAAAAACTAAAAAAGGTTCAGGTGAGCCGAACAGAAAAAAAGTAGCTAGTGTTTCTTGGGATCAGGTTAAAGCGATTGCAGAAGACAAAATGCAGGATCTTAACGCATTTACTGTTGAATCTGCAATGAAAATGGTTGCCGGAACAGCTCGTTCGATGGGAATAACTGTAAAAGGTGAAGCACCGTTTTAATCCAAAAAGAAATTAGAAAATGGCAAAATTAACTAAAAAGCAAAAAGAAGCTCAGGGAAAGATCGAGAACGGTAAAACGTACACGGTTGCTGAGGCGTCTGCTTTGATAAAAGATGTTACCAACGCAAATTTCGATCCTTCTGTAGATCTTGCAGTTCGTTTGAACGTAGATCCACGTAAAGCTAACCAAATGGTTAGAGGTGTTGTAACTCTTCCGCACGGAACAGGTAAGGATGTTAAAGTTCTTGCGCTTGTTACTCCAGATAAGGAAGAAGAAGCAAAAGAAGCTGGTGCAGATTTCGTTGGACTAGATGAATACCTTGAAAAAATTAAAGGTGGTTGGACAGATGTTGATGTTATCATCACTATGCCTAGCGTTATGGGGAAACTTGGACCATTAGGACGTGTTCTAGGACCAAGAGGGCTTATGCCTAACCCAAAGACCGGTACGGTAACCATGGATATTGCTAAAGCAGTGTCTGATGTGAAAGCTGGAAAGATCGACTTTAAAGTTGACAAAACAGGGATTGTGCACGCTGCAATTGGAAAAGCATCCTTCGATGCTGAGAAAATCGCAGGTAACGCAAGAGAATTATTAACTACGCTGGTAAAATTGAAGCCTCAGGCAGCTAAAGGTCTTTATATAAAGAGCATTTATATGACTAGTACCATGAGCCCGAGTATAGAGATAGATACTAAAAGGTTTACTGAGCAATAATTTACGATTATGACAAGAGAAGAAAAATCACAAGTTATAGAAGACTTAACTGCTCAGCTAGCCGGATTCCAAACTATCTACTTAGCTGATATTTCTGGCCTTGACGCTGGAAGTACTTCTAACTTACGTAGAGCTTGTTTCAAAGCAAACGTTAAGTTATCGGTAGTTAAAAACACGTTGCTTGCTAAAGCTATGGAGGCATCCGATAAAGATTTCGGAGAACTTCCAACAGTTTTAAAAGGTAACACATCAATTTTGCTTTCGGAAACTGGAAATGCTCCAGCGAAAGTAATTAAGGATTTCAGAAAGAAATCTGATAAGCCTCTACTTAAAGGTGCTTTTGTTGAAGAAGCTATCTACGTAGGTGATGATTATCTTGAGACATTGGTTAACATCAAGTCGAAAGAAGAAGTTATCGGGGATATCATTGGATTACTTCAGTCTCCTGCTAAAAATGTTGTTTCTGCACTTAAATCAGGTGGTGGAAAGATCGCAGGAATCCTTAAGACCCTTTCAGAAAAGGAAGGATAATATAGTACGCACTTTTTAACAATTATAATTAAAGAACTTTTTAAAAACGATAGAAAATGGCAGATTTAAAAGATTTCGCAGAACAACTAGTTAACCTTACTGTAAAAGAAGTAAACGAGTTAGCTGATATTTTGAAAGAAGAATACGGTATCGAGC
>NZ_JBLVTK010000002.1:542688-557269 GCF_048285865.1 Christiangramia marina | reverse complement strand
AAGAAGCTGAAGAGCAGACAGAATTTGACGTAATTCTTACTGCTCCAGGTGGATCTAAGCTTGCTGTAGTTAAGCTTGTAAAAGAACTTACAGGTCTTGGTCTTAAAGACGCTAAAGCATTAGTAGATGGTGCTCCAGCTCCAGTAAAAGAAGGAGTAGCTAAAGACGAAGCAGAAGCTCTAAAATCACAATTAGAAGAAGCAGGAGCTGAGGTTGAGCTTAAATAAGCTTAGCACAAGCAATATTATTTAGGTTTAGACCTCAGGAATTACTCCTGGAGGTCTAAACCATTTTGCGTATATAGAACTCAACGTTTAACAAGCGCACTATTTTTTATATAATAAATTATAATCCCGTCCATTGATGTTAGCAAAGCAAACTGAAAGATTGAGTTTCTCTTCTGTTAAGAATAAGCCTGCTTATCCGGACTTTCTGGATCTGCAGATTAAGTCTTTTCAGGACTTCTTTCAATTAGAGACAAAATCAGAAGCGCGGGGAAATGAAGGTCTTTACAACACCTTCCTAGAAAACTTCCCCATTACGGACACCCGTAATCAATTTGTACTAGAATTCTTAGATTATTTTGTGGACCCACCAAGATACTCCATCCAGGAATGTATCGAACGTGGATTGACCTACAGTGTACCACTTAAGGCTAGACTTAAATTATACTGTACCGACCCTGAACACGAAGATTTTGAAACAATCGTACAGGACGTATACTTGGGAACTATCCCATATATGACACCTAGTGGAACTTTCTGCATTAATGGTGCTGAACGAGTTGTAGTATCTCAGCTACACCGTTCTCCAGGGGTTTTCTTTGGACAATCATTCCATGCAAATGGAACAAAACTTTATTCTGCCCGTGTAATTCCTTTCAAAGGATCATGGATAGAATTTGCGACCGATATTAATAGCGTTATGTATGCTTATATCGACCGTAAGAAAAAATTACCTGTAACAACTCTTTTCCGTGCAATTGGATTTGAGCGTGATAAGGATATTCTTGAAATCTTCGACCTTGCGGAAGAAGTGAAGGTGTCCAAAACAGGACTTAAAAAATACCTTGGTCGTAAATTAGCGGCCAGAGTACTTAATACATGGTATGAGGATTTCGTAGATGAAGATACTGGTGAGGTTGTTTCAATCGAACGTAACGAAATTGTTCTTGACCGTGATACTGAACTTGAAAAAGATCACATAGAAGAAATTCTTGAAACCGGATCTAAAACTATCCTACTGCATAAGGAGGATAACCAGACTGGTGACTATGCGATCATTCACAATACATTACAAAAGGATCCTACTAACTCTGAAAAAGAGGCAGTAGAACATATCTACCGCCAGCTACGTAATGCTGAACCGCCAGATGAGGAAACTGCTCGTGGAATTATCGACAAGCTTTTCTTCTCAGACCAGCGTTACAGCCTTGGAGAAGTTGGTAGATATAGAATGAACAAAAAACTTGGTCTTGAAGTTGAAATGGATAAGCAAGTGCTTACCAAATTGGACATCATTACCATCGTTAAATATCTTATCGAGCTTATCAACTCTAAAGCTGAGATCGATGATATTGATCACTTATCTAACCGTCGTGTTAGGACTGTAGGTGAGCAACTATCTCAGCAGTTTGGTGTTGGTCTTGCACGTATGGCAAGAACAATCCGTGAGAGAATGAACGTTCGTGATAACGAGGTGTTTACTCCAATCGATTTGATCAATGCGAAGACATTATCTTCTGTGATCAACTCATTCTTTGGAACAAACCAGTTATCTCAGTTCATGGACCAGACGAACCCTCTTGCAGAAATCACGCACAAGCGTAGACTTTCAGCATTAGGACCAGGTGGTTTATCAAGAGAAAGAGCAGGGTTCGAGGTACGTGATGTTCACTATACTCACTACGGAAGACTTTGTCCTATTGAAACTCCTGAGGGACCAAACATTGGTCTTATTTCATCACTTTCGGTTTATGCTAAAGTAAACGGAATGGGATTCATCGAAACACCATATAGAAGTGTAACCGATGGTAAGATCAACATTTCCGAAGAGCCTATTTACCTAAGTGCTGAAGAGGAGGAAGGTAAAAAGATTGCTCAAGCCAACATTCCATTAAAGGATGATGGTACTATAAATACAGATCGTGTAATTGCACGAATGGAAGGCGACTTCCCGGTTGTAGATCCAAATGAGATCCACTATACCGATGTTGCACCGAACCAGATATCATCTATCTCTGCATCCCTTATTCCCTTCTTGGAACATGATGATGCCAACCGTGCGTTGATGGGATCGAACATGATGCGTCAGGCTGTACCACTTTTAAGAACAGATTCCCCTATCGTTGGAACTGGACTTGAAAGACAGGTTGCAACAGACTCTCGTGTATTGATCAATGCCGAAGGTGAAGGAGAGGTTGAGTACGTTGATGCGAACAAGATTGTGATTAAGTACGATCGTACGGACGAAGCAAGGATGGTAAGTTTTGATGATGATTCAAAATCTTACAACCTTATTAAATTCCGTAAAACTAACCAGGGATCCTGTATCAACCTGAAGCCAATTGTTAGTGTTGGGGATAGAGTTACTAAAGGACAGGTACTTTGCCAGGGTTATGCAACCGAGGAAGGTGAGCTGGCTCTTGGTAGAAACATGAAGGTTGCCTTCATGCCTTGGAAAGGTTATAACTTTGAGGATGCGATTGTAATTTCAGAAAAGGTGGTAAGAGATGATATATTCACCTCTATCCATATTGATGAGTACTCTCTTGAAGTTAGAGATACCAAACTGGGTAACGAAGAATTGACTAATGATATTCCTAATGTTTCTGAAGAGGCTACTAAAGACCTTGATGAGCACGGAATGATTAGAGTTGGTGCTGAAGTGAAGCCTGGTGATATTCTTATTGGTAAGATCACTCCTAAAGGAGAAAGTGATCCTACGCCAGAAGAAAAATTATTACGTGCGATCTTTGGTGACAAAGCTGGCGATGTAAAAGACGCTTCTCTTAAAGCTTCTCCATCACTTAGTGGTGTTGTTATCAATAAGAAATTGTTCGCAAGAGCGATCAAGGATAAACGTAAGAGAGCTCAGGATAAAGAAGATGTTGCGGCATTGGAGAAAAAGTACGATGCTAAATTCGCTAATTTAAAAGCTGAACTTATTGAGAAGCTATTCGCCATTATTGGTGGAAAGACTGCTCAGGGAGTACAGAATGATCTTGGTGAAGAAGTAATGCCGAAAGGTAAGAAGTACACTCTTAAGATGCTTAACGCTGTAGACGATTATGCTCACTTAACTACGGGTACATGGACTACAGATGATCATCTTAATGAACTTGTAGCTGATCTTTTACATAATTATAAAATCAAGGAGAACGATCTTCAGGGTAACCTTAGAAGAGAGAAATTCACCATATCTGTTGGAGATGAACTTCCATCAGGAATTCTTAAACTGGCTAAAGTTTATATCGCTAAGAAGCGTAAACTTAAAGTAGGGGATAAGATGGCAGGACGTCACGGTAACAAAGGTATTGTTGCTAGAATCGTGCGCCAGGAAGATATGCCATTCCTTGAGGACGGGACACCAGTAGACATCGTATTGAACCCACTTGGGGTACCATCGCGTATGAATATTGGACAGATCTACGAAACAGTTCTTGGATGGGCTGGACAGAAGAACGGGAAGAAGTACGCAACACCAATTTTTGATGGTGCTACTATTGAAGAGATCAATGATCTAACCGACAAAGCTGGAATACCTAGATATGGTCATACTTATCTTTATGATGGTGGTACCGGGGAAAGATTTGACCAGCGTGCAACTGTTGGTGTGATCTACATGCTTAAGCTTGGTCATATGATCGACGATAAGATGCATGCTCGTTCTATTGGACCATACTCACTTATTACTCAGCAACCGCTTGGTGGTAAGGCACAATTTGGTGGTCAGAGATTTGGAGAGATGGAGGTTTGGGCTCTTGAAGCTTACGGAGCATCTAGTACTCTAAGAGAAATTCTAACAGTGAAGTCTGATGACGTTATTGGTAGAGCTAAGACTTACGAGGCTATTGTGAAGGGTGAGCCAATGCCGGAACCAGGATTGCCGGAATCTTTCAACGTACTTATGCACGAATTGAAAGGTCTAGGTTTGGATATTAAACTTGAAGAATAACATTCAGTATTTACCGGGACGTTTCGGCGTCCCGTCTAAACTGAATATTCACAATAATTAGCAGCAGTTATTATGGCTAGAAATAATGATAAAAATACAGTACAGAGGTTTAACCAGATCTCTATAGGTTTAGCTTCTCCAGAGTCCATCCTTGCGGAATCTCGTGGTGAAGTTCTTAAGCCTGAAACGATCAATTACCGTACGCACAAACCAGAGCGTGACGGTTTGTTCTGTGAGCGTATTTTTGGTCCTGTAAAGGATTATGAGTGTGCCTGTGGAAAATACAAAAGAATCCGATATAAAGGAATCGTTTGTGATCGTTGTGGTGTGGAAGTTACAGAGAAAAAGGTTCGTAGAGATCGTGTAGGTCATATCAACCTTGTAGTACCTGTAGCACATATCTGGTATTTCCGTTCTTTACCTAACAAAATTGGTTATTTGCTAGGTCTGCCGTCTAAAAAACTTGACATGATCATCTACTACGAAAGATATGTAGTGATTCAGGCAGGTAATGCGACAGATGAAGAAGGGAAAGCTCTACAAAAAATGGACTTCCTTACTGAAGAAGAATATCTAAATATATTAGATGAACTTCCTCAGGAGAACCAATACCTGGACGATAGCGATCCAAATAAATTTATCGCTAAGATGGGAGCTGAATGTCTAATCGAGATCCTCAAGAGAATCGATCTTGATGAGCTATCTTATGAACTAAGACATAAAGCGAATAACGAAACTTCGAAGCAACGTAAAACTGAAGCACTTAAACGTCTTCAGGTTGTGGAAGCTTTCCGTGATGCGAACAAGAATAGAGAGAACAATCCAGAGTGGATGATCATGAAAGTTGTGCCGGTAATCCCGCCAGAACTTAGACCTTTGGTGCCTCTTGATGGTGGTCGTTTCGCGACTTCAGATTTAAATGATCTTTACCGTCGTGTTATTATTCGTAACAATCGTTTAAAAAGATTAATGGAGATCAAAGCTCCTGAAGTAATTTTACGTAATGAAAAACGTATGCTTCAGGAATCTGTAGATTCATTATTCGATAATACAAGAAAATCTTCAGCAGTAAAAACTGACTCTAACCGTCCTCTTAAATCACTTTCAGATTCATTGAAAGGTAAGCAAGGTCGTTTCCGTCAGAACTTACTTGGTAAGCGTGTGGATTATTCAGCACGTTCTGTAATCGTTGTAGGACCAGAGCTTAAAATGTTTGAGTGTGGTCTTCCGAAGAATATGGCAGCCGAGCTTTACAAGCCTTTTATCATCAGAAAACTGATAGAAAGAGGTATCGTTAAAACAGTGAAGTCTGCGAAGAAGATCATAGACAAAAAAGAACCTGTAGTTTGGGATATTCTGGAAAATGTGCTTAAAGGGCATCCGGTACTATTAAACCGTGCTCCTACGCTTCACCGTCTGGGAATCCAGGCATTCCAACCTAAACTTATTGAAGGTAAGGCAATTCAGCTTCACCCACTTGCATGTACTGCATTCAACGCCGATTTCGATGGTGATCAGATGGCAGTTCATTTACCACTTGGGCCAGAGGCTATTTTGGAAGCGCAGTTATTAATGCTGGCTTCTCATAATATTTTGAACCCTGCGAACGGTTCTCCAATTACAGTACCTTCTCAGGATATGGTCTTGGGTCTTTACTATATGACCAAACATAAGATTGGTACGAAAGAGGAGCCGGTAAAAGGTGAAGGACTTACATTCTATTCTGCGGAAGAGCTAGTTATTGCTTACAACCAGAAGCGTGTAGACCTTAATGCAGGTATTAAGATTAGAACTAAAGATTTCAACGAAGAGGGTGAATTGGTTTACATGATCAAGGATACCACTGTTGGTAGAGTATTATTTAATGAAGCTGTTCCTGAAAAGGCCGGTTACATCAATGAAGTACTTACTAAAAAATCACTTCGTGAGATCATTGGTAATATTCTAAGAATTACTAGTGTTCCTGAAACCTCAGAATTCCTTGATGAGATCAAAGGTCTTGGATATGGATTCGCTTTCCGTGGTGGGCTATCCTTCAGTTTAGGTGATATTATTATACCTGAAGAGAAGCAATCCATGATTGATGAAGCAAATGAACAGGTTGAAGGTATCATTGGTAACTACAACATGGGTCTTATTACTAACAATGAACGTTATAATCAGGTAATTGATATCTGGACTTCTACGAACGCAGGTCTTACAGATCTTGCAATGAAACGTATCCGTGAAGATAAGCAAGGGTTTAACTCTGTGTATATGATGCTTGATTCTGGTGCGCGTGGTTCGAAGGAACAGATTCGTCAGTTAACCGGTATGCGTGGATTGATGGCTAAACCTAAGAAATCCAACTCTGGTGGTGGTGAAATTATTGAAAACCCAATTCTTTCTAACTTTAAGGAAGGTCTTTCAATTCTTGAATACTTTATCTCTACCCACGGTGCGCGTAAAGGTCTTGCCGATACCGCTCTTAAAACTGCGGATGCTGGTTACCTAACCCGTCGTCTGGTAGATGTTTCACAGGATGTGATCGTTAATGAAGATGACTGTGGAACTTTAAGAGGTGTAGAAGTTAAGCCACTTAAGAAGAATGAGGAGATCGTTGAATCATTAGGAGAGAGAATCCTTGGACGTATTTCTCTACATGATGTAGTAAATCCTTCAACAGAAGAACTTATAGTTGGAACGAACGAGGAGATTACTGAGGAAATTGTAGCTAAGATCGAAGCTGCGCCAATCGAGAGTGTAGAAGTACGTTCACCACTTACTTGTGAGGCGAAGAAAGGAATCTGTATCAAGTGTTACGGTAGAAACCTTGCAACCAACAAGATCGTACAAACAGGTGAAGCTGTTGGTGTTGTTGCTGCACAATCCATTGGAGAACCTGGTACACAGCTTACATTACGTACCTTCCACGTTGGAGGTATTGCAGGTAACATTTCTGAAGACAATAAACTTGAAGCAAGATTTGATGGTGTTGCAGAGATCGAAGATCTAAAAGTTGTAAAAGGTGAAGCCCCTGATGGTGGAACTGCAGACATCGTGATCTCCCGTACTGCTGAACTAAAAATTAAGGATAAGAAAACAGGTGTTGTATTAAGTAATAACAACATTCCTTACGGTTCTCAGATCAATATCGAGAATGGCGCCAAGGTAACTAAAGGTGATGTCATCTGTACCTGGGATCCATATAACGGTGTAATTATTTCTGAATTTGCCGGTAAGATCAAATACGAAAATATCGACCAGGGTGTTACTTACCAGGTTGAGATTGATGAGCAGACAGGATTCCAGGAGAAAGTGATCTCTGAATCCAGAAACAAGAAGTTGATCCCAACATTACATATCTTAGGGAAGAAGGATGAAGTGATTCGTTCTTACAACCTACCGGTAGGAGCTCACCTTATGGTGGACAATGCTGAAAAGATTGGTGTAGGTAAGATTTTGGTTAAGATTCCGCGTAAATCATCTAAGGCGGGTGATATTACAGGGGGTCTTCCAAGAGTAACTGAACTTTTCGAAGCTCGTAACCCTTCCAATCCAGCAGTAGTTTCTGAAATTGATGGTGTTGTTTCCTTCGGAAAGATTAAGAGAGGTAATCGTGAGATCATTGTAGAATCTAAACTGGGAGAGGTTAAGAAGTATCTAGTGAAACTTTCTAACCAGATCCTTGTTCAGGAAAATGATTACGTGAGAGCGGGAATGCCACTTTCAGACGGATCTATTACTCCTGAAGATATTCTAAATATTAAAGGACCAAATGCGGTACAACAGTATCTTGTAAACGAAGTTCAGGAAGTTTACCGACTACAG
This sequence comes from Christiangramia marina, assembly GCF_048285865.1. Classification (NCBI taxonomy): domain Bacteria; kingdom Pseudomonadati; phylum Bacteroidota; class Flavobacteriia; order Flavobacteriales; family Flavobacteriaceae; genus Christiangramia; species Christiangramia marina. The sequence continues at coordinate 549,283 of NZ_JBLVTK010000002.1, read as the reverse complement.
GGTGTGAAGATTAATGATAAGCACTTTGAAGTTGTTGTAAGACAAATGATGCGTAAAGTAAGAATTGTTGATCCAGGTGATACGATCTTCCTTGAGAATCAACTAGTCCATAAAGCTGATTTCATTGACGAAAACAATAAGTTATTCGGAATGAAAGTAGTTGAAGACGCTGGTGATTCAGAAAGATTGAAAGCTGGACAGATCATTACTCCACGAGATCTAAGGGATGAGAATTCAATTCTTAGAAGAGAGGATAAGAATCTTGCAAGTGCAAGAGACGTGATCACTGCAACTGCTAATCCAGTACTTCAGGGTATAACGAGAGCATCGCTACAGACTAAGTCATTCATCTCGGCTGCTTCCTTCCAGGAAACAACTAAGGTGTTGAACGAAGCTGCAGTTAATGGTAAGATCGACAAACTTGAAGGATTGAAGGAAAATGTAATTGTTGGACATAGAATTCCAGCAGGTACAGGTATGAGAAAGTACGATAGTATTATTGTTGGTTCTAAAGAGGAATTTGACGAAATACTTGAGAAGAAACAGGAAGTTAATTATAACTAATTCCCTGATAAGTTTATCTTAAAAGGCTCCGCTCACCGCGGAGCCTTTTTTATTTATACTCATCTTTGCAGCATGAAGAAATTTATGAAAGAGATACTGCAGTATTCTCATGAGACGAACCTTGAAATCATTTCAAAATTCAACGATGGAGATCTGCATTATGTGATCACAGAAAGTTCCAAAAAACTTATATCCCATATTTTAAATTCCCAGACCATATGGAATAATAGAATCAATGGTGGTGAAGTGATTGATGTCTGGAAAGTTTGGGAACCTGAGAAATTGAAAGAGATCGAAGAGCGTAATTATCAGATTGCTCTAAAAATTCTGGAAGAGAGAGAACTGGATGAAATTATTTCATTTTCAGACACTAAAAATAAATCCCAACAGAATTCAATCAGTGATATAATATTCCACGTGGTGAATCGCGCTACTTATTATCGTGGGCAGATTGCAGCTGAATTCAGGGAAAAGAAGATAGAGCCTGTAAGTGGCGATTTTGTTAACTACAAGAGAAAAGCCTAAGCAATATTTTATATCTTATGAGCTTAAAAATTAAATTATGAGTGACGACAATAAAAAGAATCTGGATAAAGGTAAGATCAATATAGAATTAGATGAGGCGGTTGCAGAAGGAACCTATTCCAATCTCGCTATTATCAATCATTCGGTATCTGAATTTGTAGTTGATTTTGTGAATATCATGCCGGGAAGACCTAAAAGCAAAGTGAAATCGAGGATCATCCTGACTCCTCAGCATGCTAAGCGTTTATTGAAAGCTCTGGGGGATAATATCCAACGCTTTGAGAAAGCTCATGGAGAGATCAAGGATTACGATAAAGCGCCAGTACCACTAAATTTCGGACCAACCGGTCAGGCTTAATTTAGTGCAAATACTTCAGTAAAAAGATTTCTATGGTATGGTTCAATCTCCAGACTTTGGAAATCTTTTTATTTATATTTCGCAAAATATATTTTTGCAGCTTTCATAACACGGGGAGCCATAATTAGAGTAGCAATCATTGTAGGAATCGCCATTAATGCGAAAAACCCATCAATAAGATTCAGAATAAAGCTTAAAGATGTCGTGGCTCCTACGAGAATACTAAGAACATAGACGTAATTGTAATACTTCTTATTTTCAGCACCAGCCAGGAATGATAAACATTTTGTTCCGTAGTATGAATAGGAGAATAGCGAGGAAACGCTAAAAGCTAGTATACAAAGCAGCAATAGATAATTTCCAACATATGGTATTGCTTCGTCAAAGGCTGCCGCTGTCAGGCTTACTCCGTTGACATCTTCAGTTTGCCAGACGCCAGTGACCAGAATAGCCATTGCCGTTAGCGTGCAAACAACCAGTGTGTCTATTGCCGGTCCCAGCATAGCTATAAGCCCTTCGCGAACAGGTTCAGATGTTTTACTGGCTCCATGCGCCATCGTAGCAGTTCCAATTCCAGCTTCATTAGAAAATGCGCCTCTACGTATCCCAAGCAGGATCAAGCCTCCCAAAACACCTCCTAGCAAGGGATCACCTTTATAATTTTCCGCAGCAAAAGCGTCGGTAAAGATCATGCTAAAATAACTGAGTACCACATCATAATGCACGAACAGTATGGCGACCACAGAAATGAAATATAGAAGCACCATTGCTGGTACTAATTTCGAAACCGTTTTGCTAATACGATCCAATCCGCCTATAATGACAATGGTGGTGATTATAGTCAGGAGAATTCCTATGACCAGACTTGTTCCAAAGCCTGTTTGCACCCCATTAGGCTCGAGCAGAATATAATTAATAGCCTGGGTTAACTGATTTACATTGAAAACTGGCAGTGCACCTACCAGACCGGCGACCGCAAAAAAGGCAGCCATCGGTTTCCATTTCTTACCGAGCCCTTCAACGATAAAATACATCACACCCCCCTGGATCTTTCCTTCGGAATCCTTTCCACGATACATAACCGCAAGGGTATTGGTAAAAAACTTCGTAGCCATACCAACGATCGCACTTATCCATAACCAGAAAATAGCGCCAGGTCCACCAACTGCAATAGCAACGGCCACACCCGCAATGTTTCCCATTCCAACGGTGGAGGATAGCGCCGTGGATAAAGCCTGAAAATGGTTAATATCGCCTGGGTCATCAGGGTTATTATATTTCCCCCGAAGTACTTCTACAGAATGCCCTAAATAGCGAAAAGGTAAAAAACGTGAATAGATCAGGAGATAGATTCCGCCACCAATTAACAAAATTACAAGTGGTATTCCCCAAACGAGGGATGCGAAATCTGCAATGAACTGATCTATCTGGGACATAGTAAAGATTTTTCCCGAAAATAGTGAATTTTATAAGTCTATTTTCAGGATGTTTTAGTTTCTACGATTATCAATATTTCTAGTAATTCTAAAATTCAGATGTACTATGGAATTTGATAGAAGGGTATTTTTGCTGAGTCATTTGGAGTGAAAACTGCGAATCTGCGAGAAACACTAATTGTCCGGATTTGTCTTTGGCAAGGTATTTTGACTTCACACGTTTAAATTCCTTGAATTCTTCAGACTTCTCATTTTCTGCTTCAACCCAGGTTGCTTTATGTACATTGAGATTTTCATAGGTACACTTAGCCCCGTATTCATGTTCCAATCTGTATTGAATTACCTCGAACTGTAGCGCACCAACCGTTCCAATCACCTTCCTGCCATTAAGTTCCAGGATAAACAACTGCGCAACACCTTCATCCATCAACTGGTCGATTCCTTTTTCCAATTGCTTGGATTTCATAGGATCTGCATTATTGATATATCTGAAGTGTTCTGGTGAGAAGCTAGGAATACCTTTGTACATCAGGTTCTCACCTTCAGTTAATGTATCACCTATCTTAAAACTACCCGTATCATGAAGTCCTACGATGTCGCCAGGGTACGAAGTGTCTACAATTTCTTTTTTCTCAGCAAAGAATGCGTTTGGAGAAGAAAACTTCATGTTCTTATTGTTCCGAACATGTAAGTAATTTTTATTTCGTTCGAACTTACCTGAAACTATTTTTATGAACGCTAATCGATCCCGGTGTTTGGGATCCATATTTGCGTGAATTTTAAATACAAAACCTGTAAACTTTTCTTCTTCTGGTCTTACAAGTCGGGTGTCACTTTCTTTTGGGCGGGGAGGTGGTGCTATTTTGATAAAACAGTCCAGTAGTTCGCGTACACCGAAGTTATTCAGAGCAGATCCAAAAAATACGGGTTGCAATTTACCATCCAGGTAATCCTGCCTGTCAAAATCTGGGTAAACTCCTTGAGCTAATTCCAGCTCTTCACGTAAATTATTAGCAGCTTTATCACCAATTAATTGATCAAGTTCCTCATTCTGCAGGTCATCAATCTCTATAGTTTCTTCAATATCTCTTCTAGGATCCCCGGTGAATAGGTTTACATTTTTTTCCCAGATATTATAGATTCCCTTAAAGTCGTAACCCATCCCGATTGGAAAACTAAGCGGAGTTACTTTTAGATTCAATTTTTGCTCAATTTCATCCAGGAGTTCAAAAGCATCTTTTCCTTCACGATCCATTTTATTGATAAAAACGATCATGGGAATATTCCGCATACGGCAAACTTCCACAAGTTTTTCAGTTTGCTCTTCTACACCTTTAGCAACATCGATCACAACGATCACACTATCTACAGCAGTTAGCGTTCGAAATGTATCTTCAGCAAAATCCTTATGCCCGGGAGTATCCAGGATATTGATCTTGATATCTCTGTATTCAAAAGCAAGTACAGATGTCGCTACCGAGATCCCACGTTGACGTTCGATCTCCATAAAGTCACTCGTAGCTCCTTTTTTTATCTTGTTAGATTTTACAGCCCCAGCTTCCTGGATGGCTCCTCCAAACAAGAGTAGTTTTTCAGTTAAGGTAGTTTTACCGGCATCTGGGTGAGATATGATCCCGAATGTTCTTCTTTTATTAATCTCTTTCTGGTACTGCTTCATAACGGATATTTGCAGCTGCAAAAGTAAGATTATTTTAAGGATTTATGCGCGTGCTAATTTTTTTGAATGATTGCATGAATTGAAGTTTAATGAAATGAAAAAGGAGTCCCTCAAAGACTCCATTTTTTTCATAGCGATCGTTTCCCCAACAATTCGCAAACATATATACGTAAACACGGGATTGATGGTTTTGGAGGAACTGATTGAAATGAAGTTTAGACTGGCTGTATTCTTCGGAAAACTTTAGGAATTGCTTAATCGGCATCCTTATGAAACAAAACCCTGATTTTGTACATTTGAGCTTCAAATTTAATAATGGCGCAGGAAAAAGTAATATTAGTTAACGAAAAAGATGAGCAAATAGGGCTGATGGAGAAGATCGAAGCCCACGAAAAAGCATTGCTTCACAGAGCCTTTTCAGTATTTGTTTTTAATGATAAGCATGAATTGATGATTCAACAAAGAGCTTTGTCGAAATATCATTCACCTGGTCTTTGGACAAACACCTGTTGCAGTCATCAGCGTGAGGGGGAATCCAATATTGAAGCTGGAAAGCGTAGATTGCAGGAAGAGATGGGTTTCTCAACAGAACTTAAAGACACCATTTCTTTTATTTATAAAGCACCATTTGATAATGGTCTTACGGAGCATGAATTCGACCATATTCTCGTAGGATATTTTGAAGGTAAGCCAGATTTGAATCCAGATGAGGTAGCAGAGTGGAAGTGGATGTCTCTGGAAGCTATAGAAAAGGATATGCAAGCCAACCCATTTATTTATACGGAGTGGTTTAAGATCATCTTTGATAAATATTATTCACACATTCAGCAATGAGAGTAACCGTTCACAGAAAAGCTCATTTTAATGCAGCCCATCGATTGTATAGAAAGGACTGGGATGATGCCAGGAATCTCGAGGTTTTTGGGAAATGCAGTAATCCAAATTATCATGGTCATAATTATGAGTTGATTGTCTCTGTGACTGGTAATATCGATCCGGAAACTGGTTTTGTGATGGATTTAAAAATCCTTAAGGATCTTATTAGAACTGAAGTTGAAGATCAATTTGATCATAAGAATCTGAATATTGAAGTGGCTGAGTTTGAAAATCTCAATCCCACTGCTGAGAATATTTCGGTAGTCATATGGAATAAACTTAGGAAACAAATTCAAAAAACACACGATTTGGAAGTTACGCTATATGAGACCCCGCGTAATTATGTTACCTATAAAGGAGAATAATGAAAAAGGGAGATTTAGTGCCAGACCTTAAATTAAAGGATCAGAATCGAAAGGAATTTAACTTTAGAGATCTTGTGGGTGAGAAAGCATTTGTAGTTTATTTTTATCCAAAGGATTTTACTCCGGGATGTACCAAGGAAGCCTGCAGCTTTCGTGATAGTTACCAGGAATTTCAGGATCTGGGTGCTGAGGTTATTGGGATTAGTGCAGATACTACTGCCTCCCATGCGAAATTCAGTGAAAAGTATAATTTGCCATACATTTTCCTTTCTGATAGAGACAAACATGCAAGAAACGCATTTACTGTGAAAGCCAGTCTTCTGGGGCTACTTCCTGGAAGAGAAACCTTTGTTTTTGGTAAGGATGGTAAACTACTGCACAGGTTCAATAGTATGAGCGCTTCGAGACATATGCCTGAAGCACTCGATATTCTGAAAAAATATCAGAATTAAATTTTGATAAAATCATTTTCATTTCGAAAAATAGTTTAAATTCGCAGCCGAAATTAAATGATAATGGCTAGTAAAAGACTGCTTAAGAAAAACGTGAATTATGTAATGGGGGACATCATCGATGCCGCTTATATTCACCAAATGGCTAACCCGAAGAAAGATGACAATAAGTCTGAAGCTATTGTGGACGAAGCTATCAGCGATTACGATGAATTGATCAGAGAGATCAATCGACGTGACGTTGAAAATAAACAGAAACACTTTAGAGATATCGAAAAGGATCTTGAGAAGAAGGCGAAAGACCTTGTCGAGAAACTGAATGCACTTTAATAAGTTGCCGA
>NZ_JBLVTK010000002.1:535469-542629 GCF_048285865.1 Christiangramia marina | reverse complement strand
TCCATCGGCTCTTAATGAAAAGCTTTCCTGAAAGGGGAAGCTTTTTTGTTTGAAGAATATTCGGTTTACGCTAGTTCTTAGCTAGAATCGGAAGCCAATTTCTTACGATATAAAAAAAGCCTCTAATTTGAGAGGCCTAATTTTGTAATCAGAATTTTATTCTTAGTGCAGGGCGTCAAGTTGCAGCAACTTACTGGTGCGCTCCTGAACAGCTTTGAAGCCATCCTTGTCTTCACGAACATCTCTATTCCAGAATGGAATCATTTTATCCAATTGTTTACGACAAACTTTAGTTCTTACTTTTTCTGGAAATGCAATCTGCATAACTTCCAGCATAATATGAACAGCAGTAGAAGCTCCCGGTGAAGCTCCAAGTAAAGCTGTTATTTTACCATCTTTACTATGCACTACATCTGTTCCAAATTCCAATACTCCTCCTTGCTCTTTATCTCGTTTAATGATCTGAACTCGCTGGCCGGCCACTTTTAATTCCCAATCCTCCGGCTTAGCATCTTTCAGAAAAACCTTTAATTCATCTACCCGGTCTTCGTGACTCATTCGCACCTGGTCGATAAGGTAGGTGGTAAGCGGAAGATTGTGCCAGAAAACTCCCCACATAGATGGAATATTGTCAAAACGTAAGGATTTAGGCAGGTCAAGAATGGAACCTTCTTTAAGAAATTTGGTACTGAAACCTGCAAATGGCCCAAAAAGCAATTCTTTCTTACCATCAATGAATCTCGAATCCAGATGAGGTACAGACATTGGAGGTGCATCCACACCAGCCTTACTATAAACTTTAGCATCATGTTGCTCGATTATATCTCTATTTGTACAAGAAAGCCACTGTCCGCTTACAGGAAAGCCACCATACCCATTTTTTTCTGGGATTTTGACTTTTTGTAATAGGGGCAAAGCGCCTCCTCCAGCACCTATAAAAATGTGTTCTGCGTCGTAGTATGATTTTTCACCTGTATTCAGATCTTTAACTATAGCCGACCAGTCTTCGGGTCCATCTGGATCAATGTCCAGAACCTCCGTGTTTCTTATAACCGGAACTTTAAAATGATTTTCTAAAAGTTCAAAATATTGTTCAGTAAGAGAACCGAAGTTAACGCCAGTTCCCAATTCCATACGGGTTGCCGCCATTTTTTCATCAGGTTCACGATCTTTCATAATTAGCGGGAACCACTTTTTCATCGTTTCATGATCTTTGGTGAATTCCATTTCTTCAAACATGAATTCAGAACTCATACGCTCGAACCTCTTCTCAAGAAATTCGACATTATCTTCGCCTCGCACCCATGCATGATGCGGAATGCTATGAATAAAACTCTTGGGGTCTTTTATTAATTTCTCACTGGTTAAATGCGCCCAGAACTGTTTCGATTTTTCAAACTGCTGAAAGGTATCAATAGCTTTGGAAATATCTACAGAGCCATCTTCCTGCTCCGGAGTATAGTTCAGCTCACAGAATGCTGAATGTCCAGTACCTGCATTATTCCATGCCTTTGTACTTTCCTGTGCGATCTTATCTAATCGTTCAAAGATGATAATCTTAATTTCCGGATCTATTAATTTCAGCATAAGAGCAAGGCTTGCACTCATAATACCTCCACCGGCACAGATCAGGTCATATTCGGTATTCGTTTTATTCATATTTGTTTTTTCTACAAAATATGGAACACTGTTCTTCTTTTGACCCAAAGAAATATTAAGAAATAAAAAAAGGAGCCAAATGGCTCCTTTAAGTAGTTCTTTTTCTCAACTAGGAATTTTCCACTTCCTGCGCCTGCACTTTATCTTCAAGTTTTTCTTCTTTTCTACGTTCCTTCAGAAAGCTTTTCAATTCCTCACCATACTTGGACTTCTTGATCTTTGGTTCCAGAGAATTATAAATAGTATCCAGGTACTTGATGTTAGCATCAAAAACTTCAGATAGTGCAAGATAGGGTGCTATTTCATGTTGTTTGTTATTCAGTGCGAAATTTACAGTATAGAGATACTTTCTACGTAGTAATTTATCATACTTCTGGTCGATCTCCATGAGTTTCTCCTCATCCTGATCTTTTTCTGCTTCAAAACTTGCCTTAATTAAATCCAGGTTTTGATCATTAAACCTGCTTATCATTTTCCGGTATTCAATTAACTTCTCCTGGTTCACAGACCCAATTACTTCTGCACTGGTTTCAAACTTATCCAGTTTTGTGTTGATAGTGATCTGCCCTTGATCTGCGAAGAAATCTATACGATCATCGTACTGGTTGTTGTCAACCTTTTCAAGATACAGGTACATAATCTGGGGACTCTCCAGATAGGTTTCCATAGAAAAATTTGGATCTCCGGTTACCTGAACTGAGTCTACATTTACCAATGCAGTGTCTTCAATTTTTTGAAGATACAAAGTTCCTTTTTTCAGACCTTTGATCTCTCCGTTTACAATCAGGTTGCTTTCTTTTTCAGAACAGGCACTAATGCTGATCAGAATAACTAAAAGAAGAGCTAATTTTTTCATTGTGGAATGCAGTTTTAAAGTGCGCAAATATCTTATATTTTTCTGTTTATTACTAACTGGTAGCCGCTAATTGCATTAAAATTGTACACAAAATAGCGCCATAAGTACCCACCACATAGCCAAAGACTGCCAGTAGAACACCTACCGTAGCAAGCGATGGGTGAAAGGCTGCTGCAACTACCGGAGCTGAGGCTGCACCACCTACGTTGGCCTGGCTTCCTACCGCAAGGAAAAAGTATGGGGCCTTTATAAGCTTCGCAGTAATAACCAGTACGATCACATGAATTAGAATCCATACGAGACCTATCGCCAGAAGTCCGGGATTATCAAATACTGAAGTCAGGTCCATTTTCATGCCAATGGTGGCAACGAGAATATAGATAAATATGCTTCCAATTTTACTGGCACCAGCACCTTCATATTTTTTAAATTTGGTAAACGAGAACATGATACCCAGGGCCGTAGCGATCGTGATCATCCAGAAGAACTGGGAAGAAAAGGAGGAAAGTGCACTTTTACCATCATTGAAAATATCAAAATTCGCGGTTAGGTATGTAGAAATTCCATCTGCTCCCCAATGTGCTATACCAACTGCACCAAATGCCAACGCCAGCATGATCATAAAATCCGGTAGCATTGGAATCCTGTTAACGCTTTCAGCGTAAGTGCTAACTTTAACTTTCAGTTCTTCAATGGCTGAATTGTCTGCCTGTAGCCATCGATCAATTGCTTCATTTTTCCCGATTCCCATCAAGACAACAGCCATCCAGAGGTTGGCAACGATAATGTCGACAAGAACCATCCCTCCATAAAGATCCTGATTGTATTCGTAGATCTCGAGCATTGCGGCCTGGTTCGCACCACCACCAATCCAACTACCTGCAATTGTAGAGAGGCCACGCCAAACTGCATCTGGACCAACACCGCCTACCGTTTCCGGAGAAAATACAGAGATGAGTAAAATAGCTAGCGGTCCCCCAAGAACGATACCAAGGGTTCCGGCAAAGAACATAATAAGAGCTTTGGGACCCAGGTTAAATATTGCCTTCAGGTCTATACTTAAAGTCATTAAGACCAGAGCCGCAGGTAAAAGGTATCGACTGGCTACAAAATAAAGTTGTGAAATGTCATCATCGATGAGTCCAACCGAATTAAATATCGCCGGGATGAGGTAGCACATAAGTAGTGCGGGAACGACTTTATAAAATTTACTCCAGAATCCTTCTTTTTGAGAAGAGGTGTAAAACACAAAACCCAGAGCGATCATTAATAGTCCGAAGACGATCGCATCATTAGTGAATAAGGCAGTTGTTTCCATAGAATTTTTAAAAGTTGATCGGCAAAATACAATTTTTAAAATTTCTGCCGGTCTCCTTTTCTGTTATTGCAACAGGATCTCGCGAATACTTTTCGCTACTCCATCTTCCTTTCCGGAAGCGGTAACCATGTGCGCTATTTCAAGCACTTCAGGCTTGGCATTCCCTACGGCAATTCCTAAACCAACACCCTGCAGCATTTCCTTATCATTATAGTTATCTCCAAAAGCCATGCTTTGTGAGAGAGGTAGGCGAAAATGCTCATTTAGTAAATGCTCTACGGCAGTAAGCTTTGATATTTTTCGGGGTGCGATCTCAAGGTAACTTGGTTTACTTCGGTATAAGTGCAGATCTTTACCATGATTTTCGATAAGGAAATCCCTGATGCTATCGATGTTTTCCTCTTCACCCATCGCCATGATCTTATGTGCGCCTTTCCCAGCAGCTTTCCAGGTTTCTAAAACTTCAGCATTACTGCGCAGTGCAGGTTGCACCTTGGTATTGTTAATTTCTCTTCGCGTCCAGAAATCTTCTCTGGGAACATACCACTCATCAGCATGAAATAGACTTAGATGTACATCATCCGCACTATTAAATTGGTGCAAGCTTTCCAACGTACTAATGGGAATTTCCGTAGAACTCACAGCTTTTCCATCTACGAGTATGAGTCCGCCATTGTAGGAGATAATTGGATGATGTTCTATCCCAAGCTTTTGCTGAAGATGGCGCATGGCTGCCGGCATTCTGGAACTAATTAAAATGAATGGAATATTTCTTTCTTCCAGAGATTTAATGGTTTGTATGGTAAGTTGTGAGAGGTCACGGTCGGCATTTAATAGCGTACCGTCAATATCTGAAAATACTATTTTGAACATTATTCCTGGTCGTTTTTTGGTTTAGGGTGTCGCTTTGCGTCTTTCAGGGCTTTGTTAAGCATCCACTCGATCTGTCCATTGGTACTTCTGAATTCATCAGCTGCCCATTTTTCGATCGCTTTTAGCATATCTTCATCTACCCGAAGTGCGAATGCCTTTTTCTTACCCATAATTTAGTTAAGTTCCTTTACAAATTCAGTTAAAATTGAAATTAGCTCGGGGTGCAAAGGTAAGTTTGGCTCATTATATGATTTTGAATTTACCAGTCGATCTTTTGCTTCAATTTTTCTAAAAATGTGATTCATTTGATCCAGAATTACTAATTCTGAATTCTCATTCGCCTCTGCCAGCTTTTGAGCCTGCTCTTCACTCACCTGAATATCTGAGGTACCATTTACTACAAGGATGGGGATCTCAAGTTTACTGATTTCTTCTGAAGGGTCATATTTCATCCAGCTCGCCATAAATGGCTGAACTGAAGGTCTGAACACTGCTTCCAGCATGGGACTATAGTTAGAAGTTCTTCCGTTTTCTGCCAATTCATCAAAAGCGGTACGGGCACTCACTCCTAATTCAGGAGCCATGTTCGTGACCTGCTCCGTAATGATCTCGTCAATAGGATCTGCAGCGCCAGCTAATGAAATAAAGGCATCAGCATTTTCCTGAGCGACCAGCATCCCAATAAGACTACCTTCGCTGTGTCCCGCTATGACAATGTTGCTGAATTTTTCTTCTTTTCTGAAATGCATTACTACATTTTTCGCATCCTCTACAAAATCCTCAAAGATCATATCTTTCTCACTTAACTGAAGTTCTTGTGCCTTAAAGATTCGTTTGTCATATCTAAAAGAAGCAATACCATTGCCTGCCAGTTCCCGGGCTATTTTCTTTATTCCGTCATTCTGCAACATAGGCTGATTTCCATTTCTATCTGTAGGGCCAGACCCCTGGATGAAAATGATGAGGTATTTATTATTTTCCTCGGTCGGTAAGCTTAATGTACCATCTGTAAATTTATCGATGCTTAATTCAGTTTCTGTAAATGTTGTATCCTGCGCTACTGTGGTAAGCGAAGAAATGATCAGCAAAACAAAACAAATTAATTTCTTCATTTTTTATAGTTTTCAAAATTCTTGTTGATCGCTCTTTTTGCCAGATCAGGTTTTTCTGTACCAATTAAAAAGCGTTCATTAGTTTTTGTGATGATCTGTATGCCTTTGTTACCTGAAACGTTATATGCTTTTGCTCTTCCGAAGCCTCGAATTCCCTATCCTCCATGTTCAGAAACAGGTGCATAGGTTCTTACGAAACATTCCTGAATCTCATCCCAGTTATAATTTCTTCTGAAGAAAGCTAAAGGTTCAAAGCCTGCACTAATTCCTTTGCTGTTAACCCTTGTTTCAAGATTCAGAATTAATATCAGAACAAAAACCAGTAAACTAATTATTGGCGCGATCAGACTTTCTAGCCGTACCTTATTTAAATATATTTCAGAAAAAAGCGGGAGTGCACTAGCAAGTACATTAGTGATTAAAACAATAATGAGCCACCATTGTCTGAATCTCTGGTTCTCCTTGAATATGCGCATTCTAGTGATTCAAAGTTCCGGCATTCACAACGGGTGTCGCATCCCGATCTCCACATAACACCACCATAAGATTACTAACCATTGCAGCTCTTCGTTCTCCATCCAGTTCAACTACTTCTTTTCTGCTAAGTTCCTCGAGTGCCATTTCCACCATACTAACTGCACCTTCTACGATCTTATGCCTGGCAGCCACAATTGCCGTAGCCTGTTGTCTCTTCAACATCGCGCTGGCAATTTCATTTGCATAGGCAAGATATCCAATACGTGCTTCGAGAACTTCAATTCCAGCAATATTCAATCGTTCCTCCAGCTCTTTTTCCAAAGCATCGCTTACCTCATTTACACTGGACCTCAAGGTTATATCCTCGTCCAGACCTTCATCTGCAAAGTTATCATATGGGTATAAACTGGCTAATTTCCGAACGGCTGCATCAGTCTGCACTACTACGAAATTTTCAAAATTATCTACATCAAATGAAGCTTTGAAAGTATCCTGAACCCTCCAAACCAGAATGGTACTTATCATTACTGGATTACCAAGCTTATCATTCACTTTTAATCTTTCACTGTCAAAATTTCTCGCTCTTAACGAGATCTTCTTTTTGGTGTAGAACGGATTCACCCAGAAAAGTCCATTTTCTTTAACAGTTCCTTTATAATCACCAAAAAGCAGAAGTACTCTAGACTCATTTGGATTCACCAGGATAAGGCCGGGAACTATAAGAAAAGCGAGGAGTACTCCCAATGCCCATACTGGACTACCGGTATTGAAAATGGCAATAATACTTCCAAACAAAAGGATCAAGAATGCGAATAGCATAATATATCCATTAAATCCAGTGATAGTTTTTTCTTCAGTCATGTGA
>NZ_JBLVTK010000002.1:518091-535427 GCF_048285865.1 Christiangramia marina | reverse complement strand
CTAATGAATTTCAATTCTTAACATTAAAATTTTATTGGGAGCCTTATATTTGGATTCTATAAATTACTACTATGAAAAAAATTTTATTTCTTTTTTCCGTTTTCCTAATGTGTGCTAAAGGTCATGCAGCTGATTCAGATTGGGGGAAAACAGGTCATCGTGCAACTGCAGAGATTGCACAAAGTCACTTATCTAAAGAAGCCCAGAAGGCGATTAATGATTTACTGGATGGCCATGGACTTGCATTTGTGGCTAATTACGCAGATGACATTAAAAGCGATGCTGCATATAGAAAATATGGGCCCTGGCACTATGTAAACATTGATCCAGAGCAGGATACTTATATCGAAGCTGAAGCAAGTGAAGATGGTGACCTGGTGCATGCGATAAGAAAATGCGTGAAAGTATTAAAGGATAAGTCGGCTTCCAGGGAGGAGAAGCAGTTTCATTTAAAAATGCTCGTCCACTTTGTAGGAGACCTGCATCAGCCATTCCATACAGGACATTCTGAAGATAAAGGAGGAAACGATATTCAGGTGCGATGGTTTAATGATGGTTCGAACATTCACAGGGTTTGGGATAGTGAGATGATCAATTTTTACCAGATGAGCTATACCGAATTAGCGATGAACACAGGCAGGCTTAGCAAAAAACAAAAGGCATCAATACAGAAAGGTGAATTACTGGACTGGGTTTATGAATCGAGAGATATGGCAGAGGATCTATATGACGGGGTAGAGAATGGTGAAAAGCTAGGATATAGATATATGTATGATCATATGCCGCAGGTGTTGGCCCAGTTGCAAAAAGGCGGACTAAGACTTGCAAAGGTGTTAAATGATATTTACTCTTAATATATTTTTCGAAATGTAAGATTTATTCTGGGGCCAATCTGTTTTTTTGTTTTAGGCAATTGATGTTTCCAGAATTTCTGAGTTTCACCTCTCATTACTAAAAGGCTACCGTGTTGTAGCCTTTTTTTGTAGGTAAGGTTCTTATCTTTTCGATGCTTTAGATGAAACATGCGGGGCTCACCAATACTTACTGAAGCAATTACAGGATTGGTTCCAAGCTCTTTTTCATCATCGGCATGCCAGCCCATACTGTCCTGACCATTGCGATAGAGATTCGCCAGGCAGGTATTGAAAGACTGTTTGCAAATTTTTTCACAACGTTCCTTAATAACTGTCAAATAGGGAGGAAATAGCTCCGGATACATTGTAAGACCAGAATAGGTATATGCATTGTTATGATCACTGAATAAAGCGGTAAGTCTTGGTTGAAGTATTTCCTTACCAAACATTTTAATATGATCCTGCCGCCAGTGCTCATAATGCAGTAACTTATCAAAGAATTTATCAGCCTGTTCATTACTTAGAAAATTCTCTAAATACAGCAGATTTGCGTTCTGCAATTCTATGGTTTCCATAAGTCTATATAAGGTAAAATAGTGCCCACCAGATAAGAACAAACTGTAGGGGAATTCGTGCAATTAAAATCCAGCGAGAAATTCCTGCTGCGGCCTTTTTTGAAGACAGCATATAAAAGTGTACCAGTAAAAAAATAAGCAGCATGATCACGATTCCATAGATGGAAGCGTTTCGTGTTGAAGTAAATAATAATCCAATTCCAAGAAGGATTTCAGCGAGACCACTGAGTAAAACCAGCTGTTTGTGGGCAGGCAGGTATCTTGGCATAATGCGCATATAAATTTTAGGTTTTAAAAAATGCATTATTCCTGCGAAAATGTACATAATGGACATTAGATAAAGATGCCACGGATTTTCCATAATTAGGATTTTTGGTGAAGATAATGCAAATAAATGCTTAGCTAAATTGTTAATAGTTAGACGTTTTTTGAAAATTTTAGTTGTGTAAGTACTTTAAATGGAGTAATTTCAGCGTCCAAAATCTATCGATAACCTAATATAAATTAATTGAAAACAAACGTTTCAGTTTATTTTCTCTTGTTTTTTTTATGCTTCAGCGTTACTCATGCGCAGCATAGCCGCGAAAAACCGAAAGATACACTTCAAACTCTGCTTGAAAAAGTCAATGAGGATATTTTAAAATACCAGTATCAGCAAGCGGTAGACAAAGCTTACGATCTTGTCACTTTAGCAAAAGAAAAGGAGAATAACCTTTATGTTTCTCGAGCTTATCATTCCCTGGGACATATATATTCGGATACAAAAGATCTAGCACGTGCCCGGCAGAATTATACCTTTGGTCTGGAATATGCCGAAAAGACTGGAAATGATTCCATAATCTTAACTTCCTATAATAATCTCGGGAATGCCCTATCTGAGAACCCAGCATTTAGGGACGAAGGGATCTCTTATTATAATAAAGCTATAAAGCTCGCAAAAGAGCTAAATATGAAGGAAGAGCTCATTGCGCCAACCACCAATATTGGATGGACCTATCTTGATGCAAATCAATATGACAAAGCATTTCCATATTTAGATCGTGCACTTGAACTAATGCTGGATGAGGTTCAGGAAAACGATTCCCGTTACAATTCCTGGTTATCTCAAATGTATATGCTGCATGGAAGATATTATGCGCATAAAAAGGCATTTGATTCCGCTCACGTATATTACGATAAGTCACTGCAGTTAGCTGAAAAGGACAGCCTGTATATTACAGCGGCTGAGGCCTACAAATATTATGCTGGGTTTCTCGAAAAGGAGGGTGATTATCAGGGAGCTTTCAATGCGCAAAGAAAGTTTACCGAATTCAACGATCTTATATTCGAGAATGAAAAAGTTCGGGAGATGGAAATCGCTGATGCGAAATTCAAACTATCAGAGTATGAAAAGGATCTTGAAATTGCCCAGAGGGAACAGAGCCTCAAGGATGAATTGATAGACCGTTCTAAGGAAAAAGTGATCATTATGGTCATTTCTTCAGTAGTACTGGTTTTTATACTAGTGTTTCTTTTCAAAATAAACCGTGATAGACGAAATCTAATTTCCGAGCTTCAGAAGAAAAATAAGCAGTATAAATCTGCACGTGACCAGGCTGAAAATTTATCCAGGATGAAAACCAGGTTTTTCAGTACTGTAAGTCACGAGATTCGAACGCCTTTATACGGAGTAATTGGACTTACCTCGCTACTACTGGAAGATAAAAGGCTGAAAAAACACAAAACTGATCTTAAATCATTAAAATTTTCTGCTGATTATCTTCTCGCGCTGATCAACGATGTTCTGCAAATGAATAAGATGGAAAGCAATGAAGTTAAACTAGAGAGTGTATCATTCAACATTCGAGAGCTTCTAAGTAGTATTGTAAATAGTTTTGAATTTACGAGAGTACAGAATAAGAATGAGATCAATCTGGATATTGACGATCAAATTCCATCATACCTCATAGGCGATTCTGTTCGTTTGTCGCAGGTCCTTATGAATCTGGTTGGTAATGCTATGAAGTTCACCGAGCGTGGCCTTATTAAAATCAGCATTAATCATCTGGAGGAAAATACAGATTCCGCGAAGATTCATTTTGTAATTGAGGATAATGGTCCAGGGATACCTGAAAGTAAGAAGAAGATAATCTTTGAGGAATTCTCGCAATTAGAGAATAGTAATTATAATTATCAGGGAACTGGACTAGGTTTACCTATTGTGAAAAAATTACTGAAACTCTTTGGTTCTAAGATCAAACTGGATACTAAAGAAGGGGAAGGTTCGTCATTTAGTTTTACTATAGACTTCGGAATTGATCACACTAAAGCTGAAGTTCCGGTTATAGAAGATGATCTGGATCAACTTGCTTTGCATGGTAAAAAACGTATCCTGATCGTTGATGATAACCGAATCAATCAGGTAGTTACCAAAAGAATTCTTGAGAAGAAGGATTTTGAGTGTGAAGTTGCAGGCGATGGTACTACAGCGATAGAAATGGTCAGGGAATCTAATTACGATCTTGTCCTTATGGATGTGAATATGCCTGGAATTAGCGGACTGGAAGCTACCAGTGAAATACGTACCTTTAATAAACATCTGCCTATTGTAGCTTTAACGGCTGTAGAGGTAGAAGAAATTCGTGAGGAGATCCAATCCGCAGGGATGAGCGACATCATTATAAAACCATATGATGTGCAGCAATTTTACCAGATCATTTATAAGAACTTAAGCATGTCTGCTATTCCAGAGAATGTTTAGCTTATTTCTTAACCTCTTTTGAGTTTTCGGGTATCTGAAAATAATTCACTTCAGGTTGAAAGAACTGTATATTCGAGATCTTAGCCTCTCCAATTTTATCTCCTAATCCGCTTTCTTCATTCCAGTTGTGGAAACTCCAGGTAGTGGCGAAACTCACATCTTCGACTGTCTCATAATCGCTATAGACGATCGCATGTGGATTTTCTTCAGCTTTAGACTTATCTGTGCCAAAGGTCACAATATAAGCCGCAGCCTTTACCAACTTGCTTTTATCGTCCTGATAAACCACATACCAGTCATCTGGTGAATCTCCCGTGTTACTCTTAAAAGTTAGTTTTGAGGATGGGTATTCCAGGCTATCAAGTTTGCGCTGGCTTGATTCTTCCCAAACGGTACCTGGATCTGTAAGTTTAAAAGGCATAGCAAAGAAATACTGCCAGGTAAATATATCAAAACGAGCGCCATTTGTAGCACTGGAATCTGGTGATATGGCCACCTTACTTCCATCAAAAATTATGGTAGAACCATTATTGTTCTCGATTCTGATTCCACTTGAGTTTGTATTCATAGCCAGTTTTGCCTTAAGCCTTTCTGAACCTCCAAAGTTTAGCTGAATATCGAAAGAAACTGCTTCCTTCATTTTGAAGGCAGTCTTGTTGTGAGCCTCTTCGATATTTTCCGAAAAACTTAGTACCTGAGGAGGTCCTGCGCCATCTCCAATACCATTATCAGGGTCAACAGGGATTCTTTCTTCTTCGGAAGAATTTTTACAGCTTACGATGCTGGCAATTAAGAATAGTGCAATGATTTTCTTCATGTTATTTAATTTACTGGTTCATAAAAAAAGCCGCTGTAATTCAGCGGCTTTGTTAGTCGAGAGTAAAGTGATTACTTTACCATATCGAAACTTCTTTTAATAAAATCAGTGAGTTCTTCACCTTTCAAAAGATTTTGAGATAATCTCGCAAGGTCTAGCGATTGCTTGATCAAACGTTGCTGTTTCTTCTCAGTTTTGGTGTTTAGAATATTATTTATTAACTCGTGATTGGTGTTAACCACAAGGTTATACATTTCAGGCATATTACCCATTCCAAACATTCCGCCACCACCGGTTTGCTGCATCTCTTTCATTCTACGCATAAATTCCGGTTGTGTAATGATCAAAGGCGCAGCAGTGCTATCCATTGCTTCCATCTGGATTGTATACTTTTCCGCAGGAATTACTTTTTCAAAATCACCTTTAAGCTGTTCCTTTTCTTCATCAGATAATTTTGAGATTTTCTCATCATCTGTCTTGATAAGGTTATCTACGTGATCTGAATCTACTCTTACGAATGAGATATTCTCATGAGTTGTTTCAAGCTTTTGAAGCAGGTGAGAGACGATAGGACTGTCCAGCATTAGTACTTTGTAGCCTTTATCCTTAGCTGCCTGGATATAACTATGTTGCTCGTCTTTATTAGAAGCATATAAAACAACTAGTTTATCATCCTTATCGGTTTGATTATCCTTGATCGCTTCTTTCAACTCTTCAAAAGTGAAAAATTCATTTTCCGTAGTTGGATACAGCGCGAATTTATCAGCTTTTTCGAAGAATTTATCTTCGGAAAGCATTCCGTATTCGATCACGATCTTGATATCATTCCATTTTTTCTCAAAATCTTCACGATTGTTGTTGAATAAACTTTTCAGTTTGTCCGCTACTTTACGTGTGATATAACTAGAGATCTTCTTAACAGCTCCATCAGCCTGTAAATAAGATCTTGACACGTTAAGTGGAATATCTGGAGAATCGATCACTCCACGGAGCATTGTAAGGAATTCCGGTACGATACCTTCCACGTTATCGGTTACATAAACCTGGTTCTGGTATAACTGGATCTTATCCTTCTGAATGTTCATATCCTGTGCCATTCTCGGGAAATAAAGAATTCCTGTCAGGTTAAAAGGATAGTCTACATTTAAGTGGATATGAAATAATGGATCTTCGAATTGCATTGGATACAATTCCTTATAGAAATCATTGTAGTCTTTTTCCTCTAGATCTGTAGGTTGCTTTGTCCATGCAGGATTTGGATTGTTGATGATATTATCAACAGTCTTTGTTTCTGGCTTAGCATCCTCTTTAGCATCTTCAGGGAGAGGTAAGGTTTCTTCCCTGGTACCAAACTTAATTGGGATAGGCATAAACTTATTATACTTCACCAAAAGTTCCTGGATTCTGCTCTCTTTTAGAAATTCTTTATCCTCATCGTTAATATGCAGGATCACTTCAGTTCCGTGGGTCGACTTTTCAGCATCTTCAAGTGTGAATTCTGTAGTTCCTTCACAAATCCAGTGAGCTGCAGGTTCATCTTTATGAGATTTAGTTAAGATTTCTACTTTGTTCGCTACCATAAAAGCAGAATAGAAACCAAGACCAAAATGGCCTATAATTCCACTATCCTTCGCAGAGTCTTTGTATTTATCAAGAAATTCTTCAGCTCCAGAAAAGGCTACTTCATTGATATATTTCTTAACCTCTTCTTTCGTCATTCCAATACCCTGATCAATAATATGCAGCGTATTGTTTTCCTCGTTAACTTTTACCTCGATCGTTGGATTGCCGTATTCAACATTAGCTTCACCAAGACTACTAAGGTGTTTTAATTTTAAAGTTGCATCGGTTGCATTTGAGATCAGCTCCCTTAAAAAGATTTCATGATCACTGTATAAAAACTTTTTAATAAGCGGAAATATGTTTTCAACAGACACATTTATTTTTCCGGTTGCCATATAATTTGATTTAAAATTTTATTCGGTTTGAGAGATTCAAAAAAAATACCAATAATGCTTTGCTGTCAAACTGACACCCTATGTAATGTATATCCTAAAAATACGTCTAAGTGGTTGTATTCAGCTGAATCATAACTTTTAACAAAGTTTTGTTTATAGAATAATAAAAATACTTAAACAAAGTAGTATCTTTGGAAAAGAAATAATAATTATGGCAAAGGCAACAGGAAATAGTAAGGTGAAGAAGAAGCCAAGTGAGGATAAGCTCATAGCAATCTACATGGATTATGTACTTGTAAATGAAAGTACTCCAAGAAGCGTATATAAGTTTGCTAAAGTGAATGATATAACCGAACAGGAATTTTATGAATACTTCGGAAGTTTTGATGGTTTAAGAAAGAAGATTTGGGATAAGTTTTTTGACAACACTCTATCTGTCATGGAAAAGTCGCCAGATTATTATTCATTCAATAATCGTGAAAAGCTGCTCACTTTTTTCTACACATTTTTCGAGATTTTAACTGCAAACCGAAGTTACGTACTCTACGCACTTAGTGAGCATAAAGACCGAATGAAGAACCTGGAACAACTGAAAGGTTTACGTAGAAAGATGCGCAGTTTCGCCAAAGAATTGATTGCTGATGGTAATAGCGAAAAATCTTTTAAACTATTTGAGCAGAGCGAAAGTATTTTTAGTGAAGGTGTATGGGTTCAATTTCTATTCCTGCTAAAATTCTGGATGGAGGACAATTCCCCATCCTTTGAAAGTACAGACGTTGCAATTGAAAAATCTGTACATACCGTATTTGATCTATTTGATAATACTCCTTTGGAACGTGTGGTAGACTTCGGAAAGTTCTTATGGAAAGAACGAATGGCCTAATTAAAAGACTATGAAAACGATAGATAAAATTCCAACAGGCAAAATTGGCCGTACCAGCAAACTGGTTCAGACCGGTGTAAAGATTGGTGGGAATTACATCAAATATTACGGTAAAAAGGCATTTAATTCTGAACTAACTCGTGATGAGTTGGACGAGGATAACGCCACAGATATTTATGACGGACTTAAAAGTCTAAAAGGAAGTGCTTTAAAGGTAGCTCAAATGCTATCGATGGAGAAGAATTTGCTTCCTGGCGCTTACGTAGAAAAGTTTAGCCTGGCACAATTTAGCGTGCCGCCACTTTCGGCACCATTGGTTAGAAAAACATTTAAGAAATATAACGGAGCATATCCGGAAGAACTATATGATACTTTTGCAACCCAGTCGGTAAATGCCGCCAGTATCGGTCAGGTACACAAGGCGACAAAAGATGGGAAAAAACTTGCTGTGAAAATCCAATACCCGGGGGTTGCAGATAGTATCAGTTCAGATCTTGCGATGGTAAAACCAATCGCTCTGAAGATGTTCAATCTTTCAGCAAAAGATTCTGAAAAGTATTTCAAGGAAGTCGAGGGAAAATTAATGGAAGAAACAGATTATATTCTGGAAGTGAAGCAAAGCAAACACATTTCCAAAGCAGCTGCTCATATTCCTAATATCAAATTTCCGAAGTATTATGAGGATCTTTCCAGTGAACGAATCATTACGATGGACTGGATGAATGGAATGCACCTTAGTGAGTTTTCAAAACAGAATACTTCACAGGAGCTTGCAGATAAAGTAGGACAGGCACTTTGGGATTTTTATATGTTCCAGATCCATGGATTACAAATGGTACATGCAGATCCACATCCTGGAAATTTTATGGTGGATTCTGAGAATAATCTGATCGCCATTGATTTTGGTTGTATTAAACAAATTCCAGATGATTTTTATACTCCATATTTCTCATTGACAGATCGTAATAATCTTAATAATTCAGATTATTTCCACGGAAGATTATTGGAACTGGAAATTCTTCAGGAAAAAGATACAGATAAGGAGACAAAGTTTTTCTCTGAAATGTTTTACGAGATGTTTGCGATGTTTTCAACTCCGTATCAATCTGAAGTATTCGATTTTACAGATAAAGAATTCTGGGATAATCTTTCACAGCTAAGTGAAAAATATTCCAAGGATCCGGAATTACGTCGTATGAATGGAAATCGAGGAAGCAGACATTTCCTTTACATGAGCAGAACATTCTTCGGGTTATATAATTTGTTACATGATCTCAAAGCTAAAGTTGAGGTTAATAAGTTTAGAGGACTCCTCTAATGGTTGATTTATTGGTTAGGTTGAAGAGAGCGTAGTTGTTGGTAGCAGCTGCGCTTTCTTTTTTGGTACAAAAAAAGCCCCCGGGTTATCCCAGGGGCTTTTTATTCCGAAGAGGAAAATATATTAATTCCCAGCTTCCTGCTGTTCGTTATTAGCTCTGATTTCTCTATTCTTCACATATTTTTCCAGCCATTGATCCTGTTCCCATAGTACGTGCAGTACAGATTCCTTTGCGCTATAACCATGACTTTCCTTGGGTAACATCACCAATCTTGCGGTGGCTCCAAGTCCTTTAAGTGCATTAAAGTAACGTTCACTTTGCATAGGATAAGTCCCCGAGTTATTATCTGCTTCCCCATGGATCATCAATAGTGGAGTATCCATTTTTTCTGCATGCATAAAAGGTGACATGGTGTTATAAATTTGCGGAGCTTCCCAGTAATTTCTTTCTTCGCTTTGAAATCCAAATGGAGTAAGGGTACGATTGTAAGCACCACTTCGAGCGATTCCTGCAGCAAATAAATCTGAATGAGAAAGGAGATTAGCAGTCATGAAAGCGCCATAACTGTGCCCGCCAACAGCTACTCGATCACGATCTACAAATCCTCTTTCATCCACAGCATCTATAGCCGCTTTCGCATTTGCCACCAATTGCTTTCTGAATGTGTCATTAGGTTCTTCATCACCTTCTCCTACTATTGGGAACGAGGCATCATCAAGCACTACGTAACCTCTGTTCACCCAATATACTGGCGAACCGTAATATGGATATGTAAAATCATTAGCATTGGAAGTGTTCTGAGAAGCTGAATTTTTGTCCTTGAATTCTCTTGGATATGCCCACATGAACATAGGAAGTTTTTCCGGGTTAGACATATCATAACCGGCAGGAAGATAAAGAGTGGCATTTAGTTCCAGACCGTCATCTCTCTTATAAGTGATCACTTCCTTATGAACTTCTTCCAGAGATTTAAAAGGATTCTTGAAATTGGTGATCTGGGTAAGTTCATTCTTAGAATCTATATCTCTGATAAAGTAATTAGGATACTCGGTAGAAGACTCTATACGAACCAGGATCTTACCTTGATCAATGTCCAGGGCTTCCACCAGGCCTTCTTTTTGATCTTTTAGTTCAGACTGGTACATGCGTTCAGTTTCACCAGAACTTAGATCGATTTTGTCCACGAAAGGAAATTGGCCATCCTCTGTAAAACCTGATCCCATCAGGAAAGCTTCATCTTTTTCAAGTTCAAGTACAGAACGTCCCCATTTATTTTTGGACATTACGAATCTACCTGGATCGCTATATACATCCTGATAATTTCTGTCAAAAATGATTTCCGGCTTCTGGGAGGTATTGGATGGATCGAAAACATAGGTTTTCGTATTCCTGGTATTCCACCAGTAATCGTTCGCTAAGGCAGTATCATCATCGCCCCAGGTGATTCCGCTTGCACGATTCTTAAGTTTGATGAGTGATGTTCCTTCCCCTTTAAATGGCGCTTCAAGTTGGAAATATTCATCTCGGTATTCAACTTCTTTTTCAGGATCTCCGCCATCAAGAGCTACAACATACGTTAAGGTTGCAGGACGATCACTTCTCCAGCTCCAATCTCGTTTGCCTTCTCTTTCTGCCATAAAACCTTTTGGCAAATCTTCAATCAATGGTACCTCATTGATCATGTTCACTAGCTGCCCATTCTTATCGTAAATGTTGGTTTCAGAAGGGAATCTGTAGTATGGAACCAGGTAGGAAAATGGTTTTTTTAAATGTGTAACCATCACATATTCGCCATCTGGAGAAAAGGAGATGTCTGAATACATTTTAGGAGCCATCCATGACGATACTGTACCATTCAGGTTTACTTTCACGATCTCAGATCTGGCTAATTGTTCAAAATTATATTCATCATTAGGATTCTTCAGTAGATCCTGATATGTTCTGTTCTGGGCTTCTTTCCCATCGCTAACCGAAATTGTAGGACCCGAGGGAACCGAAGTTTCGGTATTAATTAGTGCTTTTCTGTCTTCAGGAAGGGTAGTAACCAGAATGGCAGAATTATCTCTAAACCAGTTCACGGTGCTGCGCATATTCGCATTAAGATTAGCCTCGGTAAGTTTTCTTGCAGTTGCATTTTCAATATCGAGTACCCACAATTCCACTCCTGTATCTGTAGTATGAGTAAATGCCATCATACTTTCATCTGGTGACCAGGAAAAATTTGTAAGTCTAGGGTTTTCCGGAAGTCCGTTGACCTGTACCGGTTCTTTTGCATTTACAGATTTAACTTTGAAATTATTGTAGTAACGCGCCCTGCTATTAATATTGGTCACGGGGTTAATTCTCAAACCACCAAGGCGTAATTCTTCTTCGCTTAATTCGGCTATACTTTTAAATTGATCCCGGTACAGGAAGATCATCATTTCTGCATCACTATCTATTAGAGTGGAAGGTGCCAGGGGAACATCGATAAGTTCAAGGATTTCCTGAGGTGGTTTCTGGTAGTCCAGGTTTTCCTGAGCTGCCATTTCATTAAGGAACAGAATGGATCCCGCCAGACATAACAAAAGTCGGTTCATAATATCAATTTTAGATTTGCATTTAAATGATTACAAGCTTAATTGTAGTGTTAATGTTTCTTATATTGCGCGTCGGAATTTTCGCAAATTCATTAAATTTAATAAGAATTATTTTTAATATCATAATTTTTACCCATGTATCAAACAAAAATTGCAGGATTAGGAAAATATGTACCGGAAAATGTTGTCACGAACGATGATCTTTCGAAACTGATGGATACGAACGATGAGTGGATCACCGAGCGTACAGGAATTAAGGAAAGAAGACATATCAAGAAAGGAGATGGTAATACTACAGCAAGCATGGGAGTGAAAGCTGCCAAAATTGCCATCGAAAGAGCAGGAATCACAAAAGATGATATAGATCTCATTGTATTCGCAACGCTAAGTCCAGATTACTATTTTCCTGGTTGTGGAGTTCAGGTTCAGGAAATGCTGGAAATAGATACATGTCCTGCCCTGGATGTACGTAACCAGTGTAGCGGTTTTATTTATGCAGTTTCAGTAGCAGATCAATTCATCAAGACGGGAATGTATAAGAACGTACTGGTCATTGGTAGCGAAAATCATAGTGGAGGTCTTGATTTTACGACCAGAGGGCGTTCTGTTTCAGTTATTTTTGGTGATGGGGCAGGAGCGGCCGTACTCACGAGAAGTGATCACAATGGGCAGGGAATTCTTTCCACACATTTACATTCTGAAGGGAAACATGCACTTGAATTGTCACTAAAAGGACCAAGCACGAATCATTGGGTGCCAGAGATCATAGCAGAGAATCCACAGGGAGATGATATTCCTTACTATCCATATATGAATGGGCAGTTCGTGTTTAAAAATGCGATCCAGAGATTTTCAGAAGTGATCAATGAAGGGCTTAAGGAAAACGGACTTTCAGTTTCAGATATTGATATGCTTATCCCGCACCAGGCGAATTTAAGGATATCTCAATTTGTCCAGCAGAAGTTCAAACTTGCAGATGACAAGGTTTATAATAATATTCAGAAATATGGAAATACCACTGCGGCTTCTATTCCCATTGCTCTTACTGAAGCCTGGGAACAGGGTAAGGTAAAAGAAGGAGATACCGTGGTGCTGGCTGCTTTTGGAAGTGGCTTCACCTGGGGAAGTGCGATCATTAAATGGTAGTGAAAAAATTGAATTTAAAAAGACCGGCAATTGCCGGTCTTTTTAATTAAACACCTTTATAGTATTTATATAGATCGTAAATCCCGAAGAGAATAAATCCCGCGGCGATCGCAGTTCCAAAATTATCGGTTTCTATTGCAGTCAGTTTTTGATAGAGTCTGAAACTTCCGTAGCAAATAAAGACGATCCCCAGAATAAGATTCCATTTATTACGTTGAGGTCTTTCTTCAAGTTCATTATTCATTATCGAAGTCATTTGGGAATGTAGACTTAGCGATTTTCAAAGCTTCGTCGAAATCTTTTTCAAACACAAATAATAATACCATCCCGTGTGTGGAACCAAAACCAGCAAGTCTGGCCGACTCTACATCGTTTCTTATCCTAGAGTGGATATTGCTTTCGCCAAAAAGTTCCTGCAAGTATTGCACGTTTGTTTCTGGTCCGGTATAGACTCTTTTATATTCTTCTGAAGTACTCATATTTTACAAGATAAGATTACAAATACGAATATACCGAAGTATTTGGCTACTTCATCAAAATTTAATCAAGCGTTGAAATATTTGCTGTCCCAAATCTCTGTACTAAAGTTTTTACCCATTTTGAAGCCATAGAAAATAGAGATCCCGGCAAACCATTTAAATATAAAAAAGAAAATCATGAAAAACTGAGTAGTGGATTGCTGCGGACTAAATAAACCATCGGGAACCAAAAGAGCGGTAAGAAAGCTGGTGATAAGTAATAGCGCAAGAAAATTCTCAAAAGTTTTAAAGGGCCACATGATAATTCTTCTTAAAGGATGGAGATCATTTCCCCATTTATGGACGAGGTAATAATAATCATTCCCCATTGGAGCAAATAATAGTGGATCATCAGCATTCTTCA
The DNA here is from genome assembly GCF_048285865.1 of Christiangramia marina. Taxonomy (NCBI): domain Bacteria; kingdom Pseudomonadati; phylum Bacteroidota; class Flavobacteriia; order Flavobacteriales; family Flavobacteriaceae; genus Christiangramia; species Christiangramia marina. Next base: position 521,674 of record NZ_JBLVTK010000002.1, on the reverse strand, counting down.
GCTTAAACAACTTAGAAGGAGCTATGATCTTAAAACCTTTTAAAGTAGTGTCATGTTCATTTTCCAGACTTTTGATCCTGGTGATCGCTTCGTGAGGAATTTCAGATTTAAACAGTCCGGAATCCAGGAATCTAAGTCTGTAAATCACACATAACTTATAGATATCATCTTTATGATAAATTCGGTTTGATTCCAGCAAATCGAAATTAAGATCATTCGATTCCTCTTGTATTTCCTGAAGATTTTTCTGAATAGTTTCTTCCCGGAGGTTGTCCTGCATCAGGATCTCGCGAACCTCATCCATGATCAACTGCTCATCGATACGTTTACTCCGTGTTTTATTTAATTGATGCTGTAGATTCGTGCGGGATATTTTCAACTTCATATTCATAGTCTTTAAGCTGTACTAAATTAATTATTAAGCTCAAGACTAACAACGACTTACTGCATTTTTTGTACTAAAAATCAAAACTTTAGGAGATGTTCTATCCTGTTAAAAGAATCCCAATTGCCTTCAATTTAAAAACCGTTGAAGCAGCCTACGCGTAACTTAGATACATAAACAAAACAAATAATTATGAAAAAGTTACAATTACTAAGCTTGCTAAGTTTTTTATTCATCGCGACTAGCGGTATCGCTCAAAATTCAAAGGACACTAAAATGGTTGGAGGAGCTGAAATGTACCCAACAAAAAATATCGTAGAGAATGCGGTAAATAGTAAAGATCATACAACTCTGGTTGCTGCGGTAAAGGCTGCTGAACTGGTAGAAGTTTTGAGCAGTGATGGACCATTTACAGTATTTGCTCCTACAAACAAGGCTTTTGAAGCACTTCCTGAAGGAACAGTGGAGACTTTGTTGAAAGAAGAAAACAAAAGTAAATTACAGTCAGTTTTGACATACCATGTACTTGCAGGAGACTTTAAAGCTGCAGACATCGTAAATGCTATCAAAAAAGGAAATGGAAAAGCAACTTTCAAAACCGTAAGCGGTGCAGATATCACTGCTATGATGGATGGAAAGAACGTAAAGGTTAAAGATGCTGCTGGAAATGTAGCTACTGTAACCATAGCAGATGTAAATCAATCAAACGGAGTGATCCATGTAATTGACACAGTTCTTTTACCAACAAAATAATTCAGATTTTCTGAAAATTGTGAAAAAGCGGCTGATAGCCGCTTTTTTCAGTTAAATAAAAGTCAAACCGGGTCTGTAATTTTACTATTCTGTTCTTTCCGGTTACATTCAGAATTACAAAAAAAATGCTATGAAAAATTTGAAAACATTTCTCGTTATAAGCATTGTGGCACTAACCCTAGCTTCTTGTGGAAGTAGTGCTCCAACGGCGAAAGACGATCTAAAACAATTAAAATCTTATGACACTTATGCCTTCCTGGCGAATAAGGATACCATCCTGAATCGCAAACTGGATAATAAGGCGATCAATTCAACGATCGTGGCGACCATCAATGCGAACATGAAAGAAGAAGGCTTTAGTCTCGATAAGCTACAACCTGATGTTCTTGTGTATGTTCACCCGATGTTCGATGAAAAGGTAGCCGTAAATGCAAATCCTGTTTACACGAATTACCCATATTACAAGCCGGGCTTCTTCATTGGATCCTATTACGAAGATTACCTGTATGAAAACTATTTTACAATACAAAGAATTAGCGGATCCAGAGTGAAGCAGGTGTCATATCGTGAGCGCTCGATTGTTATTGACCTTATAGATCGAAGAACGAACGAGATCTTATGGAGAGGAACTTCCGAAGAGACTATTGAGACTAAGAGAATGGATCGTGAGATCCGTGAATATGTTGATGAGATCTTTAAAGATCTGTAATTTGAAAAATGATCTGAAATAAAAAAACCGTACTTGATGTACGGTTTTTTTATTTTGATACTACGTAGCGAATATTAGCGTAATTCTGCTTTCAGTTCCTTTTCGAATCTATACTGAAGCTTACTCATCATCTTATCTACTTGCTTGTCTGTAAGTGTTTTGTTTTCATCCTGAAATACAAAGCTAACTGCGTAACTTTTCTTGCCTTCCGGAAGGTTTTCACCTTCGTAAACATCAAACAGGCTTACATCTTTTAATAATTTCTTTTCCGTTTGTTTTGCGATTTGATCGATCTCATCGTAAGTCACAGAATTATCAAGAAGTAGAGCAAAATCTCTTCGCATGCTAGGATACTTCGGAATAGCACTAAACTTATTCTGATGTTGTTTGGCAACTTCTATGATTTCATCCCAGTTAAAATCTGCGTAAACTACTTCCTGATCTATATCAAATTTCTTCAGAATTGACCTTTTAACCACACCAAAGTCTACCAGTTTCGATTTCTTCGTACTCATCTGAAGGCTTTCAGAAAATACTGAGCTTTTACCGGTTTCGGTTTTAAGCGTATTCAAAATTCCTAATTTTTGAAAAATCGACTCGATCACCCCTTTCAGGTAAAAGAAGTTTCCAGCAGGAAAATTTGGTGCATTCCAGGTCTCCGCAGTTCTGTTACCAGACATGAACAACGAAAGATGTTTCTTTTCTTCCCTGCCACTAACAAAAGAATGATAGGTCTTTCCGAATTCAAATATGCGAAGATTGCCTCTTTTCCGGTTGAGATTGTAACTAATAGCTTCCAGCCCTGAAAAAAGCATGGTTTGTCGCAAAACCGAAAGATCCTGACTTAGCGGATTCAACATTTTCACCTGGTACTCATCTTTAGCGTCATCGCTAAAGTCATTGTAAGCTGGCGTAGTTAGCGAGTTGGCCATGGTTTCATAAAATCCCTGTCCTATAAGCTGTTGAGCGATAAGATTCTGAATCTTATAATCCTCATATTTAGAGGTATTCGCTACAGACAGGCTTAATTTATCGCCAAACTTGATGTTATTGTAACCATAGACTCTAAGGATCTCCTCGATCACATCAGACTCTCTTTGCACATCCACACGGTAGGAAGGAATTGTAAGCCCCATCCCGGTTTCTGTTACATTATTCACTCTAATCTCAAGAGAAGCAAGAATAGATTTTATAGTTTCTTCCTCAAGATTTTCACCAATAAGTTTATTAACCTTTTCAAAGGTTAGAAAAACCTGGAAATCGTCGATCTTTTTGAAATAGAGATCATCAATATCACTGGTGATCTCACCACCAGAAATTTCTTTGATTAGCAGTGCAGCTCGTTTTAAAGCATATTCTACAGAATTAATGTCGATTCCTCTTTCAAACCTAAAGGAAGCATCGGTATTGATCGCGTGTCTTTTTGCGGTTTTTCTTACGCTTACAGGATTGAAATACGCGCTTTCCAGAAAAATTTGTGTAGTTCCATCGGTCACGCCGCTTCCAAGGCCGCCAAATACTCCGGCGATACAAAGAGGTTTTTCAGCATCACAGATCATAAGGTCTTCAGCATGTAATTCACGCTCGACTTCATCTAATGTTGTAAATTTAGTTCCGGCTTCAACGGTCTTAACGTTGATCTCGTTACCAGCGATCTTACCGGCATCGAAAGCATGTAGTGGCTGTCCCAATTCATGCATGACATAATTGGTGGCATCCACAATATTGTTCTTTGG
>NZ_JBLVTK010000002.1:398475-518038 GCF_048285865.1 Christiangramia marina | reverse complement strand
CCTTTACATCAGAAATGGTTACCCCGCAATATCTTGGAGCAAGATTAGAATCATCTACTTTTATCTGGATCTTTAGACTTCTGCTATCAACATGAAAACTACTAACTGAAGGGGTTATAAGCTCCAGGAATTTTCCCTGTTGTTGGTAGCCTGCTTTTAAGTCCCGGGCAACACCCCAGTGACTCATTGCATCTGCACGGTTAGGTGTAAGGCCAATTTCAAAAACTTCGTCGTTCTCTACCTCAAAAAGCTCAGCAACCGGAGTTCCGGGAACCAGCTCATTATCCATCACCATAATACCTTCGTGACTTTGGCCTAAACCGAGTTCTTTTTCAGAACAGATCATTCCGTAGCTTTCTTCACCACGAATCTTTCCTTTTTTGATCTCCCAGCTTTCACCTTTTTCATCATATAGTATAGTTCCAATAGTCGCCACAGGAACTTTCTGTCCTGCTGCGATATTTGGAGCGCCACAAACGATCTGTACTTCTTCACCGTTTCCAAGATTCATCCTGGTGAGGTTCAACCTGTCTGCATTTGGATGAGCTTCACAGCTTAAAACATGACCAACAACTACGCCGGCCATACCTCCTTTTACACTTTGAAAAGTATCAATACCTTCTACTTCCAGACCAAGATCTGTAAGAAGTTCTCCGGTAGTCTCTGCATTTTCAGGTAGTTTGATAAACTGTTTTAGCCAGTTGTATGAAATCTTCATGGATTAGTCTTTTTCAGCCAGCAAAGATAGTATTACAGATGGTTTTGTCATAATCTAGAATCCTATTTTGTAGACCTTAAAAAACAAAGGAGACCATTGGTGTCTCCTTCGCGGTTTTAAAGTTTAAAATCTTTAATCTTTACGGGTAAGATTCATTGTTCTGGATTTGTTCCAGCCACTTTCGGTTTCTTCATAAACTGCCCATTTAACCAAGCTGTCTTCTTTTGTAATATCGTGTTTGAATCTAAGCTGTTGGTGGCTATCATCGAGATAGCTCTCTACGATCTGGTATTGATCTGGTCCCATTTCCTTTACTTTCATCTTTGAATTTGAAATTCCTTCAGGCGCATTTCTTCGCATAAAGACCACATCAAATTCATCTTCCAGTGGATTGTACACCATGACTCTTTTACAACATGGCTTACTATCACCTGTATCATGATCCACAACCAGCATGGAACCAGCTTCATCAAACGAAATACGGTTTGAACTATTAGTCGTATTCATAACTTCACCATTCTGGTAAACCTGGGTTTCATTATTCCAGTTACCAATTAGAAAGTTAAGTTGTTTGTCCCTGTTTTCAATAATAGCAATCTTAGCCAGACCCGCTTCCATGATCAAATCATCTTGCTCATGATCATGCTTTTCAGCAATTGCAAGAGACTTTTCTATGTATTTAACTGCTTCATCTTTTTTATCCATTTCCAGCAAAACATCAGAAAAGGAATCATAAGGATTGGCTTCCTGTGGATATTCATCGATCTGAGCCTGGAACAACATTTTTGCCGCTTCAAGATCATTTTCTTCCTGCATCAATCTGTATGCTAGAATATTCAGAGGTTCAGCCATGCCTTCGTAAGCGGTATTTGGATTGTTCTTCTGGTAGTTCTCCAAAACAGCTTTTGCACCCTGGTTCTTATAGATCTGGTAAAGTTCATCTACAGTTGCCTGCGCCTGATCCTGCGCATTCATACTAAGAATTAGAAAGAATAATAATGTTCCAATTCTCCATTTAAGTTTAAAATTTCTGCCCATGATATATTGAATTTTGTGGTTATACCGAAGCTATAAACGGGCATTCTAAAGTACAGAATAGGTTGAGGCTATTCCCGGGGGTAAGTCTTCTAAAGATAAATAAAATTTTATTTAATTGATTGTCAGTAGCTAATAAGATTGTATTAGCTAATGTAATTCCAGATCGTTTTGTTCTTAACCAGCCGTGAATAGGCATTTTTCACAGTGCTATTTTTTTCATTTTCAAGGTTTGGATCATCTTTGAGCAATCTGTTGGCATAAAACCTGGCTGATTGCAGAATTGCATTATCCTTCACGATATCTGCGATCTTTAAATTAAGTACCCCGCTTTGCTGAGTTCCCATAAGATCACCAGGCCCTCTTAACTTCAGGTCAACTTCAGCGATCTCAAAGCCATCGTTGGTAGAAGTCATTGTTTCCAATCTTGTTTTACTGTCGTTGGAAAGTTTATGACCCGTCATAAGGATGCAAAAACTCTGTTCAGCACCACGCCCCACACGTCCTCTTAACTGGTGCAACTGCGAAAGACCAAATCTTTCAGCACTTTCTATGATCATCACACTGGCGTTAGGAACATTTACTCCTACTTCGATCACGGTAGTGGCAACCATAATATCTGTTTCTCCCTTGACAAAACGATCCATTTCAAAATCCTTATCGGCAGGTTTCATCTGGCCGTGAACAATAGAGATTTGGTTCTCTGGAAATTCTCTGGCGATACTTTCATACCCATCCATAAGATCCTTGTAATCCATTTTTTCAGATTCCTGTATAAGCGGATATACGATATAAACCTGTCGGCCTTTCTGAATTTCATCCCGGATAAAAGCTAAAACCTTTAAGCGATTGCTATCATAGCGATGAACGGTTTTAATAGGTTTACGACCCGGAGGTAGTTCATCAATGACCGAAATATCCAGATCTCCATACAAACTCATAGCCAGAGTACGTGGAATTGGAGTTGCGGTCATCACCAGAACATGAGGTGGAATATGGTTCTTCTTCCATAACTTCGCTCTTTGTGCCACTCCAAAACGATGTTGTTCATCGATCACAGCAAGACCAAGATTTTTAAATTTTACTTTGTCTTCAAGAAGGGCATGTGTGCCAATGAGAATATGTATCTCGCCAGATTCCAGTTGTTCATGGATCTCCCGGCGTTCCCTGGTTTTAGTAGATCCGGTAAGCAATCGAATATTCAATTTTAGTTCTACACAAAGCTCTACCAAACCATGATAATGCTGAATAGAGAGAATTTCTGTAGGAGCCATCAAACATGCCTGGAAATTATTGTCAAGCGCAAGCAGCATGGACATTAAGGCAACAATGGTTTTTCCGGAACCTACATCCCCCTGTAAGAGCCTGTTCATCTGGGCGCCACTTCCCATATCACCTCGTATTTCCTTGACCACACGTTTTTGGGCATTGGTAAGTTCGAACGGTAAATGATTGCTGTAAAAGTCGTTGAAAATATGACCTACTTTGTCAAAATTGAAACCCTTGATCTTTTGTTTGTGCATAAGGTTTCTGCGCAGTAATTGCAGTTGGACATAAAAAAGCTCCTCGAATTTGAGTCGGAACTGCGCTTTTGCCAACAGTTCCTGGTTCTTCGGAAAATGAATATTGAATAGTGATGCTGCCTTTCCCAGAAGTTTTAGTTCTTCCAGCAATTCCGGATTCAGACTTTCAGAAAATTTCATCCCGGTTTGTTGCAGCACTTCCTGCATCAATTTCATGATCACTCTATTAGTAATTCCTTTCTTCTGAAGTAATTCAGTAGAAGGATAAACCGGTTGCATCGCTACCCTTAGATTCCTCTTATAATCTGATACCAGTTCAAGTTCCGGATGTGGCATACTGAACATCCCACTGTAAAAGTTCGTTTTTCCGAAGATGACATAGGGCGTATTTAATTTGATGTTTTCCCTTATCCATTTATGCCCTCTAAACCAGACCAGCTCCATTCTTCCGGTGTCATCAACAAAATCGGCTACCAGCCGTTTGCCTTTCTTCTGTTCAACCATTTTTAGATGGACGATCTTACCAACAATTTGTACTTCCGAAGAGTTTTGCTGCAATTGCGCGACCTTATAGAAACCTGTTTTGTCTATATATCGATTAGGAAAAAAATTGATGAGGTCTCGATAGGTGCTGATGTTGAGTTCCTTCTTAAAAAGGTCGGCCCGGTTAGGACCAACTCCTTTAAGATACTCAATAGGGGTTTGCAGCAGGTTCTGGATCATACAAACGAAGATATTAAATACGTTTGATTTACATGGGCGGAGGTGTAGAAACTCGTTTTAATCTTCAGGAATACCTTATAACAGCTTCAATTTTTTGTAATTTGCATGAGATATTTTTATTCTGAATGCGATATTTAACGGCACTTTTTTTAATTCTGAACATGTCCTTTATACATGCTCAGAAGATTCGTGATCACCAGGTAGAACGATTTGATTTTCAGAAAGTGGATGCTCACCTTAAAATTGATCCATCTCGAAAAAAGATCGAAGGAAACGTACTTTATAAGATAGAGGTACTTTATCCTGATGACAGCCTGTTCATAAACGGCAATAATATGCATTTTGAAAATGTACAGCTGGATGGTAAAAGCATTGATTTTTTAGTAGATACAGAAGGAATCTATATTCTTCATGATTTCAAGGCGAATGATAGGATTTCCTTGTCCCTTAACTATGAGGTAACTCCAAAAAAAGCTGTCTATTTCATTAATTGGAATGATCCTGATATTGCTGAAGAAGAAAGGCAGGTTTGGACGCAGGGCCAGGGGAAATACACTTCCAGCTGGTTGCCAAGTATCGATGATATGAATGAGAAAGCAGAATTTGACCTTAGTTTTGAATTTCCCGTTTCTTACGAACTCATCGCTAATGGCGAAAATATTAGCAGTGAAATTATAAACGATTCCGTTAGACTGTGGAAATTTAATATGGAAGAACCCATGAGTTCTTACCTGGTTGGTTTCGCAGCAGGTAAATACAATTCCAAAACCAAAACTTCAACTTCAGGAATTGAGATCCAGAATTATTATCTCCCGCAGGATTCTTTGCTTCTGGAGCCAACTTACAGGCATTCTTCAGAAATCATGGATTTCTTTGAACAGGAAATTGGTATAGCGTATCCATGGGCTAATTATAATCAGATTCCCGTAAGAGATTTTCTGTATGCTGGTATGGAGAATACAGGAACTACTATTTTTTCTGAATCTCTTATGGTGGATTCCATTGGTTACCATGATCAAAATTATGTGAATGTAAATGCACATGAGCTAGCTCATCAATGGTTTGGAAATCTTGTTACCGAGAAAAGCGGAAAACATCACTGGTTGCATGAAGGATTTGCCACTTACTACGCATTATTAGCTGAAAAAGAGATCTTTGGAGAGGATTATTTTTACTGGAAGTTATACCAGTCGGCAGAGGTTTTAAAGGAATTAAGCGATTCAGGTAAAGGACAGAAATTATTGTCTTCAACCGGAAGTTCCAGTACTTATTATCAAAAAGGAGCCTGGGCTCTACATATTCTAAGAGAGAAAGTTGGTGAGGAAGCTTTTAGAAAGGGTATAAAGAGTTATCTCGAAACTTATGCTTTCAAGAATGTGGAAACCGATAATTTTCTTGCTGAAATGGAAGTTGCTTCGGGAATGGACCTTACTCAGTATAAAACGGATTGGCTAGAACAGTCAGCTTTTAAAGCCAACCAATCGCTGAATGCTTTAAGAGAATCAGAATTTATCAAATCTTACCTTGAGCTTGCTGCACTGCGGGAAACTCCGCTAGAATCAAAACATGAATATTTGGACAAAATCCTGGACTTCCCTGTAAATGATTATTTAGGGCAGGAAGTAGTCTATCAGCTGGCCGGCGAAAATTCAGATTTAAGCAGGAGTTTATATAAAAAGGCATTTGAATCCAACAATCTATATGTGAGACAGGCGATCGCTACCAGTATGCAAACAATTCCGCAGCAATTCCAATCCAGTTATGAAAGTTTATTAGATGATGAATCTTATCTCACCATCGAAAAGGCATTGTTCAAATTATGGGAAAGATTTCCGCAAAAAAAAGTAGATTATCTGAAGAAAACCAGGAATATCGACGGATTCTACAATAAGAACGTGCGTATGCTCTGGCTAACCTTAAGCCTGGTAACTGCCGAATTCGAGCCGGAAAAAACTTCTGAATATTTTGAGGAATTATCAAATTACACAAATCCATCAAATCCATTTGAAATCAGGGAAAATGCTTTTGGATATTTATACCAGCTAGGAGCTTTTAATGAAGCTAGTTTGGAGAGCCTGTTGATGGCAACAGATCATCATGCTTACAGGTTCCGGGATTTTGCAAGAAAGTTGCTTGATGAATTGATCGCAAATGAGGAATATCGGGAGAAATTGATAAATGTTTCTGCAGACTTAGAGGAGAAACATAGCAGGTATTTAAACTCTAAAATTTCAAGTTAGGATGAGAGCACTCGTAATTTCAGGAGGAGGAAGCAAGGGAGCTTTTGCCGGCGGAGTTGCGCAGTATCTTACTGAAGATCTCGGGCGCGATTATGATCTTTTTATAGGAACCTCTACAGGAAGTTTGCTTCTTTCCCATATGGCTCTGCATAAGGCAGAGAAAGTTAAAAAAGCTTTTACGAGCGTTAATCAATCCAGTATCTTTAGTAGCAGACCATTCCTTATTAAAAAGAAGCACGGGCAGGAAACAATCAGCATTAACCACTTTAATGTTATTCTGAATTTTCTAAAAGGAAGTAAAACCTTCGGCGATAGTTTAAATCTCAAAACCCTGCTTCAGAAGACCTTTACGAAAGAAGAGTTTAAACAACTGAAGGATAGCCATAAGGAAGTTGTGGTTACTGTTTCCAATCTCTCTCTGAACGAAGTGGAATATAAGAGTATCAAGGACTACGATTACGATGCATTTATAGACTGGATCTGGATTTCCTGCAATTACACGCCATTCATGAGCCTGGTCACCAAAAACGGATGTGAATATGCTGATGGTGGTTTGGGAAGTATGGTGCCTATTGAGGAAGCGATTAAGCGGGGTGCCACAGAGGTTGATGCGATCATCCTACAAACTGAAGTGACTTATTTCAACAGGATGCCTTCAAAGAATGTATTTTCGCTCATTACCAATCTTTTTGCATTTATGCTAGACAGGATCGAAACTCAGAACATCAGGATCGGAAAATTTTCAGCAGCGAATAAAGATTGTATTATCAATTTTTACTATACTCCAAGCGTTCTAACAACGAATTCTCTTATTTTTGATAAGGATAAAATGCGGGAATGGTGGGAGAGTGGTTATGAGTTTGCCAAATACAGAAATGAAGAAATTAACGAAATTGAACCTTAATGCGAGCACTGGTTATATCTGGAGGAGGAAGTAAAGGCGCCTTTGCCGGCGGCGTGGCCCAACATCTAATTAAGGAACAAAAAAGAAGGTATGATCTTTTTTTAGGTACCAGTACCGGCAGTTTGCTTATTCCCCACCTCGCTGCAGGAAACATCCAGAAGGTTTACGATGTCTATACCAACGTCACCCAAAGAACGATCTTTAGCGTCAACCCTTTTGTAGTGAAGAAAAAAGATGGCCGCGAGTATGTGACCATTAATTACCTCAATACGATCTGGCAATTTATAAGACAGCGCCGCACCTTTGGGGAAAGCAAAGCTTTACGTAGAAGCATTCGAAAGAATTTCTCTCAGCAGGATTTTAACGAGCTCAAATCCAATATTAAAGATGTGGTCGTCACTGTATCCAATCTATCCAAAAACAGGGTGGAATATAAATCTATCCACGATTTCGAGTATGACGACTTTTGTGACTGGATCTGGATTAGTTGTAATTATATTCCTTTTATGAGTCTCGCGACCAAAGATGGTTTTGAATATGCAGACGGTGGTCTGGGATGTGTGGTTCCTATCAGGGAGGCCATTAAACGCGGTGCTACAGAAGTGGATGCGATCATTCTGGAAGCCGAAAATATGGAATACAATAAAGTTCTAGGTAAGAATCCTTTTTCATTAATGGTTAACCTCTTCGGTTTCTTGTTGGACCAGGTCGAGTACCATGATATTGTGGAGGGGAAACTTGCAGCCATGAATAAAAAGGTCAAGCTGAATATCTACTATACCCCGACTAAGCTTACGGAAAATTCTCTTGTTTTCAACAAAAAAGATATGACCGACTGGTGGCAACAGGGTTTTGAGTATGCCGAAAAGAAAGAAATGGAGCGTAAAGCTGCTAAATCTTCCTGGTTTAAGCTAGGTTTCTAACTTCCTGTTTGATGAACCCTAATGCAGCTTCGGTTGGTAATTGTTTTTCCATCATTGCTTCAAAAATAACTTTTCTTAAATCATCTGGATTCGATACATTTTCTTTACCTGAAGCATTTCTGATCATGCTGATCATAGCATTTTTCGATGTTCTTATATAGTCCCAGCATTCGTTGCTAACATAAATTTGTTGCGCTAGATTATGCTCGAATTCCTGTTCAATATTAGCTATTAACAAACTTGTATAAGCTGAAACATCTTCAGCAACAGGCTCAACCCGAAATAGTAGCTTACCGGGAGATATTCTTTCCAGGAATAAGGTCAGTCGTTCGTATGCCTGTAGTCTAATAGGTAATGAAGTTTTTTGTTTCTCTCTGAGCAGTAAAAACCTTCTACGATTTTCCTCATTACTGGAATAGGTGTGAAAAAAGTAAAAACTTACCAAACCAACAATTACTGCCGGAAGTATTCCATAGATCAATTGAAAAACATCAAATTCGTTCATAAGTATTAATGTATAGCGTCTTCAGTTATTTGTAGCGATTTTAAATCAAGGTTACCACCTAAGTGAGGACATGTCACCAATTCTGTTACAGACTGGAAATTTACTTTATCCTTAGTATATCCAAAAGTAGATTCTAATGTATTTGAAAGATTTTTATCACTTAAGTTGATCTCGATATCATTGGTGGTGAACTGTGCGGGATGTTCATGACCACAGGCATGCGTAATTTGAAGCAGCTCTTTCCTGAATTTCACAAAGTAGAAATTAGTACGCATCGATTTATCTGCAATATCAATACCTCTTTGCAACCATTTATTCTGAGTTGCAATTCCAGTAGGGCAGGTATTGGTATGACAGCTTTGAGCCTGTATACAACCAATACTCATCATCGCTTCCCGACCAACGTTGATACAATCTGCACCCAAAGCAAATGCCATCGCAGCTTTTGCGGGGAATCCAAGTTTACCAGCCGCTACAAATACGAGCCTTTCAGTAAGCTCATATTCCTGAAAGATCTTGTAAACATCACTAAAACCGTAGATCCAAGGTACGGAAACATGATCTGCGAAACTTGGAGGCGCAGCACCGGTACCGCCTTCACCCCCGTCTATAGTGATAAAATCAGGTCCGTGATTTTTAGACTTCATGATCCCTGCAAGTGTATGCCAGTCATCAAGATTTCCAATGGCAGCTTTAATTCCTACCGGAAGACCTGTAGCCGCTGCAATTTCCTCAATAAATGTAATCATATCTTCAAGACTGCCAAATGCCGAATGGTAAGCCGGTGAAAGAACATCTTTACCCATAGGAACTCCTCGAATTTCTGAAATCTCTTTGGAAATCTTTTTCGCTGGAAGAACACCTCCTTTTCCAGGTTTCGCTCCCTGGGATAATTTAAGTTCGATCGCTCTCACTTGTGGATTTTTCTGTACCAGTCTTACTAATTTGGACATGTCGAAATTACCCTGTTCATCTCTAGTTCCAAAGTATCCGGTTCCTATCTGGAAAACAACATCTGCACCTTTTTTGTGGTAAGGAGATAATCCGCCTTCACCAGTATTATGATAAGCTCCGGAAAGTTTACAACCTTCGTTCAAAGATTCTATAGCCTTTGCTGAAAGTGAACCATAACTCATTGCCGACACGTTGATTATTGAAGCCGGTCTAAATGGTCGCTTCCGATTATTGTAGGTTCCCATTGCTTTTGCGCAAGGGATCAATCCCGAGTTTTTCTGGTTTGGATGCCCAGCAGGTAATTTAAAAGGAAGGATGGAGTTTTTGACAAAGATATAGTGCGAAGAATACATGTCCTGATCTGTACCGAAGCCCTCATAATTATTTTCATTTTTTGCTGAAGCATATATCCAGCTTCTTTCTCGCCTGTTGAAAGGCAATTCTTCTCTGTTATTGGCTACCAGATATTGCCTTATTTCCGGTCCTATACTCTCCAGGAAATAGCGTAGATGTCCAACCACCGGAAAATTGTGTTTTATAGTATGTTTCCGATTAAAAAGAACATCATTAATTGCGATGATCACTAATATGAGTAGTATCCATCCCCACCATGGGATAGATGATAAAAAGCTTAAAATTTGATCCATTAGGAATTGCTTAAAAAATCAAGAGTTAATTGTGTCATTGTTTTAACACCAAGTAAAAGTCCGCTTTCATCAATATAAAAGTCGGGAGTATGGTGTCTTGTAGGTTCAGCATCTTCAGGCATTCCACCTAAAAAGAAATAAAATCCTGGGATTTTTTCCTGAAAAAAGGAAAAATCTTCTCCACCGGTGGTCGCCTTCATTAAATTTACGTTCTCTTTTCCAGCAACATTTTCAAGAGTGGGAAGCATTTGTTGAGTCAGGGCTACATCATTAAAAGTGATCGCGGTATTATTCTGAATATCGATGGTGGCAGAACCACCGTATGCCTGGGCAATTGCCGGTACAAGTTCACGCATTCTGGATAAGATCACTTTTTTGTTTTCCGGATCTAACGTTCTAACGGTACCAATAAGTTCGGCAGTTTCAGGAATGATATTAAATCGCACACCACTGGTGATCTTTCCAACGGTTATCACTGAAGCCGACTCCGTTAAATCAGCATTTCTACTGATGATAGTTTGCAAACCATCGATGATCTTGGCAGAAATAAGTATTGGATCCACACCACTCCATGGCGCTGAACCATGCGCTTGTTTACCCTGGACATTTATTACAAATCTTTCCACTGCAGCCATGGTGCCTTCAGGTTTGTACTTGATAGTTCCCACTGGAGTAGCAGCGTTAATATGCAATCCAAAGATGGCATCTACATCAGGATTTTCAAGAACACCTTCTTTGATCATTAGGGCAGCTCCACCTTCCTCACCCGGTGGCGGTCCCTCTTCAGCAGGTTGAAAAATAAATTTCACGGTTCCATTGATTTTGTCCTTATGCTTTGAAAGAATTTCAGCAACACCCATAAGAATTGCGGTGTGAGTATCATGTCCGCAAGCATGCATCACTCCGGTTTGAGAACCTAAGAATTCAGTGGTTTTGGTTGACTTAAATTCCAGATCATTTTTTTCTGTCACCGGTAGCGCATCGATATCTGCTCTAAGAGCCAGGGTCTTGCCAGGCTTGTCACCTTTTAAAATTCCCACAACCCCGGTCTTTGCAATTTCAGTAGTAGTTTCGATACCAAGTGACTTCAGGTGTGCTGCTATCTTTTTAGCGGTTTCGAATTCACGATTGGATAATTCCGGATTTTCGTGAAGATCTCTTCGCCAATCGATCACCTTATCTTCTATATTCTGAAAATCATCTTCTGGAACATTCTGCTGCGCCTGAAGTCCAAGTGTTGCCAGAAAAATGCTCAAAGTAATTATATGTTTCATATTAGAAAGTTTAGAATTTTATCAAATGATAACCATCTGCCTGAAGTTGCACAAGTGCTGTCATTGCTGAAAGAGCATACTTTATATCTTTATGAACATTTTCAGGATCTACATTATGATGTGCTGCGCTCTGCCCGCAAACGATAAGTTCTGTTCCGGCATTTGCCAGTGCTGTAAACAGCGGTGTATTCGGATTTTCTTCAGTATCAGGATACGCCTTAGAATACGAAGCATCATCGAGAACATCTTTGGTGGCTGAACCATGAAAGACCAAAGCGAGATGCATATTTTCGGGATCTACTCCAGCTTTTTGATGCATATTTAAAAAACGGGCAGCTGTTTCTACCAGTTTATTGACTTCAGCAGGATCAAAATTCCTGTCGATATCAAATACCACTTTGTATACCAGATTGGTATCTACTTCAATTTCGGCATGAGGAACAATGATGGTTTTGCCATATTCAGGAATAACATTTCCAGGTTCAAATTTTTGAGCAAAAGATAGATTTACCCAAAGAATAGTAAATAGCAAGATCAATTTCTTCATGAAAGTAAGATGGAATAATGTTGAATTTTTAAAGATATTAAAATATCGTGCAATGCTTCAGAAGACTTCCTTAATGTTTAAAAATCGGTTGGATACGGGTTTAGTTTTTTGAGCATTTTAGTTACCTTTCAGCATTAATAAAATGGAGAAGATTTGGAAGCTTACTTAGCTGAATTAAATGATGCACAAAGGGCCCCGGTGCTGCAGAAAGACGGACCAATGATCGTTATTGCCGGTGCGGGATCTGGCAAAACAAGGGTGTTAACCTACAGGATTGCTTACCTGATGAATCAGGGAGTGGATGCGTTCAATATTCTTTCGTTAACCTTTACCAATAAGGCAGCACGAGAGATGAAACAGCGTATCGCCAAGATCGTTGGAAGTAGCGAAGCGAAGAATCTCTGGATGGGAACTTTTCACTCCGTTTTTGCTAAAATGCTCAGGTTCGAAGCCGATAAACTTGGATACCCTTCAAATTTCACTATTTACGATACTCAGGATTCTCATTCGGTGATTAGAGCGATCATAAAAGATATGCGTCTGGACAAGGATGTGTACAAATACAAACAGGTCTACAACCGGATTTCTTCTTATAAGAATAGTCTTATCACGGTAAAGGCCTATTTCCAGAATCAGGAATTACAGGAGGCCGATGCTATGTCCAAAAAGCCAAGATTGGGAGAGATCTACCAGCAATATGTAGATCGCTGTTTCAAGGCCGGCGCGATGGACTTTGATGATCTGCTTCTAAAAACGAATGAATTACTGAACAGGTTTCCGGATGTACTTCACAAGTACCAGAGTAGATTTAAATATATCCTGGTGGATGAGTATCAGGATACCAATCATTCTCAGTATTTGATCGTAAGAGCGCTTTCAGATAAATTTCAGAATATATGTGTGGTAGGTGATGATGCGCAGAGTATCTATGCATTTCGTGGTGCCAATATTAATAATATTCTGAATTTCCAGAAGGATTATGATAATGTACAGATGTACAGGCTTGAGCAGAATTACAGGTCTACCCGAAACATTGTACACGCAGCCAACTCAATTATTGATAAGAATAAGACCAAGCTGGATAAGATCGTATGGACCGCGAATGATGACGGGCCAAAGATCGTTGTGAACAGGTTACTTACAGATGGGGAAGAGGGGCGTTATGTTGCCAGTTCTATCTTTGAGAACAAGATGCAACAACAGCTTAATAATGGTGATTTCGCCATCCTTTATAGAACGAATGCGCAGAGTAGGGCGATGGAAGATGCGCTGCGGAAGAGGGATATTCCTTATAGAATTTATGGCGGACTTTCATTCTACCAGCGAAAAGAGATCAAGGATGTTCTTTCTTATTTAAGACTTATACTGAATAATAAGGATGAAGAAGCTCTGAAAAGAGTGATCAACTATCCAGCGCGAGGAATTGGACAGACCACGATGGACAGGCTTTCTGTAACCGCCAATCAGCATAACCGGTCTATTTTTGAAGTTATCGAGAATCTGGACAAACTTGATCTTAAGATCAATCGTGGAACGCAGACCAAACTGGAGAATTTTGTGAATATGATCCGGAGTTTTGCCATTTCCAATGAAACTATGGACGCCTTCCAGATCGCTGAAATGGTGACCAAGAAGACCGGGCTGGTTCAGGAACTTAAAAAAGATGGTACACCTGAAGGAATTGCCAGAATTGAAAACATAGAAGAATTGCTAAATGGTATCAGGGATTTTGTGGAGGGCCAGCGGGAGATCGCAGACGCCACTGGATCTCTATCAGAATTTCTTGAAGATGTGGCACTTGCTACAGATCTGGATAATGATACCGGGGATGATGATCGAGTTGCACTAATGACCATTCACCTGGCCAAAGGTCTTGAATTTCCTTATGTATATATTGTAGGGATGGAAGAAGATCTTTTTCCATCGGGGATGAGTATGAATACCAGAAGCGAACTTGAAGAAGAACGCCGATTGTTCTATGTAGCTATAACCAGGGCCGAAAAGCAGGCATATCTAACCTATACACTTTCCAGGTATCGCTGGGGTAAGCTTGTAGATGCCGAGCCTAGTAGATTTATTGAAGAGATCGACGAGCAATACCTTGAAACTCTGGTGCCACAGGACGATTATAAGTACAAGCCATTAATCGATACAGATATCTTTGGGGACGATGTGGATAAGAGTAAATTAAGGCAATCCAAACCCAGAACAGGAACACCACCTCCAGCACATAAACCTTCAGAAGAACAGCTGCGTAAACTTCGAAAACTAAGGCCAGCTGCAAAAGAGCCGGAGAAAGCCATGAACACTTTGAATCTTTCCGCGGGGGATGAAGTGGAGCATATGCGTTTTGGAAAAGGTAAAGTTCTTAAACTTGAGGGTGTTGGCCAGGATCGAAAAGCTGAAATCGAATTTGAACAGGGCGGTATAAAGAATCTACTCTTACGTTTTGCGAAGCTGAAAATTCTTTCCTAAGTATTTCTAGGATTACTGTAGAAAATACATATATTAGCTCAGAGTCGTTTAAATCCCTACATTTTTACAACTCCAGAAACCAAATAAAAAACAACGTTTTTATAGAGACCTGCTTTAGGTCTCTTTTTTTATGCCTCTTCGGGAATAAGTTAATCTTCTTATAAAACACTGTTAGCAATTTATTTAAATTCCTTCGGAAATTTGATCTATGAATTATCTTGAAAAAAAAAGTTATGATTAAAGAAGGAAGTAAAGTAAAATGGGAGTGGGGAAATGGAACTGCGGAAGGAAAAGTGCAAAGTACATTTACCAAGAAAGTGACCCGTACGATCGATGGAAATGAAGTGACCCGCGATGGAGAAGAAGGCAACAAAGCATTGTATATCGAACAGGAAGACGGTAGCAATGTTTTAAAACTTGAAAGCGAAGTTAAAAAGGCAGACTAAGACCTTAGATTTGCGCGGAATATCTTAATTTTAAGAAGATCAAAAACATACTAATATGGCTGAACTTCTAAGAATTTACGATGAAAACCCTGCACCAAAACATATAAATAAGGTAGTAGAAGTCCTGAAAAAAGGAGGCCTTATCATATATCCAACAGATACCATTTATGGGTTGGGATGCGATATTACCAATAATAGTGCATTAGAAAAGATTGCCAGGATCAAGAACGTAAAACTGGAAAAAGCTAATTTTTCCTTTGTTTGCGAAGATCTTAGCAATCTTTCTGATTATGTAAAACAAATCGATACTACTACCTTCAAGATTCTTAAAAGATGTTTGCCTGGACCTTACACATTTATCTTGCCGGGCGGAAATAATCTTCCAAGTGTTTTCAAAAAGAAAAAAACAGTAGGGATCAGGGTTCCGGATAATTCGATTTGTCAGGCGATAGTCAAGGCACTTGGGAACCCAATTATTTCAACCTCGATTAGGGATGAAGACGAGGTACTGGAATACAGTACAGATCCTGAATTGATTCGTGAGAAATGGGATAACCTGGTGGATCTGGTAATCGATGGTGGTTATGGTGATAATGTTGCTTCAACTGTAATCGATCTTACAACGCCAGAGCCCGAAGTAATTCGGGAAGGAAAAGGTTCCCTTGAAATCATGTAAAATTTTAAGATTTCCCACTCTTTCTAGTTAATTCGCTATTAAAGCCTTATCAAGTTTTTTTAAACTCATTATAGGATAGTAACTTAAAAGAAAAAATAAGTTATGAGTATATTAGAAACTACAACTAAAGTTAAGGGGCAACCTATTAATTTATATTATGAAGACTACGGTGAAGGTAAACCGGTAATTTTAATTCACGGCTGGCCCTTAAGTCATAGAATGTGGGAATACCAGATAGAATCTATTGTTGAGGCAGGATTCAGATGTATTGCCTACGATCGTAGAGGTTTTGGAGCAAGTGATAAGCCCTGGACTGGATATGATTATGAATCGCTGGCAAAGGATTTGAATGATCTTATCAATAAATTAGACCTTAAGGATGCTACGATCGTTGGTTTTTCTATGGGTGGAGGAGAAGTAGCCCGCTATATCGCAAACTACGGAACTTCTAAATTAAGCAAAGCGGCATTGATATCTGCAGTGCCACCATTTATGCTGAAGACTGGCGATAATCCTGATGGATTGGAAGAAGAGACATTTGAAGGTTTCAAAAAGAATCTAAGAAAGGATCGTCCCGGATTTTTATCAGAATTTGGAGACCAATTTCTCAACTTCGAAGACAATGCAGATAGAATAAGTGAAGATATGGCGCACTACTACTGGTCTATAGGATGCCAGGCATCACCAAATGCCACTTTGGAATGTGTAGACTCGTTCGGAAAAACAGATTTTAGAGAAGATCTAAAGAAATTCGATATTCCTACGCTGGTTGTTCATGGTACCGCAGATCAAGTCGTACCTATTAAAATGTCTGGAAAAAAGAGTGCTGAAATGATTGCAAATAGTGAATACCACGAGGTGATGGATGCTCCACACGGTCTTGTTCTAACTCACACTGCAGAGTTTAACAGGTTACTCGTGGATTTTCTTAAGAAGTAATCTATAATTAACTAAATGAATGAAGCCCTCTAGCGAGGGCTTTTTTTATTACATGGATTGCAAAAAAGCTGTATGTATTTCTAATGGCTTTCCTGGTTTTCCTTTCTTTTTCTCAGAGTACGCCAATGCGAAACCGCTTTGGGCAGCTTTTAGTCTTTGAGCAGGTGTTCCATGGTGACCTGGACTTTCAGTAAAACAATCTCCGGAATTATAGGTCATGTCGAAAAATGATTCGATGCGCTTCCAGTTATAAGTTGCACCTCTTTTATGCCCCAGAAAATAAGCTGCTGCAAAATCTGCCTCTAATTCTCGCAAAAGCTCAGGATTTTCTGTGTAGTCATTCTCCCATTGCAGATTGTACTCGAATTGAGCCTGATGCCACCATTCGTGTGCAAGGAGTCCGCTAAAGGCTATTTCTCCGGGAATCCCTGACTCTTCCAGTAACTGCAAAATACCATCACTTATGACCAGAAGACCATTTGATCTGGTAAATGCATCGAGGGCAAAGAAAGTGTTTTCCGGGATCTGCCTGCTTTTCTCATAAGCTTCAATGATCTGCAATGCTTTAATTCTGGCTTCTGTAGCATTGCGAATGCTACGATCAAAACTTTCGATCATATCAGCTAATTGCTTTGGATCTTCCAGGGTTGCGGTATGCTGTCCATTTAAATAGATCTGCCGGTCAAGCTGCCAGAATTTCTGAAGTTCTCGTAATCGCTTAGCTTCTAGATGATTATATTGTCCATCGCTACCGTAATAATTTGGACCTATATAATGAGTAACATATTTTCTATGCAGGTCTCTTAAATAAAAGGCTATATCAATATCAAAATATGGATCTTGAATTAAAATCTCAAAATTCTTCTGAAGTAGATTTTGAAACGAAGTGATTTCGCAGGTGCTATTCTTAACCGGAAGATATTCGATCTCAGCAAGAATTTCGTAAGAGTTGAGATCAATTCCTCTAATTTCAAACTCAGCTGAGGTAGTAATGTTACCTTTTGATTCGGTCTTAGTTTTAATAGTTTCCGAGGAGCAGGATACCTGGAACAGGGAGAGACCTAGAAAAAGTATTCCGCTACTAATTTTGAGTGCTTTCATAATTAGTGATTTAGAGAGTAGGGAATACTACTAAAATAAGATAAATTGCTGAAGATCAGATGTTAAAACTGATAAATAAAAAAGCCCCTGCAATGCAGAGGCTTTGATATATAGAAAAGGATTCTAATTAGTTGGACTGAGAACTAGCTTTCTCCATTCCATCTTCGATCATACTGTAGAATTGATCAAGTTTAGGAAGAACAACAATTCTTGTTCTACGGTTTTTAGCACGACCTTCAGCAGTTTCGTTGCTTGCAAGTGGCACATAGTAAGATCTACCTGCAGCAGTCATACGGGCTGGCTCAACACCAAACTCATCCTGAAGAACACGTACTACAGAAGTTGCACGTTTCACACTTAGATCCCAGTTATCTTCGAACATAGAAGTACTAATAGCTTTGTCATCTGTATGACCTTCAACCATGAATTCGATATTTGGCTTGTTGTTTACAACAGTAGCTACCTTACCAAGAACTTCTTTCGCACGGGATGTTACGTTGTAACGACCGCTATCGAAAAGTAATTTGTCTGAAATAGATACATAAACAACACCTTTCTCAACATTGATCTCGATATCCTCATCATTCAGGTTACCAAGAGCTCCCTTAAGACTGGTTACAAGAGCAAGAGTTACAGAATCTTTCTTGTTCATAGCATCTTGCATAGAACGAATTGCAAGGTCTTTTTCTTTAATACTTTCCAAAGAACGTTCCATGTTCTCAGCTTCTTTCTTAGAAAGCGTTGCCAAGTTCCCAACGTTGTTCAATAACGCAGCATTTGTATTATTTAAATTTGCAACCTGGCTATTTAGACGCTCTTTTTCATCCAGACAGGAGTTTAATTTTACTGTAGCAGTATTTAATTGATCCTGAGTTTCACGTTGTTTTGTTTCAAGTTCATTGTATTTTTTCTGTGAAACACATGAAGATAGCAAAAGGGCCGCGGTAGCCGACATTAGCATGATTTTTTTCATAACTAGTTTCTTAAATTTTAAATTGTTTAGAGGCCAAAAATATCAAAAAAATAGCAAGGTGGAAAGCTATTTTAACATTTCCTTTTTATATTATTTTTCCAGTTCATTATAGCGGGCCTTTTTAAGTATAAAATGTTGATACACAATAGAACGCAATTCATAATATCGCTCAATTTTAAAATGATCTGGACGCTTTTTTCTTATCTTGTTAAATGATGAATAGAAGCTGCCATGAGCTTTTAAAATTGCCGTAAAATGATCCACTTTTCCTTCGCTCAAAAACTTAATGGCAGCAACTCCGTCGAGGATCATTCTTCCAAATAATATTGGGAGTAAATCTCTTGATCGAAGGTTTTTCAGCAGTAAAAAAAGACCATTTCTAAAATTATAATAGGTTTTTTTGGGATCCATACTTGATAAGGTCGCTCCACCTACGTGGTAAACGATAGAATCTGCTGCATATTTTATGTGATATCCCATATTCTGAATTCTCCAGCAGAGATCTATTTCTTCCTGGTGAGCGAAAAAGTCTTCGTCGAGTCCGCCAGCTTCCTGGTAAACTGAATTTCTAATGGCAAAGCAGGCACCTGAAGCCCAAAAGATTTCATGGTTATTATCATACTGTCCTATATCTTCCTCCATTTTCTGAAAGATCCTTCCCCGGCAATAGGGATATCCAAATTGGTCGAGATAACCACCGGCTGCTCCGGCATATTCAAAATGATCCTTTTTCTTGTAATCCAGGATCTTTGGCTGAATTGCCGCTACATCTGCTTCTTTTTGAAAGATTTCCATTATTGGAACCAGCCAGTTCCTGGTCACCTCTACATCACTATTCAGTAGTATGATAATATCTTCAGAAACCGACTTTAGAGCCTGGTTATATCCACCGGCATAACCATTATTCGATTTATTCTGAATAATTTGTACCTGTGGGAAGCTGCTTTTTAATAATTCTACAGATTGATCTGTAGAATTATTATCAGCTACATATACTTGCGCCTCTTTAGAATTTGTAATAACCGAAGGCAGGAATTTTTTCAACAGATCTTTCCCGTTCCAGTTCAGGATAACTACAGCTATATTCATGCTCGTTGATATTCCGGTAATTCGGTTAGAAATATATAGGTTTCCTTTTCATAATCCATCTGGCAAAAGTAATGTTCAATCCCGTTAGTTACCATCAAAAAATTCGCTTTTAAGCTCAGGTTATACCTTGCGATCTGGTCAAACGTGTCCTGGGTGATCTTAATTTTCGGTGCTTTACATTCCACGATAATATGGATATTCCCTTCTGGCTCGAACACAACCACATCATACCTTTTAGTGAGACCGGCGATCTTTAATTGCTTTTCAACATTGATAAGACTTACCGGGTAATTTTTTTCTTTTTCCAGAAACTTAACGGTATGTTGACGTACCCATTCTTCAGGCGTAAGGATGATAAACTTTTTCCGTAAATCGTCAAAAACAGCTACTTTATTTTGATTATTTTTGAACCGAAATGAGTAGGATGGAAAATTCAGCTTCTGCATTTTTCAAAAGTAATGAAGATTATTAAGTGATAAAATATCGCCTTCAGTTTTCCATCAATTCATAAATCGCCGTAAACTCCTCTATGGACGAAGCCAGAAAAATTGTAAACGAGATTAAACAAGGTGATATTAAACCTATCTACTTCCTGATGGGTGAGGAAACCTTTTATATCGACGGAATTTCGAATTATATCGCAGACAATCTTCTTTCCGAAGAAGAAAAGGGTTTTAATCAAATGACCCTCTACGGAAGAGATACGAACATCGAGGAGATCGTGAGCAATGCCAAGCGGTATCCCATGATGGCCGAAAGGCAGGTAATTATCGTAAAAGAAGCTCAGGATCTTTCCAGGACTATCGAAAAACTGGCAGATTACGCTGAAAATCCTCAGCCAACCACAGTACTGGTGATGTGCTATAAATATAAGAAAATCGATAAGCGCCGGAAGCTGCATAAAACTATTGCGAAAACAGGTCTTATTTTCGAAAGCAAACGACTATATGAGAACCAGGTGGGAGATTGGATCATGAAGACAATGAAAAGTCGGGGATATTCAATTTCTCCAAAAGCTTCTCAAATGCTGGTTGAATTCCTGGGAACAGATCTAGGGAAGATTGATAATGAACTTCAAAAGCTTCAGCTTATTTGCAAGAAGGAAACGCTTATTAGTCCGGAGATCATCGAAGAAAATATCGGGATTAGCAAAGATTTCAACAATTTCGAATTGCGTAAGGCGATTGGAGAAAGAGATACTTTGAAGGCTCATAGAATAATTAATTATTTTGCTCAGAATCCTAAAGACAATCCACTGGTAGTGACCATTAGTCTGTTGTTTTCCTATTTCTCCCAGATCCTGCAGTACCATGGCCTTAATGACAAATCCAAAGGAGCTGTTTCCAAGCAACTAAGGATTAGTCCTTATTTTGTGGGTGATTATATCACTGCAGCGAGAAATTTTCCAATGAAAAAAGTAAGTAAGGTGATTAGTGATCTGCACGAAACTGATGTGAAAAGTAAAGGGGTAGGCGCTGCAAATGTTTCACAGGGAGATCTTCTAAAAGAACTTCTTGTAAAAATCATGAATTAAATGAGCAAATTTTCAACCTGGGTTGGTGCGGCAAGGCTGAGAACACTTCCATTATCCATTTCAGGGATAATTGTAGGTAGTAGTATCGCTGCGCAACAAGGACAATTCAACCTCGCAATTTTTAGTCTCGCTCTGGGAACCACACTTGGATTACAAATTTTATCAAACTTTGCAAATGACTACGGTGACGGGGTCAAAGGAACCGACAATGAGGACCGTATAGGGCCTATACGGGCCTTGCAAAGTGGTATCATCACCCAGAAGGAGATGCTTCGTGCGATGGTCATCACCGCGATTGCAACTTTTATACTTGCCGTATTACTTATCTATGCTTCTTTTGAAGACGAAAACTGGCTCGCTGCGCTGGTGTTTTTAATATTGGGAATAGGTGCTATCGTCGCTGCGATCAAATACACGGTCGGGAATTCTGCTTATGGATATCGCGGTAGAGGGGATATTTTCGTTTTTATATTTTTTGGACTCGTTGCCGTCTATGGTAGTTACTTTTTATATACTCATAATCACAACTTTGTAAGCTTCTTTCCGGCAGTAGCTATTGGTTTTTTAAGTGTCGCGGTTCTCAACCTTAATAATCTTCGGGATAGAATTTCAGATGCTAAAGCTGGTAAAAATACGCTGGTGGTGAAATTGGGAGAGCGAAAGGCGAAGAATTACCATTACCTGTTAATTATTGGAGCTTTGTTCTTTATGATGATCTATTCAGCAATGGTGTCCAGGGAACTGGATGATTATATGTATCTGGTAGGTTTTATTCCTCTCATTTTTCATTTAATACGCGTAGGTAAAAATGAGAACCCTAAAGATCTGGATCCAGAGCTAAAGATTGTAGCGCTTTCCACCTTTGGGATCTCCATTCTATTTGCGATAGGACTTGTGCTCTAAGGTTTAAGTTTAACAAAACTATATAGTCAGCTAATTATAGGAATTTAGCTGAATCCTTATTTTTATAAAAACCGAAAAACTTTTTTTATGAAAATTACATTTTACGGGCAGAATACCCTCGCTTTGGAAATTGGAGATAAGAACATTCTGGTAGATCCTTTTATTACCGGGAACGATCTATCCAAGGATAAAGTAGACATTAAAGAATTAAAAGCTGATTATATTTTGCTTACCCATGCACATGAAGATCATGTGCTGGATGCTGAAGCAATCGCTAAAAATACGGGCGCCAAGATCGTTAGTAATTACGAGATCGCCAATCATTATGGAGATAAAGGCTTTGAGGTACATCCAATGAATCACGGAGGTAGCTGGGATTTTGACTTTGGAAAAGTGAAATACGTGAATGCTCTGCATACCAGTTCATTTCCAGATGGCAAATATGGAGGACAACCCGGCGGTTTTGTGATCGAAACTGATAGCGGGAATATTTATATCGCCGGTGACACAGCTTTGACGCTCGATATGAAATTGATACCCATGAGAACTAAAATTGATCTCGCGGTTCTACCAATTGGCGATAATTTTACAATGGGTGTGGAAGATGCGATCATCGCCAGTGATTTCATCGAATGTGATCGCATCCTTGGATGTCACTATGATACCTTTGGTTTTATAGAAATCGACCATGATGATGCTAAAAAGAAATTTGCAGCCAAGGGTAAAGATCTTTTACTGCTAGATATTGGTGAATCTGTTGAAGTATAATTATGAAAGCTTCTTACAAACGATACCTTTTAGAATTCAAACGCCCCAGTGGAACTTCCCGGGGCGTTCTTACTGAAAAAGAAACGTGGTTCCTGAAGATAGAGGATAATAATCGCTACGGGTTAGGTGAATGCGGAATTTTAAGATCATTAAGTTATGATGATCGACCAAATTACGAAGATAAGCTACATTGGGTGTGTGAGAATATCAACCTGGGAAAGGAAATGCTGTGGGAAGAATTACGTGAATTTCCCAGTATCCAGTTCGGAGTTGAAATGGCCTTTCAAAGCCTTGAATCAAACACTCCTTTTGAATTATTTCCTTCGGAATTTACTCAGGGAAAGGATCATATTGCAATAAACGGACTCATTTGGATGGGGGACAGGGAGTTCATGAAAAAACAAATTTCAGAAAAGATCGAGCAGGGTTTTCGTTGTATTAAACTGAAAATTGGAGCAATAGATTTTGAAACTGAACTTGAATTGCTGAAATCTATTCGGGAAAATTTTTCCGCAGAATCCATGGAGTTAAGAGTAGATGCAAATGGAGCTTTTCATCCAACAGAAGCATTGCAAAAACTAGAACGGCTTTCAAAATTCGAAATTCATAGCATTGAACAGCCAATTAAGCAAGGGCAAATAACAGAGATGAGTCAGTTATGCTCAAAGACGCCAATTCCGATTGCACTCGATGAAGAATTGATAGGAATTACAGATGTAACAGAAAAGGCCAAACTGATACAAACTATACAACCACAATATGCCATATACAAACCAAGTTTGATCGGTGGGATGAAAGGTACCCAGGAATGGATCGATATCTGTGAATCTAACCAGGTGAAATGGTGGATCACCAGCGCACTGGAAAGCAATGTAGGGCTAAATGCAATTGCGCAGTGGACTTACACGCTGGATACAGATCTTCCCCAAGGTTTGGGAACTGGTGGTTTGTATACAAATAACTTTACCAGTCCGTTGCTGGTGCAGGTTGGTAAAATTCAATATGATCCTCAGGTAAACTGGGATTTTAAATTTTAATAAAATTATGTTTATAGCGCAGGCGTTCAAATACGAACATTCTTTCTGGAGATATCTTGTGATTCCAATTCTGTTTTTTGGCCTAATGTCTCTCAATTATGTAGCGGTCGAAATGCTGGATCTGGATGTGAATGAAATGATGCGACAACAAATTGAAAGTAAAGGTTCCAATAGGGTGCTTTTCGAGAATTTGCTGTCATTTCTTGTATTTCTTGCCGGGCTCTTGCTTTGGGTCAAATATGTGCATAAGCAACCAATTAAAACTCTAACCACCAGTCGGGAAAAAGTAGATTGGAGTAGATTCTGGTTTGCGTTTACCCTGGTGGCGGTGTTCAATATTGGGATTACTGTTCTGGACTATTATTCGAATCCGCAGGATTATGTCTTTAATTTTCAATGGGAACCCTTTCTATACTTGCTGTTGATCTCAGTTTTTCTGATTCCCATTCAAACGAGTTTTGAGGAATATTTCTTCAGAGGTTATTTGATGCAGGGGATAGGTGTGCTTGCTAAAAACAGGTGGATCCCTTTGGTGCTTACTTCTGTGATTTTTGGGGGTTTACATTATTTTAATCCTGAAGTTACCAAACTGGGTAACATCATCATGATCTATTATATTGGAACTGGTTTTATGCTTGGGATCATGACCCTGATGGATGAGGGAATGGAGCTTGCTTTAGGATTTCATGCTGCTAATAATCTAATTACAGCCTTACTTGTTACTGCAGACTGGACTGCCTTCCAGACCAATTCTATCTTAAAGGATGTCTCAGAACCTTCTGCAGGATGGGATGTATTAATTCCCGTTTTAATCATTTACCCTATCTTCCTTTTCATCTTTGCAAGGAAATATAAATGGAATAACTGGTCTGAAAAGCTCTTCGGAAGAGTGAAAAGACCTGAAAATGTAACAATTACTTAGGATATTCAGGAATTTAATTGCAAATTCTTAACTTTAAGTATTCGGTGAATGTCCAATTTAGCTTGAAGTATGAATAATAATTACAAGATTCCTGAAACTCACCCTGACTTTAGGTTGAACAAACGGCACTTCACAAATGCCGAGTTGAAGCATATCGCTTATAGTTATATCAAGGAAGGTGAGCCATTTGAACAGCAAATTGGTAATTTCCTGCTGGACTGGTTAAAACCAACAGATTTTATTGAAGTACATACTTCGGGATCTACCGGGAAGCCCAAAAAGATCAGGCTTACCAAGGAGCACATGATCAACTCTGCGCTGGCGACTTCAAAATTCTTTAAACTTCCTAACCATACCAAAGCATTATTATGCCTTCCTGTAGATTATATAGCAGGAAAAATGATGCTGGTAAGAGCCATGTTTTTAGGTTGGGATCTCGATTCGGTTCCACCGTCTTCAAGTCCATTCGATCAATTGTTCAAGGTTTATGATTTTTCAGCAATGACCCCGTTCCAGCTGGACAACTCGATAGGCAGGCTGCACCTGGTCAAAAAGCTGATCATTGGTGGTGGAGCAGTTTCACCGAGATTGCGAAAAATGCTGGTAGACGTGGATACGAGAATTTACGAAACCTATGGGATGACCGAAACCTGTAGTCATATCGCTGCAAAACGTTTAAATCCTACGAAGAAGAAAGTATCAAAAGCCTTCAAATTATTACCAAATGTAAGTATTACTAAGGACGACCGCGATTGTCTTGTGATCAAAGCTCCAAAAGTGCTGGATGATGAAATCGTTACCAACGATGTTGTAGAGATCATAACCTATAAAAAATTCATCTGGAAAGGGAGATATGATAATGTGATCAATTCCGGAGGAATAAAGATATTTCCTGAAGAAATAGAACGTAAGATCAATAAGAAACTCGATCATCGATTCTTCATCACTTCTATGCCAGATGATGCTCTGGGTGAAAAAGTAGTCATGTTTGTGGAAGATGATTTTTCCGAAGAAAGACTAACGGAGCTTAGGGAAATGGTTGGGAATATGAAATCGCTTGGGAAATATGAGAAACCAAGAAAGATCTATTTAATTGCTAAATTCGAAGAAACTCCAAACGGCAAGATTCACCGTGAAAATACTGCGAAAAGCAAAGTGTCCTAAATCATGATTAGAACTGCTCTTATCATTATAATCCTGTTAAATGTGAATGAAAAATTAATTTTCGATTTTAATTCCGATACCAAAATTAGTGAGTGGGTGGTAGTGGAAGATCGCGTTATGGGTGGTAGATCCAGTGCAGAGATCAGTCTTACAGAAGCAGGACATGCCAGATTTAGCGGTAATGTTTCTCTTGAAAACAATGGAGGTTTTGCTTCAGTTCGATATCGATTAAATGTAGAAGGCGTAAAGAAGTTCAGCAAAGCAGTGATAAGGCTTAAAGGGGATGGTAAGAATTATCAATTCCGATTCAAGAATAAATTGAACGATCGTCACTCCTACATACAGGAATTCTCTACTAATGGAGAATGGCAGGAAATTGAGTTGGATCTGGCAAAAATGTACCCTGGATTTCGAGGCAGAAAATTAGATATTCCCAACTGGGACCACGATATCATACAGGAAATCACCTTTCTTATTGGCAATAAAAAAAATGAAGAATTCAGTTTATTAATAGACTATATTCGGCTGAAATAAATCCATTCCCATCATCTTATACTTATGCGTTATTTACTAGGTTTTATACTTTGTATGCTCACTCTTAGTGCTCATACCCAAATACTTTCAGAAAAAGATCGTGCCTCTGTTCGCGATGAAATACTTGCAGAGCGATTTAATAAACTTCTACCAGTCTTGATGGATCGAGCTGAAATTGATATGTGGGTGATCATTTCAAGAGAATATAATGAAGACCCTGTGATGAAAACCATGCTGCCTTCCACCTGGCTAAATGCGAGAAGGCGAACCATGCTGGTGTTTTTCAGAAAAGGAGATTCTATAGAAAAGCTTGCGGTTGCCCGTTATGATATTGGCGATGCTATCAAGTCTACCTGGGACAAGGAGAAGCAGCCTAATCAATGGAAGGCTCTCGCAGATATCATTAGCTCTCGCAATCCAGAAAAAATCGGGATCAATATTTCTGAGAATTATGGTCTTGCAGACGGATTGGTTAAAACCGATTATGAGGAACTTCTAAAAAGTTTGCCGCAAGAATATCATTCAAGGTTGATCTCTGCGGAAGATCTTGCCGTAGGATGGATAGAAACCCGAACCCTCAAAGAGATGCTGCTATTTAGTTCATTGGTGGAACTAACACATGAGGTCATTCAAGAAGCCTTTAGCACTCAAGTGATAGAGCCGGGAGTAACTACTACAGATGATGTGGTCTGGTGGTTACGACAAAAAGTGACCGATCTGGGACTGGAAACCTGGTTTCATCCTACCGTGGATATTCAGAGGAGTAACGAGCAACTTGTAGATCATATCACTGCATTCTCTAATGAAAATGGAAGCGATATTATTCTGAAAGGAGATCTGCTTCATTGTGACTTCGGAATTTCATATTTAGGTTTAAATACAGATTGCCAGCAAATGGCTTATATTCTTCAGAATACCGAAACCGAAGCTCCACAATTCTTACAGAAAGCCCTGGCAAAAGGAAACAGGTTGCAGGATATTCTTACTGAAAATTTTAAAACTGGCAGAACAGGAAATGAAATTCTGGCTGCGAGTCTGGAAAAGGCAAAAGCTGAAGGTTTAAAACCTTCGATCTATACCCATCCACTTGGGCTTTACGGGCATTCTGCAGGACCAACCATTGGAATGTGGGATCAACAGGGCGGAGTTCCCGGGACTGGGGACTACCCACTTTATGAGGACACGGCCTATGCAATTGAATTAAATACTGAAGTGAACATTCCGGAATGGGATAAGGATATAAGAATTATGCTGGAAGAGGCAGGGTTCTGGGGAAAAGAAGGCTTTCGATACGTAAATAAGAGACAGACATCTTTAATACTTATCGATCCTTCTGCGGAATAAAAAAAAGCAGCTGAAAAGCTGCTTTTTTTTATTTAATTTTATATACCCGAACATAGAATTCCAAATCATTTAGTATGACTTCATCCAGTTCTTCACCGGTTTCCATACGTTGCCAATCTGAAGTGGCATCGAGTCTTATCTCCTCTTCATCTATAAAAACATCTACAGGCATGCTAAAATTAATGACATCTGCTTTCCATCGATACTGGAAGTGATCATCGCCTTGCTTTAGTTGTAATATCGGTAATGCTGAATGTCGTAAATATTGATCGAAGACCGGTTTTAAATCCACATTGGTAGCTTTATCGAAAAAGGCCTCTGTATCTTCTGTAGTAATGGTTTTATGTCTGTAAGTGCTCGTATAGTCTCTCAGAGTATTCCACCATAGTTCGTCATCATTATAAATACCTCTGATGGTATTCAGAAGATTTGCTCCTTTAAAATACATGTCTCCGGAACCTTCAGAATTAACGCCGTAATCTCCAATGATTGTGTTGTTATTACTAATACCTCTTCTTGTCCCTTTCAAGTATTCCTGAGCTTTTTCTTTACCCCAACGGCATTCTACATAAATAGATTCAGTATAACTGGTAAATCCTTCCTGTATCCACATATCTGCAATATCCTTAGCGGTGATGCTATTCCCATACCACTCGTGACCAGATTCGTGGATGATGATGTAATCCCAAAGCAATCCAATTCCGGTTCCGGAAAGATCATTTCCAAGGTAACCTTTCATATACTTATTCCCATAGGCCACAGCCGATTGGTGCTCCATTCCTAAATAAGGTGTTTCTACGAGTTTAAATCCATCTTCCTCAAAAGGATAGGGACCCATTTTTTCATAAAAACAAGCCATCATATCCTGAACTTCTTCGAACTGTTCTTTTGCTTTTTCAAGGTTGTATGGTAATACGTAATAATCCAAGTCAAGATCTTTAAATTTATCAGAGAAATGAGTATAATTCCCAATATTGATCATGATATTGTAGTTGTTAATGGGGCTCTTTACTGCCCATTTCCACTTCGTGTATCCATCTTTCAATTCTTCTTTACCTGTAAATCTACCATTGGAAACATTGATGAGTCCGTTTGGGACCGCAATATCAATTTGAGCAGCATCCGGTTCATCGCTTTGATGATCCTTGTTAGGATACCAGAGACTTGCGCCGGTTCCCTGTACTGCAACTCCTACCCATGGGTTTCCGTCTTCATCGGTATCCCAGACAAAACCTCCATCCCAGGGCGCGTTCTTAGCTACAACAGGATTTCCGTGGTAATAGAATTTAATAGAGTCTGAAGTTTTCTCTTTTAAAGCTTCTTCAAAATTTACAAATACCGCATTGTACTTACGGGTGTACTCCAGATTTGCGTTTTGATATACAATAGAGTCTATTTGCATATTTTCGAATAGATCCAATTGCATCACTGGCAGAGAGCCAAGAACTTTAAAATGTATGGTATTACTACCGGCAATTGACCGTGCTTCCGGGTTCACTTTAAGATCAAGGTGATATTTTGTAACATCATAATTGGATCTTTCAGGGCGTAACGAACCCCTTAAAGTATCAGCTTCAGTATAAGTAGTATGATTTGAGCCAACTACCTGAGCTTCCAGGTTCACTGATAGGAACAATGAGACCAGCAAGCCGACAAATAATAATTTATTCTGCATGGATAACAAATAATTGAGCATTAGGATCCTCCTTCAGTTTCTCCTGCATGCTATTGGTTAATTGGGTAAAACTTTTTAAAGACTGACCTTTACAAACACCATATGAGTAATGATACTTCAATAGTTCCAGATCTTCATCAGATAATCTTCTATAAGAATTACAGGCAGATAAGATACTTTCACAATGAAGATCCTTACTGGAAGCGAAATATCCCAGGGACTTGAAAAAATGGTATTTCAATAGATTTTCTCTCAGTAAATTATTGGTAACCACCGCGGTATTCACTTTCAATGAAGCTTTATAGATCTGGCTTTTGCCATTCCAGCTTACATAATAACCACTTTTATTGCCAATTCGAGGTTCATGTTCTGTCTTGTGATCTTCGTTCAAATAATAGACAATATAATTACTCTTCTCCCTAATAAAATTCCGACTAATTTTGAGAGAGTCAACTTCGCTGGATAGTTTTTCCGCAAAATTCATGAGAAATCTTGCATCGTCTTCAGGAACACTTTTATCAAAGTAAATACGAAGCTCATCTTTCCAGTAACGCATGAATCTAGAAGAATCAACCTTGTTTTCCGTATCGTATACCACCGCTTTGTAGGTGTTGAGAAAAGTCGAATCTTTAGGTTCGTAGCGTACCTTTTTCTTACCGCGAAAAGGATCATAATCCATTGGCACCTGGACCATAGAATCGCCGTTTATGTAACGAACATCCACAGTATCAGGAATAGATTTGAACTGTGCGAGATAAGCCGTTTTTGGAATGTATTTCCTTGAACGTCTTAGACCAATCGTATCCTGAGCATATCCCTGGCAGGCCATCATTATGATTAAAAGAATTATCAGTTTCTTCATAGAAATCAGGTCTGGATAACACCCATATTGAAATCCTTTTCAATCGGGGCGTGGTCTGCAGCTTCAATACCCATTGAGATCCATTTCCTAGTATCTTTAGGTTCTATCACTGCATCTGTCCAAAGTCTGGCTGCAGCATAATATGCTGAGGTTTGTTCGTCATACTTCGCTTTAAGTTTCTCGAAAACTTCTTTTTCCTTTGCTTCATCTACCTTTTCACCTTTCTTCGCCATGGAAGCAGTTTCGATTTGTGCCAGTACCTTTGCAGCCTGAGTTCCTCCCATCACAGCAAGCTCTGCACTTGGCCAGGCAGCGATCAATCTTGGGTCATAAGCTTTTCCACACATCGCGTAATTTCCAGCGCCATAGGAATTCCCCAGAATGATAGTGAATTTTGGTACTACCGAATTACTTACGGCACTTACCATTTTTGCTCCATCTTTTATGATCCCGCCATGTTCACTCTTACTTCCTACCATAAAACCTGTCACATCCTGTAGAAAGACCAGTGGAATTTTCTTTTGGTTACAATTGGCGATAAAGCGTGTCGCCTTGTCTGCTGAATCTGAATAGATCACTCCGCCAAACTGCATTTCTCCTTTTTTTGTCTTTACGATCTTACGCTGATT
This sequence comes from Christiangramia marina, assembly GCF_048285865.1. Taxonomy (NCBI): domain Bacteria; kingdom Pseudomonadati; phylum Bacteroidota; class Flavobacteriia; order Flavobacteriales; family Flavobacteriaceae; genus Christiangramia; species Christiangramia marina. Next base: position 486,974 of record NZ_JBLVTK010000002.1, on the reverse strand, counting down.
CGCTACGATACCAACAGCCCATCCGTCAATACGCGCGTAACCGGTAATGATCGTCTGGCCATAGCCTTCTTTATATTCTTCAAATTCAGAATTATCAACCAGTCTTTCTATGATCTTACGCATATCGTATTGATCACTTCTTTTCTTCGGAAGAATTCCGTAGATATCATCTGGATCTTCTTTAGGTTTTACAGACTTTTTGCGGCTAAACCCGGCTCTGTCAAAATCTCCGATCTTATCCATGATATTCTGAATCTTGGTAAGAGCATCTTTATCATCTTTCGCCTTGTAATCTGTTACTCCGCTTATTTCTGAATGAGTTGTAGCTCCTCCAAGAGTTTCATTATCGATACTTTCACCAATGGCAGCTTTTACGAGATAACTTCCGGCAAGAAAGATACTTCCTGTTTTTTCAACGATAATCGCCTCATCACTCATAATTGGAAGATAAGCTCCGCCAGCTACACAGCTACCCATGACGGCAGCGATCTGGGTAATTCCCATACTGCTCATTACCGCATTGTTTCTGAAGATCCTTCCGAAGTGTTCTTTATCAGGGAATATTTCATCCTGCATTGGTAGAAAAACTCCTGCACTATCCACCAGGTAGATAATTGGAAGTCGGTTTTCAATAGCGATTTCCTGTGCTCTAAGATTCTTTTTTCCGGTAATAGGAAACCATGCACCGGCTTTTACAGTAGCATCGTTTGCTACCACGATACATTGCTTTCCTGAAACATGACCAATCTTCACCACGACACCACCTCCAGGGCAACCACCGTGTTCTTCGTACATTCCTTCTCCGGCAAAAGCACCGATTTCTATAGCTTTTTCAGCATCATCAAGTAGGAAATTAATGCGCTCTCTCGCAGTCATTTTGCCCTTTGCATGATGTTTTTCTATTCTTTTCTCTCCACCACCTAATTTTACCTTGGCAAGTTTCTGTCTTAATGTGGAAACCAGTAACTTGTTATGATCTTCATTCTTATTGAAGTTGATATCCATTATTTTGAATTTATTACAGGAATTTGATTATTTTAATGTGATTAATTCGAAATTAATCTATTTTCTGAATAATTTTTAAGAATTTTCACTCAGAAATGGCTTTTGCTAAAATACAAAAAGACAGCAATTCTTTAGATTAATTGCGCTAATTATAATTACAAGGACACTTAAATCGCATCTATGGCAATGAACAAAAACACCATTTTCGCATGGGCCTCTTTTCTCACCTTTTTAGTTGGTGCAGCATTAGTATTATTAGGAGTATTAAAATATAAGGAATATGCCATCGGGTTTTCGGTTACCGGGATAGGATTTTTCTTTATTTCCTGGGTGTTCAATGCATTAAAAGGCCGTATATAATATGAATGTAGATGTTATAAAGAAGCAAATCGCGATACATCTGGATGGCGGAAAAGCATTTATGCCAATTCAGAATTTGATCGCCGAAATCTCTTTTGATAAAATAGGAATGCGACCTCACAATCTGCCTTACTCTATATATGAGTTGTTCTATCATATAGTATATGCACAAAAGGACATTCTGGAATATTCTATTAGTGAAGAGTATTCAGCAGCGAACTGGCCTAAGGATTACTGGCCAGAAAAGCAAAAACCAGATAATGAAGAGGAATGGAAAGATCTAAAAGCTCAATTCTTTCAGGATAGAGAGAGCTTAAAAACCTTTTTTACTTCCGAAGAAAATGCGCTGGATGATGTAGTCCTGAATTCAACAGAACATACAATTATAAGACAGGTTATGCTGGTAATTGAACATAATGCTTACCATACAGGTCAAATACTTCTTTTATGCAGATTATTGGAAATCCATCATAATTGATTTCTCTGAAAATTTCAGGATATTTGCACTCGCAAACAATTGAAAATTAATTATACAAAAATATGTCAGACGATAAAAAAGTGATCTTTTCGATGTCTGGTGTGACCAAAACCTTTCCGAAGGCAAACACACCGGTATTGAAAAATATCTATTTAAGTTTCTTTTATGGCGCTAAGATCGGGATCCTTGGTCTTAACGGTTCAGGTAAATCTACTTTGATGAATATTATTGCCGGGAAGGACACAAACTTCCAGGGTGATGTGGTGTTCTCTCCTAACTATACGGTTGGAATGCTGGAACAGGAACCGGAACTTGATGATGAAAAAACGGTCCTGGAAGTGGTAAAAGAAGGAGCTGCTGAAACCGTAGCGATCCTTGATGAGTACAACAAGATCAATGATATGTTCGGGTTGCCGGAAGTTTATGAGGATGCAGATAAAATGCAGAAACTCATGGACAAGCAGGCGGAACTTCAGGATAAGATTGACGCCAGCAACGCCTGGGAACTTGATACGAAACTGGAAATCGCAATGGACGCTTTAAGAACTCCAGAGCCAGATAAAAAGATCGGAGTACTTTCTGGAGGGGAAAGAAGAAGAGTTGCTTTATGTAGATTGTTACTTCAGGAACCAGATGTTCTTTTACTTGATGAGCCTACCAACCACCTTGATGCAGAATCGGTACACTGGCTGGAGCATCACCTGCAACAATATAAGGGTACTGTGATCGCGGTAACTCACGATAGATATTTCCTTGATAATGTAGCGGGATGGATTCTGGAACTGGACAGGGGAGAAGGTATTCCTTGGAAAGGAAATTACTCTTCCTGGTTAGATCAAAAATCAAAGCGTCTTGCTCAGGAGCAGAAACAAGCAAGTAAAAGACAGAAAACCCTTGAGCGAGAGCTTGAATGGTCAAGAATGAGCCCGAAAGGAAGACAGTCCAAGCAGAAGGCAAGATTAAAGAATTACGATAAACTTCTTAGTCAGGATCAAAAGCAAATGGATGAAAAACTGGAAATCTACATCCCAAACGGACCACGATTGGGAACAAATGTGATCGAGGCTGAGGGTGTAAGTAAGGCTTTTGGAGATAAACTTCTTTATGAAGACCTGAACTTCCAGTTACCACAAGCAGGAATCGTTGGGATTATAGGGCCAAACGGTGCAGGAAAGACCACTATCTTTAAAATGATAATGGGAGAGGAAGCTCCAGATAAAGGATCTTTTAAGGTAGGTGAAACTGCCCAGATCGCTTATGTGGATCAAAGCCATTCCAATATAGACCCAGAAAAAACTATCTGGCAAAATTTTAGCGATGAACAGGAATTGATCATGATGGGTGGTCGCCAGGTGAATTCGCGAGCTTATTTAAGCAGGTTTAACTTTAGCGGTAGCGAACAGAATAAGAAAGTGAACATGCTTTCGGGTGGAGAAAGAAACAGATTGCACCTTGCTATGACTCTAAAAGAAGAAGGAAACGTTTTGCTTCTGGATGAGCCTACCAACGACCTTGATGTAAACACGCTTCGAGCTCTGGAAGAAGGTCTGGATAATTTTGCAGGATGTGCTGTAGTGATCTCTCACGACCGTTGGTTCCTGGACAGAATCTGTACCCATATTTTAGCATTCGAAGGAGATTCACAGGTGTATTTCTTTGAAGGTAGCTTCTCAGATTATGAAGAGAACAAGAAAAAACGATTGGGCGGAGATTTGATGCCTAAACGAATCAAATACAAAAAACTGACTCGCTAAAAATTAGTTTTTTCAGAAATAAAAAGAGGAGTTGAAACTATTTTCAACTCCTCTTTTTTATTTTTGTCTAAAGTCTAAAGTCTAAAGCCTAAAGCTACTTCTTCTTCGGCATTGGTCCGCGTAAGTGAATGATCAGGCCATCTAGAAAATTCCGAAGGAATTGATCTCCACATTCAACGTATTTATCATGATCTTCTCTTCTGAAGATCGCGCCCAGTTCACTTTTACTCACCTTGAAATCCACGAGTTCGCAAATCTTAACGATATCATCATTAGTTAGTTTATGAGCAACTCTTAGTTTCTTAAAAATATCATTGTTAGTTAGCGCCATGCTTATGTTGTTTGTAGATTAAAACGTTTAACTAGATTAGTAATAGTGTTAATATCCACTTCATTTTCAATAGAACCTCTGGCGTCTATCAAAAGATTTTCAGCCTCTTTTCTTAGGCATTGCGAATATTCATCATTATGTTTTACCTGCTTTTCAAGATAATAAAACATAAGAAGTAACTTTTGCACCAAAGTTATATCATGTTTACAATATGTGCGAATAGAGGCCATAATATTATACAAGAGATCTTCAAAATCAATGGTATTCAGTTTAATATAAGCTTCCTCATCCCTGAAAATATAGCTGGTATCTCTTTTTTGCATTCTCAACGCCAGTAATTCCGTTAAATAATCGATGCCATTAATAGCCGTTCCAGGATCATTGATCCCGGGAGACATTGCTTTCACAATAATTTCTGTTATTTGTTTAAAGGCAAGGGTGTAGTTGTCTGCCACCAGTTCTTCCCTGGAAAAGTTGAAGTTGGACAGGATCATTTTGGCAACATCTTCATTTACTTCTTTACTTACTTTAAATAATGGAATCCCACTGAGTACAAAAATTCCTTTAATAGGGAGTATATGAATCTTGACATCATGTTCCTTACAAATATCAACTAAGTTGGTGAAAGAGATATTTTGAAGATATCCACTCTGTTCACTATGATAATCTGTCCAGTCTTCTGTCTTCGGAAATTCAACCTCCTTGAACTTTTGTTTGTCTACAAGCTTCTGCAGCCGGTCTTTAGCTTCCTGAAAAATGTTCTGAAGAATATTGCTAATCTGAATACTTTGTGAAATGTTATGAATAAAATAGATGAACGCATAGATACTAATGACCGTCTGGATAATTCCCAGTAAAACCGCCAGAGCTGGAATTTGGTATTTTTCCCCATCTGGCTGAATGGAAAACAGTATGAAGATGCAGTATAGAATTGTACATAGATAGATCCCCAAAATAACCTGGTGTCTCCTGTCACTTATAAGTCCCGGAAGCAGCCTCGGTGAAAAGTTGCTACTGGCCTGGCTCAATAGCAGCATTACCATGGAAAAGCTAAAAACAACCACAGAGATCAAACCTGAAATGAGTGAACTAAGGATAGTCATCGCCGTATCCCCGTTATCAATTACGAGCTGTGGAACATGTTCAATCAAATACTTGGAAATACCTTTGTTTTCAAGATATAACATGAAAAAGGCAAAATTGAAACCAAAAAATGCCAGTAGTGTAGGGTAAAAGGCAATCTTACTCTCAATAATATTAAAAAAAGAGAGACCGCGATTGTAAAGTTGTTTCATATGATAGTAGTTGCTCCTAAAATTACGTAAACAGCCCCGATTTGAAAGTTTTTAATATTTATTTAGTCATTTAAGACAAAATGACATCCAATTTATCAAGAAACACGTCAAAAAGACATGTTTTTTTTGATGGTATCGGAATTGCTATTCCTTCTACAAAATCAATAATGATTATTAATTTAAAAACATAAAACTATGAGTCTTATTAAGCGAAATGAAACAGGTTGGTTACCATCAGTGATTGATGATATGTTCAAAAATGACTGGCTTGGTGGAACTACAAACGTGAATAGTATTGGAACCAGTATTCCAGCAGTAAATATTAGAGAAACTGAGGACAGTTTTTCTGTTGAAGTTGCTGCTCCCGGAAAGGGAAAAGAAGATTTTAATATTGAACTCGATAATGATGTTCTAACTATTTCTTCGGAAGCTAAAAAAGAGGTTGAGAAAACTGAAGAGCAGGGTAGATTCACCAGAAGAGAATTTAGCTACAGTAATTTTAGAAGAGCTTTTAGCTTGCCAGATTCTGTAGATAGCGGTAAAATATCTGCAACCTATAAGAATGGTGTTCTGGAGATAGCCCTTCCAAAAAAGGAAGAAGCAAAAGTACAGGCCAAAAGGTTGATCGATATTTCGTAAACAAAGGTAGTTTGATTAGTTAAGGTTGAAGAGCGCTCTACGGAGCGCTTTTTTTATTGACTTAAAAGTATCCACCTGTTCCCGGCACTCTGAATTGTAAAGATCTGTCCAGACTTGATGCTAAGAACTTTGGTGTTTGTCCTTGGATCGAACAGATCATCGCCACCTGCAAATTGGAAAAACTTCTCAGAATTTCCAGGCCAGTTGATAAGGCGTAATATTCGTCCTTTATTAGAAGCAGACGCAGGCATGATCAAACCAGTTACCTGGTTGTTAATTCTTAGGGTTCCAACTTCATCTCCTATTGTATAGTCTGCCACGACGCTGGTTGTAGAACTGTAATTTTCAAAGCCAGCATTGGTCCAGCTTACCTGTCCGCTCGCATTGAGAGACATTACCTGACCTTCGGTGCCACGATTTAAAGGGAGTACATATTCCGTTTCCGGGCTGGTTCCTATTCCTATTCTTCCATTAAAGTAGCCGGCATAAACATTGCTGTTAGCATCTCCGGTAGCAATACTGTAAATCCCGAAAATATTTCCAACTCCCTGAATGGATCCAATTTCAGAATAGATTCCGTAGTTATTACTTCTCGCTCCAAAAGTTCTACCTACACGATTGTATATTCCGTAGATATCATTCGTGCCGGTATTCTGGTAGGTTTCGTTGAATATCCCGTAATGAATCCCAAGACCAACCCCACCAACATTATTTTTGATTCCGTATTTGTTACCGTTGGTAGCGCTTCTATTATCGCTGATAATTCCGTAAGTGGTAAGATTATCTGTAGCGGAGTTGGCATTATCTACCTCAAGGCCTTTCTTGAGCCCGGTATCTTTCCCCGAAGCGATGGCAACCTGTAATCTTGAAGAGATCTGATCTGTACCAAGACCCATACTGGCTTCGCGAAAAATAGGATCTGTAATATTATTCGGAGAGACCGTTGTTCCGGTTTTATAGAAGTTTGCAGTATTGGCTTCTGCAGCGATCGCTTTCCATTTCTTTTCCGAGCCATTCCAGAAATAGAACCCTTCCGGAAAACCGCTAACGCTCTTACTTAAAAAAACCAGCATTCCATGTTGATCTTCCGAAGGTGCAACAACTGGAAATTTCGTAATTCTAGGTATGAGAATACCGTCAATGCTCGCAGGATCTGCAGTGTTAGTCGCTACAATATCTAACTGTGCTTTAGGTTCTGAGGTTCCAATCCCTACCTGTGCCTCTAGTTGAGACATTATCATACCCATCAAAAACAGGCACATAATTTTTTTCATGAACAAACATTTTAGCTTGCCATAGAAGTCGATCTAGGACGAATTGGGTGATCCAAATATAGACGAATAATTAACATGGCAACTATTTATTTTAGTCGCTATCGTTAATTTTTCCCTGAAGTATTTTGATCTCATCTCTCAACTTCGCGGCCTGCATAAAATCAAGTTCTTTGGCGGCTGTCTCCATAGCTTTCCGCTTCTCGCGAACTTTCTTTTCCATCTGTGGCTTGGTGAGATATTCGGCTTCAGCTTCCGCAGCTTTTAAGTCGGTACGCTCCTCGTCATCATAAATATCCAGCTTTTCTTTTACCAGGGCGCTATCAAATTTCTTATTAAGCTTAGTAGGAGTGATGTTGTGTTTCGTATTATAATCCATCTGTTTCTGGCGACGATACTCAGTCTGGTCGATCGTTTTCTGCATACTATCTGTGATTTTATCTGCATACAGAATAGCTCGTCCATCCACATGTCGGGCAGCTCTACCGATGGTCTGAGTCAGAGATCGGTTGCTTCTTAAAAAACCTTCTTTATCGGCATCGATGATCGCAACCAGAGAAACTTCTGGCAAATCCAGTCCTTCACGCAGCAAGTTTACACCAATAAGAACATCAAATATTCCGCGTCGAAGATCCTGCATGATCTCCACGCGTTCTAAAGTGTCTACATCTGAATGTATATAACGACAGCGCACATCGATACGCGTCAGATATTTCGCCAGCTCTTCTGCCATTCTTTTGGTAAGCGTAGTAACCAGCGTTCTTTCATCTCTTTCTACCCGAACATGAATTTCTTCAATTAGATCATCGATCTGGTTCAAACTTGGACGAACTTCCACAATTGGATCCAGCAGGCCTGTAGGTCTAATAACCTGCTCCACATAAACTCCTTCACTTTTCTGAAGTTCATAATCGGCTGGAGTTGCGCTTACATAAATCACCTGGTTTTGCAAGGCTTCAAATTCCTCAAATTTCAATGGCCGGTTGTCCATCGCAGCCGGGAGTCGGAAGCCGTAATCAACCAAGGTCTCTTTTCTAGAGCGGTCACCACCATACATGGCATGAACCTGCGGAATGGTCACGTGACTTTCGTCTACGATCATCAAGTAATCATCTGGAAAATAATCCAGCAAACAGAAAGGTCTTGTCCCGGGAAGACGGCCATCCAGGTAACGGGAGTAGTTCTCAATACCCGAGCAGTATCCCAGTTCCCGTATCATTTCAAGATCGAAATTCGTTCTTTCATCAAGCCTTTTTGCTTCAAGAGTTTTACCAATATCAGAAAAGTAATCAACCTGTTTTACCAGGTCATCCTGAATTTGATGGATCGCACCTTTTAAAACATCAGGTGAGGTCACGAACATATTCGCAGGATAAATATTCAGTCTTTGATATTTCTCGATAACATCATTAGTTCCAGGATCAAAGGCTTCGATCTCTTCAATTTCATCTCCAAAAAAATGAATTCTGAAAGCATTATCGGCATAACTTGGAAACACGTCTACCGTATCACCTTTTATTCTGAAATTTCCATGGGAAAACTCAGCTTCTGTCCTGGAATACAGGGACTGTACCAAGCTATGCAAAAATTTGGTTCTGCTAATTTCCATATCACGTTCAATGGAAACCACGTTCTTTTTAAATTCTACAGGATTACCAATCCCGTAAAGACACGAAACTGAAGCAACCACGATCACATCCCGTCTTCCGCTTAGAAGAGAAGAAGTGGTGCTTAAACGCAACTTTTCGATCTCCTCATTGATCGAAAGATCCTTTTCAATATAAGTTCCGGAAGTTGGTATAAATGCTTCTGGCTGGTAATAATCATAATAACTTACAAAATACTCCACAGCATTCTCAGGGAAGAACTGCTTGAATTCTGAATATAACTGGGCGGCAAGAGTTTTATTATGTGCCAGCACCAGCGTTGGCCTTTGCACCTCTTCAATAACATTGGCGACCGTAAAGGTTTTACCAGAACCGGTTACTCCCAGTAACGTCTGGAATTGTTCGTTTTTATTGATCCCGCTAACGAGTTGTTTGATGGCATTGGGCTGATCTCCCGTAGGTTTATAATCAGATTTTATATCGAATTTCATGAGGCAGTCTTCCTTTTTCCTAGCCCGACGAAATTAAACAATTACAGAGCTTTATTCAAGTTTTTGGCATTTACCTAACAAGTGAGAAATGACCTTTAAATTCCTGTCCAGTTTGTAGCAAGACTCGAAACCAGTAGTCATCTGCCGGCATTGGCTGACCATCAAATGTGCCGTCCCATCCTTTGTCTGCCGCAGTTAGTTTTGATATTAATTTTCCGTAGCGGTCAAATATGCTAATCTTATTGGAGGCAGCCGTTTCGCTGCCAATACCATTTAATTGCCAGAAATCATTGATTCCGTCCTGATTGGGAGTAAAAAAGTTATCATACCCAATGATGGCAATTTGTGTTTTGATAATAGCACATTGCTTTAGATCACGGATGTAAAGATCCTGAAAACCGGAAGTAACATTCTCAAAAGTAGTACTCGTTTGAAAAGGACCATCTTCGTTTCCTATAGAATATTCATATGCTTCTGTGTTCGGAAAACTTATTTCAATAGTATTACTATTTGAATTAATAGCAGGCTGAACGAGAGAAATAGCTTCAACATTGGGAGGTTCATTCAGAATAAGTTCGATTCTCGTGATATTGAAGCAATCTGGATTCCCTGCTTCGGAAGTTCTTGCAAACAGGCTTTCTGCTCCTGCTGAAGTATACAAACTTGAAACAGGATTCGAATTTTCCCGGGCGGCATTTTCCGAAGTGAAAAAAGCGATATCGTGAGCTCCATTGATCCCATTCAGAATTTCATTATAGAGATCGCTTAATTCGTAGTCAGCGAGATTATTTTTGTCCAGATCGCATTGCTCAAATTCTAAATTTTGAGCCACCACAGGTCCATCATTGATGGTAAGGGTAAAATCTGTGATCTTTGAACAACCGGTAAGATCATTTTCAATTCGGGCAAAAATTGGTTTACTTGGGACGTCACTGGTATAAATATCGCTCAAGGCGTTGATACCGTCAGTAGCATCGGCAATAGTTTCATGGTAAGTAAGAGTAGTGCTATTCTGGATATTGATAATAGGTGTATTCTGGCTAAGATCGAAAATCGCGCTCCCGTTCGCATTGCAGGTTTCCAGGTCCATGCCTTCATTGTATTGTGGTCCATCTGGGAAAGGAAAGCCGCCGGTAGTAGCTGTTCCTGTCCACTCTAGTTCAAACGGACTGTTTCCCACAGGTCTGTCTATCACGATAAAATAGGTTTCCCCAGGCTTTACATCGAGATTTGCGACAAAGCTATCACCATCTGGCCCAGGTCCTTCACTCGTTTCTGTCGATCTGGCATTTAAACCGGTGAAATTGGATGCTAAACCGGCGGCATTAGGATTCGTCGTAGAACAACGAATAGCGTTTCCCAGGTTGTTACAGCTGGCATTTGGACCAAAAATAAAGAAATCATAATCTACGTTGATATCATTACTGGTAGGTTTTAAATTAAACCCTAGTGATCCCGCTTTGGTAATTTCGATCTCCAGCCAAAGGGAGTTAGTCTCCTGGCTTGCACAATTGTTGGTGCCATTGAGTTCCTGGGTACCTATGCCATCTGCATTGCTGGAAATCCTGCCATCGCCACAAATTTTAATCGCTCCACCACAATCACTTGCAGGATTCTGAGCCCAGGAAAGTGCAGGGAACGTAAGGAAAAGAATTAAAATTCTTAAGTATTTCATTTTATTCTCTAATAAGGGAGAAATGTCCTTTAAAAATTTTACCATTTTCGAGGCTGACTTCAAACCAGTAATCATTTGCTGGCATAGGTCTGCCATTAAAGTTACCATCCCAACCCTTAGTTTCTTTAGGAAGCATGGCTATGATTTTACCATACCGATCAAAAATTATAATTTTCTGAAAATCAAATCCCGGTTCAGAAATATCGTAGGGTCTCCAAAGATCATTAGAGCCATCATTGTTTGGAGTGAAAAACGGCGGATGACCATATAAAGAAACCTGCATTTCGCCAATCGAACATCCCATACTATTCTTTATATACACTGTATGTTGTCCTCCGGGAACTCCTCGAAATTCCGGATTGGATTGATAGGGTCCGTTGATATTATCCAGTGCGTAAACCGTATTTTCATCGGTTGAATTGGTGAAAATTAAGAGATCATTTTCACTGCCATTATTAGAAATCTCTATTTCAGAAATTTCAGGAGCTTCAAATTTTTCGACATTAAAATCTATAGATCTTCCGCAGCCAGACTCCTTTAATGTAAGGCTTAATGAATAGTTGCCAGAATCGTTAACCTCGATGGTTCTACCAGTTTCGCCGGTACTCCATGTATAATCGAATTCATCAGGATTAGGAAGAGCCAGATCATTACCAAGAATTACCGGGAAATCTGCTGCGCAACCATTCAGGCTCATCAAAGATTGAACTGCCGGAATACCGGTCATTTCCAATTCTACACTTCCAAATCCATAGCAAATATTATCTGCATCTGCCCGAATATATAAGGTTTTTGGACTCGTAACATAATTTTCAGGCAGTGCATTAGTGCCAAGAATCGCATCATCTTCTGAAGTGTGGAAGCTCAGTTGAACGTTAAAATTTAAGCCAAGATCGTTTCTGGCATTTTCAGCAATAGTACCCAGATTATATTCAGCCGTACCATCTCCCAGATCACAACCTGTAGCTGTTTCCAGTGATAGATCCACACTTTCGGTAGTTTGAAGCCTGAAGCTTTCTATATCGTAACAATCACTTCCGAAGCCACTAATTTTTACAAAAACCTCTTCATTAGGAGCGTTGTTCCGGTAGATGTTATTTAGGGTAAGTTCGTTGTTCACATCGGCAATGGCATCTGCCTCACTTCCGTAGAAAAAAAGCTGAATACCCGATTGACCCTGTGATAACTCTTCCTTGGCAAGCTGAAGATTAAAAGTCGCAATTCCATCGGTTGGATCTGAATCCTGAACATCACATTGTTTCAGAACAAAATCTGAAGGTACATTGGGAATTTCAAAAATGGTCACCTCTTCGCAAACCGGGTCCTGAGGAATTCCATTGATGATCCCGGTAAGACTCACTGTATAAGTGCCTGCTGCACTGTAGGTATGCATAGGTGCTGCGGCAGTGGAGGTGGCACCATCTCCAAATTCCCACATAAAAGCATCATATTTCGAAGCATCTCCTGCGGTAAATTCTGTAGTCTGCCCCAGACAGATATTCTTATATTCAAAATTATTATTGAAAAGAGACTGTACAAACGGCGGCAGGCCAAGCCTAACGACTTTAGGAGAAATATCTAAACTGTTGTGTCGGTAATTTACGTTTGCAGCGTCTTCTTCAGGTTCATTGATCACAGACATCAGGTTCCATCTTACGAAGCCCCCATCAGTAGAGTAACCAGCGCGATATATTTTGCCGTTAGGGGCTAATTGTAAAGCTCCAGCAACATTTCTGGAGGAATTTATCAAAGTGGCTGAAGTAGCAATATTGGTAGCTTCGAGATCAAATTGATATAACTCACCATTTTGTAAGACATCTTCTGTATTGTAATTATTGGAAGTTGCGTACAGTTTAGTGGATTCTGGAGAAAATTCTATGCCGTAAGGATAGGCATTGGCCAGTAGCAATTTTTCATTGGAAACTCTACCGCTAAGATCATTAAAATCGTAGAGAAATACTTTTCCGGTTTTCTTAGCACCTCCAGAACGCGGACTCCCAATACTGGTTCCACTATAAGCCGCAGCCAGGTAATTTCCATCTGGAGAGATTTTCATATAGCCCGGAGCTGTAACGTTTAAGTCCTGTTCGTTGATCCTGGGAGGAAAATTGTTATTGATAGTGGAAATGACTGCGCTCGTATTTACTCCTGCGGAACTTACTCTAAATGAGTAGAATTTATTAGTAAACTGAGTGACCACCCAGTATGAAACACAATCTCCCGCGATCACTGCGGAAATCTTTTCAGAACTTTTGAATTCTTTTTCCACGGGATCTGAAGGATCATAGGTAACCAGGTGAGTATTCTTGGTGCTCGCAATAATGCCACCATTTCCATTATCAAGACTCATATCTACTTCAGAAAAATGAACACCTTCAATAGGATCATTGGATATGCGGAAATAGTCTGGCTTGTCTACCGTGAAAATATAATAGAACCCGGGATTTGCAGGCTTCGGAACAATGATTGCCGATTGTGTGCTCGAAACATTTCCTTTTAGATCACTTCCATTTAGCATTACCTGATGATTACGATTGTAAACCGTTGAACCATCTGTATAAAAAAGCAAATTTCCGTTTCTATCTGAAATACTAGCAGAACCTTCGATAGTGTTCAATACTCCATTGGTAAGCGGAACCGCTTCGCCTGAAGTAAATGATAATCCAGCGCCTACACCAAAATACCAGTTTGCTGCTTCCTGCTGGCCGTACATGAGTGTCGGCAGCAGGAATATGGCAAGGATCACTTTCAACTTCATACTAACGTAAAGCTATAAAATAAGTCTACAAATCACGCTTCTTCAGTAGAAATAATGAAAGGTATACAAATATGAAAACCCAGGCGATCACTATGAGTAACTGGTACCAATGGATCCCGTAATCTTTATCCAACTCTCCACCAATCTGGTTGGCTGCAGCCTGTACCGCATTTAGTCTTGAAAATGGCTCTACCACAAGATTACTCATTGACTCCAGAGGGAAAAACTGCATAATATTGGTTGCAGTATCTGTCCCTTTAAATACTTTGAAATTTAAAATACCATAAAGAATGCTTTCAAAAATAGCCCATACTACCAGGAATCCCAGGGCGAAAGCAGATCTTTTGATAAGAATACCAAGAAACATACAAAAAGCAAAGAATCCGGTTAGTTTAACAAAATAGGCCAGCAGATATTCCAGGTCTGAAACTACTATAGAAAATTCAGTAAAATCTGAAAAGGAATAGCCAAGGATCATAGTGACGATAAAAAGAAAGATCGTAGATATTCCAGAAAACACCAGTACTGTGAGAAATTTGGAAAGAATAAATTCCTTTTTACTCAATCCATCAATTAAATTCTGTTTGATCGTACGGTTGCTGTATTCGTTCGACATCATGGAAACGATGACGATTGCAAGAAAGATCTTCAGTAGTGCAGCGATATAACTATTGAAATGCCATATGTAAGGAAAATTAAAAATTCCCTGGTCTGCAACTCTAAACTGTATCTGGCCGATATTAAATTCAATAGAGGCGATAAGCGCAATAAATGTGATGAGTATAAAATAAGTGATAATCAGGATCCTGGCAGATCTGCTATATCGTAATTTATTGTATTCTATTTCGAGTAAACGTAACATTATGCTTCGGCGGTTTGGTTGGTTAATTGAAGGAATTGCTCTTCCAGGCTTTCTTTACGCTTTATCAAAAATGATAAAGACAATCCCTGGTCAAATAAATACCGGTTGATATCTTCTGCTTCCATTGGTTCATCAAGGAAAGCGGTAAGAGTTCCTTCTTTGTCGGTGATCTTGCCAATTTTAGGATGCTTTTCCAGCAATTCCTGAAGTTTTATCATGTTGCCGGCTTTCAGTTCAAAGAATCCGTGACTGCTAACGATTTCGTCAACGGGACCACTATATAGTTTTACGCCTTTCCGAATAATAACTACATGAGAACAGACCTTTTCTACTTCATCCAATAAATGTGATGCCAGCAAAATGGTGGTTCCACCAGAAGCGATCTTTCTTATGATCTCCCTAATCTGGTGAATTCCCTGAGGATCGAGTCCGTTTGTAGGTTCATCCAGAATTAAGATTTCAGGATCGTTAAGCAGGGCAGATGCGATAGCCAGACGTTGTTTCATACCAAGCGAAAAGGTTTTGAACTTACTGTCCTTTCGATCCAGCAAGCCAACGATCTCCAGTTTTTCCTGAACCTTTGCTTTGTTCGTGCCCTTAATCTTGCAAACCAGGGCCAGATTTTGTGCCGCAGTCATATAGGGGTAAAAGTTAGGATGCTCGATAATGGCACCCACCTTTTTTAAAGCATTATGTGTAGAGGTGTTGCCATCGAACCAGCGAAAATTGCCTGATGTTTTGTTCACGACATTAAGAACCATTCCAAGCGTAGTGGATTTACCGCTCCCGTTAGGCCCAAGTATACCGTAAACGTTCCCTTTCTCAATGCTGAAACTCAGGTTGTCCACGGCGGTCATTCCGCCAAATTTTTTGGTGAGATTGTTTAATGTTAGTATTGTTTCCAAGATTGATGAATTGTTTGATATGTGTTGACGAAGTTAGACTTTTGTTACAAGTTTTAGCATATTAAGCTTATTTTTGAGCAAAACGAGGGATTTTATGGAAGAAAAACTGATGTCACAAAAGAAGCCGGCGTTCCCCGTGAACGAACGCTTTAACCGTTATCTTCAGAAATATAACCGTAATACTAAGATTCCAGTTTTTTATGATGATCTACTCAGGTTTTCAGGTTCTGTGGTAGTGTACGACCAGCATGATGAGGATACGTTCTGGGTGCGTTGTTATTATCCTGAATTTGAGCGAGTAGAGATCGATAACAGTCTTAAAAAGGTATATACTATCCTACACTCCGATGGTAGTGATGATTCTCTCAATTATCTAAATGTGGATGCGATCGATTATTGCACCTTCGGAAATTCAAAACCCTTCAGAATAAAAGTCCGGAATATTCTGAATGATAGTTTTACCTATTTCTATGTAAAAAAAGCTGATGCCTCCAGGCTATATGGTCTGGAATTCGAACATCTTCTTTCTCCGCACAGGATCAACTTTCTGGTTTACAAAGATACCCTGATTGAAGAGCATATTGCAGGAATTCCAGGCGATGTATTTATTGAAGACCACTTACCAAAATGTGATCTTCGGGCACAAACCCAGATCGCCAAGCAGTTCGTAAAGTTCAATGAACGCTGTACTGTACGATTATTAGGTGATATGAGATCTTATAATTACGTGGTGATCCCAACTCATGATTTCGATCATGTAGAGTATCAGATTCGGGCGATCGATTTTGATCAGCAGTGTTTCGAGGGAAATTTAAAAGTTTACCGTCCACAATTCTTCAAGGAAAACTTCCAGATGGTGCAACTGGTTTCAGATAAGCTGGAAAACTCATCTATAGAACAATATAGAAAAGAAGAGCGATCCTTGCTGGCTAAGAGAATGATCAATACGCAGAGCAGGTATAAAGAGCTCATTCGATGTATGATCAATGACCATGTATCTACTAAGGATAATGTCAAAATGCTTAGAAATCAACTATATGCGTTTTCTAAAGATATGAAATTCAAAAGGGCTAGTACCATGGGACAGATTCTGCGAACTGCGCTGGATTTCGTGAGAAGAAATTACGAAAATGTGAATACTCAACGTATGCTGGATTAAAAAAAAGCGGTGAATAATTCACCGCTTTTTTTTAAGTCTATACTTTTCTATTTCTTTTCCTCTTTGTTGAAGTAGACAAGATAGTAATACATCTGTTTATCTTCATCCCATCCTTTTTCCACAAATTTTTCAGCCGACTCTGCACTAACAAAATCCATCTTGATCTGGATGTTCGTGTCTAAGGTGATCACGTTTTTGATCTTCTTACGTGCATCTGTCACCGCTTTGTTTGCGATGGGGAAACTGGTGAGATCTTCAACTTTATATTTCGGAGCTTTTTCAGTTTTATAATTCTGAAATTCGGGGATAAGATCTGGATTATCGATCACAGAATTGATATAGTTTGACTCCTCGAAGTCATCGTTCTTAGCGAAGTAATCCATACTTCGGTTCATGAACATCACTTCCTGTTTTTTATCTTCCGCAGGCAGTACTACATCCTTCGCAAAATTCTTAGCAAAGTTCAGGTAGTTCTTAGTGAAATAATTCTCATCTGCAAGTACATCCACTCCAAGAAAGTTTTCCAGCCAGTATTTCGTGTCATAGCGGTTAGAATCCACAGAAAGAATTTTAAAACCTTCTGCCTGGTTGCTATTGAAGATAATCGCGCCTTTATCCAGTTTCTGCAAATTCACTCCCTGCTGCACGACCATTTCCAAGTTGCTCTGGCTTTGTTCAAACTGCAGGAAATCATGCTTTAATTCAGATTTAAAAATGCCAATAGCCGGAACTTTGATGTTATCCAGTTGCATTCCTTCAAAGTAAACTACATAAACTTCTCCACTTTTGATATGTGGGTGAGTAGACTGCTCATACAATAAAGTTGCTATCCTCTTGGAATATTCGTGGATGTTATATGGATCGTCAAAGATCTTATTAGAAAGATTGTACAGCTCGTTGAACTCAATATCGGTTTCATGATGAAAACGATAATATGATTCCTCTTTTTCGCGGAAAGGCTTCAGGAAATATTCCTTGATAAGAGGTTTGATCTCATCATCAAGTTTGAAGGTAGAAGCGGAAAGAAAGATGTTTTCACCGCGATTCTTATTTCCAACCCTGTGGATAGATAGCGATTCTATCTGCGCATTAAAAAGATTGATCATATATTTCTGAAGTTATTTTAAAAGTTAGTATTCATTCTGAAGTAGTGCTACTTAATTCCAGTTCTCATCGAACTCAAAATCATCGTAACCATCGGTTCCGTAGCTATCATCAAAACCATCGTCATCTGGTGAGCCATCTTCATTTTCACCTGTAAATTCCTTTTCCGGAGCGTCATCAGGAATCTGTCCATGAACATACATCAGGTTTGGATAATCTGTTCCTTCTTCAGCTTCTGCAATTTGAGCAAGTTCCACAAAGAAAGTCCACATTTTCAGAAAATCGTACACGTAGATAAGCTTTGTTTCTTTTTCAGAAAGAACACTATCCAACGTTGTCTCATTCATCAACTTGATAGAAGTATCATTTCCACTCATATCGAACTGGTGGATTTCTTCACCCTGGTTCCATTCCTCATCACTAATGTAAAAGGAAGCCATTTCGGTTCCGTCGAATCCAAAAGACTGAACAATAGTGTTATGGAGATCTTCCAATGTGCTGTCATGCAACATTTCGATATCTCTGAAAACATCTTCCTTGGCATCTAAAATTACACGAAATCTATATATCATATCTCAAAAAATTGGAGGGCAAAGTTACATTTTTTTAATCTTTTCAGGCGCATAAATAGTCTCCATTAACAGGTAGAATTGAACACCAAAAAGGAGGGAGGCAATCACCAGGTGAAGTGGTTGCGATAAAAAGGGGAAGTCGAAATTATACATGGCGACTCCAGTTCCAACCTCCAGTAAGATAAAGGCGATTACCCAATTCACCCGTGACTGGAATAAGTTATTCTGGCGATTATTCCACCACAGGAATACATTCAATAAAAGCACTATGATAGAGAAGGATCTGTGAATATAAAAATTAAGATTCGGGTCGGCCAGCCATAATTCTTCAGCGTTATATCCATAATTTCGAACCTGCTCATCTACAAATTGTCGAACCTGTGTGCCCATTACCACCTGTACGAGCGTAAGAATCACAGCAAAAATCAAAAGATTCTGAAAAGTAATGGTTTTAAATTTTCCTGAAGCGTGCTCCCGGCTTATATATAACAGGTATAGCAGGACTGCAACGATCACCAGTGCCATCACCATATGAATAGTGATCTTGGCCGGAGCAAGCACCGAATACACCACGGTAGCTCCAAGCCATGCCTGGAATCCCATCATAAGTACGCTCAGCCAGGATAGGATCGTGATCCTTTTACTTTTTCTGAATTTTTTAAACGACAGTATTGCCATGATCAGGACGGCAATTCCTGCAAGAGCTCCTACAAGCCGATTGATATATTCTACCCATGTATGAGTTGGATTGAAAATGGCGTAATCATGCTTTTCGTAACTTTTCCAGTTATTCGGATTATAGCGTTCTGCTGAAGTAAAATCTGAAGCAGCAACCTTTAAGGTTTCATCTACGATGATCACCTGTCCTTCTTTATAAGCTCTGTTCGGCTGAAATTTAATTTCTGAAACTTCAGAAGGAGGGATGTAGTATCCAAAGCATTTTGGCCAGTCAGGACAGCCCATGCCTGAGCCGGTCATTCTAACCACGGCGCCGGCAACTATTACAAGATAAACCAGGATTAACGAGATTTTGACCCAATTTCTATACATAGCAATATTTATTTAAAGCCTAACTTTTTTCCGCAACGCTCAATCCGAGTTTGTTACCCATATTCAGCATAAAATCCATGGCAGCGTCACGCTCATTCGGAATTTCACCTTCAAGGATCGCCTCTTTAATGGCATCCTTGATTTGTCCAACTTCACGACTAGGAGTGATCCCAAATGTGCTCATAATTTCTTCGCCACTTACTGGTGGCTGGAAATTCCTCACATGATCTCGTTCTTCCACTTCTTCGATCTTTTGCCGAACCAGTTGAAAGTTGTTATGATATTTTCTGAAGCGTTTGGGATTTTTGGTCGTGATATCGGCCTCACAAAGGGTCATAAGGTCTTCTATGTGATCACCGGCATCAAAGATAAGTCGGCGCACGGCAGAATCGGTCACATGATCATCTGCTACCGCAATAGGTCTAGAACTCATCAACACCATTTTCTGCACGAACTTCATTTTCTCATTTAAGGGAAGTCGCAACCGCTTAAATAATTTGAAGACCATTTTCGCGCCCACAAATTCGTGACCATGAAAGGTCCATCCAATTTTCTTATGAAATTTCTTGGTTGGAGCTTTTCCAATATCATGTAGTAATGCGGCCCAGCGCAACCATAGATCATCGGTATTCTTTGCAATATTGTCTACAACTTCCAGAGTATGCCAGAAATTGTCTTTATGGGTCTGTCCTTCTACTTCATCAATCCCCTGTAAAGCGGTAAGCTCAGGTAAGATCTTAGCCAGAAGGTCAGCTTTAAATAAGAGTGATAGACCTTTGGAAGGTTTTTTACTCAACAGGATCTTATTAAGCTCATCCATGATGCGCTCTTTTGAAATGATCTTGATCCTTTTATTATTTCTTTTAATTGCTGAAAGTGATTCTGCCTCGATCATAAAATTAAGCTGCGAAGCGAATCTAATGGCGCGATACATTCGAAGTGGATCGTCTGAATACGTGATATCAGGATCTAAAGGTGTTCTAATGATCCTGTCCTGTAGATCTTTATAACCATTAAAAGGATCGAGCAGGTCTCCAAAGCCATTTGCATTCAGTTTTAAAGCCAGTGCGTTGATGGTAAAATCACGCCTGTTCTGATCATCTTCCAGGGTTCCGTTTTCTACGATTGGTTTGCGACTATCCTTGCGATAACTTTCTTTCCTCGCACCCACGAATTCAATCTCCATATCATTAGCTCGAAGCATGGCCGTGCCAAAATTCTGAAAAACCTGAACCTTGGGCTTGTTTGGTAATAAATCTGAAACCTTTTGTGCAAGTTCAATCCCGCTGCCAACTGCTACGATATCAATATCTTTAGGTTCACCGCGCTCAAGAATATGATCACGTACAAATCCACCAATCACATAGGCGTCGACTCCAAGCTCATCTGCAGCCTGGGAAATAACAGAAAAAATTTTATGATTTAAAGCTTTGCTGTAATTATGGTATTTCGGCATCTTTATTTGCGTATCACACTCACCTGCCCATCGTTACTTAACTTGATAATTGCTGATGGTTTTAGCGATTTTTTTGAACGCTGCAAATTTACTACATAGTCTACACCTTTTAAAATTTGAGGTGTGATTTGATCAAAGGATTGTGGTGTAGGCTGGCCGCTAACATTCGCCGAGGTAGATACCAATGGTCGTTTTAATTTTTTAATAAGGTCTGAGCAAAAGGTATCTCTTACTACACGAATTCCAAGAGATTCATCATCGCTTACCAGGTTTTCTGCAATATGTACTGGCTTGTCATAAATGATAGTCGTAGGTTTCTTTGCATACTTCAAAATATCGTAGGCAGTTTCAGGCACATCTTCCACATATTGTTCCAGCATTTTGAAATTTGAAACCAGGCAAATTAGTGCTTTAGATTCTTCTCTTTTCTTGAGCTGAAATATCTTATCCACTGCATTCGCATTCGTAGCATCACAACCTATTCCCCAAACTGTATCGGTTGGATAAAGTATGATACCACCTTTTTTTAAAACATCTATGCAATTTCTAACTTCCTGTTCCATTTTTTCCATAAAGCACTTCTTTATATTGAGCCAGTGTATTGGCCGCCATTCTTTCGGTTGTATAATTTTCAAGGAGTCGCTGGTATGAAATCTTTGTAAACTTTTGTTGTAACGACCTATCCTGGGACAAAAGTACTAATTTATTGGCCAGGCTCACCCCGTCATGCGGTCTACTTAGAAAACCATTTTCTCCATTCGTAATTATTTCTGGAATGCCACCAACTTCCGTAGCGACCACAGGAACCTTATAATAGAAGCTTTCATAAATAAATTGCGGAATACCTTCACTTTGGGAGGTCATCAAAGAAATATCGAATTGAGGAATGAGCACAGAAGCATCGGGTATAAATCCTGAAAATTGACAATATTTCTCGAGTCCTTTTTCTTTTATTCTTTTCAGGTAATTCGCAGTACGATCGGTTTTGCTACCAATAACGAGGAAATGATAATTAGTGTGTCCCATTTTATTGACAATATGATCTATTGTATTTACCCAGGTTTCAAGGTTTTTTGCTCGAATATGATTAGCGATAGTTCCTACCAGTATCGCATTCTGCGGAATATCATATTTCGGCCTTAATAAGATCTCGCTTTTGTTTTCCTTCGTAACGCTTGTCCCGTGATAGACCGTAACCAGTTTTTCCTGATTCGTCACCTTCTCTGAAGTGATCTGCCGGGTAATATCAGACACGCACAGAATTTTTTTGATCTGGGCATGGTTATATTTATACAGCGTTCTTTTCCGATCCTTTATAGGAAACGATGTTTTTTTACTAAGGATATAGGGTGGTAGACTTGCTGAAAGATATGTCGCCATGATCGAAAGAGTAAGTGCTGTAGTATCGTGAATATGTATCAGGTCGATCTTATGTTTTTTGCAAAGCAATATGATTTTCCAAACGAATCGCAGGTCTACTTTCGTGGATAGCGGGGCAGGACAGACTTCAATACTTTCCCGTTTTAAACGCTTGAGAAGTTCTGATCCTCTACAGCATAAAACTAAATGATTTACCGAATCCATTTCCTTGCAAAGATTCAGAATATGATTTTCTCCACCTCCCCATCGGCTGGCGGTTGAAATGTGCAGTATTCTGGGCTCTTTTCTCAAGTAGGCGAAGTTAGCAACAACAAACTTAAAAAGTATGATAATTTTGGCCTTAAGCAGCAATAATTATCTTTGCGTTAAATGTTCAAGTAAATGAGGGTACTACATGTTTCGGGTGCAAGATCCTGGGGAGGTAACGAGCAACAGCTTATGTATCTTATGGATGAGCTTCCAGGCTTCAACGTAACTCAAAAGCTATTCTGTTTTAAGAATACACGATTAGAGGAAGAAGCATCTAAAAAGGATGTAGAGATACTATCTGTACCGTACTGTAAGCCCTATTCTTCGGAATATAGGAATGAACTAAACAGGATTGTTGAGGAAAACAAGATCGATATCATTCATTTACATACCAGTGATGCAGTCACCGGATACGTGGTAACAGATCTTCTGAAGAAGTTAAAGACCAGAACCTTATTTGCCCGTAAAGGTATTCGAGGTAAGAAAACCAGCTTACTTAGTAAGTACAAATACAATTACCGGAATATCGATACCATATCATGTATCTCTGAATATGTGAAAACTCACTTCGGAAAGATCTTAAGCGATCGAAACAAAGAAAAGTTAGTAGTCGTTTATAACGGGATTAAAGTACAGGATTCCAGACCGGAACCAGATTTTCAGCTTAGGGAAAAATATAAGATTCCAGATGATGTATTTTTGCTGGGGAGTATAGCGAATCATACTGCTGCCAAAGATCTGGGTATTCTCATAGAAACCATTAACAAGATCGTCCATGAGCACGGCATCAAAGATATCCGACTTGTACAAATGGGTGATTTTTCCAAACTAACTCCCGGTTTTAAATCGATGATTGCTGAGAAGAAACTGGAAGATTATATCATAATGACCGACTTTCAAAAGAATGCTTTTTCGTTTTTACCGCAATTCGATACGTTCGTAGTCACTTCAGAGCGAGAAGGAGGGCCATCATCTCTAGTAGAAGCGCTCTATTATAAAGCACCTATTGTAAGCACTAGAGTTGGAGTGGTAGATGAGGTTATTGAAGATGGTGTGAATGGATTCTCAGTGCCTATCAAAAATCCTGGATTCCTGGCTGAAAAGATCCTTGAAATTAAAAGCAGACCAGAGTTAAAAAAGCAATTTACCGACCGATCATACGAGATATTTCTTCAGAAGTTTACAGCAAAACGTTACGGGGAGGCTACCTTTGCGGTCTATAAAGATATGATGCAAAAAGAACTACGTCGATGAAAACAGCCCTGCTTGTTTCAACATATAACTGGCCTGAAGCCCTCTCGCTTATTTTTAAAAGTATTGAAAACCAATCGGTTGCTCCAGATGAGGTTCTTATTGCAGATGATGGTTCTGCTGAAGAAACTACAAAATTGATCAACGAATTTAGAAAGCAGAATAACTTAAAAATACATCACTTCTGGCATGAAGACAGAGGCTTTCGAAGATCAGAAATTTTGAACAAAGCTATTGCAGGTAGTAAATCAGATTATATCGTACAGATAGATGGTGATTGCATCATGCATCCTGATTTCATTAAAGATCACCTTGCGATCGCTGAGAAGAAGGTGTTTTTATTTGGATCCAGAGTTAACATTACGAATGATTTGAAACCAAAAGTATTTGAGGATAAGATCATAGAATTTAATTTCTTAAGTGCTGGTATCAAAAAAAGAGGGCGCACGATCAGAATTCCCTATTTAAGAAACAGGAATGTGAAAAGCCTTGATTTCAGCAACAAGGTCCGTGGTTGCAACTTATCATTCTGGCGTGCCGATTTTCTCGAAGTCAATGGGTATAACGAAGATATCTCTGGCTGGGGAAGAGAGGACTCAGAACTTGTTTTAAGAATGCTCAATGCAGGAATAGCTGGGAAAAGATTGAAATATGGAGGAATTATATATCATATTTACCATCCTGAAGCATCTAAAGATCAATTGGGATCTAATAATGAAATTCAGCAGGCGACCATTAGTCAGAAAAAAGAAAAGTGCGAAAATGGAGTTTCAAAATATTTAATTTCTTCAGAATGAAAGCTGTTTTCTCCAAAAGCTACCAGCAACAATCTGGTTTTATAAAGCAATGCATTGAGAACTTTAATTCTACAGGTAAGGTTCTGGCTGAAGGGCGTAATGAAATACGGATCTTTGAAAAGGATGCTCAGCAATTCAATATCAAATCCTTCAGAATCCCCAATACTGTAAACAAGATCGCTTATAAGTTTTTTAGAAAGTCAAAGGCACAACGATCATTCGAGTATGCCAGTATTCTTGAACAAAAAGGAATAGGAACGCCGGCTCCGGTGGCTTATTTTGAAAATCCTACGTCTATATTCTTTCGCGAAAGTTTTTATGTATGCAAGCATTTGCAAGCGCATCTTACCTTCAGAGAACTGGTGACCGATCCCGGTTTCCCAGATCACGAAAATATCCTGAGAGCTTTTACCAGGTTCACTTATGATCTGCATCAAAAGAATATTCAATTCCTGGATCATTCGCCTGGCAACACATTGATTATTAAGACTGGAACATCTTACGAATTTTTCCTGGTGGATCTTAATCGCATGAATTTTAAAAAGTTGGATTTTGAAGAAAGAATGCAGAATTTTTCGCGTTTAACTCCTAAGGAGGAGATGGTAAAGATTATGGCTGATGAATATTCAAAATTGATCAGAATTCCAAAAGCTGAAGTTTTTGAAAGAATGTGGTTTTATACGGAGCAGTTTCAGCATAAATTTCAAAGAAAAAAGGCACTGAAGAAGAAATTAAAATTCTGGAAGCGCTAATCTTTTGGTGTGTATGGCATTTCGCGATAGGATCTTAGACTAAAATAATGAAGCTGTCTTCTAATCTTGAAGCGTCTAACGAGATTTAATGGCTTCAATTTAAATTTCTTTTTGTCTTCATGTAGAAAATTGATGCAGGCATCAATTACTCTGCCGCTTGACTCTCCATCGAAATATGGGTGCGTAAAGTTTACATAATTTTCAATTGCCTTGGCTAGAATCTCTGATGGATTAAAAGCATGTTCGATGGCACTTTTGATGCCAGAAGCATCGGTAATATCAATAAGGTGTGATGATGGTTTATTGTTTCTAAAGGTTACTACCGGCTTTTTTTGCAGCATAAATTCGGTAATGGCAGAGGTGGTATCAGAAAACATTATATCTGCCTGGCGAAACAGTGGTATGATATCTGGAGTTTCTATATACTCAAAATCTGTATGCTGTATAGATTTAATTTTTGCAATTTTATCTGCTGCCATCTTTGGATGTAAGACAACCAGAAATTTGTACTTCCCGGTTTTTGATATTCTTTCCAATTCATTAATTACAGACTCATGATACGTCCAGCTATATTTAGGCGAAAAAGTAGAAGAAACGAGAATAGTTGGCTTTCGGCGTGGCTGTTCAGGTATTTGAAATAATGGATCGACCTTGGACCAGCCAGTTTCCTGAACCTGGAAATGAGGTTTAGTTTTCTGAATTTCCTTGAAAATACTGGTTGTTGAAGGTCCCTGTGTACAGTACAGGTCGAAAAATCCGCGAATTCTGAAATGGCCTTTTTTAAAACTGTGTTTATTGGCCAAAAATCCATGAAAAATTTGAACTTTTAAACCGGGAATAAAATCGGCCACAACATCTGTAATAGTTAAAACAATATGAGGTTCGTAGGATATCACTTTCCTGATATCCAAAAGAAGATCACCAGCTTCCGGAAAAAACTTTTTTGGTTCCTCCAATTCTGAAAACCATTTTACTTCAAAACCTCTTTTTCTAATTTCATTTTGTAGCGGTTCACCGATGGGTAGAGCGTACGTGTGACTTATATAGATAAGGAAGCGATATCTCATGTTTAATTGAATTTAATAAAAACCTTCAATTTAGACAATACAAAATCTGGCTTGAATTCTTTATAAAGAATGGAAGATTCTTTGTTTATTGTTTTGGAAGCTTTTCCAGCGAAGAGCTTAGGTCTAAAATCGCGTAAATGAACGCTATAATTACGGTCACTTTCAAAACTAGACCAGGCTTCTTTGGAAACTTGTGGTGAGAAAATTGCGAAGGTTGGAATTTTAAGCGCTTTCGCCATATTTACTGCTCCACCTTCATTACCAATTAGTGCAGTGCATTGTGAGCACAATGCAAGAAATTCCCTTAAACTTTTACCGAAAATATCTGGTCTGGAGACTTCTTTTGCTTTTTCTGAAAGTATGTTTATAAGGTTATCTACCTGCGGTCTTTGTGAAGGAATGTAGTTGTATAATAGCGTACAATCTTTTTCAGATGCAATAAAATTCAATACTTCCGCCATATACTTTTCAGGATATGTCTTAATATTACTACTTCCCAGAATAGAGATCATATAAATTGGCCTGGTCATATCAACTTTTTGGGTTGATAAATAATTCTGCGCCCAATTGATTTCTTCAGTAGTGAGATAGACTTTAGGTTTAATAGGAGACAAATTCTTTATACCTAAAGGATGCAATAACTTTAATCTATTTTCTATGGCTAAGCCTGCTGAAGATTGAGGTCTGGAATCATATTTTATAACGTGAAGCAATAGAGGTTTAGTGTACCATTTTTCGATGCCGATTCTGATTTTTGCACCGGTCGCATATGCAAGCAAAGCTGAATAAGGTTTGGAATACAGGTCAATTACAATATTATAATTTGACTTCCGAAGTTTTTGACCATAAGTAATTAATCCCTTTAGGCCTTTATCCTGTTTGGGATCGAAATTTATAATATTTGAGATATCAGGATTGTTCTCTACAACGGGTGTGGTATGCTTGTAAATTAGATAATCCAGCTGAGCGGTCGGGTACTCTTTCCGAAGTGCTTCAAATAAGATTGAGGACGTAAGTACGTCCCCAATCATTTTCATCTGTATTACAAGTATCTTCAAACCTATTGCTAAACTGCCACGTTATACTCACGTAGTGCATCATTCAATGATGTTTTCTTGTTCGTGGATTCTTTTCGTTTCCCAATAATAAGGGCGCACGGTACCTGGTATTCACCTGCAGGGAATTTTTTGGTATAACTTCCAGGGATCACTACAGATCTCGCCGGAACATAGCCTTTAAATTCTTTTGGTTCATCGCCGGTTACATCAATGATCTTGGTAGATGCTGTAAGTACCACATTTGCACCAAGTACTGCTTCTTTTTCCACACGAATTCCTTCTACCACAATGCTTCGGGATCCAAGGAATGCATTATCCTCTATGATTACTGGCGCTGCCTGAAGTGGTTCCAGAACTCCGCCAATACCAACACCACCACTTAAATGAACATTCCTACCAATTTGAGCACAGCTTCCAACGGTCGCCCAGGTATCTACCATGGTACCTTCATCCACATAAGAACCGATATTTACATAACTTGGCATTAGAATAACGCCAGATGAAATGTAAGCACCATGTCTTGCTACAGCATTAGGTACAACTCTAATTCCTTTTTCTTTATATCCTTTTTTCAAAGGCATTTTATCATGATATTCAAATATACCGGCTTCCAGAGTTTCCATTTTCTGGATCGGGAAGTAAAGTACCACTGCTTTTTTAACCCATTCATTCACCTGCCAGCCACCTGTTACCGGTTCAGCAGTTCTAAGCTCTCCCTTGTCTAGAAGGTCGATCACCTTTCGGATAGCATCTGTAGTTTCAGTATCTTTTAGAAGGTCACGGTTTTCCCATGCCTTTTCAATTGTAGCTTTCAACTGGTCCATTTTCTATTTTTTTTCAAATATAACAGCTATCAGCCAATATTTATGGACAAACCAATATAAACCTTACCTTTGCCTAAATTTTGAAGATGGGCAGAATTTTAGCGCTTGATTATGGTACTAAACGAACGGGAGTCGCCGTTACAGATGAATTGAAAATGATCGCATCTGGTCTTAAGACGGTAGAAACACTCGAGTTGCTGAATTTTCTTAATACCTATTTTCAGGACGAGAATGTAGAAAGAGTTTTAGTAGGGGAACCAAAGCGAATGAATGATATGCCTTCTGAAAGTGAAGTTCATATCCAGGAGTTCCTGAAGAAGTTTTCTGAAATGTTTCCAGAGATGCCATTGGAGCGGGTTGACGAAAGATTCACCAGTAAGATGGCGGTGCAAACCATGATCGATAGCGGACTGAAAAAGAAAAAGCGCAGGGATAAAGCACTCGTGGATGAAATTAGTGCCACGATCATTCTTCAAACCTGGCTTTATAAGTAGAACAATGACGGCTTTTAAACTAGCAAAGTCGAAAAATATATAGAATGATTTTACCAATTGTAGCTTACGGGGATCCCGTTCTAAAGAAAAAAGCTAAGAATATTGACAAGGATTATCCAAACCTGGATGCCTTGATCGACAATATGTGGGATACCATGTACAATGCTTATGGTGTTGGACTCGCAGCTCCTCAAGTAGGTCTTCCTGTTCGAATCTTTATGATCGATCCAGCTCCTTTTGCCGAGGATGACGACTTGAGTGATTCTGAAAAAGAGGAACTTAAAGATCTTCGTAAAGTTTTTATCAACCCCAAGATCACAGAAGAAAGTGGTGAAGAATGGGCTTTTAGCGAAGGCTGCCTGAGTATTCCAGATGTTCGGGAGGACGTTTTTCGTCAACCAGATATTACTATTGAATATTATGATGAAAACTGGGAAAAACATGTCGAGCAGTATAGCGGTTTAGCAGCAAGGGTCATTCAGCATGAGTACGATCATATTGAAGGTGTGTTGTTTACAGATAAGCTTTCAAGTTTAAAGAAAAGATTGATTAAGAGTAAATTAGGCAATATTTCGAAGGGAAAGATCAACGTAGATTACAAAATGCGATTTCCGAATGCGAAAAAAGCCCGCTAAAGGCTTTGATAATTAAGTCTGGGACTTGATATTTGCCAACCTAAATTTAAAAAGACTATGGGATTAGATAAAATTCTTGCTATTTCGGGAAAACCGGGACTTTATGAGCTTACCGCGCAAACAAGAGGCGGCTTTGTTGCTAAATCTATGTTAGACGGAAAGAAAATTGCCGTAAACATGCGTCACAACGTAAGTATTCTAAGCGAGATCGCAATCTATACCTACACAGAAGAGATTCCGTTAGGTGAGGTTTTTCAAAAGATTAGTGAAAAAGAGAATGGAGAAAAGACAATAAATCACAAGGTTTCCAAAAATGAAATGGAAGCATTCTTTTCTGAAATTCTTCCTGATTATGATGAAGATCGTGTTTACGCGAGTGATATGAAAAAGATCATCCAATGGTATAATCTTTTAGTGGAGAATGGAATGACCAGCTTTACGAAAGAAAATAAAGCTGAAAAAAATACAGACGAAGAGGAATAGTTTCTTCTGAATTGAAAATTAAAAATGGCTGAGATCATCGATTTCAGCCTTTTTTTTGTTTAGAAATACCTCTGAAGTATAATCATCCAAAGCTTCAGTTTAGAACTTCAAACCAAAGATAAAAGCGCCATCTCTTTGACCGTTAAAATCTGAAACCACATAGTCAAGTCTTAAGAATCGGTATTTTCCGAAGCCAATATTATCGAGACCTATGAAATATTCAGAATAAGGAGCTCTGTTGTCTGTCGTTAAGCGATGTGCACCCAGAATAAGATTATAATTTAATTTATTGATAAGCGGAATTTTGCCCAGGAACCAACCCTGGAAATCATGTTCCGCATGAAATTCAGCATAATTCTCATTAGTGCTGAAGTTATAGTAAGGCATCAGGTTAAACGCTCCCACGTAACTGCCGAAACCAATTCGGGTCTGGTTCGCATTAAAATGCTGGTAATCTACCAGGCTAATACCTTCGCCATTACTAAATAGTCCGCCGTTCGCCATATATTGAAAAGTTCCTTTATTTCCAATTTTGACGCTTTGTTCTACCCGGGCCTTAAACTGATTATAGTTGAACTGCTCCTCACTTGCTCCAAATCCGCTTTCCCATGAGATATTCAATTTTGGATACTTGTTCTCATATACATTGTAACGCCCATTAGGATAGCTCATATATTTCTGACCAAAGCGTATTCCAAAATCCAACCTGGATTTAAAGAGATGATGATCCTCGAATAAACTCGTTCCAAAGCTGTTCGGCTGTAGAGGATTGTTAGAAGTATATTCCCGATCTTCCCAGTCGATGATCACATGATCTGTAGAATTTGTTAGAGCTGTCCTTTCTTCCCAGCCCAATTCGCCAAAGATTTTTAAACCTGGAAAAATATCCCTGCCATATGCAGCTTTAGCAAAGCTTCTCTCAAAAAGCTTCATATAGTTTCTTTCAAAAAATATCGTTGTAATGCTATTCAGTAATGGGGAAATAGGTTCGTTTGCATTGATCTGTGCGCTTTCCACACCTCCGGAAAGTCTGAAGAAATCCTTGCTGTAATTATTGAATTTTTTTTCAAAACCACCGTTCAAGCGCAATCTGTCTTCGCTAAGCCCATAGTCTATATCTGTAAAGACTCTCCAGTAATTCTCCTGATCTTCGCCGGTACGTTGTGTGTAATTTACTGTAATATCGGTATTCCAGCCCTGTACCGTATTAAAACCAATGCCAGATACTGGAGCACTAATACTGAAAGATCTGTTCTTCCAGCTATTTCTGTAACTATATCCAAAAAGCACATCTGTTATTCCAAATTGATTTCTTTCGGTATCTACGGAATCCCGATATTTTTTAGTGCTGCGAACTTCCTGTATGCTGTCTTTCTTTACATAATCATTAATTTCTTCTGAAGTTAGAGGCACAGGACGCACTTTTTCCCAGAAAACCGAATCCTTTTCATTTGCATTCTGTGAATAGCTCAAGATCTCTTTTCCGAAGCTGCTTTTAGAGAAACCAGGATCGAAATCATAATCGCTGTAGACTGCGGTAAACCTTCCATTCCCGCCAAACCCAAAGATCTTAAAACTGAAATCCACGCTTTGAGAGATCTGGATAAAGAGCTTATTTTCTTCAGAATATTTAAAATTCTGCTTGAATACTATTGCTTCGATTGGTGCAACCTGTATGGCCGTTCCAGTAGTAGTAAGATCTATCCCATAAATTTGCCAGAGGTCTTCTACGATATATACAAAACCAGAAAATACTCGGTCTTGTTTACGCTTTGGAGTGACCTCGATCTTATTGATAAGATTACCCCGGTCATCAAAAAAAGTACCTGCCAGCTTGTACCGATAATAGTTAAATCCATAATCTGCCAGCGGAGAAACCATTTCGCTGTTTAGATTAATAGTATTCTCGTAAAAGGAATAATAAGCTTCCTGTGCCGAATTCAGGCTAAAACCGTTGTCATCCCCAGAAACCTTTGAAGCAATGATATTTTCCTTAAAATCATCTGGTTTCTGGAATGAGATCTTGGAAATAGTTTCACTTAAATAAACGATTCCGCTTCTGGTAGAGTCAAGGCCGCCGCCAAGATCGCCAATTTCCTGCCCCATAATTTTCTCTGGAGCATTTTCAATTCTCCATAACCCCCGGGAATAAAAATCGGCCGTAAAACTCTCCAGTCGGTTCGAGTTTTGCTTTCTATTTTCGATCGCCAGTCGCATGATCCTGTTGGCTGGATTCTCATCATTTTGAATGGTCACTTCATCCAGGCTGGTGCTTTCAGAGCTCAACTGGACGTTGAGTTCGTAAGGAAATTGGGTGATATTGACCTTCTTCTTCTGAGTTTTAAAGCCAAGGAACTGAAATACGATCACGTATTCACCAGTTTCCTTCAGTTTGAGTTCATACAGGCCTTCATTGTTGGAAGTCGTTCCAATATTACCAGATTCTGTATAGATATTCACATAAGGTAGAGGCTCATCATCTTCCGAAGAAATTTTACCGGTAATTTGAGCAGAAAGGGTGGAAAATGCCAGAAAAAGGCAGAATCCAAGTAGTTGTTTTAGCATGAGGTAGTTTTCAGATGCTAAATAAACGCAAAAAGTTGCAGTAAATTATTTGTAGTCCTTCTGAATTCGATCCAGACGTCTTTTATTGTCACGATCTTTAATCGTGTCCCGCTTATCATAAAGCTTTTTACCCTTTGCAAGGGCGATCTGCAGCTTAGCCAACCCGCGATCGTTAATGAACATTTTTAGAGGTATGATAGTTAATCCCGAATTGGTCACTTCTTTTTCCAGTTTACGTAACTCTCTCTTTTGCAATAAAAGTTTACGTTCACTTTTTGGGTTATGATTAAAATGAGTAGCATGAGAATATTCCTCCACATGCATATTGATCACAAATAATTCTTGATTACTGAATTCACAAAAACTTTCAGCGATGTTCGCTTTACCTTCACGAATTGCCTTGATTTCGGTACCCGCAAGTTTGATCCCGGCGGTATACTTATCCAGAAATTCATAATTGAACTTCGCTTTTCGATTCTTGATGCTTACAGAATTCTTCATAGGTCACAAAAATACAAGCTTTAAGCTAAAAACATACTAAAGCAATTTTAAAATTAGCGGTGAGGAAGCTGATCAAAGTTTATTATTTTTGCGAACTCAAAATTCTACTATGAAACGTTTGCTTCCAGCCTTAATTTCTCTTCTTATAATTAGCTGTGCAGAAAAAGAAAATACATTGTCGGCAGATGAGATCGTTCAAAATGCTATAGAGAGATCTGGTGGTAAATTATACGAAATGGCGATGATCGACTATACTTTTCGTGGCAGAGAATACAAGAGCTATAGAAAAGGCGGGAAATTTCGCTATACGCGAATCATGACCGATACCTCAGGAAATAGACTTGTGGATGTTCTAAATAATGAAGGGCTGAATCGATCGATCAATGATAGTAATGTTGTCATCCAGGATTCTTTGTTGCTACCAATTGGCAATTCTATTAACTCGGTCAACTATTTTGTGCATTTACCGTACGGACTCATGGCTGAAGCCGCCAACAGGCAATTGATTGGAAAAGATACTATCGCAGGAAGGGAATATTATGAGATCAAAGTTACTTTTTCAGAAAATGGGGGAGGAACAGATCATGAAGACGAATACCTTTACTGGATCGATACTCAAAATTTTGAAGTAGACTATCTCGCCTATAATTTTGAAGTGAATGATGGTGGCGTAAGATTCCGGAAAGCTTTTAACCACAGGGTTATCGAAGGAATTAGCTTTGTAGATTACGAGAACTATGAATATAAAGATAAAGAAGTTGAGCTAACCAAACTGGATAGTCTTTACCAGGAACGCGAGCTGGATCTCCTGTCTATTATAGAGACAAAAAATATTCGGGTAAAACTGGACAGCATTAATTAATATAGAGTACCTGGTCTAGAATTTCATTATTCGGAAGTATCTGCACGATAAATAACGCTCCGTTCTCGGTATCATCAATATCTGCATATTTATCCTCGCCCAGAATCTTATTGACGAATTGCGGAGTCGTGTTACTATGTCCTACCACCAAAACGCGCTTTCCGCTAGTTCTTTTCCTGAATTCATCGTTATATCCATTGCCTGCATTATAGTTTTCCATAGATAATTGCTTTCTGCCTGCAATTGGAGCACCTGTTTGTAGGGTGCGTTTGTAATTGGTGCTCAAAACCATATCCAGAGGTATATCCTTTAAAACTTCAGCCCAGATTTGTGCTCTTTTTAAACCTTCAGCGGTTAGGTTTGGATCTTTTTCAGATTTATCGCTGCGATCTTTTTCCGCATGCCTTATGAAGTAATAAGTAGTTGTTTCCTGAACAATGTTGTTTTGAATATTGTCTTCGGAAGAGATTCCAAAAAGAAAAATGAACGGAAGTACTATTTTGAGAATTGCAGACATGAGAAAGATTTTTAGGATCGTAAATTACTCTGAAATATTTATTTCCATGAGAATAAATTGATTTAACTGCCTAACAAAAGAATTGAAATTATTGTCGGCAACCAGGATCAAGCTGCGGTTTCCGTTTTCCAGTTCCGGTCCAAAGCACATTCCTTCGATATTATCAACGATCCCATCGGTTAGCTGACCATCGACAGATTTAAAGTTGAAAATTAGCTTCTTTTTTGCCGTTTGATACTTTGCCTTTCGAAGCAAATTCTCGTTTAAGGTATTGGTAGCTTTGCTTGCATCAACATCAAAGATCTTCACCGTGTTCCCGTGGGAACCGTAACCGGCAGAGTAGGAGCGTTCCATCACCAGAAATCGATTTTCAGCATACTCAAGGATCTCTGTGATTCCGTTCAGGGCAAAATAATTAATGGGCAGCTTCGCGATTCCTTCAAGTGGATAGATAAATTGAGAAACCGGATTTCCGGTTTCAGTATCAAATCTGGTGATTCTGGAGTGCGAACGTGAAGGGAAGATCTTTGGTTTGGAAGAGTCTTTTTCTAATGGTAATTCTGTAGCAACCCAAACTCCAGCTCCATCAACACTCTTAGTGATTCCTTCAAAAACTCCGTTATTCCGCGGTTTTTGCTCGTTTTTAGATTGAAAATATTCTGGGATACTATAAGAGCGGAGTATTTCCCCTTCAGTATTTGTTTCATAAATTCCGGGATCTCGTCTATCTGAGATCAAACCTTCGCTAACTACGAGAAAGCCGTTAGTATTGGAATCGTAACGTACACCTTCTAGATCCAATACAACTTTCGAATATTCTTCAGGTCTGCTAATCTCTATAAGATCATTGATTTCAATATTTTGGATTCTGGAGTCGGCTATTTTAATATCTGCCTGGTAAATTCTTGGATTCGAAGCCTGATCGCTGACCAGGTAAAATTTTCCGCTTGCGTAGTCTATTCCCGAGAGTCCACCAATCTTTGTGTTTTCAAATTCCAGGCTTTCATCTATTACAAATTCATCCAGGTAATTCAGGCTAACATGATCATCCTCTATTCTGGACGTGACGGCGCAGCTGCTAAAAATAAAAATTGAAAAGAGTGAAAGTAATCGAAGTTTCATAGCGAGTTTTGAAGAAATCAAAAATAACAAATCCTTAAGACAAAAATAGGACTTCCTTGGGACGCTTAGGCCTATGCTATGAATACATTTATATATTAACCAAAATCAATAGTTATGAATGAGGATCAAAGAGAAGGAAAATGGAAACAGATCAAAGGACAATTCAAACAGAAGTATGGTGATCTAACCGATGACGATACCACTCATGCTGAAGGAAAATTTGATGAGATGTTAGGTCGTATGCAGGAAAAGACTGGAAAGACTAAGGAAGAATTGAAAAATGAAATTGATAAGTGGTAGATTGAGTAGTTGAAAAAAAAAGGCGGTAGAAATACCGCCTTTTTTTAATGATCAATTTTCTGAAAGTTCTTCCTGATTTCTAAATACCAGTTCTTCATTGAATTCATCCAGAAGAATGATACTGTCTGTGCTAATATTGCCAGACAGGATTTCCTTGGAGAGCTTATTTAGCACTTCTCTTTGCACTACTCTTTTCACGGGTCTGGCTCCAAATTGTGGATCGAAACCTTTCGCAGCAAGATAATCAAGTGCTTCATCTGTAGCATCCAGCACTATATGCTGTTTCGCGAGCATTTTCTTAACACCCTTCAATTGCAAGCCTACAATTTGCCTGATGTCTTTTCGAGTAAGCGGACTAAACATTACTATATCGTCGATCCTGTTCAAAAATTCTGGTCTTACCGTTTGCTTTAGCAATCCAAGTACATCCACTTTCGCAGATTCCATCGCTGCATCTACATCCTTGATCGCCTCAAATCTCTCCTGTATGATCTGGCTTCCCATATTGGATGTCATTACAATGATGGTGTTTTTAAAATCTGCAACACGACCTTTGTTGTCTGTAAGTCTACCTTCATCTAGAACTTGAAGTAGAATGTTGAAAGTATCCGGATGAGCTTTTTCGATCTCATCAAGTAAGACTACAGAATATGGTTTTCTTCGCACCGCTTCAGTAAGTTGGCCACCTTCATCATATCCTACATATCCAGGAGGTGCTCCAACTAATCTACTAACCGAGTGTCTTTCCTGGTATTCACTCATGTCGATCCTGGTCATCGCAGATTCGTCGTCGAACAAATATTCTGCAAGCGCCTTGGCTAGCTCTGTTTTCCCAACTCCGGTTGTTCCCAGGAACAGGAATGATCCAATGGGTCTATTTTGATCCTGAAGTCCGGCACGACTACGACGAACTGCATCACTAACGGCGATGATCGCTTCATCCTGTCCAACCACACGTTTGTGCAGATCATCTTCTAATTTGAGTAATTTTTCACGATCGCTTTGAAGCATTTTAGTCACCGGAATCCCTGTCCATTTAGCAACCACTTCCGCAATATCTTCATTGGTAACTTCTTCCTGGATTAATGATTTTTCATTCTGGTTCTCGGCAACGTTCTGTTGTAGCTTTTCGAGCTTCTCCTGCGCTTCCTTGATCTTTCCGTAACGAATTTCAGCTACTTTACCGTAATCACCTTCGCGCTCAGCTTTTTCAGCTTCCAGCTTGAAATTTTCAATATCAGATTTTAGTGTTTGAATATTGTCCACTACATCTTTCTCGCTCATCCATCTGGCGTGAAGATCATT
Organism: Christiangramia marina; assembly: GCF_048285865.1. Taxonomy (NCBI): domain Bacteria; kingdom Pseudomonadati; phylum Bacteroidota; class Flavobacteriia; order Flavobacteriales; family Flavobacteriaceae; genus Christiangramia; species Christiangramia marina. Next base: position 450,040 of record NZ_JBLVTK010000002.1, on the reverse strand, counting down.
TCTTTCTTCTTTAAGATTCGCGAGATCTGCTCGCAGCGTTTTGAGTTTTACTTCATCTTTCTCACGCTTAATTGCCTCGATCTCGATCTCCAGCTGCATGATCTTTCTATCCAGCACATCAAGTTCTTCCGGCTTGGAGTTGATCTCCATACGTAATTTAGAAGCAGCTTCATCCATCAGGTCGATAGCCTTGTCTGGAAGAAACCTGTTCGTGATATAACGCTGTGATAATTCCACTGCAGCGATGATCGCTTCATCCTTGATTCGTACTTTATGATGTGTCTCGTATTTTTCCTTGATCCCACGTAATATGGAAATCGCACTTTCAATATCCGGCTCTTCTACGTATACCTTTTGAAATCTTCGTTCCAGCGCTTTGTCTTTCTCGAAGTATTTCTGGTATTCATCAAGTGTAGTAGCACCAATTGCTCTTAACTCACCTCGAGCAAGAGCCGGTTTAAGAATGTTGGCAGCATCCATGGCGCCCTGACCACCACCGGCACCAACGAGCGTATGAATTTCATCAATGAATAACACTATGTTACCATCGCTGGAAGTCACTTCTTTTATAACCGCTTTAAGTCGTTCCTCAAATTCACCCTTGTATTTTGCACCAGCAATAAGAGCTCCCATATCAAGGGAGTAAATGAGTTTGTTTTTAAGGTTTTCTGGGACATCTCCATCTACGATTCTATGCGCAAGACCTTCCGCTATTGCAGTTTTTCCAGTTCCAGGTTCCCCAACCAGCATAGGATTATTCTTGGTTCTTCGAGATAGGATCTGTAGAATTCTACGAATTTCCTCGTCCCGACCAATCACAGGATCCAACTTTCCTTCTTCAGCAAGCTTGTTGAGGTTTCGTGCGTACTTATCTAAAGATCGATAGGTTTCTTCAGCACTTTGAGAGGTTACTTTGTCGCCCTGTCTTAGTTCAGCGATTGCAGCTTTCAAGCCTTTCTCGGTTGCTCCCTGGTCTTTCAGCATTTGAGCAACTTTACTGGAAGATTTGAAGATAGCAAGGATCAAATGCTCAATAGAGACATATTCATCTTCCATTTTCTTCGCAATGCTGGTAGCTTCATTCACAGTCTTTCCAGCATCTCTGGATAGCATGATGTCTCCGTCACTTACCTTCGGAAAGCTCTCCAGACTCTTATCCAGTATCTGCCCGAAAAGAGAAATATTAATATTTAATTTTTTCAGTAAAAAAGGAGTCACATTTTCGTCGACCATAGTGATCGCTTTAAAAATGTGCTCATTTTCTATCTGTTGGTGGCCCATTTCCTGAGCAAGCTGCTGAGCTTGCTGGATAGCCTCTTGTGATTTTATAGTAAAATTATTGAAGTTCATCTTAAATGTTTTTCAGAGTAGGTCAATCAATATACCAAATTCAAAAACCGACATTAAGGCAGTTTAAATGAGAATATTAACGACAAAAAGGCAGTTTTACTGAAGTAAAATTAACCTGAATTTGATTTTATTAAATTTAGATAGATTTACTTTTGTAAAAAAGAAGATTATGGGATTATTCGATAAAGTATTTGGCGGAGAAAAAGGTACTTCTGAAAAGAAAGAAAACAAGGTACCATGGAATCCTCTTACCGAAATTTCTCAACTGGATGAGTTAGAAAAACTATCAGAAGGTAAAACGGTTGCTATTTTCAAGCATTCTACAACTTGCGGGATTAGCAGGATGGTATTAAAGAACTTTGAAGCAGACTATGAGCAACAATTAAATGACTCTGTGGATCTTTATTTTCTTGACTTGAAAGCTCACCGGGATATTTCTAATGGAATCGCAGATAAATTTTCTGTTAGACATGAGAGTCCTCAAATGGTGGTATTAAAGAACAGGGAAGTTGTACATCATTCTTCTCACCAGGCAATATCAGCAGATAAATTAAAAGAACTGGCTTAGTAGCGAGTTGCTTTAAAAATAAAAAAGCCCGAAGATAATTCTTCGGGCTTTTCTTATGATATAAAACTTTATCCTATTTTTTCTTTGGTTCGTAAACCGGCAATAGTTTACTGCGAACTTCGCCAAAACCAATTCTGGAGGTTTCGTTCTGGCAATATCCTCGCATGATCACTGTATCATAATCTTCTACAAATTTACGTTCTGAACCATCTTTTAGTTTGATAGGTTTACTACCACTCCAGGAAAGTTCCAGCATAGAACCGAAAGAATCTTCAGAAGCTCCGGAAATAGTTCCGGAAGCCATCATATCACCAGAATTCACGGGGCATCCATTTACGGTGTGATGCGCCAGTTGCTGACTCATATTCCAGTATAAATACTTAAAGTTTGATTTTGACAGAGAATTCTCCTCGCCTCCTTCAGGTTGCAGGGAAACTTCAAGATTAATATCGAAACTCTTTTCTCCGGAGTATTTTAAATATGGTAATAATTCTTTTTCAGGTTCAGGACTCGCCGTTCTAAATGGCTCCAAAGCGTCCATGGTAACGATCCATGGTGAAATGGAAGATGCAAAGTTCTTGGCTAGAAACGGTCCTAGTGGAACATATTCCCACTTCTGGATGTCTCTGGCGCTCCAGTCGTTGAATAGTACCATCCCAAAGATATATTCTTCAGCCTCATCCACAGGAATTGGTTCTCCCAGGTGATTCGCATCTGTTGTAATAAAAGCCATTTCCAATTCGAAATCCACTCGTTGTGATGGACCAAATACAGGTTCGTCTGAATCTGCTGGTTTTGTTTGTCCCTGTGGTCTGTGTACAGGAATTTCCGAAGGAATAATAGAAGAACTTCTTCCATGATATCCAACGGGAATATGCAGCCAGTTTGGAAGCAATGCATTATCAGGATCGCGAAACATGGTGCCAATATTGGTCGCATGTTCTTTAGAGCTGTAGAAATCGGTATAATCACCTACCTGTACAGGCATCTGCATTTCAATTTCATCCAGTGTGAATAGAACAGTATTTCTGTGGTCCTGGTTATCCTTCAGCTTAGCATTCTCAGCGTCGAAAATATCAGCAATTCGGTTTCTAACCAGTCTCCAGGTTTTCTTTCCGTCAGAAATAAAATCGTTTAGAGTATCCTGCAGGAATATATCGTCTGTCAACGGTATACCTTCAAAATATCCCAGTTGATGCAGAGCACCAAGGTCTATAGCGTAATCACCAATTCTGGTTCCAATGGTGATGATATCATCACGAGTAAGGAACACTCCAAACGGAATATTTTGAATAGGGAAATCGGTATCGCCAGGAATATCCAACCAGGTTTTTCTATTTGGATCATTAGCGGTAATTGACATAAAAAATGTTGGTTTTTTGTTAAAATCTAGTTGTCTCAAATATATTATTTTCCTGTAATTAACCGAATGTATTTCTTACTTTTACCGAATATTTAACTTAAAAATTTGTGATGCAAAAAGACACCCAGATATTTGATTTAATTGCGAAAGAAAAGGATCGCCAGTTGAATGGTTTGGAACTAATTGCGAGTGAAAATTTTGTAAGTGACGCCGTGCTGGAAGCAGCAGGATCTGTACTTACAAATAAGTATGCTGAAGGCTATCCGGGCAAGAGATATTATGGCGGCTGTGAAATCGTAGATCAGGTAGAGCAACTTGCTATCGACAGATTAAAAGAATTGTTCAATGCTGAATATGCCAACGTACAACCGCATTCTGGTTCCCAGGCAAATACAGCAGTGTTCCATGCCTGTCTAAAACCCGGAGATAAGTTTCTTGGTTTTGACCTTTCACATGGTGGGCATTTAACGCATGGTTCTCCGGTTAATTTCTCGGGAAAATTATATGATCCTGTTTTCTACGGGGTTGATAAGGAAACCGGGTTGATCGATTATGATGCAGTTGCTGAAATTGCAAAGAAGGAGAAGCCAAAAATGATCATTGCCGGAGCATCTGCTTACAGTCGTGAAATAGATTATAAGAGATTCAGGGAAATAGCTGATAGTGTTGACGCAATTCTACTTGCTGATATCGCGCATCCGGCAGGATTAATCGCCAAAGGTTTGATCTCAGATCCTATAGAGCATTGTCATATTGTGACTTCAACTACACATAAGACGCTTCGTGGTCCCCGTGGTGGAATCATCATGATGGGGAAGGATTTCGATAATCCTTTTGGAGAGAAGCTTAAAAATGGAAATCTAAAGAAAATGTCGGCTTTACTGAATTCGGGGATCTTTCCCGGAAATCAGGGTGGGCCTTTAGAGCATATCATTGCTGCAAAAGCGATCGCTTTTGGAGAAGCTCTTACAGATGAATTTCTTCATTATACAGTGCAGGTAAAGAAAAATGCAAAAGAGCTGGCTAAAGCCTTCGTGGATAAGGATTACCAGGTAATTTCTGGAGGGACAGATAATCATATGATGCTAATCGATCTTAGAAATAAAGGCGTAAGTGGTAAGGAAGCGGAAGAAGCGCTTAGTAAAGCAGATATTACCGTGAATAAGAACATGGTGCCTTTCGATGATAAATCACCTTTTGTAACTTCAGGAATTCGAATTGGAACTCCGGCAGTGACCACACGTGGTCTTGTAGAGCAGGATATGCTAAAGATCGTTGAGTTTATTGATAGAGTCATCACTAATATTGAGAGTGATGAAGAATTGGCTAAAGTTAAAAGCGAAGTGAATACAATGATGAAAGATCTTCCATTATTTAAAATGTAAGACCTTTTGGATTTAGATAATAAAAGCCATTCGAAAGAATGGCTTTTTAATTTATAGAAAATATATAGCGATACACATTAGCAGTACAATGATCGCAGGTATATTTTTACTGAAAGGATCGTTTATCTTAAGGTGCATTATGATTGCGCCAAGCATCATTACAGCTAGCCCAATTGCTGCAGGATCCACTAGGTATTCCAACCAGATTCCGGCGAGTAGGGCAATGGCCAGAGCTACTTTGATAAAGCCTACGATGTAAACCATTATTTCGGGCAGGCCATATGCCTGAAATTCTTCCTTCATATTACCGGCGTTACCCCCTCTGTAGCTCGTTTTACTATTAAATCGAAGTAACCAGACATTAAGAATTCCAAGTCCAACGATTACCTGTAAAATTATTTTGACGATCTCCATGATATTATTTTTCAGCAATATAGAGATGTTTATTAATAAACAGAAAAGATTAGACAAAGTTTAAGAAGTTTGAAAGTCAAATGAAAAGAAAATTAACCTTTTCATAGTGTTTACTGGAATATCTCCTTGAGCTCATCAGAAATGCGCTGCGGTTTCTTTGATTTTTGATCTAGTAAGCACCAGGTAGTTTTAGCCTTCGCCAGCAGTTTCCCGGAATTATTATTCTTGATCACCACTTCCCGCACTGATGTCACGTGCGTAGTATCGATAATCCTTGTCTCTAGCAGGATTTCATCATTTAGAAGAGCTTCCATTTTGTAATCGATCTCATGTCTTACTACGACCCATGCTAAGCCTGCCTTCTGTTCTTCGGAAGCACGGAACTCCCAATGCTCCTGTGCTACATCCTGAATCCATTGCACATAACGCACGTTATTGACATGCTGCTGATCGTCCAGATCATCTTCTGAAACAGTAATGTATTTTTGATATACTTCGGAGTTTGCAGACATTATTTCTCCATGATTTTCACCTCAAATAGTGTGTCCCATTTTTTACCGGTTACATAAAGTTTTCCGGTAGCAGCGTTGTAGGCAATCCCGTTAAGCACATCGTTATTTGGATCTAAAGAATCTTTGTTACCCAGTTTATCCTGTAGTCCTTTAAAATTGATAATTCCTTCAATGGTGCCATTTTCAGGATTGATCATCGCAACACTGGGAAATTGATAAGTGTTTGCGTAGATAAGTCCATCAACCCATTCCAGCTCATTAAATTTTGATTTAATAGCAGTATTGGTAGTTGGCTGTATAAAGCTTTTTTCAGCCAAAGTTTCAGGATCAAGGATCCAGATCTTCTCAGACCCATCACTTTTATATATTTTCTCCATGTTGTTACATAAACCCCATCCTTCCTTACTGGAATTGTACGCAAATGTGCCTTGCCTTTCAAAAGTGTTTGGATCATAGATAAATCCCTGACCTTCTTGCCAGGTTAATAGTAATAAACGGTCGTCCAAAATTGTGATTCCTTCAGCGAAATATTCATCTTCCAGGCTTATCTCTTTGTACACTTCACCAGTTTCCAATTCGGTTTTGCGCAATTTTGATTTGCCGTATTGTCCAATGCTTTCGTAGAGAGTATCGTTATGAAACTCAAGTCCTTGAGTGTATGCATCAGTTTGATGTGGATATGTATTAACTATCTCGTAGGTATAAACTTTTGGAGCTTTTGCACTCATAATTTTTATCGACTTCTGAAGAGTGTCCTTTGTGGAATCATAATATACCACTGCAATAAGTTCCTGGTTTCCCAGTAAAACTGAGTTTAGTTCAAAGGACAGATCTGCAGTGATGCCAGACGCAAGACGCTTTGTACCTATAAAATAAGCGACCGAATCAAAATTCTTGTTTTCCTTACTAGATATACTAGCTTTCAGAATTTCGTTCTGGCTGAATTCCTTCTTCTTTTCAGAAATATTCAGAGAAAAATCAGATTTTTTATTTCCATTATTGCTTCCGCAGGAAAAAATTAATATGCTTAAAATAAAGAGTAACAGGAAGTTAAATTTTTTCATATCAAAATAGGCTTGAATACTGAGCTAAATTAACCAATTCGGGATAAAAAAAGCTTGCGAAAAGTTACAAAGATTGTATATTTGCACCGGCAAGTCCCACACAACCAGCTCCTGCTGAATCCCCCAGGGCGGGAACGCAGCAAGGGTAGGCGGTCGTAGCGGTGTGATGTGGGTCGCTTGCCATTTTTTGTTTCTACAAAGTCCTAAAATTTATTGCATATTTTTGCGGTATGAAAAAGGGGAATTCTTCAGAAAAAATCGTACTTATCACCGGCGCTTCCTCAGGAATTGGTAAGTCGATAGCAAATTATCTTAGTCGGCACCATTTTAAAGTTTATGGAACTTCACGTTCGCCTCAGAAGTCTGCGGTTGAACTCTTTACATTTTTACAGTTAGACGTAACCAGGGAAGATACTATTAAGCTGGCTGTTGAAGATATTATCGCCAGAGAAGGTAGGTTGGATATTTTGATCAATAATGCAGGAGTCGGTATTACCGGTCCTTTGGAAGAAACTCCGGAAGAAGAGATCAAGAAGGCTTTTGAGACCAATTACTACGGTCCGCTTAGAATGATTAAAAACGTGTTGCCTTATATGCGTGATCGCAAATCTGGTCTTATCATTAATATCACCAGTATTGCAGGTTATATGGGCTTGCCATATCGTGGAATATATTCTGCAACTAAAGGTGCTCTGGAAATTACTGCTGAAGCTTACCGTATGGAAATCGCTCAGTTCGGAATTACAATGACCAATGTAGCTCCTGGTGATTTTGCTACTAATATCGCTTCTGGAAGATACCATGCTCCCGTTTTACCAACTTCACCTTATAAGAAAGTATATGGCGAAACACTGGATCTTATGAATCAACATGTTAGTGCAGGGCAGGATCCGGAACTAATGGCAAAGGCTATCTTAAAAATCATTAAGGATCCAGAGCCAAAAGTGCACTATCGGGTAGGAGAAATGTTGCAAAAAGTATCTATTATGCTAAAGGCGTTACTGCCAGACAAACTCTACGAGAAAATGCTTATGAAGCATTATAAATTGTAATTTTGAGGAGCTTTTAAAAATTAAACAACACAATTAATTCTATACAACTATGAAATTTTTTATTGATACAGCGAATCTGGATCAAATCAAAGAAGCGCAGGCTTTAGGTGTGCTGGATGGTGTAACTACCAATCCTTCGCTTATGGCTAAGGAAGGCATTACCGGGAAGGATAATATTATCGAGCATTACAAAAAGATCTGTGAGCTAGTAGATGGTGATGTAAGTGCAGAAGTAATTTCAACCGATCTTGATGGAATGATCAGGGAAGGTGAGGAGTTGGCGAAACTGCACGACCAAATCGTGGTTAAGATTCCAATGATCAAAGAAGGTGTAAAAGCATTGAAATACTTTAGTGACCAGGGAATTAAGACAAATTGTACGCTAGTATTTTCAGCTGGGCAGGCACTTTTAGCTGCAAAAGCTGGAGCTACCTACGTTTCACCTTTTATTGGAAGACTTGATGATATCTCAACAGATGGGTTGAACCTTATAGCAGACATCAGACTTATATATGATAATTATGGATTTGAAACACAGATCCTGGCAGCTTCAGTGAGACATACAATGCATGTACTGGAATGTGCGAAAATTGGAGCAGATGTAATGACTGGACCAATTTCTTCTATTGAAGGTTTATTAAAGCATCCTTTGACCGACATTGGTCTTGAGAAATTTCTTGCAGATTATAACAAGGGAAATAAGTAAGACTAAATAAAATCTTACAAAAGGCTACCGTGAGGTGGCCTTTTTTTATTTGGCAATGAATTTTTCTAATTCCTCTTCAAAATCGGTATTGCCAAACTGAATATCGCCTTTAACAATGATAGCATCTTTATTCACTAAGAATAGTTTATTTAGATATCTACGATAGGAATCTTTGGTAATCTGTCTCCGCGCTATCTGATATTCAAACGATTTATCGTATCCGAAAGTCTCCAGTGTTCTAAGCCATTCTTCCCGCTCATTGATGTCTACATTAACACCTATAAAGTCCACCTGAGGATACTTATCTCTTAGCGAACTAATAATATTATGTTGCCAGCGATGATGCGCAGGAGCATAGAGAGACCATGCATAGGTGACCGTTGGTCTGTTGATGATTTCACCATATTTTAATTCTTTTCCTGAAGTGTTCATGGCCCAAAGATCAGCAAGAGATTGACCATTTAAATAAACTTTTTGAATTTCAGCAAGGTCACGAGCTTCGTCTATATGCGTGTACTCGATATCCTGTAATAACTGTAATATGGAATCTATTCTGCTAACTTTTTCAGCATTCACGATTGCGAGGGTGGCAAGTCTGTCTAAAAATTCATTTTTAAGTGATTCAATATTAGAAAGTGAATCAATCAAGATCATTCTTCTTTCAATATTCTTATAGGAATTGATATTATAGCAATCTTTGTGCTCATTATGCGATCTGGTGCAGTATTCGATCGCTTTGGATCTCAGGTAATCATCAATAAAATTTGTATACACGTAATAGTCCTGAAGTTCGCGATTATTGAAATCTATCTCCTTACGGTAATTATTAAAATCTTCTGGAATCTGATCTCTAAAATCTTTGCGGTATTTATTAATAAGAAACGTGTATCGTTCTCTTAGATCAAAATATTCGTAATCTATACTTGCTCGAGCCACTTCAAGAAATTCTTCTGAAAATTCCCTGTCTTCTGAAAGTGTATTCAGCTTATTAATTCTTTGCTGCTTGATGGAATCAGTAATTCGGGCAAATTCTGAAGGTGCTATCTTATAATAAGTAAGAATAAGGTCATTATTCTGCTCATTTTTAAGAAACATGTCGAGAAGAAAATTGCTTTTTTCAGCGCCGGCACCGCTAAAATTCAAAGACTCATCAAATGAAAGTGTATTCAGGTAGATAAGAATACTGTCGCCAGGCTCCATATACATGATCTGGCTTTCAGGCGGGTGGTTAAAAGTGTAAATTCCAGCTTCCAGTTTAGGGTAATTCTTTCCAAACTGATTCTTCGCATCCAGGAATAAGGTATCAATGATCTCATTCTCTTTTGAGATCACTACAAAATCAGTTTCCGGATTGTTAATCTGGCCTCCTAGGTAGATCGTACCTTCCCCCTTGGAGTCGCCTGTACATCCACTGAAAATGAGCGCGCAACAAAGTGAAAGAAAATAACAGTATTTCATTCTGGGTATTGGTATGAAGCTTTTCGGTCACTTCATTTTTTAACAAATATATCCTGTGCACCTGCGGAGCGGTGTTAAGTGTGCGTTAAAACGTATTTTTAAAACGTTAATCTTTCTTAGTAAGCATCATAATAGCTACTTTTGCAAAAAATTAATTTTTATAGTTTATGCTTTCAGTATCAAACCTTTCTGTACAGTTTGGAAAAAGAGTTTTGTTTGACGAGGTGAATACTACTTTCACTCAGGGAAACTGCTACGGAATCATTGGTGCCAACGGTGCCGGTAAATCTACTTTCTTAAAGATATTATCTGGTAAATCTGAACCTACTTCCGGTCATGTTCATCTTGAACCAGGAAAGAGAATGTCTGTTCTGGAACAAAATCATAACATATACGATGATTACCCGGTGCTGGAAACAGTAATGCGTGGTAATAAACCTCTATTTGCAGTGAAAACTGAAATGGACGCCTTATATGCCGATTATTCTGATGAAAATGCAGATAGAATTGGTGAATTACAGGTTTCTTTTGAAGAAATGGATGGATGGAACGCTGAAAGTAATGCGGCTTCCATGCTTTCAAATCTTGGGATCAAGACAGAGATGCATTATGCGCAAATGAAGGATCTTGATGGAACACAAAAGGTACGCGTATTGTTAGCACAGGCACTTTTTGGAAGTCCTGATGTATTGATCATGGATGAGCCGACTAACGATCTGGATTACGAAACGATCACATGGTTGGAAAATTTTCTTGCGAATTACGATAACACGGTGATCGTGGTTTCTCACGACCGTCACTTCCTTGATTCGGTTTGCACGCATATTTCTGATATTGACTTCGGAAAGATCAATCACTTCTCAGGAAACTATACATTCTGGTACGAGTCTTCTCAACTTGCTGCAAGACAGAGAGCACAGCAGAATAAAAAGTCTGAAGAAAAGAAAAAAGAACTTCAGGAGTTTATCCAGCGATTTTCTGCCAACGTGGCGAAGAGTAAGCAGGCGACTTCCAGAAAGAAAATGATCGACAAGCTTAATATCGATGAGATCAAACCTTCCAGTAGAAGATATCCTGCTATCATTTTCGAAAGAGAGCGTGAAGCTGGAGATCAAATTCTGAATATTGAGGGTTTGGAAGCTAGTCTTGAAGGAGAAACTCTTTTCAAAAATATTAATATCAACCTTGCCAAAGGAGATAAAGTGGTAGTGTACTCTAAAGACTCCAGAGCCACTTCAGCTTTCTATGAGATCATCAACGGCAAACAGGATGCTGTTGCAGGGAAATTTCAATGGGGTGTGACCACTTCTCAAAGTTATTTGCCAGCAGATAACTCAGAGTATTTTGAGTCAGATCTAACATTGGTAGACTGGTTGAGACAATGGGTGAAAACAGAAGAAGAGCGTGAAGAGGTTTACATTCGTGGATTCCTTGGAAAAATGTTATTTAGTGGTGAAGAAGCCCTGAAAACCTGTAAAGTTCTTTCCGGTGGAGAAAAAGTAAGATGTATGCTAAGTAGGATGATGATGATAAGAGCAAATGTTCTAATGCTGGATGAACCTACTAACCACCTTGACCTGGAATCTATTACTGCTTTTAATAACTCGCTTAAGAACTTTAAAGGTACAGTGATGTTTACAACACACGATCACGAATTTGCCCAAACGCTGGCCAACCGTGTGATCGAACTGACTCCTGGAGGAGTGATAGACAGGTATCTTAGTTTTGATGAATATATGAACGACAAAACTATCAAAGAACAACGAGAGAAAATGTATGCGGTAAAAGCCTAGTACATTCGAATAAATAGAAAAAAGCCTGAAGAAATCCTTCAGGCTTTTTTATTTGGGCTAAAACAAAATTAAAACATTCCGCCATTGTCATTATCCTTATCCCGGTCCTTACGCTGGAGACTACGGTTCTTTCCACCGCCAAACCTATAAGAAACTCCAAGGTATACGGTTTGAGTTTCTCCTTTAAATCGTCCAACCTGATCAAAAGGTCTGCCGGCCAGGATATTGAATTCCTGAGTGTCAAAAACATCATTGAAATTGAGACTTACAGTAGCACGGTTATCATCGAGGAAGCTATAACGGGCTCCAAGGTTCATAAAATACATATGATCAATGTCGTATTGGAGTGATTTCATTTTGCTTCTGTAAAAACCAAAAGCAGAGAAAGAAAGAGCCTCTGTGGCTTTAAAGTTATGGCTGGTTCTAAAAGTAAAGGCAGTATTATCTATTTCAGTAAATACAGCACCTACCAGTCCGCTAAAGGTTTGTTCATAAATCTCAAAACCGGAGTTGGTACTCCACCATTTTGTGAATTTGTAGTTACTTGAGAATTCTAAGCCATACATATCTGCATCTCCAGAATTCTGAAATGTTAGAAACAGCGAGCCAGGTTCATTATCAAGTTCCGTAAAAATCTGATTAATTTCATCTACGGTTCTTCGGAAGAAAACACCTGCGCTAAGGCTTCCCTTGCGTTCAAATTTTCGAGTATAATTAAACTCGAATGAATTGGTGAATTGTGGATCCAGCTCAGGATTTCCGGCAACGATAAGTCTTGGAGACGACACTTCCCGAATCGGGTTGATCTGGCTGAAACCTGGTCTGTCAACTCTCCTGCTATAACTTAAATTGTAGGTATTCTTTTCGTTTGGAGTAAAGTTTAGAAAACCTGTAGGGTAGACCGTAAGATAGTCATCTTCATAGACTCGTTCACCCTGGAAATCTGCTGTCACCTGGTAGCTCTCCAGCCTGGCACCAACCTGGTAGCTCCATTTTTCAAAATTCTGACCGAAAGTCGAATATAAACTCAGGATATCACGATCATAGATATAGTCGGCATTTGTAAATTGCGGATTGGTAGTATTATAATCATTTTCAGTTTTTAGTAACCTGGCTTCTGCACCAAGTTCCAGCCGGGAAACATCATTTAATGGATTGGTATAGTCGATGTTGGAAATAAAATTTCTTCGGTCTTCAAATACCCGATCGATATAAGGGATTAACTGAAGATCATTTTCCGCAAAGTCAATATCTGCAATTTCATCTCCGTTATAATCATTGAAATCTGCCTCGAACTGAATCTCATGACCATCTTTTTTAAAATCGTGATCAAATAGAAAGTTATAGCTGGCATTACTGTTATCGTAATTTACATCCAGAAACTGGCGAAAGTTTCGTGAAGCTTCATCAAAATCTGTAAAACTTAGAGCGCCAATTGGCCCGCCATCATAAAGGTTCTGATTGGTATATATACTGAAGGTATTATTGTCATCGAGGTAGAAGTCAACACCAATTTTGTATAAATAGGAATTATTTCGGTTTTCAACTTTAAACTCCTGTAGACTTTGAGATACGGGAAGAAATATAGTTCCGCCGTTTTCCCGATCGCCAAAGTTGCTTCCCAGGTTTCCGAAGAAATTGAATTTGCCCTTACGATAATTCATGTCGAGCGAACCATTAAATCTCAGGTTTTCACCGTAGGTAAGACCGGTATTTAGATTACCGTTAAAGCCATCACTTGCATTTTTATGCAGTACAATATTAATGATTCCACTCATTCCTTCGGGATTGTATTTTGCTGAAGGATTGGTGATAAGCTCTATACTTTTGATGGAGGTGGAAGGAATTTGCTTTAGAAGTTGTGCAGGATCCATGTTGGTAGGCTTGCCGTCCACCAGAATTCGTACATTGGAATTCCCACGAAGAGAAATATTTCCATCCTGGTCTACATTTACAGATGGTATATTTACCATAATTTCTGAAGCACTGGCGCCGGTTGTCATAAGATCTTTCCCGATATTGATGACTTTGCGATCCACTCGCTGTTCGATGGTAGTCCTTTCAGCAACCACAAGAGTTTCATCGAGCATAGCTACATCGGGTTCAAGGTAAAGAGTCCCAATTTCAATATTGGTTCTTCGCTGTTCGATTACAATGTCTCTACGGAAAGTCTTGTAGCCTATGAATTGCACCTTTAATTCATAGGTTCCGGGCTTCAGATTTTCTACAATAAAGCTACCGTCTTCAGCTGAAGTGATACCAGTAACAAGTTCACCTTCAGTGTTATTGATGATGATCGTGGCATAGGGGATCGCTTCCTGGAGTTCAGCATCCATGATGGTTCCGGAAACATTTCCATTGGGATCGGTTTTAGCATTTGCAAATGATAAAAAGCTTAAAAATAAGCATAGAATAAACTGTTTCATTTTTTGATTGATTAGATGATTAATTATAACATATTACCTTGCAATACATAATAGATGAAGCCATGGATTGCAAAATGTGATGATACTACCTATAAGACGACCAAAAAATTATCTTGTTACAAATTTTTAAAAATAACCTGCGCTCATCGAGAAGATCAACGCAGGTTTGTGATATCATAGTCATTAACACTAACCATCATAATTAATTCGATGATACCACAAAGGGCCGGTCCTCAATTTAAAGACTGATCTATCTGGAGATTGTTACAGTAAAATTTATTTACTTTACTATTATGAAGAAGAAAACACTGGTTATGGGTGCTTCCTTGAAACCCAATAGATATTCCCATCTTGCTATTAATAAGCTCGTAAGATTTAAACAACCCACTGTGGCAATTGGTCTTAGAGAAGGGACGGTGGATGGTGTAAAGATCCATACAGAAATGGAAGATTTTGAAGATATAGATACCGTTACCTTATATCTTAATGCGAAAAGGCAGGAACAATATTACGATTATATCATTTCGCTGAATCCAAAGAGAGTGATCTTCAACCCTGGAACTGAAAACCCTGAGCTATACACCTTGCTTCGGAAGAATAATATTTACTTCGAAAATGCCTGTACGCTGGTACTACTTTCTTCTCAGCAATATTAATCCTAAGAAAGTTAGAAAACCATTCAGAATCAGGATAAAGAATCCAAATTCGAATCCAAGCCAGGCAAGACTGTTTACGCTGATGATATAAGAAAGGACCGGAGCAAGAATCGCAATTATCGGCACTAGTTTATCTTTTACCTGCCACTTCGTAAAAAGTCCAAAGGCATACAAACCAAGCAAGGGCCCGTAGGTGTACCCAGCAAACTGAAACAATTTGTTGATCACACTTTTATCTGCGATCGCATATTTAAAGACCAGCATTACCAGAATCAAAAGAACGGAGATCGCAATATGAATTTGCTTCCTGATCCTGATCTGTTTCTTCTCATCATATTTTTTTTCAATATCAAGGATATCGATACTGAAAGAGGTTGTCAAACTTGTAAGAGCGCTGTCTGCACTGGAATAAGCGGCAGCAATAAGTCCCAGAATAAAGAAAACTGCCACGGCAAAACCTAGATTACCGCTGGCGGCAATGGCAGGAAATAATTCATCTTTCGTTTCGGTAATACCATTCAAATCGGCATAGTCGGTTAAGAGTACTCCTAAAGCCAGAAATAAGAAGTTTACGAAAACGAGAACGATGGTAAACCAGAACATATTTTTTTGGGCATCCTTCAGGCTTCTACAGGTAAGGTTTTTTTGCATCATATCCTGATCCAGACCGGTCATGACGATAGCGATAAATGCTCCTGAAAGGAACTGTTTTACAAAGTGATCTTTGCTTTTCCAATCATCGAAGAAGAAGATCTGGGAATGCTCATTTTTAGCTAAATATTTCATGAGATTTGCTACAGAGAACCCGAGATCTTCAGAAATAAAATAGATGGTGATCCCCAATGCAAGCAGCATAAAGAATGTTTGCAGGGTATCTGTCCAGACGATGGTCTTTATTCCGCTTTTAAAGGTATACAACCAGATAAGCAGGATGGTGATAGAAACCGTAATATAGTATGGAACACCTAAAGCATCAAATACGATAAGCTGTAGCACATTTGCCACCAGGAATAGCCTGAAACTTGCACCAACAACCCGGCTTAGAAGAAAAAAAGAAGCACCTGTTTTATACGAAGCATTCCCAAATCGAGTATCTAGATAAGTATATATGGAGGTAAGATTAAGCTTATAATAGAGTGGAAGTAAAACCTGCCCGATCACTGCGTATCCAACTGTGTATCCAAGTACGACCTGGAAGTAACTAAAAGAATCGGTTTCAACGGTGCCGGGGATAGAAATAAAGGTGATCCCACTCAGTGAGGCACCAATCATTCCGAAAGCTACCAGATACCAGGGAGCCTGTTTATTCGCTTTGAAAAATTCAGCATTACTGCCTCCTCTTCCAGTGCCGTAGGAAATAAGAATAAGTACTGCAAAATAGGCGGCGATTAGAATTAGTACCTGGTATGGCTGCATAATTTTTCTTTAAAGCGGGCAATTTACAAATTAAGCTGAAGCTAATTTCATGCAACAAAAAAATCCTAAATTCGCGTATGGATTTTTCATCAAAATTACTGGAGCGGGCAGTAGACGAAATGTCTCAGTTGCCGGGAATAGGAAAGCGAACAGCGTTAAGACTGGTGCTTCACTTATTGAAGCAACCGGAGGAGCAGACCTCAAGGCTTTCAAAATCCCTGCTCGATCTTCGCGAGAATATAAAGCTTTGTAGTAATTGCTTCAATATTAGCGATACCGAGCTTTGTGAGATCTGTGCAAATCCCAATCGTGTTTCAGAAATTGTATGTGTGGTCGAAGATATTCGGGACGTGATGGCTATTGAAAATACCGGGCAGTATAGGGGGCATTATCATGTGCTTGGAGGAAAGATAAGTCCTATGGATGGGGTTGGACCTTCACAGTTAACGATCAAAGCTTTGACTGAAAAGGTTAGGGAAGGGAAGATCGAGGAGATCATATTTGCCTTGAGCAGCACACTGGAAGGCGATACAACGAACTTCTATATTTTCAAACAACTGGAAGGAACCGGAATCAAAACCTCTACGATCGCCAGAGGAATTTCTGTAGGAGATGAACTGGAATATGCAGATGAGGTGACCTTAGGAAGAAGTATTACTAATAGAATTCCTTTTGAAAACAGTCTTAAAAGCTAGAACTGGCCTAGAAACTAATTATATTAAGTAGCTAAAATTATCTGAATCTTTTTCAATTGCGTTGTTGAAATTGTAATTTTAGCGGGAGTTTGACAAACATGCTTGTTTGAAAGAATATCAGTATAATTCAATTTTATTGATTTTTTAATATTTAATAAGTGTTAATTTGATTAAATTCGCAACCTGAATAATAAAAATCGCATCTGATTTAACGATATGGCAAAATTTGAATTGAAGTTACCTAAAATGGGTGAAAGTGTTGCAGAGGCAACCATAACAAGCTGGCTTAAGGAAGTTGGAGATACTATTGAGATGGATGAGCCGGTACTTGAGATCGCTACAGACAAAGTTGATAGTGAAGTCCCTTCAGAAGTTGACGGGACCCTTGTGGAAAAACTTTTCGAAGCTGATGATGTGGTAAAAGTAGGTCAGGTGATCGCTATTATTGAAACCAATGGTGATGAAGATTCTTCTTCGGAAGAACAGGAGGAAGAAGCAGCTCCTGCTGAAGCAGCCGAAGTTTCAAAATCTGTTGAAACCGCCAAAGAAACTGCTTCCGCAGAAACTAGCGAAGATTATTCAGATTCTGATAAATTCTATTCTCCACTAGTAAAAAATATCGCGAAGGAAGAGGGAATTTCACTTTCTGAACTTGATTCTATAAATGGAACCGGGAAAGATTCACGGGTTACCAAAAATGATATTTTAGAGTACGTAGAGAACAGGAAAAAAGGCGGAAATACTGCAGCGGCGGAGTCAGCACCAAAAGCTGTTGAATCTAAAGGTATGGAGAAAAAAGTATCCAGTCAGCCAGAACCTGTAGTTAGCGGGGAAGATGAGATCATCGAGATGAGCAGAATGGGTAAAATGATCGCACATCATAT
This sequence comes from Christiangramia marina, assembly GCF_048285865.1. Lineage (NCBI taxonomy): Bacteria > Pseudomonadati > Bacteroidota > Flavobacteriia > Flavobacteriales > Flavobacteriaceae > Christiangramia > Christiangramia marina. The sequence continues at coordinate 432,298 of NZ_JBLVTK010000002.1, read as the reverse complement.
GGTGGACAGCGTTCAGAAATCTGCTCATGTACAGTCATTTATTGAAGTAGATGTTACAAATATCTGGAACTGGAGAAATAAACATAAAAATGAATTTCAGAAGAAAGAAGGAGAGAAGCTAACTTTTACTCCAATTTTTATGGAAGCTGTGGCGAAAGCAATTCGTGATTTCCCGTTGGTGAATATTTCGGTAAATGAAGATGCTTCTAAAATTATCAAGAAGAAAAATATTAACCTTGGAATGGCTGCGGCACTTCCAGATGGTAATTTGATCGTTCCAGTGATAAAAAATGCAGACAGGCTGAATCTTGTTGGAATGGCGAAGGCGGTGAATGACCTGGCTAATCGCGCAAGACAGAATAAATTGAAACCGGACGATATCCAGGGAGGTACTTATACGGTAACCAACGTGGGGACTTTTGGAAGTATCATGGGTACTCCTATTATCAATCAGCCACAAGTAGGTATTCTTGCTCTTGGTGCAATTCGTAAAATGCCAGCGGTGATCGAAACTCCTGATGGCGATTTTATTGGAATACGATATAAGATGATCCTTTCTCACAGTTATGATCACCGTGTGGTGAACGGCGCCCTTGGAGGACAGTTCGTACAGCGTGTGGCTCAGTACCTGGAAGGATTTGACAAGGATCGCGAGATCTAGCTGTCCAGGATTATAATAACTATAGAAAGCTGTGAAGATAAACTTCGCAGCTTTTTTTTTACTGAAGATTATTTAAAAAAGAATCGAGCAATTTTAAAGCAGGATGTTTGCCATGCATTTTATCACTTTCCAAAATGGCATTTCTGTCCAAGTCTCTGTGACCTAAGATTGCTTCCGCCTTTTTACTACTAAGTTTACGAAAAGCCATAGACCAGTTTCTAAATTGGCGGTACTCAAGGAAATCGGAAGAAATTTCTACAACTGAATGGTGTCTCGGGTCCTTTTTAATTCTTTGAAAGAGATTGTCTACTGTTGAGGCTTCTCCTTCTATATATTGGATGAAAAGTCCCTGATATGAAATTAGTAAACCAGTAATATCACTCGCAGCATTATTTTTTCTGCTACTGTTGAGTAATGTTTCCATATCTGCATCTTTAAGTATATGCGATTGCTGGCTTATATAGGAGATGTATTTCAAAATGTATTGAGACTTGTAAGGGTTCAAATATAAAAAAGGTATTTTCAAAAACCAACTCCTCGATTTCGTTCAAAATCCCTTGCATTTGTATAGATTTTTTGCGTCTCGAAACCTCTTGCTGAATTTAATAGCGGCTCATAATTATAGTATATTTGCTACAAATAAATCATTTCTCATGGAGCTTAAACTTACCAGACCTATTTGCTTTTTTGACCTTGAAACTACGGGAACCAATATTTCCAAAGACCGTATTGTGGAAATGGCAGTGCTCAAAGTCTACCCAAACGGTAATAAAGAAAGCTATACCTGGCTGGTAAATCCCGAGTGTGAAATTCCTAAAGAGGTGATCGCAATTCATGGCATTGATAATGAAAAGGTAGCGAATGAGCCAACCTTCCAACAACTGGCAACGAAAGTTCATGATCTTATCAAAGGCTGTGATCTTGCCGGCTATAACTCCAATAGATTCGATATTCCATTACTCGCTGAGGAATTGCTTCGTGCGGGAATTGATTTTGAGATGAAGAATGTCGTTGCAGTAGATGTTCAAACGATCTTTCATAAAAAAGAACAGCGTACATTATCTGCGGCGTACCAGTTTTACTGCGGAAAAGAACTTGAAGGTGCACATGGAGCAGAAGCAGATACCGAAGCGACTTACGAAGTTTTAAAATCACAACTGGATCGATACAATGATCTTGAAAACGATATGAAGTGGCTGGCAGACTTTAGCTCTCGAAAGAAATTTGCAGATTTCGCCGGATTCATAAGTTTTGATAAAAAGGGAAGAGAAGTGTTTTCTTTTGGGAAGTATCGCGGAAAGCAGGTAGAACAGGTGCTTGAGGATGAACCTGGATATTTTGGCTGGATGCAAAATGCAGATTTCCCACTTTACACTAAGAAAGTACTTACTGCCATTAAATTGAGAAAGCTAAACACCAAACTATCCTGATTGAAAGCCTCCGTTTTCCTCTTAATCCTTTTCTTTACTACCGCTTTTAGTGTAGCTCAAAATTCCAGGATAACTGGAAGAGTAATCGATAGAGCTACTAATAAGGCCTTGCCATACGCTCATATCATGTTTCAGGATTACAGGCTTGGCACCAGCACAGATGAACAGGGTATGTTTGCATTCAATGTTGCAGACAGCCTGAAAAGTGATGTGCTCATATTTACCCATGTTGGTTATGAGCCGGAATTACTGAAAATCTCTGATTTGGAAAAACAGAGGTTAGTACCCATGAATGCACTTACCGAAGGTTTGGGTGAGGTAATGATCACACCTGTTAGGCATAATAGATCGTTTACTTACAGGCCTGATTGGCGCTTTGAAGCCGTTGGGATAGGAAATATGAACGCAGCGCTTTATCCTTCCACCATAGCGCGTTACTACCCGAAACCTGATAAGTTTGAGGCAGCCGCTTTTTTGAAAGAGATCACTGTTTATTTTTATGCTACGGAAGAACAAAAAGGCTTAAATCCGAAATTCCGTATTCATTTGTATAATGTAGACGAAAACGGACTTCCTGGGAAGGATATTACTCAGGACATCGTTGTTACCAAACCAATAGGTAAGAATAAAGTCGATGTGGAGTTAATTGACAAGAAAATTCAAATTCCTGAAGAAGGTTTTTACATAGGTCTTGAGCATATATTCATTGCGGAGAATGAATATTTCGAAGTCAAAGACTATTACATTAATAATGAACTTGTAGCTGAAGATTATAGAAACAAGCGTTATGGACCAGTTTATAAAGGAGTTTTCGCTCCTGAAGAATCCAACTTCCAAGTATATTTTTTCGAACCCGGAGGCTGGGTGGATATTAGAACCTGGGACATCACTTATAATAACAGGGAAGGGAAATATGTAATGCCCGAATTTAAAATCAAAATCACTGATTAGTATGAGGAGATTTTACAGTTTAATGGTTTTGCTGATGATAGCTATTTCTTCAAATGCTCAAAGTGAGATGATTGAAGGAGTAGTGGCCGATTCTGTTACCAAAGAACCTCTGTCGTTTGTCAATATCTATGTATTAAATACCAGTCAGGAGACCACTAGCAATAAAAATGGATATTTTCAGCTTAAGGAACCTAATCCAGGTCAAAATCTTCGGTTTGGGTATGTGGGTTACGATTCAAAAGATATCACCTATGCTAAGAAACAGATGGATACTATTTTTCTCTCCCAAAATAAGGAACAGCTAAACGAAGTAATTGTTCAGGCTCCTTTACAGGATAAAACCATTAAAATAAAAGCCTCAAAATCTAAAGATAGGTTAGGAATTTCAAATTCAGGAGACGATGAAGGAGCTCGTATATTCTTGTGCTTTTTTCCAAAGCCTTCAGAATTAAAAGATGAAGCTGCTTATCTCAAATCCGCAGAAATTTTTCTTTTTAAAGGTATAGGTAGTGTCAAGCGTGATTATATTTTCCGGATCCGGATCTTGAGTCTTACTGAAGATGCAGAACCAGGTTATGATCTCATTGATAATATTACTGTTACAGGGAGACCTGGGTCAAAGGTTCGTGTAGATCTAGAGGATGAAAGAATTCTTATTCCTGAGAATGGATTTCTGATAGGGGTGGAAGGCTTGCAGATTGACCAGAATTATATAAGAACCGCTAAGTTGCTTCTTGAAAATGGTAAGTATATGGATTTAAAAAAGTACGGTCCTACATTCAAAGCTGTGGAATCAAAAGTTCCGGTTTACTACCTAAGTAGAGGAGAATGGAAAAAAATGAAAATGCCGGTACCGGCAATGAACCTTGTAATCACCAATTAATATGAAAATTATTTGTGTAGGCAGAAATTATACAGATCATATTTCAGAATTGAAAAATGAGAAGCCGGAGGAACCTGTGCTATTTCAAAAGCCTGATACTTCGATCTTATTGAAAAAACAACCATTTTTCATCCCAGATTTTTCTAATGATATCCACTACGAAGTAGAGGTTTTAGTGAAGATCAAAAAAATAGGGAAACATATTCAGGAGAAATTTGCGAATAAATATTATGACGAAATAGGACTGGGAATTGACTTCACGGCAAGGGATCTTCAGAATAAACTTAAAGAAAAAGGGCTGCCCTGGGAGAAATCCAAAGCTTTCGATGGTGCTGCTGTGATATCAGACAAGTGGTTACAAAAAGAGCAACTACCTGCGGTAGATGAACTCAATTTCAGGCTCGAAAAAAATGAAGCTCTAGTACAATCTTCCTCAACCGCACATATGCTTTGGAAAATTGATGAATTAATTGCTTATATTTCGTCGTATTTCACCCTGAAAATTGGTGATATCATCTTTACGGGAACACCTGCCGGAGTAGGAAAAGTCGCTACAGACGACAGATTAACGGGTTACCTGGAAGATCAACAAATGTTTTCTATCAAAGTAAAATAATTTTGAATGAGTAATTACAATCTTGACGACGTTAAGGAAATGGCTGGCGGCGATGAAGAATTTTTGTTAGTAGTAGTCCAGACTTTTCTTGAAGAAATTCCGCCAGACGTTGCTGCGATGAATGAAGCCATTGATAATGATAATCCTTCACTGGCTTACCAGTACGCTCATAAAATGAAACCGAACCTTCAGATGTTTGGTCTAAACCTGATGGAGCAGATAAAAGTTATTGAAGCCTGGTCTAAGCATGGTCAAAGAAAGGATGAGGTACCGCAAGCTTCAGAAATTATCACTAAAAAGGTGGATGTTGCTTCAGAAGCTCTAAAAAGAGACTTTAATCTAGGATGAAAGCTGAAATCGTAACCATTGGTGATGAGATCCTTATTGGACAGATCGTGGATACAAACTCGGTTTTTATTTCCAAGGAACTTAATAAAATTGGCGTAAGCGTTCACCAGATCACTTCTATTCAGGATGATCGTGAACATATATTGCAAACCTTGGGAGAGGCTTCTTCCCGGGCAGATATCATCATTATAACGGGAGGTTTGGGACCTACTAAAGACGATATTACCAAGAAATGTCTTTGTGAATTCTTCGATGATACCCTTGTAAAAAATGATAAGGTTCTCCATCATATTGAAGAGCTTTTCAAAAAATATATAGACACGCCAATTTCAGACCTTAACCGGGAGCAGGCGATGTTGCCATCCAAGGCTGTTGCACTACATAACGAATATGGAACCGCTGCAGGAATGTGGTTTAAGAAAGGAAATCAGGTCTTTGTATCCATGCCGGGCGTGCCATATGAAATGCGCGGACTCATGGAGCACGAGATCATCCCTCGAATAATGACTGAATTTTCCAGACCGGTTATTCTACATAAAACGGTTATTACCCTTGGGCTTGGAGAAAGCGCGATCGCCGAACGTATAGAAGCCTGGGAGGATCAATTACCTGCGCATATCAAGCTTGCTTATTTACCTAATCTTGGCAGAGTAAGACTCAGACTTAGTGCACGAGGGACAGATCACAAGGAGCTGGAAGATGCCATAGATGAACAGATCATTGAGTTGCGAAAGCTCATTGGGGACATCATGTATGGTTTTGAAGATGATGATCCAGTAGAAATGGTCATTGCCAGGCTACTTGAAAAAAATAAATGGACGCTTTCTACTGCGGAAAGTTGTACAGGAGGTCGACTGGCTTCCAGGTTTACAGAGGCGCCAGGTTCCTCTAAGACTTTCAAAGGAAGCGTGGTATGTTATGCAACCCAATCTAAAATTGATCTGCTGGAGGTTCCCGAAAATCTAATAAAAGAAAAGTCTGTAGTAAGTGCTGAAGTTGCTAGAGCTATGGCAGAAGGAGCCCGTAAAAAGTTTAATACAGATTTTGCTCTATCTACTACCGGTAATGCCGGACCTGAAAAAGGTGATAGCGAAGCAGAAGTTGGTACCGTTTTTATGGGACTGGCTACTCCCGGGGAAACACTTGCGTTTGAATTTATGTTTAGCAATCACCGGGAGAAGGTGATAGGTAAAACAGTGAATAAAAGCCTGCAGATCTTACTGGAACAATTACTAAAACTTCAGTCTACAGATTGAGACTCAATCTAATATCTTAAACTTTTTTAAAAATTGGTATTTGATCCTTTGATCATTATCATTAAAAAAATGTATTTTTGCATCCGCTCAGGCTTAATGGCGGTACTTAACGGCGATTCGAGAAGAATATTTTCAGAGTAAAATATTTTTTTTCATTTTGTTGTCTGTTAGGTAAAAAAATCGTTAATTTGCAGCCTGTTTTGAAATAACGAGAAAAGTATAGAGCAATGTCAAGAGTTTGTGAACTTACCGGGAAAAAAGCAATGGTTGGGAATAATGTTTCTCACGCCATGAACAAGACTAAACGTAAATTTAACGCCAATCTGGTTAAAAAACGTTTTTTCCTTCCTGAAGAAGATAGATGGATCACTTTAAAAGTGTGTACATCTGCATTAAAAGATATCAATAAAAAAGGCATTTCTGCCGTAATTAAGGAAGCTAAAGCAAAAGGATTTCTTCAGAAATAATCCCAAGCAGCACCTAAAAATATTTCACAATGGCAAAGAAAGGTAACAGAGTTCAGGTAATTCTAGAGTGTACAGAGCATAAAGCAACTGGACAACCAGGTACTTCAAGATATATTACTACAAAAAATAAGAAGAATACACCGGATAGAATGGAGTTGAAGAAATTCAATCCTATTCTTAAGAAAATGACGGTTCATAAAGAAATTAAATAATTGAGTCATGGCAAAGAAATCAGTAGCATCTATTCAAACAGGATCTAAAAGATTAACCAAAGCAATAAAAATGGTTAAATCTGAGAAAACCGGTGCCTACACATTTGTAGAACAAATCATGGCTCCGGAAGACGTTAACGACTTCTTGAAGAAGTAAGTATCGTTCACAAACGATTTTAGATAATCATAAAAAGCCGTCCTGGATTTATTCTGGACGGCTTTTTCTTTTTATGTATCTTTATTGCCGTAAAAAAGGGGCCGAATGGCTTCTTTTACATATTAACCTGCCAGAATAAAATGAGTTTATTTAAAAAGATATTTTCTAAAGAGAAAAAAGAAAACCTTGACAAGGGACTGGAAAAATCCAAAGCCAGTTTTTTTGATAAAATGAGCAAGGCAGTTGCCGGAAAAACCAAAGTTGATGAAGAGGTTTTGGATGATCTGGAAAACGTACTTGTAAGTAGCGATGTGGGAGTTGCTACCACCATTAAGATCATTAATAGAATTGAAGAACGCGTTGCCAGGGATAAATACCTCGGTACAGATGAGCTAAATAAAATTCTACGGGAAGAGATTGCGGCATTACTATCTGAAACCAATAAGGGTGAAGGTTCAGACATTAGCCTTCCTGAAGGGAAAAAGCCTTACGTCATAATGGTGGTTGGTGTAAACGGTGTTGGTAAGACCACCACGATCGGGAAACTTGCCAATCAGTTTAAAAATTCAGGTAAAAAGGTAGTACTAGGTGCGGCAGATACTTTTCGAGCCGCTGCGATTGATCAGTTACAAATCTGGGCTGATCGTACAGATGTACCAATCATTAAGCAGAAAATGGGAAGCGATCCCGCTTCTGTTGCTTTTGATACGGTGCAAAGTGCTGTGAAGCTAGGTGCAGATGTGGTTCTTATTGATACTGCCGGAAGATTGCACAACAAGGTGAACCTGATGAAGGAACTTACCAAGATCAAAAGAGTAATGCAAAAAACCATTCCAGAAGCACCTCATGAAGTGATGCTGGTGTTGGATGGTTCTACCGGGCAGAATGCTTTTGAGCAGGCTAAGCAGTTTACTGCGGCCACAGAAGTAACTTCGCTTGCTGTTACCAAACTGGACGGTACGGCAAAAGGTGGTGTGGTGATTGGGATTAGTGATCAATTTCAGATTCCTGTAAAATATATTGGCGTAGGGGAAAGAGTAGAGGATTTACAGGTTTTTAATAAATATGAATTCGTAGACTCATTCTTTAAATAATGAAACAATTTTTTCTTCTTTTCGTACTGGCAATTCTGCTGACTTCCTGTAAAAATGATCCAGAAAATTCAGAAGAATTTCAAACTGAACAAGATTCTACTTCGGTTTCTTCGGAAGAGCGGGAATTTAAAGTACTGGATTCAGAATATATTACGGCAGACAGTTTATGGGTGCCATTTGAGAAAGATTTAGATGAATTTACTTCCGAAGTTTATGAGGAAGTAAAAGCTTTGGTTTTCGAAAAGTCCATTCCGGAAATTCAGGAATCTATCGCCTCCGGAAAACTTACTTACGAAGAGCTATCATTATTTTACTTAACCAGAATCAGAGAATATGACCGCGAAAACGAGCTTTCTCTTAATTCGGTGATTTCTCTGAATCCTGATCTTATTGCTGAAGCAAGAAAAAAAGATGAGCAACTAAAGAACTCAACCAACAATCATCCTATTTACGGCATTCCGGTACTGCTGAAGGATAATATCAATACCAAGGCTATGCCAACTACAGCCGGTGCTGAAGCCTTAAAAGGAAATCAAACAGGTGATGCATTCATAGTAGAGCGACTTAAAAAGAAAGGTGCTCTTATTCTTGGCAAAGCCAATCTAAGTGAATGGGCTTATTTCTTTTGTGGTGAATGTCCAAGTGGATATTCGGCAGTTGGAGGACAAACTCTGAATCCTTATGGTAGAAAAATCCATGATACCGGCGGATCGAGTTCAGGAAGCGGAGTAGCCGTAGCGGCGAATCTTGCATCTGTCGCAGTAGGCTCTGAAACATCAGGTTCCATCCTGTCTCCATCAAGTTCAAATTCCATTGTGGGATTAAAGCCAACGATAGGTTTGCTAAGTCGCGGTGGGATTGTACCTATTTCAAGTACTCTAGACACTCCTGGTCCTATGACCAGATCTGTGATTGATAACGCGATCCTGCTTTCTGCGATGACCGGTGTTGATTCAGAAGATCCTGCTTCTTCCGTAGCAAAACAGCCTGCAAACCTTTATAAGGATCTTAAAAACTCCAGTCTTAAAGGAAAACGATTTGGAGTGATCAAAAGTTTAAAATCAGATTCTTTATACGTTAGGGCAGTGGCTGACCTTGAGAAAGCCGGCGCGACTATTATTGAGTATGAAGCGGAAGAGATTGATCTTCCAAATTTCTTAAGATTACTGAACCTGGATATGCAAAAGGATCTTCCAGAATATTTTAAAAAATATGGTGGAGAAGTTGATTTCCAGAATGTTCAGGATGTCGTAGATTATAATGCTATGGATTCAGTAAAAAGAGCTCCTTACGGACAGGCTTTATTCCTGGGAATTTTGAAGGATTCAGCCAGTACTGAGGAATTTGCAGCGATCAAGGATACTTTGAAAACCAACGGTACACGATTTCTAAGTAAACCTATGAAAGAGCATGATCTAGATGCGATCATCTCTATCAATAATTATCATGCTGGATATGCCGCGGTAGCAAAATATCCTGCGATCACGGTTCCTATGGGGTATACTTCAGAGAATCAACCTATGGGATTAACTTTTATAAGTGAACCTTTTTCTGAAAAGCAATTGCTGGAATTTGCATACGCATTTGAAAAGACTTCCAAACGTAGAAAAACACCAAAGGATTATAATGAGTGAAAAAGCAGACAGATATCTGGTCCTGATTTCTAAAATAATATTTTTTTACAGCATCTTTTTCGTTGTGATGAAAGTCATTTCAATGTTTCAGGGTGCATGGGTGATCCCGAATTTAATTCTGTCTCTACCATATCTAGTTTTTGGACTGGTTGGCGGTTATATGGTAAAATCTAATAGGTATCACTGGGCATATGTGATCGCTGGGGTTATCTTGATAAGTATCGTTCGGTATTATGAAGTAGAGTGGATGCTGCAGCTGCAGGAACACTTTTCATAACTAATGCACTAGAGACTTTTTTCTACTTGAAATCTTTACAGAAAGTTTAGGTTACCAATCGCGACCTATACAAACCTGAATTAATACCAATTAGTTTATTCAGCTTAAAATTAGGTGTATAAATTTTACACCTTATCTTTGCACCCGCTTAGATTTTTGGATTCAGAATTCTTAAGCATTTAGAAAGCAATATATTATGAGGACGAAATCGCTTAAAAAGAATAGAATTAATGTAGTAACTCTGGGTTGTAGCAAGAATGTTTACGATTCAGAAGTTTTGATGGGGCAGCTTCAGGCGAATGATAAAGATGTGGTTCATGAAGGCGAAGGTAATATTGTAGTGATCAATACCTGTGGTTTTATTGATAACGCAAAGGAACAGTCGGTTAATACAATTCTTGAATTCGTTGAGAAAAAGCAGGAAGGCTCTGTAGATAAAGTGTTTGTAACCGGTTGTTTAAGTGAGCGTTACAAACCAGATCTTCAAAAGGAAATTCCAGATGTGGATCAATATTTTGGAACTACTGAACTACCAGGATTGCTTTCAGCTCTGGAAGCCGATTATAAGCATGAATTAATTGGTGAACGTCTAACAACTACGCCAAAAAATTACGCATACCTAAAGATTGCTGAAGGTTGTGACAGACCATGTTCTTTTTGTGCTATTCCATTAATGCGTGGTGGACATAAGTCGACACCAATCGAAAACCTCGTGATAGAGGCGGAGAAACTTGCTGCGAACGGAGTCAAGGAACTCATTTTGATCGCGCAGGATCTTACCTATTACGGTCTGGATCTATATAAGAAAAGAAACCTCGCAGAATTGCTGGAAAATCTGGTTAAGGTAGAAGGTATTGAATGGATTCGTTTGCATTATGCTTTTCCTACGGGATTCCCAATGGACGTTCTCGATGTAATGAACAGAGAACCCAAGGTTTGTAATTATCTTGATATTCCTCTACAACATATTAATGATGATCTTCTGAAGTCCATGCGACGAGGAACCACTCATGAAAAAACCACTAATTTGCTTAAGAAGTTCAGAGCAACTGTTCCAGAAATGGCGATTAGAACTACTCTTATTGTTGGTTATCCAGGTGAGACGGAAGCGAACTTCCAGGAATTGAAAGAATGGGTTCAGGAAATGCGCTTTGAAAGACTTGGATGTTTTACTTATTCTCACGAAGAAAATACACATGCATTTAATCTTGTAGATGATGTTCCACAGGAAGTAAAGCAGGAACGTGCAAACCAGATCATGGAAATTCAGTCTCAGATCTCCTGGGAACTGAATCAGCAAAAGATCGGGAAGATTGTTAATGTCATTATAGACAGAAAAGAAGGTAATTACTTTATTGGTAGAACTGAAGCAGATTCACCAGATGTTGACAATGAGGTTTTGATCGATGCCACGACAGTTTATCTAAAGACCGGTGATTTTTACGAAGTTGAAATTACAGATGCTGCCGACTTTGATCTTTACGGTAAGCCTATCAACGTAGAAACCAGGAAGCCTGTTCGTAAAGAACTTAAGATCCGCACAGTCTAATTTAAAAACCTAGATTTGAATAAAATAGAGAAAACTCCACATTTTCTTAGAGGGAATATGCCATATTTTCTTGGTGGTTTCTATGTCCTTATGGGTATCGTAGCATACTTCAGTATAGGTGATTCATTCTATCTTTCTTATTTACCATTAGGAATTATAGCCGTTGTAGTTGGTTATTTCCGAAGAGAGAATAGGAAAGAATTTATAAAGTGGGACAGCAAGAAGATCGTGCTTCAGGACCAAATCAATGGAAAGAAATCATATCCATGGACAGCGGTGGATGACTTCATAATTAGTGCAGAAAACCTGCTCATTAAGTCTGGGCCTGCGGATGGTATTTATTTTGAGATTAGAGAATTTTCACAATCCGATATAGCGAAATTAAGATTTGCCTATCCCGAGTTTGCTAATCTTAAACACTCTGCCTGATGCAGCGTATAACCAGGAATCTAAGTTTTTTTAGAAGGAACCAGTATTTATTATTTGGTGTTTTCTGGACTTTAATGGGCATTTTTTACCTGCTCTCTCAAATTTTAGTAGAGGAAGACGGTACTTTCAATTATTTTATGAGTTTTGGATATCTCATCATTGGGTTGCTCTATTTTTATCAAAACTACCGTGGTGGACATAAAAAGGGAGAGTTTATAGAGTGGAACGATACTGTGTTGAATTACCAGCAAAACTTCGGAAAATTTTATTCTTTTAAGTTAACCAGCCTTGTTAATGTCACAGTAACCCAAAGAAATTTTATCATCAAAGCTCAAAATGCGCAAGGCACGATGGCTTCGCTCAAAGGTTATTCTGAAGAAGATATAGCGAAGCTAAAAGCAAGATTTGATAAAATGTAGCCGGTTTTCTTATCTGTGAATTTAAAACTGAATCAGACAATTAAGGATCATTTTCGGCATAAAGAAGCAGAGGACTTTATACTTAATTATCTCTTCGATCTGAAAGCAAGGAAGAACTAAAGACCATCGGCAGATGCTTCGCTATCGAACTCTATGTTTGATATTCAAAAGTATTTACTCCTAAAAATTAATATAAAGAAGGCAGGAACTTTTGTTCCTGCCTTTGCTAAAATATCGTTAGACTTTTTACTATTAGTCCTTGTTAAGCAATACTGGGTCACCATACCCAAGATCCTTCAATTTTTCTAACTGCGTTTCAGCATCACCAACAATAAGGAAATACATTTTATCAGGATCAATATATTTCTTCGCCAGCTCCTGAATATCCATCACCGTCATTTCCTCTACCTGCTGCTGCTGTTCTGCAACATAATCATCGTTATAACCATAATCGCTAATTTCTTTAAGCATATTTAGTTTTGCGCCCAGAGTTTCAAATTTCCTGGTGCTGCTTTTAGTCATAAAACTCTTGGTGACCTCAAGATCATCCTGAGTAAAAGTATCGGCATAATCTTTAAGAATGTCTCGAACCAATTCAGTAGCCTCATAAGTTATATTGGATCGAACACCGCTGGAAATAAGAAATGGCCCAATGTAGGATCTATCCTCGAACCTGGAACGAATTCCATAGGTGTAACCTTTTCCTTCTCTAAGTTCCTGGGTAAGCCTGGATGCGAAACTTCCACCCCCAAGTCTGTAATTCATCACCTCTGCTGCATAAAAGTCTTTATCACTAGCGCTTAAAGCTGGAGCACCGAACGTAAGAACAGATTGTTTTGCACCCGGCACATCATAAAAATATATCTGAGATTTTTCTGGTGCTTCGAATTCTGGCATCTCCGGAAAATCTACAGTTTTAGGAGGCCAGGAAGCTGAAATTGCTTTTAAAGAATTTTTAGCCTTTTCAAGATTTAGATCACCTACAACTAGATAGGTAGCATTAAGAGGTGAAAGATTTTCAGAATAATAAGCTTTAAGATCGCTCAGCGTGATATTCTCCACACTTTCTGTAGTTCCCATTTCATTCATGGAAAGAATATTGTTTTCACCATACACCAATTTTCGAAATTCATTCGAAGCAATATTGTTAGGATCTCCTTCCTGCTGTTTGATCCTGCTAAGGGTCTGTTGTTTAATAAGTTCGAACTCTGACTCATCCCAACGTGGTTGAAGCACCATCTCATCCACAAGTTTCATCGTCTCGGCATAATTCTTTGCCAGTGTATTTCCGGTGATACTAATTTTTTCTTCCGAAGAACTTACATAAATACGCGCTCCCAATAGTTCCATTGCTTCCTCTAGCTCTGCCGGAGTTTTTTTAGCGGTACCACGATTCATCAAGTTGGCCAGTAGATTTGCTACTCCTGCTTTTTCTTTTGTTTCCAGTAACTGTCCGCTTTTAATTTCAAGACTAAATTGAACAAGTGGTACTTCTTTATTCGTAATACCCATCACTTTTAGTCCGCTTGGCATCGTAGTTTTCCAAATCTCCGGAATTTCCAGTTCAGGTTTTGCTGAATATGGAGGTTCAATGCTGCGATCAAAACTGGAGGCTGTTTTTGGATAATCTACTGCCTGTTTTGCGTCAAAATCTTCTTCAGCTCCTTCTACAATTTTTTCTTCTACGACTTCCGCTTTTTCTGAATTTTCCAGCGCAAGTTCCAATTGATCTTTTGGAACAAAACTGGTGGCAACATAATGCTGATCATTTATATATTTTCTAAAGACTCTCATGACATCTTCCGAAGAAACCGCCAGCAATTTTTCGATCTCTTTGTTGATGAAATTGGGATCATTCGCAAAGATATCATACTGTGCTAATTGAAAACCTTTGCCAAGAACACTTGAAATGGAGTTATAGAAATTTGTCTCTAAACCGGCTTTAATTCTCTTAAGGTCTTTCTGCGGAATACCATTCCTGTCAAATTCGGCAAGTCCCCCCTGGATCACAGCATGAACAGAATCAAGATCCTTTCCATCATAAGCCCGAACCTGAAGCATTAACTGCCCCGAAAGTTCAGAAGTGTAGTTAAACATGCTCACATTGCCAGAAAGTTTGGCATCTTCCACAATTTTCTTGTACAAAGGAGCATTTTTACCATCAGCCAGGTAGCTGGTCAATATCTCCAATGCAAAGCTATCAGGATGGTAAGAGTATACCGAAGGCCAGGCGAGGGTAAGCTCAGGCAGTTTGGCAAAATTGTCTTCGTGGTAGACTTTTTTAGTTTTTTTGAGACTAACAAGCTGCTTTTCCTGTTCTTCGATCTTCTCTCCACTTGGGATCTCATCAAAGTATTTGTGCACCCATTCCCTGGCCTGATCTTTATCAAAATCGCCTGCGATGGTTAGGGTTACATTATTGGGAGTATACCACTTGTTGTAAAAATCCTTTACATCCTGCAGAGTGGCGTTTTGCAGATCATCAAGACTTCCTATCACCTGCCAGTTGTAGGGATGTTCTTCGGGATAGAGGTTTTTGTCGATCACATAAAAAGTATGTCCATAAGGCCGGTTGTCCACTCCCTGGCGCTTTTCATTTTTAACTACCTGCTTTTCCTTGGCAAGAACTGGTTCTGTAACTGTATTGATAAAGTATCCCAGTTTATCTGCTTCTGCCCAGATCATTTTTTCCAAAGCATCTTTTGGTACGGTCTGGAAATAATTGGTGCGATCACGACTTGTAGAACCATTGGCACCGCTACCACCAATTCTTGCAGAGAGCTTATCCAGTCCACCTTTTCCAAGGTTTTCAGATTCGAGAAACAGGAGATGTTCAAATAAGTGTGCAAATCCTGTTCTGCCTTCTTTTTCCCTGGCACTACCCACGTGAGCGGTAAGCGCTACTGCTACGACAGGGTCAGATTTATCTTCGTGGAGTATCACCTTTAGTCCGTTTTCAAGGGTAAATGTTTCGAAGTCCACCGAAAACTGATTCGTTCCTTCCTGGGCAAAACCAATGGTATTTGCTATCAGAAACAAGCATAAAGCAGATAAAAAATTTCTCATATTCATATTAGTAATCATATCCTCTATTATTTGTTAGGAATAATGCATTGGTAAAAAATAACTTTCCGTTCTCCCAGAAAGCTCTGAATAGTGGATTGTCCACCATATAAATAATACTACCTCTACCTATATTTTCTTCGCCAAAAATAAGGGAGTTTTCAAGATTTTTCTGAGCTTCGCTACCAGCAAATCCAGAAACGATCTCTGGTTGCTGAATGTAAGCCACGTTATAACCTGACTCCAGAAGCTCATAGCTGTCACCGCTGAGTTTTAAGCTGAAATAAGTATCGTCATATCCAAATGCCAATGGGTGACTTGAATCTACCGAAGTTTTTACGATACTACCGGTGATCATATTCTTTACATATTCTCTTTCTCGCTGAGAATAGGGAACAAGCTTGTCGGCAGTTTTTAGTGAATCTTTCTTAGAATCTTTTTCTTTAATCCCAAAATTATCTTTTCCTGCAAATGCTGAAACAGCATTCCCGATGGCAATCACCTTTCCACCGCCACGAATCCAGTTCTCAAGCATTTTAAAATTATTTTCATCAAGAAAACCGGAGTAATTCCCTGAAGGCATCACCAGCACGTTGAGTTCACTCAGTACACTAGCAGAAAGATTACTAGTTTCCAATGGAATTACCGGATACTTCAAATCCTGTTCGAAAAAGTACCAGATCTCTCCAAAATTAAGCGAAGAAACCTGCTCACCTCTTAGGAGTCCGATTTTTTGCTTATTAATGATCTTTATAGTACCTGAACCAAAATCGGGTCCCTTATCTGAAAATCCTGTGTTAGTGGCTACAAGTTTTCGCTGCATGTTATTGGCGATATCCACCACTTTCTGCTGGAAATTTTCAATTGATGAATTATCACTTTTAGAAATGATCAGGCTACCAGCATTAAAATCTTCACCGGAATTTTGAAATTGTTTTTCACTAAAACGAACCTTGATGTCATTTTTGATAAGTTTAGCCAGGAATCTCGCATCCTCCATGCTATTCCATTTTGAAAGGAATGCCGTAGCTTTAGCGTTCGCTGTATTTTGCTTGAAGGTTTCAGGATTATTTGGTTTACCATCGACGATTTTCGAACTGGCAACTGTTTCCAAACCGTAGGCATAAGGAAGGCTCCAGGCGGTAATATCATACGTAAGTGAATCTACAAGTTTGGCTTTAGGTTCGAAAAGCACTTTGATCATTTTCGATTTTGGCTGATTCCCAGATACCAACAACGTTTCTTTAGAAGACTCAAGATTTCCACTTTTAGAATCCTGATAAGAATAACCTTTGATGTTACCTGAATTAGCAAAAGTATATTTGATCTCATGCCTTTCCAGTAGATCAGTTAAAGCGTCGATCTTATCCTTTTCGCCATTCATTGCATAGGTTTTAAATTCTGAATCACTTCCAGAGAAGAAATCTGTGAATTCTGAAACCAGTTCAGTGGCATTTTCTGAAGCCATTTCCACCGTGGAAATTCCTGTAGTAAAATGATGTTCTATGCGATCTTTCAAGGTCAATATATAACCTTCGTTGGTTTGAACCCCTAAACCAGCACGGCCATGACCAGCCTGTTCGTAGGTCATCCCGATAGCGCCCATATAGGTTGGATACGTATCCCCGTAGCTTGGGTAAAGCAGGTCAAATTGCTCCCCTGTAAAATATAACCAGCCATTATCGTCAAAATATTTCGCATGATTTTTTCCAATTCTGTTCTGGAAATCACGCTGAAAGTCGGTAATGATCTCATGAAATGGTTCAGCAGCAGGAGCGAAATAATAAGGATCGTTGATATCCTGTTCGTGGAAATCTACATGGATATGTGGCATCCATTCATTATAAATTTTTAAACGTTGTCTTGTTTCTACCTGCGTTGCCCAGGCCCAGTCACGATTTAAATCAAAAAGATAATGATTAGGTCTTCCACCCGGCCATGGCTCATCATGCTCGGCAGAAAACTGACTTATATTAAAGGGAGTTGCTTTTACCTGGTTGTACCAATTTGCATAACGGTCACGACCATCTGGATTGACACAAGGGTCAATAATTACCACTGTATTTTCAAGAAGTTCTCTCTTTCCGGTAACCAGTTCATATATAGTTTCCATTGCAGCCTCGGTACTGGAGGCTTCGTTACCATGCACATTGTAGCTTAACCATACGATCGCTTTTTCAGAAGTTTCATTAGCATCGGTTAACCCGGCACTCGCAAAATGCTTCTGCTTGATGGACTCAACATTCTGTATATTTTCTTCCGAAGAAACAATGGCATAAGTAAGTGGTCGACGTTCGTTGGTAAGACCGTACTGCTGGTAATTTACCAGATCAGAATTTTCAGCTACATGTTCAAAATAGTTCACGACATCTGCATGCCTGCTAAACTGAGAGCCTAATTCGTAACCAAGAAACTGAGACGGACTTTGAACCTCCTGTCCAGATAATGTTGTAGTAATTACAATGAGAAAGGATAAAAAGAATCTGATTTTCAAAATTTTAGATTTTCAAAAGTGAATGCATCCAAAATTAAGTAAAAAAATTCGCGATTTAGTCCCAAACTTCATCCTGTAGCCAACTCGCAGCATTTTGCAGATATGGAGAATAATTACATGACTCATAATGCGTTAAACCAGGAGCTACTTCCAGAGTCACATTCGTGCCGGCATCTCTTGTTGCGGCAACCCATTCCTGAGTTTCAGCAAGCGGGAATAATTCGTCGTTCTCCCCATGAATTACATAAAGTGGAGTCTCTATGGTTCTAACACTCCCGTTAGAGCTAAAAGTACTGTAACTGCTGGCCATGGGAATTGATGCAGTAAATATTTCAGGGTAAATTTCAGCGTAGAACCAGCTGCCATTTCCACCATTACTGTAACCTGTTACCACGGTTCTGTCTCTATCTACATTTAAATATTTCTGAGTTAGATACATTAGGCCAATAACGAGATCCTGATTAAAAGCACTATTCCAAAGCTGGGTTCCTCCGTTGGGACTTACAATAATTGGATCCAAAGCTGCAAAACCAGGCTCTGCATAACAGGCAGTGTTTTTATGGGCATCTACATCCCCGCCAGCTGCGCCATGAAGTGTTAGGACAAGAGGTCTCTCAGTAGATGAAGCACTTTCCGGGATGATCACTCTAAAATTCCAGGAACTTCCGTTAAGGTTTTCAAGTGTTACATCGTTAATCCCTTGTTGCAGGTTCAAGGCTTGAAAATCTGTTTCTAGATCTTCAATGCTTCTGCGATCTGGCGTTGAAGCGTCATCATCACTTGTACAGGATGTAAATGAGAATATGATTAAGAGTGCGAAAATTAGTCGTTTTAAGATCATGAACTAATGGTTTTTGATTGATAACCGGAATTTAAGAATTTTATAGATGTTAAGTTAATCGTAAAGAATAAATATGCGGCTGGTCTCGATTTAGTTTCCTTCCTAAAAGGTTTTATCTTTACAGCAATTATAAACAGGTTGATGTCTACAGATCA
The DNA here is from genome assembly GCF_048285865.1 of Christiangramia marina. Lineage (NCBI taxonomy): Bacteria > Pseudomonadati > Bacteroidota > Flavobacteriia > Flavobacteriales > Flavobacteriaceae > Christiangramia > Christiangramia marina. Next base: position 413,362 of record NZ_JBLVTK010000002.1, on the reverse strand, counting down.
TATAGCTTATTCCGATACTAATTATTTTACTCCACTAATCCTGGATTATCTTTCAGAAAAAGAAAGTCTGGAACATTTATATCATCGTTTTCCTAAAATTGAAAATTTCAGGGCTCAGATCGATGAAAAATCCCAGTCTTATAACAATTTCGTTCGTAAGGATCTGGTTGAAGTTCTAAAAGAGCAGTATGCAGATCTTAAAGTTTCTGAGGCTACCTCCGGTAACATCGATCTTTTATCCTCAGATAAGACATTTACAGTGGTTACGGGGCATCAGCTCAATCTTTTTACGGGTCCGCTTTATTTTCTTTATAAGATAGTTTCCACAATTAATCTTACCAGGAAGTTAAAAGAAGAACATCCAGAGAATGATTTTGTACCGGTATATTGGATGGCTACAGAGGATCATGATTTTGAAGAGATCAATTTTTTTAATCTCCACGGAAAAAAATTCAAATGGAATAATGCTGAAAAGCGGGCAGGAGCGACTGCTGTTGGTAAACTTTCTACGGAAGGGCTTGAGGAAGTTTTTAAGCTTTTTTCTTCCGAGATTGGTGGAGGAACTAATGCTGAAGAATTGAAGGAGATGTTCCAGAAAGCATATTTGGAGCATAATAACTTGACCGATGCCACGCGCTATCTGGCGAACAGGTTATTTGGCAAAGAAGGCCTTGTTATCGTCGCAGCTGGAGATTCCCGTTTGAAAAAGCATTTTTCTATCCATATAAAGAACGAATTATTAAATGAGTCTTCTTCAAATGCGTCTCAGGCAGCTATAGATTCCCTGCAAGAACAGGACTATAAAGTACAGGTGAATCCGCGGGATATCAATTTATTTTATCTTAATGATGAGATTCGGGAACGTATCGTCAAAAAAGATGCTCAGTATTTTGTTCATGAAACAGAGATAAGCTGGAGCAAAGAGGAAATACTTGCAGAAGTGGATGCGCATCCGGAACGTTTTAGTCCAAATGTCATGATGCGACCGCTTTACCAGGAAGTGCTGCTTCCAAATCTTTGCTATATAGGTGGAGGTGGAGAACTTGCTTACTGGTTGCAGCTAAAGAATTATTTCGAAGCCGAAACTGTGGTTTTTCCAATGTTGTTACTTCGGAATTCAGCATTACTGCAAACTGCTAAACAGGATGCCAAACGCAGGAAACTCGATATTTCACTGAAGGAATTATTTCTGAAACAACATGAGCTGATCAATCGAAAGGTTCGGAAAATCAGCAATATCAATATTGATTTTTCAGAACAGAAAGAGCATTTGATTCAGCAATTTCAGCAAATGTATGAGCTGGCTGAGAAAACCGATAAATCATTTATTGGTGCAGTAAAAGCTCAGGAAGTAAAGCAGCTTAAAGGTCTCGACAATCTCGAAAATCGACTCCTGCAAGCACAAAAAAGAAAATTAAAGGATGAAGTAGAGCGAATCGCCGCATTACAGAATGATCTATTTCCAAACAGGAGTCTGCAGGAGCGGCAAACAAATTTCTCTGAATATTACGATGAATACGGTCAAGGGCTTATCGAGCGCCTTTTAAAAGAATTAGATCCTTTAGACGCAAACTTTAAAATTATCACTTTTGGAAAAGAATAGAATGCATACCATAGATATGGATCTGGTTGAGATGACGCTGGACGTGATGAAGTATGCTATCGATCGTATATCTAATGTAACGCCAGAACTTGGTGCACCAAAGAAGGAAGAAGAACTGTTGAGACTTGTTGGAGAAACTATAACTCCCGAAGGTATTGGAGGTGAAAGTGCATTCCAGTTATTTAAGAACGTACTGGTTAAAGCAACGGTACCTATTGATCATCCAAGACACCTGGCATTTGTTCCCGCTGCACCAACCAGGGCCGCGATCATGTTCGACCTGGTAACTTCAGCTTCCAGTATTCATGGTTCTTACTGGATGGAAGGAGCCGGAGGGATATTTTGTGAAAACCAGGCGATGAAATGGCTGGTAAGTTTAACCGGTCTACCGGAAACTGCTTTTGGTGTATTTACAAGTGGTGGTACAGCTGCAAATCTTTCAGCATTAGTTACCGCAAGAGAGGAGTGGCGAGAACAAAAGCCAGCTCACGCCAGAGATAGAGCACTTTTGATCACTTCAACAGGTGCACATTCTTCAATAAAATCCATGGCAAAAGTAATGGATGCAGATGTTCACCTGGTAAATTCAGAAGAAGAATTTTTATCCGGAACTGCACTTCAGCAGGAATTAGAAAATTTAAGTGAACAGGATAGAAACAGACTTTTCGCTGTGGTAGCAACGGGTGGAACAACCAATGCCGGGATTATAGATGATCTGGAAGGAGTGGCAAATGTTTGTGCAAGGGAAAATATCTGGCTGCATGTAGATTGTGCTTATGGAGGTGGAGCGCTGGCTGCAGATTCTGTAAGACATTTGTTTAACGGCATCGAGCAGGCAGACAGTATTACTATTGATCCTCATAAATGGCTGTTTTCACCATACGATTGTGGCGCGGTTATCTACAAAAACCTGGAACTTGCGAAAAAAGCACATTCTCAAAAAGGTGCTTATCTTGAGATATTCAAGGACGAAGGGGCACAAGGATTTAATCCTGCAGATTACCAGATCCAGCTTACCCGTAGATTACGAGGGATGCCATTATGGTTTTCACTGGCGATGCATGGAACTAACAAGTATAAAGAAGCTATTGAACGAGGGATAGAACTTGCAAATATTGCCGCTTCCAAAGTGGAGCAGAATGATTTGCTTGAACTGGTAAGACCGGCAAGTTTATCTGTAGTCTTATTTAAGAGAAAAGGATGGTCTGCGGAAGATTACCGTGACTGGACCTACAAGAATCATAATTCAGGATTTGCACTGGTCACCCCATCCCTGTGGAAGGATGAAAGCGTGGTTAGATTCTGCTTTATTAATCCAGATACTACTGAAGATGATATTGAGCAGATACTGGCTACTTTAGACTAATAGCTAATCTATTTCATATTCCAGCCGCATTGTTATGGATGCGGTTTTATTTTTATCTGCCGTATTGTATGCGCCACTCCAGCTATAATCCTCGCCGCTATTCTGGCCGGTGATTTGAAACACGCCCATATTCGCACTTTTAAGATCACCCAGATCTTCTCCGCTGTTCGCTGCGATTTTCTCTGCACGTAATCTGGCATCCTCTGTAGCTTTGGATATCATTTCAATTTTGAGATCTGCTATTTTGGTGTAGTAATATCTGGGAGGAGAAGAATTAAACTGGACGCCTTTATTCAATAATTCCGTGATCTCACGTGACACATTTTCGATAAGTTCTACATTATTGCTTTCGATTTTTACAGGTTGCGTTAGTTCGTAACCCTTGAAAATACTACCCACATAATTCCCGTTTTGATACTGATTCTCTTGCTGTTCATTAGTTTGAACTGAATTAAAAACAATGTTCTCATCTTTAATCCCTTTTCCAATAAGATAGGATCTTACAATATTTTTATCCTGATCAAGTTGATTATATGCGGCTTCCAGATTAGGAGAATTTCTACTGAATCTACCTTCCCACACAATTAGATCTGAAATAAAATTTTCACTACCTGAACCGGTCACCGAAATGACACCATCGGGATTGGCTCTGGAAACATAAGCATCACCCAGAAAATAGGCTGCAGTCATGATCGCGATGGCAAAAATTATAGCACTTAAATATTTCATAATGGACAAAGTCTTAATGCATTCTAAATATAGAAAATTTCCACCTTCCTTTGCCGGCTTTTTTACCTAAATTCCTATTTTTGCGCATGCAAAACAACGTACTCATCCTAGACTTTGGTTCGCAGTATACACAGCTTATTGCAAGGCGTGTTAGAGAACTAAACATTTATTGCGAGATCTATCCATACTCGAAAATTCCAGAAGATTTATCAGGTTTTAAAGCGGTTATCCTTTCAGGAAGTCCATTTTCTGTAAGAGCCGAAGATGCCCCGCACCCAGATCTGTCACAGATAAGAGGTAAATTGCCTATGCTGGCAGTTTGCTATGGTGCTCAATATCTTGCCCACTTTTTCGGTGGAAAAGTTGAACCTTCAGATACAAGGGAATTTGGAAGAGCGAATCTTTCGGTGATCAAGGATGCAGAATTGTTGTTTGAAGATATAAAGGAGAATTCACAAGTTTGGATGAGTCACAGTGATTCTATTATAAACCTTCCTGAAAATGCGGTAAGACTGGCGAGTACTTCAGATGTGCTGAATGCAGCTTACAGAATTGAAGGTGAAGAGACTTACGCAATCCAGTTTCATCCGGAAGTTTATCATTCAACCGATGGTAAGCAATTATTAGAGAACTTTCTTGTAAAGATCGCGGGTACAGAGCAAAGCTGGACTCCTGGAGCCTTTGTGGATCTAACGGTTTCAGAATTACAGGAAAAGATAGGAGATGACAAGGTAGTTCTGGGTCTTAGTGGAGGTGTGGATTCTACGGTTGCTGCCGTTCTATTACACCAGGCCATCGGCAAAAACCTGTACTGTATTTTCGTTAATAATGGTCTTCTTCGGAAGAATGAATTCGAAAGTGTACTGGACCAATACAAAGATATGGGGCTTAATGTAAAGGGAGTGAATGCTTCGGCACGATTTCTGGATGCGTTAAAAGGTCTTTCAGATCCTGAAGAAAAGAGAAAAGCGATCGGGAATACTTTTATTGAAGTTTTCGATGATGAAGCTCACGAGATCAAGGATGTTGTTTACCTGGCGCAGGGTACTATCTATCCAGATGTGATCGAGTCGGTTTCTGTTAATGGGCCTTCAGTAACGATCAAGTCTCATCACAATGTGGGTGGATTACCTGATTTCATGAAGCTGAAAGTGGTAGAGCCGCTAAGAATGCTATTTAAAGATGAAGTAAGAAGAGTAGGAAAGGAGCTTGGAATCGACAAGGTATTATTAGGTAGACATCCATTTCCAGGACCGGGACTGGCGATTAGGATTCTTGGTGATATAACGGCAGAAAAAGTGCGAATACTTCAAGAAGTAGATCATATCTTTATACAGGGATTAAGAGACTGGATGTTATATGACAAAGTATGGCAGGCCGGAGCGATCTTACTACCTATACAGTCGGTAGGAGTTATGGGTGATGAAAGAACTTATGAGCAGGTGGTAGCATTGAGAGCTGTGGAATCCACAGATGGTATGACTGCAGACTGGGTGAATTTACCATACGAGTTCCTGCAAAAGACCTCGAATACAATAATCAACCGGGTGAAAGGCGTTAATAGAGTAGTCTATGATATTAGCTCCAAACCACCGGCAACAATAGAGTGGGAATAAAATCTCAAAAAAGATAAAAGAATGAAGTACCTATTTGTGTTATGTTTTCTTTTCCAGGTGATAAGTATGTCTGCAAACGCGCAGTCGTACAAATATCATACTGTGAAAAAAGGTGAAACTGTGTTTAGTATCTCCCAGTCTTACAGTATTGATGAGGAGGATATCTATAAATACAACCCGGAAGCAAAGAACGGAATAGGGATCGATGAAAAACTCGTTATTCCAATTTCTGAAAATAAAACTGAAGTGTCTTTAAATACAGAAACTTCAGCTAAATCTGTGTCTTTCAAAGAACACGAGGTAAAGAAAAAGGAGACGCTTTATAGTCTTTCTAAGGAATACGGTGTTAGTATCGATAATATTAAAAGGTATAATAAGCAATTATATTCCAAGGAGCTCCAAATAGGAGAAACCATTCAAATTCCCGTTGGAAATATTCCTGCGGAAAATGTGGTGGTAACAAATAGTCCACAACCGGAATTAACATATCAGTCAAACGAAGCTCCGGCAGAGAAACCTGTAAATTCTAAAGCTTCCAGTAGTTCTCAAAATTACAAGACCAGGGAACATATTGTGCTTCCGCAGGAAACCAAATACGGGATTGCAAGAAAGTATGGAATGACGCTGAAGGAGTTGGACGAGATGAATCCAAAAGTAGAAATCTTACAGCCCGGAATGATGATTCGCGTTGGCACTGCAGTTCTTGACGAGGAACCAGTGATTATAACAGATGATCGTTTTCGATTTTACGAAGTGAAACCACAGGAAACGCTATACAGACTATCTAAAAAGTTTGCAGTATCTCAGGATTCTTTGATCAGGTTAAATCCTGCATTGACAGAAGGATTGAAATTCGGGATGGTGCTAAAGGTTCCAAAAAAGGATGGAAGTTCTGAAAACGTTGAAGAGGAGAGGTACACCGGTATGGGATCAGGTTCGCAGTCTAAAGTAGATCTCAAATCTTTTATAGATAATCGCGATACCAAGGAGATCGCTTTGATGCTGCCGTTCCATCTCGATAAGGTGGATGCCGATTCAATTCCTACCTATCGTAACGCTATTCTAAATGAAAGAGTAATACGAATTTCTCTTGATTTCCATAGTGGTGTTCTAATGGCTGTGGAGAAAGCGAAAAGCATGGGGATTTCTACAAAGCTTAAGGTGTATGATACCAGAAGAAGTACTGGGGAAGTCTCAAACATTTTAAGAACGAATAACTTTGATCATGTAGATGCGGTTATAGGTCCGTTAATTCAGGATGTAACAGAAACTGTAGCTGGAGCGTTGGAGAACAGGAACATTCCTGTGATCAATCCACTTAGTAATCGAAGTATGAAAGGCTACGGAAACTTATTCCAGTCCCGACCAAGTGAAGAATTTCTAAGATCGAAAATGGTTGACTATATCGCCAGAAATGCGAGTGGAAAAAATGTGATTGTTATTGCCGACTCAAAATCTTTTGCCATCAAAAATGAATTGATGAGTGCGTTACCTTCAGCGAGAACGGTAAATCCTTCAGATAATTTTGTTTCCGAAGCAAAACTGGCGGAAGTAATGTCTTCCGGCGAAAACTGGGTGATTCTTGAGTCTGAAAATATGAACCTTATTAGTAGTGTTGCTGCTGCTTTGAACAGGTTAACAAGAAATAACAAGATCACGCTGCTTACTACCAATAAGAATAATGGATACGAAAGTGATGTGATCTCCAACAATCATCTGGGAAAATTGAAACTTCATTACCCTTCAGTAGACAAGGAATTCGATACCCAGCAAGATGATGAATTCGTAAAAGAGTATGCTAAGAAATTTAAAGTTCAGCCTAACCAGTATGCAATGCGTGGTTACGATCTTACAATGGATGTATTGTTAAGACTGGCTTCTGCGGAAGATCTATACGAAAGCTTTGAAAAATACCCTGGCTATACTGAATATTACGAGAGCAAATTTCATTATTTGATGAAGCCTGAAGGTGGATATACTAATGATGCGATCTATATTTTAAACCTGAATGAAGATCTAACTATAACTGAAGCGAATGACCTCTAAAGTTACATACCTCGGAAATTTAAGAACAGAAGCTGAACATTTGCAAAGTGGATCGAAGATGATCACCGATGCTCCTGTGGACAATCATGGTAAAGGGGAAGCTTTTTCACCAACAGATACGGTGGCAACGGCACTTGCTTCATGCATGCTTACGATCATGGGCATTAAGGCCAATGATCATCAAATGGAAATTGAGGGTACTTTCGCTGAGGTTACTAAGGTGATGACAGATAAGCCTCGAAGGATTTCGAAAATTGAGATCAACATATCTGTAAAAGGAAGCTTTGAGGAGAAGGAAAAGAAGATCCTGGAGAATGCGGCACTTACCTGCCCGGTCTATCATAGTCTGCACACAGATATTGAAAAGCTGGTAAATTTCACCTATTCGTGAGAAAAGTATTTCTCGTTTTATTTCTCTTAGGGATTGTCCATATTGGCGGTGCACAGGAAAAAAGAAAAATTGCCTGGGCTGATATAGATCGTCTTAGCTGGCAAAATTTTGAAGCTGCGCCAGATTATAATATAGATTTTTCAGCAAACACAAATTCCGGGATGAGCTATTTCTGGAACTATAGTACGAGCACAGGAAAGCCTGAGCTTACCCATGAAGTGAAAAGTAATTTTTATCCGGATCTAAGCTGGGTAAAGGACGTGAACAATCCCGAATATTTACTGGCTCATGAGCAATTGCATTTTGATATAACTGAATTGCATGCAAGGAAACTGAGAAAGCGGCTTGCTGAATATGAACCTGGCAGAAGGATCCGACAGGATTTAAAAAGACTTTATAACATTACTGAAACTGAAAGAGTCGCTATGCAGAATCGTTTTGATAAAGAAACTTCACATAGTGAAAATAAAGAAGCAGAGTTACGTTGGAGAAAATTTGTGGCTTCTAAATTGGCTGAGTACGAAGATTACGCGCTTTAAAATTGTTGGCAAGCGATTTTAGTTTCTTCAAATTCAGAAATCATTTCCTTTACAATTTCAGCAGCAGGTTTGATCTCATTGATCAATCCGGAAATCTGGCCTATTTCAAGTTCGCCTTCTTCCAGATCACCTTCATACATCCCTTTCTTTGCTCTGGCTCTTCCGAGTAAAGAAGTAAGATCTTCTTTGCTTGGAGATTTGGTATAAAGTTCCTGAACATCTTCAAAAAACTTATTTTTCAGTAGTCTGACAGGTGCGAGTTCTTTCAGGGTAAGTACAGTGTCACCTTCTCTTGCTTTTACTACCATATCCTTGAAATTCTGGTGAGAACTTGCCTCGGGTGTTGCTACGAACCTGCTTCCAACCTGCACAGCATCAGCGCCAAGTACCATCGCTGCAAACATTCCTTTTCCATTGCCAATCCCTCCAGCTGCTATTAGCGGAATATCGATCTTTTCACGAACCATAGGAATCAAGGTAAAAGTGGTAGTTTCATCACGACCATTATGACCACCTGCTTCAAATCCTTCAGCAACAATAGCATCTACACCGGCTTCCTGAGATTTTACAGCAAATTTTACACTGCTTACTACGTGTACCACTTTGATCCCATGACTTTGTAGGTGGGATGTCCAGGTCTTAGGATTCCCGGCAGAAGTAAATACGATCTTAACACCCTCATCAATAATAATGTCCATGATCTTCTCAATATCGGGATAGAGCATCGGCACGTTAACCGCAAAAGGTTGCGAGGTAGCTTTTTTACATTTTTGAATATGTTCCTTAAGGATCTCAGGGTACATGGAACCTGCCCCAATAATTCCAAGACCTCCGGCATTAGAGACCGCACTGGCTAATTTCCAGCCGCTTGCCCAGATCATTCCCGCCTGTATTAAAGGATATTCAATATTGAAAAGTTCAGTGATTCTATTGTGCTTAAAACTCATTACTTTTTGATGATAAGAAATTTTTCAGTCCTGTTTTCAGATTCAAACATAGCAATATAAATACCACGAGAAAAGCCGGAAAGATTAATTTCTGAAGAAACGCTGCGTTCGCTTAAGACCATTTTTCCTGCGGTATTGAAAATCCGGATATTATAATCGGTTGCTGGTCCGGCAAATTTCAGAAATTCTTCTACTGGATTTTGATATAAAATTAATTCCGAAGAATTAGGAGCTACGGGATTAGCGGGAGTTGAAAAGTCCGGAATGCCATACCCCAGGAAATTATTAGTGGAATTGCCAAGATGCCCCAGATCTCTAACCAATTGCATCACCTCGAAATTAGTCCATTCCGGGTTTAATTGCCAGAAGCATGCAATGGCTCCTGCCATGATCGGGCTGGAGAATGATGTGCCATTCACCCCAACAAGCCTGTCATTTTCGTTGATAGCTGCGACCTCGATAGCCTGAGCCACCACATCAGGTTTAATTCTCCCATCTGCGCTGGGTCCAATAGAACTAAATGGTGCATAATTACCTGAAGGATCAACTCCGCCAATGGCAAGCACATTAGCATCAGCAGGAGCACTTATAATATTGAAATAACCCTCGTCTCCACGATTTCCCGCTGAAGTTACCACAAGCATCCCCTTCTGCATAGCCATATTGGCTCCTCTGGAAATAAAACTTGTCTTCCCATCCATATCTTCCGGAGTATAACTATATGCCGGCTTATCGTATAAGGTGTATCCAAGTGAAGTATTGATGATATCGGCGCCCAGACTATCAGCTCTCTCGGCTGCTTCCACCCAATAGGCTTCCTCAACTGGAGTTTCGGTAGCCGAAACTTCGGTAACAAAAAGATAATAGGCAGCATCTGGCGCAGTGCCTACATAAAGATTCTCTCTAAAAGCAGCCATGGTGGAAAGTACCAATGTACCATGATTATCCAGGGTGCTTGCGGAATAATCCTCTGATCGATTCGTGAAATCATAGCCTCCCAGTAAATTGTCATTGTTCCTTAGATTCTCAAATGACACCAGAGAATTAACATTTGGAAAACCAGAGTCCATCACGGCGATGATCATTCTGTTTCCTGTGAGATCCTGTTCGTGTAAATTCTGAAGATTAAGCATTCTGACCTGATTGGAAGTAGATGCATAATTGAAATCTATTTCTGTTTCAAGCTTTTTCTCGATGCTTTTCTGCGGAATGCTTTGACTTCTGTTAGAAAGTTCTTCGAGGAACTGGACATTGGCAACATGCTCCAGACTTTCTAAAATCTCAATTGCATTTCGTTCACCTATTACGTAAACGCAATTGAACCATTTGGATTTAGCCTTTATTTCGAAACCAGATCTTGCTTTAAGATCGCTAATAAAAGGTTCATGAACCGGAACATCAAGAAAATCAATGGTTGTTCCTCTCAATAATTTACGCTCGTAAGCTCTTTCAGAAAAAAGATTTGCGGGAGTTTCGAGTGCTTCAACGGCATTAGGTTTGTTTGTAAAATAAACCAAAGCATGATCCTGCGCGAAAGCACAACTGGAGATAAAAAAGACAAGTAGGAATATTCTTTTCATAGCAAACTGCCGGCAGGCAAGTAAGTTACGAAATTACTCCAGAACCCAGCAGTTCATCTTTACTATACCATGCTACAAACTGACCTTCGGTAATAGAAGCTTGAGGATTTTCAAAAACCACATACATTCCATTTTGAGTTTGATGTAAGACTGCTTCCTGCAAAGGCTGGCGGTAACGAATTCGAGCTTTAACTTTCATCTCTTTACCAATTCCTAAAGCCAAATCCTGGCGAACCCAATGTACTTCGTCATTTGAAATGAACAAAGCCTGCCTGTAGATCCCGGGATGGTTTTTGCCCTGTCCAGTATAGATCACATTTTCTTTAACATCGGTATCAATCACGAATAAAGGTTCCGGAGTACCACCCACAGCGAGACCTTTTCTTTGTCCTTTTGTGAAATAATGCGCACCTTGATGATTTCCTACAACCTTGCCCTGATCTTTGTGATAATTGTATTTTTTAGAAAGAAATTGCAGTTCCTCTTTTTTAGTTGAAAAGCTCAATTCTTCCTCGTTATAAATACTGTCTTCGGAAGAGACCTCTACAATAACCCCTTCTTTGGGTTTTAATTTTTGCTGAAGAAAATCCGGAAGTCTTACTTTACCAATAAAACAAAGTCCCTGAGAATCTTTTTTATCAGCAGTTACCAGATCCTGTTCTGAAGCGATCTTTCTTACTTCAGATTTCTGAAGGTCTCCAATAGGGAAGAGGGTTTTAGAAAGCTGATCCTGGGTTAACTGACAAAGAAAATAAGACTGATCTTTATTCGAATCCATTCCAGACATAAGCTGGTAAATGGTTTCTCCATCCTTTTTAAATTCATATTTGCGACAATAATGACCGGTAGCGACGTAGTCTGCACCCAGAGAAAGAGCGATCTTCATAAAAACATCGAACTTAATTTCTCGATTACAAAGAACATCTGGATTTGGAGTTCTACCTTTTTCATATTCGTTGAACATATAGTCAACGATACGTTCCTTGTATTGTTCGCTTAGGTCTACAGTTTGAAATGGGATCCCCAGTTTTTCTGCCACTAGCATCGCGTCATTGCTATCATCCAACCAAGGGCATTCATCTGAAATGGTTACCGTATCATCATGCCAGTTCTTCATAAAAAGACCTATCACTTCATATCCCTGTTCTTTCAACAGGTATGCTGAAACACTGGAATCTACACCTCCAGACAAACCAACCACTACTTTTTTCATAGGTATCTTAACTTTTCTTTGACTCACATAAGAGTCGGATAAGAAGCTGCAAAATTACGAAATAAAAAAGGGTAGCGAAAGCTACCCTTTTCAATAAAAATTTGGTGCGGATTATTTTTCGAAAGTAAGCGATGAAGTAGGAAGATCATTTGGGGTAAAAGTAAAACGATTACCATCGAAAGATACATTACCAGTAAGTTCTCCAAATCCCGGTACCGTGAAGGTATACTGGGAGCCGGAGGAATTACTCCAGTCTCCGCTAGAAGATTCAGATTCACATTCGCCACTAACATTCGTAAAAAATTCTGAGTCAGCAGTGTTATCGGCCATGAAGCTAAGATATGACTGGCTGGAACATTCATTAATCGAAAAACCAGGCACATTATTAGCTTCAACAAGAAACCATGTTCCCAGGATCGATCCTTCATTATCTACTCCTGCATCATCGTCATCACTACAGGAAGCAAGGATTCCTGTAAATAGTAATAATATTAAAATCTTCTTCATAAATAGGTGTTTAGGTTTCTCAAATATAAACAAAGTTAATTCGAATTCATGGATTGATTCAATCTGTAAAGGATTGAATATCTTAAAACTAACTGTTTAATGAAATTTAACAAAGATTAAACAGAGTTCTGAAAAATTCAGTAGTAGATTTATGTGATCAAAAATTTTAACTAAAATTCAAATGATATGAATTCAATTCTCAAAAACTCAAAAATTAGTATTCTATTGCTGGCAATCTGCTTCAGTTTTACAGCATGTGATGAAGACGATGACTTCATGACTTCAGATGATTTCATGGAAACTCCAGACCCAACAGATGATGTAGTAGAATCCAACACTATTGCAGATTTTGTGGTTGCTAACGAAAATTATTCATCACTTTTAGCCGCTTTAGAGGCTACTGGTTTGACCTCTACTTTTACAGGAGACGATGTTTATACAGTTTTTGCTCCAGATAATGATGCTTTTGCTGCTTTCCTTGATGAAAATGGATTTGATGCCCTGGAAGATGTGCCAACAGATGTTCTTACGCAGGTTCTTTTAAACCATGTACAAATGGGGGAGATCATGTCTTCAGATCTTTCTACTGGCTACATAGAAAGTATGTCTACAGCTGGACCTGATGGTGAAAAACTAAGCATGTATATCAATACTGAAAATGGGGTGGTTATTAATGGTGTAAGTACTGTTGAAACTGCAGATGTTGAGGTGGATAATGGTGTGATTCACGCTGTAAGCAATGTGATTGGATTACCTACTGTGGTAACTTTTGCACTTGCAGATCCTACTTTTGACACTTTAGTTGCTGCATTGACCAGAGAAGATTCCTATACTTTTGTATCCACTCTACAAGCTTCTGATTCTCCAGCGCCTTTTACTGTTTTTGCCCCTACAAATTCAGCTTTTGGAGATCTTTTAACTGAACTTGAACTTGAGGAACTTGGAGATCTTGATGCTGATACGCTGGCCACAGTGCTTAGCTACCATGTGCTAATAGATATGAATGTAACTTCAGATGAACTTGAAGATGGTATTGTAGTAACCTCGCTTCAGGGTGAGGATTTCACCATAAATCTTGGTGATACAGCAACAATTACTGATGCAAACGGAAGAACTTCAACAATCATCGCTACAGATGTTCAGGCTACAAATGGAGTGATCCATGCAATTGACACTGTTATTTTACCTACGCTATAATCGAAACTAAAAACAAAGAAAAAAGCCTCCGCATTTGCGGAGGCTTTCTCATTAATTATATTTCAGAAAAAATTATTTACCCTTTTGTTTTTTTTGCTGCTCTTCAGCCTGCTCCATCATTTCCTGGAACTTTCGGGTGAACTTATTCTGTTTCTTAGGTTTTTTCTTGTTTTCCTGGATCTTCGCGTGAATCTTATCTTCGTCTACGATCACGTATTTGATCACCAACATGATTCCAATCGTAATTAGATTCGAAGTAAAGTAATACAAGGAAAGTCCACTCGCATAGTTGTTGAAGAACACCAACATAAATAATGGAGACAGGTACATCAGGAACTTCATATTAGGCATTCCTGGTTGTTGATTCGCCTGCATGCTTTGCCCGGTAGTCATCATCATATATATAAAGATAGCTACAGAAGCAAGTATCGGGAACAAACTCACATGATCTCCATAGAACGGGATATGGAAAGGAAGTTCTGCGATTACATCATAACTGGAAAGATCATCTGCCCATAAGAAACTTTTCTGTCTAAGCTGAAATGCACTCGGGAAGAACTGGAATAACGCGTAGAACACTGGTATTTGCATAAGCGCTGGCAAACATCCACTCATAGGACTGGCGCCTGCTTTGCTATACAGCTTCATGGTTTCCTGCTGCTTTTTCATCGCATTATCCTTGTACTTCTCATTCAGCTCATTGATCTCAGGTCTTAAGATCTTCATTTTAGCCTGTGATAAATAAGATTTGTAAGTCACCGGAGAAAGAACAATTCTAACCACGATCGTCATGGCAATAATCGCCAGACCGTAACTTGGAAGAACGCCTCCTAAAAATGCAAAGAATGGGATGAATAGATATTTATTGATCCATCCAAAGATTCCCCAACCTAGCGGAATAATTTCATCCAGGTTTCTATCATAATCATTCAGGATCTTGTAATCTGAAGGACCATAATACCAGTTCATGTTGTAGTTAAGTTCCCCAGCCTTTAGTTCCAAAGGAATGCTGGAAGCGAAGGTCTTGGTATAAACGGTGTCGATCTCTTCGTCTTCAACAAGATTCTCAACTTCGAAACTTGCAGTTGCAAATGGTGTATCCGTAAGTAAAATAGAGGAGAAGAAATGTTGCCTGTAAGCGATATAACTTATG
>NZ_JBLVTK010000002.1:369590-398423 GCF_048285865.1 Christiangramia marina | reverse complement strand
ATTCCCAGATAAGATCAGTGTACCTGTTCTCATAAGAAATACTCTTCGCATGACGGTATCCTTTCAATTTCCAATCAAGTACAGGTGTTGCTGAAGAATTTAACACGCCGGTTAGTCCTTCTGAACGTACGCTGAAATCCAGCATATATTCTCCCGGTCTCATCGCATACCTGTATTCCAGGTACTCATCTTCCGAAACCTTAAGTTTCATAGACAGGATCTGGTTTCCGTTATTTTCAGTTAACTCCGGTTCAAAATACAGGTTTTCAGTATTAAGAGTTCTTCCATCAGTAGTGTTTAAACTCATATTCATGGAAGCGTTTCCATCCTTGATAAGGTAAACGGGAATCGAATCGAAAGTCTTGAAATTCTTCAGTCTGGCTTCTTCAATATAACCACCTTTATTAGAAATCTTTAATTCCAATAGGTCGTTTTCTATCGTCGTAGAACCTCCTTTTGCAGAAGAAAGTGTTTCAGAATATCCAAAAGCACCCAGACGTTTTTGAGCCTCTACAAGAGCGGTCGAGTCGCTTGCTGGGGTAGCTGTGTTTTCTTCGAATTCAGGAGTCGTATCCTGATCTCTATTAATATTTTCTTCCGTAGTTACTTCATCTACGACCTCCGCTTCGTCTGGAGTGTTATTGTAAAGCATCCAAAGAAGGATACCACCAATTAAAATAAATCCAATGATGGATTGGACGTCAATTTTCTTTTCTTCCATTACTTAGTATTGCTTAATCTACCCAGTCAAATAAACGACCAGTTTCTATTTCTGCGCCATTTTGGCACTTTGTCTCTTTTCTGAATATTCTAATGCAGCTTTTACAAAAGAGACAAACAATGGGTGTGGACTAGCCACGGTACTCTTATATTCAGGGTGATATTGAACACCAACAAACCATGGATGGTCTGCGAGTTCGATCACTTCCACGAGTTTTGTTTCTGGATTTATACCGGTACTTAGCATTCCTGCATTTTCCAGTTGTTCTTTATATTTATTGTTGTATTCGTAGCGATGACGGTGTCTTTCTGAAATCATGTCTTTCCCGTAAGCGTCATGAATTACAGACTTCTTACTCAGTTCACAATCCCACGCGCCAAGTCTCATCGTACCACCTTTATGTGTAACTTCTTTTTGGTCTGCCATAAGATCGATCACCGGATGCTTGGTATCAGGATCCATTTCAGAAGAATTAGCACCTTTTAATTTAAGCACGTTTCTGGCAAACTCGATGACAGCCATTTGCATTCCCAGGCAGATTCCTAAGAATGGCAAATTGTTTTCACGAGCATATCTCACCGCATCGATCTTTCCTTCGATACCACGTTCTCCAAATCCTGGTGCAACCAGAACTCCGTCAAGATGACTTATTTTATTGTGGATCGTACTGTCGTTTATAAATTCTGAATGAATGTATTCTACTTTAACCGAAACTTCGTTCTCGGCTCCAGCATGGATGAAAGATTCCAGAATAGATTTATAAGAATCCTGAAGTTCAACGTATTTACCAATAAGTCCAATATGTACTTCAGCCTTGGGATTTTTATGTCTCTTTAAGAATTGATTCCAGCGATCAAGGTTAGGAGTAGAGTCGGTAGGGAGATCCAGTTTTTTCATGGTCACTGTATCCAGCCCTTCCTTGAGCATCATGTTTGGCACATCGTAGATCGTTCTTGCATCGATACTTTGTATCACAGCTTCCTGTCTCACATTGCAAAAGATAGCAAGTTTTCTTCTTATATCATCTGATAGTTCATGCTCGGTTCTGCAAACAAGAATATCGGCTTTGATACCACTTTCCATCAAAGTTTTTACACTATGCTGAGTTGGTTTGGTTTTCAATTCTCCTGCAGCAGAAAGATATGGAACAAGAGTAAGGTGAATTACCAGAGCATTATCATCACCAAGTTCCCATTTTAGCTGTCTTACAGCTTCAATATAGGGTAGAGATTCAATATCACCTACAGTTCCTCCAATTTCAGTGATAACAATATCGTAATCTCCATTCTTGCCAAGGATCTGTATTCTTTCCTTGATTTCATTGGTGATATGAGGAACTACCTGTACTGTTTTTCCTAAAAATTCACCACGTCTTTCTTTCTCGATGACGCTTTGGTAAATTCTTCCGGTAGTCACATTATTTGCCTGGGAAGTATTCACATTGAGAAAACGCTCGTAATGGCCAAGATCGAGATCTGTTTCAGCTCCATCTTCAGTCACATAACATTCTCCGTGTTCGTAAGGATTTAAAGTTCCCGGATCTACATTAATATAAGGATCCAGTTTCTGAATAGTTGCTCTAAAACCCCTAGCCTGTAATAATTTCGCCAGAGACGCGGCAATAATTCCTTTTCCAAGAGAGGAAGATACACCGCCTGTGACGAATATATACTTGGTATCGGCCATTTTTAGTCGTGTTTGTTGTGTTGTTATTCAGGGCGCTAAATTACAAAGAAGAATAGAAAAACCGCTTACTTTGAAGTCCTAATCTTAAGAGGTTTTTAACAGGAGAAGATCCTATTTTCTGGGACGGGGATAGCGCATGCGAATTTGTCTCAAAAGGCCTTCGAGACTATTAACTTTGAGTTCGTAAACCTGTTGCATCTGGTCGCCAAGTTTTCCCTGCGGAAATCCTTTTTGTCTAAACCATACATAATATGGTTCGGGGATATCTGAAAGATAGACACCTTTATATTTGCCAAAATGCATTTGTGCATAGGCTAATTCTAATAATTTCTGAGAATCTGGTTGCAATCAGGAAGCTTTTAAAAGTCCCGAAAGTTCGGAAAACTTCTGCTTATTCATAGGTTTCACCATGTATTTAATTACTGCCGGATAATCTTTAGCCTTATCTACATCGATCTTGCTGGTGCTGGAAGTAAGAATGATGATACGGTGACTGCAGTTCCTGCTCTGTAGCATTTCCAGAAATTCCCAGCCATTCATTTCTGGCATGTTTAGATCAAGAAATATTATAGCATCACGGTCTTCAGAAACAAACTCCATAGCTTCACACGGGTTTGTAAAATCTTTTACAGTACCTCGATATCCTTCGATTTCAAGCAGTTTCTTGGTGATAAAATTCGAAATTGGCTGGTCATCTACCAGGTAGATCTTACTCATAATTCTTCAGCTTTTAAAGCCACTATTTCTTTTGATGCCATTTCTACTACTTCATGCAAAACCTCATCAAGTTCGTTTACAGTCGATTCTAGTTTTGGCATCATTTCACTTTTAAATGTTTCGGTATCCACTAGTTCAGCCAGCTGTACAATACCTTGTATTCTGGATAAAGGCTCACGAACGTTATGCGCATTCAAGGCTGAAATATGAAGCAACTTCTTATTCTTTTCAGCTATAGATTCGGTTCGTTTTGTTATAGTTTGCTGTTGATTTTTAACAATGGTTTCAATTTGCTCATTCTTTAGCTTAATGGTCTCATAAGCTTCGGTTAAATTTTTATTCTGAATAGCGAGCTGCTTCTTAAGATAGATCTCGTTGAACTTAGATTGTATGCAATCAACTACCAGCTTCAGAATATCAATATCTCCTACTGAAAATGTCATTTGTTGATCGGCTAACAGGGATACTATCACCTTTGAATCGGTTTTATCAAATGACCATCCCCAGAGTACCGGATCAAATAGATCTGACCTTTCTATTTTGTTTTCTAGAAGTTTATCAGGAATGCTTCCGGTAAGTAGCGGAATGCCCGTTTCTTTAAGATCTCTCTCGTACTGAAATATTTCGGTCTCTGATTCAAAATCATACCAGATGTTACCAGAGAACTGTTCAACGATGAAATTATCTTTTTCCCGAATAATGCACATTCTCAAGATCCGGAAATTTATAAGATACTTCAGGTTTGTCTTACAAACATTAGCGATCTCTTCCAGGTTCGAACAGCGATTTATACCGTTGGCGAACTTGGAATAGGCTTCATAGGTGATCCTGTAAAGCTGGGAAGTATTACTGCTAATATCCTGCATCGTAGAAGAAAACCCTTATTCCGGCGTTTCTAAAAGTTCGTTGTCGATCTTTATTCCAGATACATCTGCAATCGTATTCAGCATGTTTACCAGGTCTGCCTGAGCCATAAGCTCCTGGATTTCTCTCCTTGTAAAACCTGCTTTTTCCAGACTATTAAAGTCTTCATCAGAAATGTCTGAATGATTTAAAGCTGCTTTGGTAACGATCTGTACAGCGGTTCGGTAACTTACCGGCATCGACGGACTGTTGATATGTTGTGTAGCCTTAAAACCTTCATCTTCTGAGATCATACTACTCATACTATCTGCAAAGATTCCGTGTGCATGAGAGCAATAATTGCATCCTCTTTCTTTTGAAACGTTATAGATGATCAATTGCTTTAATACGTTGGGTACTTCACCTTCCATAAGCGTATTCTTCAATTTGCTCCAGTTCCCTTTCAATAAAGTGGCATTATCGCCCTGGCATTTAAACCAGTTTAAAACGAAGGGAAGTTGTAAGGTTTTTTTAGTGTCGTCGTAAATCGTCTGAACTTCCGGAGAAGCTTCATCGTAGGAAACCATTCTATAACGAGACTGGTTCTGGGGTAATGTTTGATTCATGTAGTTGTAAAGGGTATAATTATATTTCGGACTGTAAATATTACAGTTATTTTTTGCATTTCATCGATATTCATAGGAATTTAACTTTATTCTAGAATGTCTTCGTACATATTAAACACTAAAAGTACGATAAGACCTACAAATTTGACGAGTTAAATATATTGTAATCTTTAGTAGGAGAGCGATCGTATCTTTAGTTTTGATGAGATTAAAAACTACTTACGCAAAATGGCAATATTCGGTTCTATTATCAAGAGTTTGATTGATATAAAAGATTCTTTTACTTCTGAAGGTGATGCTAACACCGAGCAACTCGATGTTTTAAAAAGTCTGTTGGATAAGGCAAAAGATACAGCCTTTGGAAAGTACTATAATTTTGCAGAAATCCTTGAAGCAGAAGATGTGGAAAAGGAATTTGCAAATAGAGTTCCTTATTTTGATTATAATAAAATTGATAAAGAGTGGTGGCATTTATACCACGAAGGAGAAACAGATGTTACCTGGCCCGGAACACCACCATATTTTGCTTTAAGTTCGGGGACTACTGGTAAAACCAGTAAAAGAATCCCGGTTACAGAAGATATGGTTGATTCTATTCGCAATGCCGGAATACAGCAGGTGAGTGCCCTGAGCCATTTTGATCTTCCAGCAGATTTTTTCGAAAAAGAAATAATGATGTTGGGAAGTTCTACAGATCTGCAGAAAGAAGGAGATCATGAGGAAGGTGAAATTAGCGGTATTAGCGCCAGTAATATTCCATTCTGGTTTAGAGGTTATTACAAGCCCGGCGTTGAGATTGCCAAGATTGATGAATGGGATGAACGTGTTAAGAAGATCGCAGAGACTGCTAAGGAGTGGGACATAGGTGCATTAAGCGGAATTCCATCATGGATGGAACTTATGTTGAAAGAAGTTATTAAATATCATAAAGTTGATAATATTCACGAGATCTGGCCTAATCTACAGGTCTATACTTCTGGAGGGGTGGCATTTGAACCATACGAGAAAAGTTTTAATGCGTTACTTGGGAAACCAGTACAGGTTATTGATACTTACCTGGCTTCAGAAGGATTTCTGGCATTTCAGCAAAGACCAGAAACGCATTCAATGAAGTTGATCACAAATAATGGGATCTATTTCGAATTTGTACCGTTCAAGCCAGATTATATTAATCAGGATGGTTCGCTCACTGATGATGCACCTGTAATTTCCATAGATGATATAGAAGAGGAAGTGGATTACGTGTTGTTGATCTCAACAGTGAGTGGAGCCTGGAGATATATTATTGGTGATACAATCAAGTTTACAGATAAGGAAAAGCATGAGATCAGAATCACCGGGAGAACGAAATTTTTCCTTAATGTGGTAGGCTCTCAACTTTCAGTAAATAAAATGAACGATGCTGTTCAGGAACTTGAAGAAGAGTATGATATCAGGATCCCGGAATATGTAGTTTCAGCCAAGCGGGGAGAAGACAACGAATATTATCATTATTGGTATTTAGGGACCGAAGATCCTGCAGATGCAGATAAGTTATCTGAAAGCCTGGATAATGCCCTGAAAAATGCCAATAAGAATTACAAAGTAGCACGTGGAAAAGCTCTGAAAGGTGTTCGTGTGCAAACTATAGATCCTAACACTTTCCATGAATGGAACGCGGCCAATAAGAAAAAAGGTGGTCAGGTTAAAATGGAAAAAGTAATGAATGAAGAGAAGTTCGCTGAATGGGAAAAATTCCTTGAAGATCTTAAATCGAAGAACTAGTCGATAACTTCTTCATGAATTTCATCGATTAGCACCATAATCTCTTCCTGAGACAGATATAAATCCTGAATCCTGCTCTTATAGCTTTCACTAAGCTTGGAGTGATTCAGGATAAAATCTTTAGTAGCAATAATATTCTGTCCTAATCCGTGGTTTACAGCATACGTATCTGCAGCTCTTTCAGCTTCACGAATATAATTATTAGAGGTTACGTAACGAATTCCAAACCACAGCATATCTATGGCAGATCGATCGCGATAGTCCATTACATGGCCAAGTTCATGACCAAGCCATCCAATTAAAACTTCAGAAGGGACGTCCTTTACACTAAATGTCTCGTCTTCGATCTTAAATTTTTCATTTATATAAATAACATAGCTTCTATTCTTCCTGTTTTTGAAGAATCCGCTCAACTTAGGCTGAGCCTGCATGAAAGACTTTTTTATGTTCTTTTTAAATTTAAATTCAATAGGAGTGTCTTTAAGCTCTGGATAGTGAGAAAGTGCTACATAGGTTTCACGCCATATATTATCTGGTACGATCTTATTGCTATACTCTAAACTGTCCTTTTGATGCATATTCGATTTCTGCTGGGCACTGCACCACGTAAACATCATCATGATTATGATAAAACTGAATCTGCTTTTAAGTAGGCTTGCCATAGTTATTTAATATTTCTAAAATTACAACAAAATTGATGCCTCCGGGACATTCGAATTTTAAAATAGACTTAAATGTTTGGGTCGCAGGCATAAAAAAAAGTGGGCGGAGCCCACTTTTCTATACTATGAAACTAAAAAATTATCCCTGTAGTGCCTTCTGTAATCTTTGTTGAAGTTCAGGGTCTTTTTGTAGTGCCATCACCAATTGTTGGTAACGTTCCTTACTTAGGTCACTTTCACCAATCAGTTTCTCCATTCTCTGTTGAAACTGTGGTTGAATTTCTTCCAATTCTGCAACTACGATCTTGTACTGTTTTGATTCAGCTTCAGTAGTTTCCACCTCTTTGTTTGGATCCATGTTTGCCTGATGAATTTCATTGAATCTCTGAAGATCCAGTTCCTGTTCCTGAACAACCTGTATCATCTCCTGTTGAGCTTCCTGGTTTACCATTCTCATTTTCTGAAAAACTTCAGCAAATTCAGTTAATTCAGAATCGGTTACCTCTATTTGTTGTTGTGGTAGTGGTGCATTTTGAGCATTTACCGTTGTTGTTCCCAGTGCGAGGATCATCGCAATTCCACCTAGTATCTTTTTCATAAAACTTTGATTTTGTATTTAAGCTGGTGAACTTACAGGTTTCAGTAAAGCTCACCAATTCTTTAAGAAAGATGATCAAATACTTAAGAGAGGTTTAACCGCAGAGACACTAATCTGTTAAACCTTAAATGTTTTTCAACGATTTTGATAAAGTGTAACCCATTCTTCAACAGAGAATCTGGTCATAAGCTCACCAATAAGATCATAAGGAATTTGCTGCATATTCTTAAAACGAACACAGCTTTTTCCCATATCAGGTTTCTTCCCGGTCATACTTTTATAGCTTTTTACAAACCAATTTCTCAACTCAGCGTCTGCGTAAATACCTGAATGATAAAGCGCAAGGTAATTTTTTTGATTGGCAAGATGGGCAAAGGGGAGTGGTAGATTGGGATCACAATGATATCCATCTGGAAATATAGAATGAGGCACCACGTAACCTATCATTTTATAATTCATGGTTTCCTCGAATCCTTTGGGAAGGTTCTCCAGAATAATCTTTCTCAAATTCTGGAGCGCTTCTCTTCTTTCTGCTGGAACTTCGGAAATATACTGCTCTGGAGAATTGGCTTCAATTTGCATGATCTTATTTTCTTAAATATAAGAAATGCCGTGGATTCTTTTATAAACTTTTACTTCTGAAGTTTTTGATATAAACAACTCCCAGAATTGGACCTGCAGCGAGGATCACGAACATATATTGCTGAGGAAGTAGTTCCTGGCTCCTACCGACAATCTGGATACTCAAGATAGTGATCGCGTATCCAATAGAGTTGACTAAGGTAAGTGCAGTCCCCCGACCTTCAGCAGGAGCAGATCTTGCGATAAGTGTTGAAAACATAGGAGAATCAGCAATGACCATCACACCCCAGAAGATCAGAAAAATAACAAAGATCACTTCCGAAGCAAATAATAATAGCAAAGGAGATACGAGACAGCATATTCCTGAAAAGAACAATGCTGTTCTGGCAACACGGGCCACTCCGAATCTTTCAGATAAGATCCCACTAATAGCGCAGGCTACCGCTCCAGAACCAATAATGAGAAAACTACAAAGAGGAATATTCGAGATACTATCAGGGTGGAAGTGATTGTAAATTTCTAACATGAGAGGTACAAAAGCCCAAAAGGCATAGAGCTCCCACATATGGCCAAAATACCCGAATGCAGCGCTTCGAAAATTAGAATTATGGAAGAGTTTGAGAATATTAGAAGAATCTTTAGTCTGATGAGGTTTCCGAAATGGTCCATCGGGAACCAGCATCCTGAGGAGAAGTCCGCCAGAAAGCGCCAATGCGCTTGTGCTAATGATAACCACATTCCAGCTCAATTGAACAATTTCGCTGGTAGCCTTCAGTAAATGAGGAAAACCAGTGCCCAGAACCAACGCGCCTACCAGATATCCTAAAGACCGGCCTAGTCCTTTCTCGAAGTGATCTGAAGCTATTTTCATCCCAACCGGATAGATACCTGCCAGGGAGAATCCTACGAGAAACCTAATGATTATAAGACTATACAGGTTGTTCTCTTCCATGATCGTGGCGAGATTGAAGATTGAGCCAAAAATGGCACATAGAAAAAATACTTGGGTAGGAGAGAATTTATCTGAAATACTTAAAAAAGCAAATAATAAGGTCCCGAGAATGAATCCAGATTGGACCGCAGAGGTAAGTAAGCTTAGAGCATTAGAAGATAACTCGAAAACTAAAATTAGCTCGGGCATTACGGCATTGCCCGCGAACCATAAGGACGTACAGCAAAATTGGGCAAATACGATAACAGGTAATATCCGGGAAGGTACTTTCAAGAATGAGTTGTTTTCTTACTGGATATCACCTGTTTCATTGCATTTAGCTAAGTAGCTAAATTAATCTTTTAATACATTATCTGGCATTGTTACATCCTCGTCTTTTAAATACTTGTCCAGAAATGCAAGGATTTGCCGGTAGCCTTTGATCTCATTTTCTTTCTTAATGAAACCGTGACCTTCATCTGGGAAGACCATATATTCCACAGGAACATCGTTTGCTTTTACTGCCTCCACGATCTCATCAGATTCAACCTGCAGTACTCTTGGGTCATTAGCGCCCTGTAAAACCATGATCGGGTTCCTTACATTTTCAGCATGGAACAAAGGAGAAATCTTTTTGAGTCTTATCGAATCTTTTGTAGTAGGATCGCCTAATTCATCATAAAGTGCTTTTCTAAAGGATTCCCAATAAGGCGGAATAGATTTTAATGTTCTCAACCAGTTGGTGACCCCAAAAATGTTTACACCCACTTCAAACTCGTCAGGCTCGAAGGTCATCGCAGCCATGGTCATATAACCTCCGTAACTACCACCAATGATTCCAATCTGGTCTTCATTTATATAATCCTGGGATGCCAGCCATTTTTTTCCATAGATCACATCCTGAAGATCTTTTTCTCCATGATTTTTGTCGTCCATCTTATAAAAGCTAGCTCCATAACCACTACTACCCCGGTTATTCACAGCGAGGACAGCGTATCCATGATTCACTAAATACTGCAAAAGAGCAAAATACCCTACACGGGATTGACCACCGGGTCCACCATGTACCCATACCAGGGCCGGTTTTTTATTATCTGCAGTTGCATTGAGAGGTTTGTAATAAATCGCTGGTATTTCTAAACCATCAAAGGACTTATATCTTACCACCTCAGCCGAAACCAGGTCGTCTGGATCTATTTCCGGATTTAGAGTGCTGGTTAATTTTTTAATCTCCTTTGTCTGAATATTGTAAACGTAAATATTATTTGGGGTTTTAGAAGTTCCAACCGTAAGTCTTAAAAGCTCTTCACTATCAGAAAAATTAGCAGCCACTATATTACCATCCTGGATTGCAGGTAATTCCAACGGAGTCTGGCTGGCATTTTCCCACAATAGTAATTTATTTGCCCCGTCTTCGTTAATGGCGATCACTCTATAAGTGTCATTCTCACTCAAACTGCTATACATTACATCCCAGTTCGTTTCGTAAATTACATCAGACTTCCTGGTATCAATATCATATGCCATCAATCGGCTAAATTCACCGCCGTGATTGGTTGTATAGTAGAGCTCTGTCTCATCTTTGTTAAAACCTGTACCACTATAATAAAATCCCGGTTTAGATATTTCAGTTAGTTCCTCAGTCGCTGTGTTTAGTAAGAATAGTTGATTTTCGCTGGTTGTGATCTCATTGGATAATACAAGGTATTTTCCTGAAGCTGATATATCAGAAACCATATAACCTTTCTCATTCTTATAGAGCATTTTTGGTTCCCAACTACCAATTTCCATGGTATATACGTCAAAAAATTGCGCGTCTCGCTTGTTTGAAAGATAATACATGGCAGAATTAGTATCGTTCCAGCCACCGAACTCGGCCTTTTCATTTTCTCCCGGAGTCAGGTCCTTAGAGGTTCCATCCGGTTTTAACAGGTATAAATGGTTAATTTCATTCCCTCCTTTGTCTGCGGAATATAATATGTCGCCTGAGCCTGGTACATAATCCACCGCAAATAAAGATTCGTTTTCAGAATTTGTAACAGCGGTTTTGCTACCATCTGAAATATCTATTTCATATAGATTAAATATGCCCGACTCATCACTGCTTATCAGCATTCTGGATTCATCTGGAGAGAAACTACCACCCGAAACACGAGTGTTTTCATAGAATTGCTCAATACTGTACTCTGTAGGTTCTTGCTGAGCATTTACATTTAGTATGGCGGCAAGAAAAATAATAAGGAAACTGTTCGATTTCATTTTTTGCGAGAATTAGTTTGACATTAAGCTGGTTATCAGACTAATATACGAAAAATGAATCTTGAAATATGAAGTTGTTTAAAACTATAGATGTTCCTGATTGTTATTGGTAAGTTCGTGTTTTTCATTCCCGGTATGTTTCGTCGCTGCCGGTTCAAATAACATTACCTGAACTTCATTCGCAGCAATGGGCTTATGCTCAATGCCCTTTGGGACGATAATGAACTCACCAGGATTGAGAGTAACAGAGCTATCCCGAAATTCGATCGTTAGCATTCCTGAAATGACCCAGAATAATTCATCTTCTTCATCATGGGTATGCCAGATAAACTCACCTTTTAGCTTAGCTAGTTTTACCTGCTGTCCATTCAATTCTCCAACGATTCTCGGATTCCAGTGATCCTGAAACTGGTTTAATTTTTCCTGAATATTAACTTTTTTCATTATTTATTAATTGGTTCGATCAACCATTTATAGGCTTCTCCGAAATTCTCTCTCCACAATTTCTCGTTGTGTTCTCCGTCTTCAACGAACTTTACGATCATATTTTGAGGTTGCAGGCCTTCTGAAATTAGAAGGTCTTTCATGTTATTCACTTCCTCAACCATGGAATCTGACTCTCTTTTCCCTGCAAGTATATAAAACTTCTGATTATTTGCTATTTCTGAATTTTTTACTTTTTCATAGATCTGTTCACTAAACCAGAAACTGGGAGAGAAAACTCCTATTTTACTGAAGACTTCAGGGTATTCAAATGCCGCATAGAAGCTAATTAGGGCGCCCAAAGATGAACCAAAAATCCCTGTATTCGCCTGGTCTTCAAGTGTACGATAGCTGGCATCTATATGCGGTTTAAGTGTGGACCTTATAAAATCAACATATTTTTTTCCATTTCCACCACCATATTTTTCGTTTGAATAGGGAGTAAGTTCTGTAATCCTTTCATCCCCACCATGTTCGATGGCTACAATGATGGCTTTTTCCAAATTAGTTTCGTCCAGGAATTCATCGACATTCCATTCACCAGCATAAGCGGTAGAATCGTCAAAGACATTCTGGGCATCGTGCATATATATGACTGGGTATTTCTGCTCATCCAATTCATAATTTGCAGGAAGATAGATCCATATCTTTTTGTGGCTATTTAATTGAGGTGCCTCAATCTCAAATGTTTTTACATTTTTAGAAAGTGTACTCTGGGCCATTAGTAGCGCAGGGCAGAAGAGGCATAATAAAATGATGGAAAAGAGATTTTTCAATGAATGACGTATTAATGTAAATCAAAAATACATTTTAAGATCTAATTTTCAAGATCACAATCAAAGCAGGCAAGTTGGGAAGAACTTAGTTCAAGATCTTCAGATCCTTTTAAAGCATCGCTCAGTTTCCCCTGTTCTTGTATTTGCTGAAAGAATTGCGCAGCATATTCCTGTAGCTTATTCCTGCGGCTTTTTAGTTTTTCGGTGATTTCTTTTTCGTTGAGCTTTCGTATTTTTTCTGGCCAGTCTTCAAAAGCTTTAGCAATCTTTTCATCACTCAAACTTTTCTGAAGTTCGCCTGCTCGTGCAATGAACATTTCTTCCGAAGTATTAAAGAGAAAATAGCGATCGAAAGGATAAACCAGACCTGGCATATGATCGATCTCTTTCTCAAATGGTCGAACCAGAGGCTCAATATTTTTGTTCGTAATGATGGATGGAATCAAGCCAGAAATATTAAAAAATGCATTGTCTCTATCGCCGGCAACCGGTATTGCTACATTTCCCCTGTCAGATTTCTGAATTACCCAGCCCCACTGCTCAGCGTGACGATCCCAGTCACCTATAAGCAAATCGAATAATCTTACTTTTATCAGGGCCTCTTGATCTACTGAAATCTTTGTTTTGGTTTCGAATTTTAATTTCTGAAGGTCTTTGGTTTCAATAATTTCTGAGACATTTTTTAATGAAGTCCAATTAGTCTTGCTTTCGGTTTCGTATTCCAGAAGGAATAGCCGGTTGCCAAATTTTTCATTAAAATCACCCAGAGCATCTTGCTTCGGAATAAAGACCATTCTGGGATGTGTATGCAGAATGTCAAGCTCCTGAGCTAACTCAGCTGCAAGGATCGCCGCATAGGGGTGTTGGGCAGATATGCCATCTACAATAATATTTTCAAGGCCAAGATCTTCTGCAATTTCAGGTATAAGCTTTCCCGGGTCTTTAGTTACACTGCGCAAGGTGTAAATGATATCATTCTTCGCGCGTAATTTTAAGGAATGCGTTTGTTTACCTCCACCTTCTTTAATGATTTCCATACCACCGTATAGGGTGTCCAGAAATACAATTGGAAATTTCACTTTTTCAGACCAGGCATCCCGATAGTTACTTCCCTGCACTAAATCTTTTAGAAAATTAGATGTATATAAAGTGCTTGGAGCAATTAGAACCGAATCATGGTTTCTGAAATTTGTTCTTTGAAGCTCTTCAAAATTGGATATATAGCAGGTCTCAAAAGTTTTCTGGGTTCCGGAAACAGACAAGTAGATCGAGCCGATGAGGATGATTACTACTCCCAGTAAAATGATCAAAACTTTCTTCATATTGCTTTCAGCTAAATAAAATAAAACTAAAGTTTTTAACCCGTATTATTTCAGCTAGAAGCGTTATAAAATTGGTAAATTCTATCGATTTGATATGTTATTTTCCGAAGAGCAACACCCATCAGATTTCAAGATCTTCAGGCATGCTCAACTACGGTATCCTTGTAAAATCTCCTCTTTAACCAGAACGAAACCCGTACCAGTAATATTAAGGCTGGCACTTCTACTAGCGGACCAATCACACCTGCAAACGCCTGACCGCTATTCAAACCGAATACTGCAATGGCAACTGCAATGGCCAGTTCAAAATTATTTCCAGCTGCAGTAAATGCAACAGAGGCATTCCGTTCGTAGCTGGCTCCAAGCAATTTACTTGCGAAAAAGCTAATTAAAAACATAAGGCAGAAATAAATAAGAAGCGGAACCGAGATTAGTAAAACATCAAATGGAATTTCAACAATCAAACTACCCTTCAGCGAAAACATCAAAACGATGGTAAATAGCAAAGCAATTAAAGTGATGGGTGAAATTGCCGGGATAAAACTGTTTTCATACCAGGCTTCCCCTTTTAGACGCACCAGGATAATTCGGCTTGAAACACCCAACACGAATGGGATACCAAGGTAAATTAGTACACTTTCCGCAATACTTTCAATAGAAATATCTACGATAGCAGAACCGAATCCGAAGAAGG
Organism: Christiangramia marina; assembly: GCF_048285865.1. Taxonomy (NCBI): domain Bacteria; kingdom Pseudomonadati; phylum Bacteroidota; class Flavobacteriia; order Flavobacteriales; family Flavobacteriaceae; genus Christiangramia; species Christiangramia marina. The sequence continues at coordinate 383,759 of NZ_JBLVTK010000002.1, read as the reverse complement.
GAGGTAGCCAGGTAATAAAGACCCATGCATAAAAACTGTAGGCGAAAACCTGGAAAATACTATTTAGTGCTACCAGGGCTGCTCCATATTCGCTACTACCTTCAGCGAGGTCATTCCACACCAATACCATCGCAATACATCTGGCGAGTCCAATTAATATAAGTCCGATCATATATTCGGGATGGTCATGCAAAAATGTAATGGCCAGGAAAAACATCAAAAAGGGCCCGATGATCCAGTTAAGTATCAGAGACAGTGTGAGAATTTTGACATTTTTAAATACTTCGGGCAGGAGTCTGTATTTTACTTTCGCTAGTGGAGGGTACATCATAAGGATGAGTCCAACGGCCAGCAGCCAGTTTGTAGACCCGGAGCTCATTGCATTAATCTGCTCTGGAATTGCCGGGATGATGTTGCCCAGGATCACACCAACGGCCATAGCAAGAAAGATCCATAGCGTTAGATTTTTATCAAGAAAGTTCAGTTTTTTAGCCATTGGATATTGCTTTTTGAAAGGCGTATAACATTTCAGAACCTATCTGGTCACTTCGTTCCATGTATTTTTCTGCCATTTCTGGCGTATCATCAAAGCTCTTGGGATCTTCGTAATTCAAGGGTATTCTTGATTCTGCGCCAACTATGAACGGGCAATTCTCATCTGCATGACTACAGGTCATTACCGCAGCGAAGTTTTTCGTTGGGTTTTGTTCAACGTCAAATATTTTTGAATAAAAAGTTTTTGAACTTGCACCAGTATCTACCGTGATTTGAGGATTATCACCAGGTTTTTCATCAATTCCAAAACCAGAATCACTCAAAGTTACTATGGCTTGCGGAAAGAAAGCCGTAGCTTCCGTTCCACCAGAAAAACACCTGGCTGGAACGTTATAATAATCTGATGCAGCCATAGCCCAGGCTTGTGCCAGCTGACTTCGTCGGGAATTATGTGTGCAGATAAAATTGAGTTGCAGTGTATCTTCTGAATCGATTTCTTTAGAGATGAATTCCACTAAAGGTTGAAGCACCTTTTTTCGCTCTTCGGAAATTGATAATTTTTCAAGTTCCTTGATCTTTGAACTAAGTTCTGGATATATGTTTTTCATAACAAGTGGTTAACAGCAACCTGAATTTGGAGAACATTGTTGCTCTGAGACGTTTGCTAATTTTACTTTGGGTTTGGATGCTGGAACACCACAATTATCTTTTGCCAGGCAGTCAGTTTTCGTATTCAAAAGAAGGAATTTTTCTCCGTCAAAATCAAGATGATATTTATTGATACTTTGTCCCTGGTACTCCACTTCAATTTCAGCATCCCGAAGGTTGAGTTTGTCGTCAGCAATGGAAATGATCTGCATTAATTTCTCCGGATGCAATTGGTGATCGTAGTCATCGGCTTCCCAAAGCTGAAAAGAAACCTTACGCTCATTTCGTAGTACACCCCCACAATCAATAAAATTTTTACGTATACTTCCAACTTCAGTTACGTGAAAATGAGAAGGTACAAGCTCACCGCCTGGTAGTTCAAAATAAAGTCGGCTTAAGTTCTTGAGTTCTTTTTTAAATTCTGATAAAAGCATAGTATTCGATTTATCGTAATATTACGATGTTAATATTTAAATTTTTTTAGCAGCAATCCTTCGGTTCGGGTGTTTTTAAACCATCAAATAATACATTCAGTAATTGCTGAATTTTATACCAGTTGGTCGTATCAATACAATAACTAACAGACACTCCTTCAATGGATCCCTTGATAATTTTGGCATTTTTCAACTCACGTAAGTGCTGACTGATCGTAGCCTGCGCAAGACCAAGTTCGTTGACCAGGTCTCCGTTGATACATCTATCAGATTTCAGAAGAAATTGAAGAATGGCAATTCTTGCAGGATGAGCCAGTACTTTGGCGTAACACGCAAGTTCATTCTGTTCTTTAGAAAATAGATCGGTCTTCGTAACTCCCATTCGATATAATTATATTGCAATATTACGATGAATAAATAACCAGACTAATATTAATTGAAACTTTTCCAGACACTTTGAAAAATGCTCTAATTCTTAAAATATTAGGATTACCATCGCAGATTTACTCTTAAAATAGGTTAATTATCATAAAGCCAACAAAGCCTTAACTCAGGATTAGCAGTAGATACGCGTGTTCAAATGTATTTTTGTTCAAAACTAACTACAATTACAATGAACAGATCAATCGCACCTTTTCGTTATTTAAGTCTACTAGCCGGAATTTTGTTGTTCTCCTGTAATTCCAATCCACAAATTCAGGATCCGATCAAGGAGGAGCAATCTCCGGAATTGAGTATGAAAAATCCTATTGTCAAGAGAGAAGCAAAGATCTTCCGCAAGGAAGTAAAATATTCGGTCGATTCTCTAAAATCTCGTGAGACCATAGATAGTTTGCTAGGTAATTATAACGATGATGAGCTAAAAACAGTTCTAGCCATTAATCGTATCGAAAAAAATAAAATACGTCCTAACCGCCCACTCGTAATTCCAGAATGTGCTGCGGAAGAATTTAACAATTACAGTCCGTTTCCTGAAGATCTTCAGGAATTGCATTGTATCCCTAAGACAGTATTAATTAACAAAAGAGTACAGGCATTCGGACTTTATGAAAATGGCGAATTAGTTAAATGGGGACCGGTTAGTACCGGGAAGGGTTCAACACAAACTCCGGCAGGACTTAATTACGGCAATTATAAGGCAAAAAGAAAAGTGAGTACGGTTGATGCTTCCTGGATACTTCCATATTATTTCAATTTTATGAATTTTGAAGGTGTAGGTGTTCATCAGTATGCATTACCCGGATATCCAGCGAGCCATGGATGTGTAAGATTATATATGGATGATGCCAAGTATATATTCGATTGGGCTAGCATGTGGGAACTGGAAAATTCAGATATTGAATACAACGGCACCCCTTTTATGGTCTTTGGAGAATATGACCATTCAGCGAACAAACCATGGTTGGATCTTCAGCAAAATATGAAAGCTAACGATCTTACTCAGGATGAATTGAATACTATCAGGGAATATGTTAGTGATTACCAGGAAGATCCAAAGAACTATCACAATATTGCTTCGAAAACAAAGGATGCTGAATTAGCCGATGCATAAAACTTAGTTTTCTTAAATTAGCCGGTAAAGATCATTACTATGTATAGCAATAATTTTTACCGGTTTTTTTGTGTCCTCATATTTTCTATTTCTGCTATTAGTTCTGCCCAGGAGGTAGAAGTTATGGTAAGAGCGCAGGCCGGCGACGCTAAATTTATAGGCTCTTCTATTGGCGGAGCTAAAATCCTGATCAAGGACGCTCTTACTAATGAAATTCTGGCAGAAGGTATCACCAAAGGAAGCACTGGTAATACTCAAAAGATCATGAAGCAACCTCAGGATAGAGGCATTCGAATTACCGATGCTGAAACGGCAGGTTTTAATGCTAAGGTCCCGATAACTGAACCAAGATTCGTAACCATTGAAGCTTATGCACCCTGGAACAAGAAACAGGCTATTGTTAAATCAAGTACTCAATTATGGCTGCTTCCTGGAAAAAACATAATCGGTGAAGGAATCATCCTGAAAATACCAGGCTTCGTAGTGGATATTGTAACTCCACAAACTCACCAATCTTATTCCAGTTCAGAAATTAAAATTCAGGCAAATATTGTAATGATGTGTGGTTGCCCTATCACCAAAGGAGGTCTGTGGGATGCGAACCAGTATGAAGTGGCTGCGATCTTGAAAAGTAAGAATATGCCTACCAAAAACGTAAAATTGGAACAGGAGGGAGGTTCCAGTAATTTTATGGGAAGTGCTAATTTAGAACAAGGTTCTTACGAATTAATCATCCAGGCATTCGATCCTTTAACCGGAAATACAGGGATAGATCGTACTAACTTTATGGTTAACTAAAACTTGCCAGCCCCAGATCTGAGATCGTCCTAAGCACACCATGCTCATTATTGTCATGACTCGTAATGAACCTGCTGGCCTCTTTAACTTCAGGATGAGCATTTTTCATAGCGTAACTATGAGCAGAGACCTTCATCATTTCAAGATCGTTCAAATAATCTCCAAATACCAAAGTTTCCTCTTCCGTAAAATTCATTTCCTTCTGAATTCCTTTGATAGCATTTCCCTTATTTGCATTTAAAGCAGTAATATCGATAAATATCTTTGCAGCGATGGCAACCTTGAAGCGGTCTGTATACCCCTCAAAGTGTGGATAGGTATTATCTTCAACTCCATTGAAATTGCAGTAAGTAACCTTTAAATAGGTGTCATCAACTTGCGTAAGATCTTCCACAACTTTTAAACGTTCATAAAACTGAGAAATATGATCGATGAATTTCTTATCGCTGGTTTCAATGTATGCTGAATCTTTTCCGCACAAAACAACGTAAGTATCTTCCAGTTTTCGGCCCATTTCTATAAAATGAATAGCGGCGTCCTTTTCTATGGGGTTCACATAGAGCTCTTTACCCTTGAATGAAACATAGGTGCCATTCTCTGCGAAGAACATGGTGCGATGCTTAATCCTTTCAAATTTGCTTTCCAGATTATAAAACTGTCGGCCGCTGGCAATGGAAAATTGTATTCCCTTTGCACTAAGTTCTTCCTCCATTTTCCAGAAATCTGGATGAATCTCATGCTGGTCATTTAATAGTGTGCCATCAACGTCGGTTACTATAAACTTAATCATGTCTGCAAATTTAGAAGCTGTAAAAATACTACAATCAATCTGGGCGGACTTCAATAATATATTAATTCTGAAGAGTTTCAGAATCAAATATTTACAACTTTTTATTTAAAATAGTTCTAAATAAGGTTTTATAATTCATAGTCAGGTAGTATGTTTGCAGCTCTATTTATATTAAGTCTAAATAAAACTAAACAGATGAATCATAAATTACTATTACTATTTATCTTCTTTGGATATGCTGCATTCGCCCAGAATTCTGGAAGTATCAAGGGAAAGGTTACTAACTCAAAAGGGGAGGCAATATCTGCCGCAAATGTAGATGTTCGGGGTACAGGAATTGGCACAGAAACAGATCTAAAAGGTGCCTATTTAATCCAAAGCGTACCTGATGGAAATTATCTCTTAAGGATATCATATGTTGGATATAAGCCAAAAGAAATTGCAATTACAGTACAGCCAGGTGCAACGACGAGTCTTCGGGATATAGTTTTGAGTTCAGATGAAGAACAATTGGAGGAAGTAATCATTCAGGGAAATGGAAACTCAAATAAATATGATCGTGCTAAAAGTACATACGTTTCAAAATTACCTTTAAAAAATTTAGAAAATCCCCAGGTATATGACAATATAACTGGAGAATTACTTGAGGAGCAGATCGTTACGAATTTTGACGATGCTCTAAAAAATAGTTCAGGAATAATTAAATTATGGGAATCTACAGGTAGAGGTGGAGACGGTGCAGGATATTATTCACTTCGTGGTTTTCCTGTGCAGCCAACTATGGTCAATGGCTTACCAGCTCTTACCAATGGTAGTCCAGATCCTGCAAATATTGAAAATATCGAAGTTATAAAAGGTCCTTCCGGGACTTTGTATGGAAGCAGTCTTATTTCATACGGAGGATTGATCAATATCACCACAAAAAAGCCATACGATTATTTTGGCGGAAATATTACTTATACGCTCGGTAGCTATGGACTTAACAGAGTTGCAGCAGATGTAAATACGCCATTAGATGAAGATGGAGATGTGGCTCTACGAATTAACTCTGCATATCAAACTCAAAATTCTTTTCAGGACGCAGGATTTTCGAAATCTTTTTTCTTCGCGCCATCTTTAAGTTATCAGGTAAGCGACAGACTTTCTTTTTTAATCAATACTGAATTTTATAATGGCGAGTCTACAAATCCTACGATGCTATTTGTAGATAGGGGAGCACCTTTGATAGCAACTAATATTGAAGAATTAGATTACAATTCGAATAGATCCTACACCAGTAACGATCTAACCTTAAAAAATCCAACTTATAGTCTGCAAGGCCAGATGATTTATAAATTATCTGAAAACTGGACTTCTCAAACTGCTATTTCTCGGGGAAGTTCAAAATCTGAAGGCTATTATTCATATCTCTATGAAACCACCAGATTTTACGAAGGTCTTGATGAAGGAGTTGTGTTTACAAGGTATATGAATAATCAGAATTCCACGACCCTTACTACAGATCTTCAGCAAAACTTTATAGGTGATTTTGAGATCTTCGGAATGAGAAACAGAATGGTAGGTGGCCTGGATTATTTTCAACGCGAAACCATTGATAATGGCACTGGTTATGTTGGCAACGGAAACATTTATATTGGAAATGCGAGTCTTCAGAATGTGAACGAGAGCGTTTATGGTATCTCAGAACAAGCGAATTATATTACAAATCTAGACAGCGGAATTCTTTCTACAGCGGCAGTTGATGGTCTTTTACCGAACACAAGTCGTAATAATAACACTGTGAAAGAGGATATCTTTAGTGCTTATGTGTCAAATGTATTAAATGTCACTCCGGCATTATCGGCCATGGCCAGTTTACGGATAGACCAGTTTGAAAATGACAGCAATAGCCAGACGGCACTTTCCCCTAAATTTGGGGTGGTTTATCAGCCAATTTTAGATCGGGTTTCCATATTTGCCAATTATATGGATGGTTTTAGTAACGTAGCACCTTCAGAAGTTATTAATCAGGATACTGGGGAAACAAACAGAATAACTTTTGATCCTGAACATGCCACTCAATTTGAATTTGGAACGAAGCTTAACTTTTTTAACGATAAGCTCTTTGCAACCCTTAGTTACTATGATATCCAGGTCGAAAACATTGTATTAGGTAATGGCATTACTGTCAATCAGGATGGAACTCAATACAGTCGTGGTTTTGAAGCCAGATTAACTGCTAGTCCGGTAGATGGACTCAACCTTATAGCAGGATTCAGTCATAACGATAGTGAAGTAACCGAAGCTTCGGAAAATGATAATTTCCTCGGAAGAAGACCTGAATCTGCTGGACCTGAGACTCTGGCTAACCTTTGGGCCAGTTATAGATTTACTTCTGGTGCGGCTGAAGGATTTGGTCTTGGCTTTGGAGGTAACTATGCCAGTGATAATAAAATCTTTAATCGCAACACGGCTGGTGTTTTTACACTACCATCTTACACAGTACTAAATGCAGCTGTTTTCTATGATGTGGATAAATTTTCGATCAACCTGAAATTAAATAATCTTACGAATGAAGATTATTTTAATGGATGGTCAACTATTAATCCTCAGGCACCTAGAAATTTCGCCGCAGCACTTACTTACAGATTTTAGAATTGATTTAGCCGGAGATCGCCGTAATGGCGATCTCCTTTTTTAAGTATTATGAAGAAAAAACAGAAGCGAGATCCTCTTAGAAAATGGGCTGGCAAAATCCATCTCTGGTTAGGTCTATTAACAGGTATTATTGTATTTATAGTCGCAATTACTGGATGTATCTATGTATTTCATGACGAAATTAAGGATGAGATCTATGACTACCGGTTTGTTGAAAAGCAGGAAAGTGGATATTTGCCGCCTTCTGAAATTAAAGAAATCGTACAGTCGAAATATCCCGGAACCACAGATGATTTTGTACTCTACGCCGGGCAGGACAGACCAGTTGCGGTGTACGGAGTATATGAGGAAACTCCATATTACTATTATCTAAATCCTTATACTGGTGAGTTTCTATATTCCCAGGATTTTACCAAAGACTTTTTTGAGATCGTAAAGGCACTACATATGTATCTTCTACTACCTGAGGAAATTGGCAGGCAGGTAGTAGGTATTTCAACTTTGATTTTTATCCTGATGATGATCACGGGAGTCATTCTATGGTGGCCTAAGAAGCTTAAGAATTTAAAGAAGAGTCTAAAAATAAAGTGGAATGCTCGTTGGAGAAGAGTAAATTATGACCTGCACAATATTAGTGGATTCTATCTTCATATTCTTGCCATTGTTTTAGCCATCACCGGTTTATACTTTTCGTATGACTGGGTAAAAGATGGTCTTTATTTTGCGGGAAATCTAGGGCAAGATGTAGAAAGTGATCATCATATTGAAAATATTGTTCAGAAACCAAGAATTTCAAGGGAGCCTATAGATATAGCTTTTGTTGAAACTCTAGAAAAAGCGCCAGAACATGAAATGTATTTTGTCTGGACAGAAGGTGACCATCATCCCGTAGTTACCGGTGCCTATACCCAATCTCTGGATTACGATCATCAATCTAATTATTATTTTCATCCACAAACTGCTGATTTACTTCAGGAACAGCCATATGAATCTAAAAGTACTGGTTTAAAACTACAGGAAATGAGTTATGGTATTCATACAGGTCAGTATTTTGGTATGACCGGGAAGATCATCGCTTTTATTCTGAGTATTTTTGTCGCGAGCTTACCTGTAACAGGTTTTATAGTGTGGTGGGGAAGAAAAAACCGGGTGAAACATCTCACCCGGTGATATTTTTAAAATAACAGGGCATCTACAATCGCTCCTACGATTGCGATTAGGATCGCTAACCACAAGCTTGGTAGAAAACCTTCAGTTTTAAAATCTGAAGTTAATTTATCTGCGATCTCTATCACGATCGCATAGGCGACCACTCTTGTTATAAAGCCCAGTCCAAGGAAGTAGAAAATTCCAAGAGTAGCAATATTTAGTACGGCGGTAAGTAACCAACTCAATAGAAAGCTTAATACTCCAATGATCAATGCAACGATAAGTGCAGATTTGAAGCCATTAAGATGAACTTTACTTAGGAATTTCGCAGCGATGAGCAGGACAACTGCATCCAGTACGATATGGATGATCCATTGTAACATAGTTATGGTTTTATAGTTAGTTACTACGAATATACTTTAAAAAAGTTTCAGATCAATCTTCAGAAGAATCGAGTCTGTATTCCATCGTTCGGGGTTCTTTATTGATCAAAACTTCCCAGAGAGCCTTGACATTTGCCAGTTTCTCTCTTTGCTTCAGCCTGTATTCGGTTTGGTATGCACGTTGATCTGCTGTAAACCCGTAATAATTGAAGCCTAATTTCTCTGAAATAAAAAGTGCCCTAGGCAGGTGAAACTTTTGCGTGACCACAGTAGCATTTTCTATATTGAAAAGTTTCCCGGCCCTGTACATACTATCATAGGTATCCAGACCTGCATGATCTGAGGTAATTTGGTTTCGAGGAATACCTCTTTCTCGAAGATAAGAGACCATCGCGGCGATCTCATTATAATCTTCGGTTCGATGATCGCCAGTTACATGGAAATTTTTGACCTTGTTACTACGATATAATTTAATAGCGGTATCTACTCGATCCTTTAAGATTGGAGATAATTTACCATCAGAATGGACACTTGCACCAAGGATAATTACTGTCTCTCGAGGTGGTATTTTAGAAATATCAGAATAAATATCTTCTGAAGTGTGTCTCAAGAAAATGGCTTCAATACCTAGGATGGTAAAGATGATAAGCACAATTCCAATGACAGAGAATAAGATGAATTTTTTAAGTTTTTTCATTTCTCTGGATGAATATAAGGTCGAAGATAGCCATAAATAATTGGATGTATCAGATTAATCGATAGCTAACGTAAATGTTCTTTTCATCATTGTGTACCTTTGCATTTCAAGATCATAATTATGAGTAATTTAAAAGCGCTGAACTGGCGTTACGCTACCAAAAAGTTTGATGATTCCAGGATTCTTTCCGAAGAAAAAATGGAGATCCTAAAACATGCATTTAATCTTACTGCCACTTCATATGGATTACAACCATTAAAGATGCTGGTAATTAGCAATAAAGCGACTCAACAGCAGCTTACAGAATTCTCAATGAACCAGCAGCAGGTAAGTACCGCTTCTCATGTACTGGTGATCTGTATTGAAAAAAATGTGGATGAGAAGTTTATATCAGGATACTTCCAACGTGTCAAGAATTTAAGAGACACACCAGATGAGGTTTTACAGCCTTTTCACAATTTTTTGGTAGATGATTTTAAGAATAAGGCGATCGAAGAAATTGAAGCATGGGCCCGTAATCAGGCATACCTGGCTTTAGGAACACTTTTGACCGTATGCGCTACTGAAGAAATAGACGCCTGTCCCATGGAAGGTTTTGAGCCTGAAAAATATGATGATTTCCTTAAACTTGGAGATAAAAATCTGCAGTCGGTGCTTGTACTTCCCGTTGGTTATCGTGCTAAGGATGATTTCTTTTCAGAATTAAAAAAAGTACGTCGCCCGCTGGATGAGGTGATCATTGAAATTGATTAATACTCTACGTATTCCTTGATCTCCAGACCGTAACCAATCATGCCTACTCTTTTAGTTTGCTGAGAATTTGATAGTAACCTGATCTTATGTATTTCAAGATCATGAAGAATCTGTGCTCCAATTCCAAAATCCTTATTGTCCATTTTCACTGGAGGCGCTTTAATTTCTCCTTGCTTCTGACTTTCTTTTAATTCCGTAATCCTGGATAAGAGGTTTGGAGATGGGTTAGCCGGATTGATAAAAACGATCGCACCACGACCTTCATCGTTGATCGCTTTAAACATTCCATCCAGTTTTTTATCTGCATTATTGGTGAGAGTTCCCAGAATATCATTGTTTACCATGGTAGAATTCACTCGCACAAGAATGTCTTCATCGGTTTTCCATGAACCCTTGGTAAGTGCTATATGGACCTGTGAATTGGTAGTTTGTTTGTAAGCACGAAGCCTGAATTTTCCGAATCTTGTATCCAGCTCAAAATCTTCCTTTTTCTCGATAAGACTATCATGCAGCATTCTATAGGCAACAAGATCTTCAATAGAAACGATCTTTAGATCAAACTTTTTAGCGACTTCCAGCAACTGAGGTAAACGCGCCATGGTTCCATCCTCATTCATGATTTCCACAATAACTCCGGCAGGTTCGAAACCGGCAAGTCTTGCAAAGTCTATCGCTGCTTCGGTATGACCTGTTCTACGTAAAACTCCACCTTCTTTGGCTTTCAGCGGAAAAATATGTCCTGGTCTGTTAAGATCCTGAGGTTTTGTTTCAGGATCTATGAGGCTTTTGATGGTTTGAGCTCTGTCTGAAGCTGAAATACCCGTTGTAACACCTTTTCCTCTCAGGTCAACCGAAATTGTAAAAGCGGTTTCCATAGGATCGGTATTATTGCCAACCATCATTTCCAGCTTGAGATCATTACATTTTTGCTCGGTCAAAGGAGCGCAAATGAGTCCGCGGCCATGAGTAGCCATGAAATTGATCATCTCTGGAGTAACCATTTCTGCAGCGGCAAGAAAATCACCTTCATTTTCACGGTCAATATCATCGACTACAATGATCACCTTTCCGGCGCGAATATCATCAATAGCTTCTTGAATGGTATCTAGTTTGACCTGATACTGGTTGTTTTCTACCTCTGCCATAGTTCCAATTTTATGGCTGCAAAGATATTTATTATGATTTACTTTTGTTCCGAATCGCTCCGGCTTTTTTGAAGAGTTTTTTTATAGGATCTGTAAGGCTGTCAAAAGCTAATAATCCCTGATCTGTGGTAGCTCTGTATGTTAGGAAAACACCAAGCGGGAGCATGATCCAGGTAGGTAGCCATGTAGCCACAAAAGCAGGAACACTTCCATTCTCTGCTGAATTTTTCGTGAAAATCCCTATAAAGTGATAGGTAAGAAAGAGCAGGATCGCAACTACGATAGGTAAACCAATTCCACCTTTCCTAATAATGGCTCCAAGAGGAGCTCCTACGAAGAATAGTACGATACAGGCAATTCCAAGAGCATATTTTTCATGTAATGCGATCTCGAATTTATTGATTTGCTTTACATTGTTTCTAAACTCCTGCTTTTGCATTCCCAAATGGGCAATAGCGCTGTTTACAGTTCCTAAAGCCAGGTTAGAAATTTGTGCCGCATCGTAAGTGTTGTAATGTGAAAGGATGCTTTCTTTAGTAGAAACAACAGTATCCTTCGGCTTTAAATTATTCTGAACATTAACGATCCCTGAACGATCATACATATTAGATTTAAGGCTAGCCAATTTAGTGTTGTAGTTGACTGAAAATGAATCTATGCTTTCACTCAATTCTGAAATTTTCAACATTCCGTGAGTGGAATTATAGTTTTGATCCTCCAGATCTACATTATTGAAATTCGAAAGATCTATATTGATGATATATTCGTCAAAATAGGTCTTCGTAAATGGTTTTCTTTTCCTCTTTTGATAATCTGAAGGTGTTACTTCATCGTAGTAGTTTCCTTCCTTCAGAATTAGAGAAAGTACATCAGAATTAGTACTTCCAACCAGTTCGCCTTCTCGCGCTTTGATCACCGTAGTATTTCCACCACTTTTCTCCTTCTGATGAATAATCACATCGGTAAGAAACTGATCATTCTCACCACTTTTTTCTTCTACCTTAATATTGAAGGTTCCAATATCATTGAAAATTCCTTCAGAAATAGCCATGGCAGGCTTTAACTGAGCAATATTCTTTCGAAGATTGATCGATTTAAATTCTGCTGCCGGAATCACATTATTCGCGAAAAAGAACGCAGTCAAACTTACCAAAACTATGAATACGGTAAGACTACGCATTGCGCGACCTAAAGAAATACCTGAAGACTTCATGGCGGCAAATTCATAATTTTCAGCAAAAGAACCGAAAGTCATGATGGAAGTAAGCAGAATGGTGAGCGGTAACACTAATGGCACCAGCTTAGGTGAGAAGTAAAGTAAAAACTTCAGGATTACTTCAGTATCCAGGTCTTTACCAGCAAGTTCACCTATGTACAACCATATGGTTTGGAGTACAAAGATGAACATCAGTATTATAAAGACCGAGAAAAATGTTTTTAAAAAGCTGGTAAGTATGTACCGGTCGAGTATCTTCAATTTAGTCTAATCTATTGATATAAAAGTCGCTGTATCTAGCTTCGTTAAAGGTAAATAGATTTTTTGCAAGTGGTTGATCTGTCTTGAAACTTTTTACAGTGATCGTCACTTTAGTTCCATTTTCCTGGGTCTGGATCATATTGTAAATATGCTTGGTTTGAGTATCTATCCCAAGGAGAATGTTTTTGATCTCAGCTTTGCTATCTTTTGGTGTAAGTTTTACATACTGTATCTCTCTGCCTTTTACATTCTGGGTGATGTCCATCTTGTAGTTGTACCCATTTTGATAAAATGTGAACATTTTAGAAGGTGTGATACTGTTGCTATCTTCCTCAACATAATTGGAAATGTTGATCTCCTCATCTTCCGGAATGATGGTATAGATCTTTTTACCGTCGAACATCTGAGTAGTTCCCATTAAATTCAACAGGTATCTATCCCCGTCTATACTAACATCTCCGCGAGTTTCCTGGCTCACATTCTCAGCTTCGTTTTCAAGTGAATACTTGAATTCTATGACCATATTGTCATAATTTTTCACTTTTGCTGAAACTTCATTTAGTAATTTCTGAGCTTTTGATGCTTCCTGTGCCTGTACTCCAAAACTGAGTATAGCTGCCAAAATAAATACTAATCTTTTCATTCTAATTTTTTTAGTCTGGTTTTTCATTTAATAGTTGATCGAGTGCTACCATATCTGTAATTAAAACCTGTCTTGCCTTACTTCCTTCAAACGGACCAACGATGCCTGCAGCTTCCAGTTGATCTATTATTCTACCTGCACGGTTGTACCCAAGTTTCAATTTACGCTGAAGCAAAGAAGCCGAGCCCTGCTGGGCGGTTACGATTACTTCTGCAGCATCGCGAAATAGCTTGTCTCGCTCGCTCACATCTATATCAAGTCCTGTGCCACTTTCGTCGCTTTCGTAGGCCGGAAGCAGGTGAGCTTCAGGGTAAGCTTTTTGAGAACCAATGAATTCGGTGATCTTGTCTACCTCTGGAGTGTCCACGAATGCACATTGCAGTCTTTTAAGTTCATTCCCCTGTGTAAACAACATATCTCCACGACCAATTAATTGATCTGCTCCCTGGCTATCCAGAATAGTCCTGGAATCGATCTTGGACGTTACTCTAAAAGCTACTCTGGCCGGGAAGTTTGCCTTTATGATACCGGTAATTACGTTCACCGAAGGTCTTTGAGTTGCGATGAT
>NZ_JBLVTK010000002.1:343526-369531 GCF_048285865.1 Christiangramia marina | reverse complement strand
CCTTCCCGGCGGTCATGATCAAATCTGCAAATTCATCCACTACCAAAACGATATAGGGCAGGAATTTATGTCCGTCATTGGGATTTAACTTTCTAGCCTTGAACTTCGTATTGTATTCCTTCAAGTTACGGCACATGGCATCCTTTAAAAGGTTATATCGATCATCCATTTCGATACATAAAGAATTCAGGGTATTGATCACTTTTGTATTATCGGTGATGATCGCTTCCCCATCATCTGGTAATTTTGCGAGGTAGTGGCGCTCTATCTTGTTGAATAAGGTAAGTTCCACTTTTTTAGGATCTACCAGGACAAATTTCACTTCAGCTGGATGCTTGGCATATAGCAGGGATGTGAGAATCGCATTCAAACCAACAGATTTACCCTGTCCGGTAGCACCAGCCATCAACATATGCGGCATTTTCGCCAGGTCGACTACGAAGGTTTCGTTACTTATCGTTTTACCCAAAGCTAGCGGTAACTCCATTTCTGCATTCTGAAATTTTGGCGAAGCGATCACCGAGCGCATGGAAACTATGCTGGCATTTTTATTTGGTACTTCAATACCAATGGTTCCTTTACCCGGGATTGGAGCAATAATTCTGATTCCAAGAGCAGAAAGCGATAGTGCAATATCATCTTCAAGATTCTTGATCTTTGAAATACGAATCCCGGCTTCAGGGACAATCTCATATAAGGTTACCGTTGGACCAACGGTTGCTTTGATCTGTGCAATTTCTATTTTATAATTCTTTAGCGTATCAACAATACGATTCTTGTTTTCTTCCAGTTCTTCCTGGTTGATCGTGATAGTGCCGCCATAATCTTTAAGCAGTTCGATCGTAGGGAACTTATAATTCTTTAGCTCAAGGGTTGGATCAAATTCACCAAAATCCTTTACCAGTTTTTGACTCAGGTTATCTTCTTCTTCCTCTTCAGGAGCAGCTTCAACTTCCATTGCCACATTATCCTCTTCCAACGGAGCTTTTACTTCCATCTTCGGAATAGTTTCCGGGCTGGTTTTCTTCTCAGGCTTCTTTTCTGGTTTGCTGCTTAGGTCAACTTCTGCAGGTTTTTCTTCGTCTTTTGGTAAGACAACTTCTTTTTTCCATTCAAGTTCTTCTTCAGTTTCTGAAACACTGGCCTGATGCTTTTGCATTGCGGTCTGAAGTTCCTGTTTACCTGAATTAAGGTAAGAACCAACCATTTCCGGTGTAACTTTCAGTCGTATCGCTAGGTAAGTAATTAGCAGAAATAGCATTAATAGAATGCTTCCGAAGAAGCCAAGATAATCCTGTAAAAAATCATTGGTTTCATAACCGATTCTACCTCCCAGAAGTGCATTTTTTTCAGCAAAATAACCAAGAACTATAGATAACCAGACCATCACCAGAATTCCCCAGAACCAGTATTTTCTCAGGCTGGAAATCTTAAATCCAAAGAATAAATAGATGCCGCTTAACAGTATTAAAAATGCGATAGAGAAAGAGGCTAGTCCGAAGCCTTTATATACGAAAAAATCACTTACAGATGCACCAAATTTACTCAACCAGTTCCTGGCTTCAACATCACGATTCCCAAGTTCCTGGAGTACGCTCTGGTCTGCCTGCCAGTTAAAAAGAAAAGATATAAAGGCAACTATAAGACCCAGACCAAATAGCATAAGAAAACTTCCAAGCACTACTTTTTGCTGCCTGTTGAGGCTGAAAGATAATTTACTGGATTTTTTTGTTGTTTTCCTGGTCTTAGGTTTCTTTTTGGCCATAGGTAGGTTGACGAATTTCGGCAAAAATACAAATTAGCCTTATCCAAATTAAGGAAAAAAAACTTCAATTTTCAAAGTTGCCCCAAATACAAGTCGTAAACGACTGGTTTTACTATTTATTCTTTAAGTAGGGTAGAAGTGCTGCTGTAAATTTATCGAAAGCTTCTATATGAGGTAAATGTCCGGTATCTTGAATTTCCATTAATTTCGCATTTGGTATTTTGTTTGCGGTTATTTCACCAAGTTCATCGTATAAACCCATGCCCGCTTTTACTTCCTCACTTACCAGGTTTTTACCTATAGCAGTTCGATCCCGGGTTCCAAGGATTAATAATGTTGGCATTTGCAGATTCTTAAATTCATAGACCACAGGTTGGGTAAGGATCATATCATAGGTGAGTGCGGCATTCCAGGCGATCAATGGATAATCTTCATTCAATGTCCATCCCGCAAGTAATTTAGCCCACTGTGCATAATCATCATTCCAATCGCCAGCATAATAGCTTTCCTTCTGGTATGTCTTGATACCCTGGTAGTTTTTATTTAATTCCTGCTCATACTAGTCGTCTACACTTTGATAAGGAATTTTGGTCTTCCAGTCTTCAAGTCCTATTGGGTTGAGTAAAACAAGTTTACTGATTATTTCAGGATACATTAGAGCAAGACGGGTTGCCAGCATGCCTCCCATAGAATGGCCTAATATGGTAGTCTTGGTTATCCCAAGTGTATCGATAAGTTTTTTGGTGTTTTCTGCCAGTTGCTGAAACGTATACTGGAAATGTTCTGGTCTGCTAGATTTTCCAAATCCTATCTGATCTGGCACCAGCACATTGTACCCTGATTTTTGAAGAGTATCTATGGTAGTTTGCCAGTATGCGCCGTTGAAATTCTTGCCGTGTAATAAGACTACGGTTTCACCATTTGGATTCTTCGCCTCTATATGCATGTAAGCCATAGAATAGGTGCTTTTCTGAATATGCAGCTCAAGAAAATCTACGTCATAAGGATATTCGTAATTCTTAAGATCTATGTCCAATTCCGGCAGTTCCTGAGTTGTAACAGAAAATACGGTACACAGGCAGAGAACATATACTTTATACTACTTCATGTAGTCGGGTACTAACTGGTTAAATAAGGAATATAGATAAATCCCGCGATGACGATCGCGATTATTGCAGCGATAAATACAGCACCTGCAGCAATGTCTTTAATATGCCCGATCTTATTATGAAAGTCGGGATGTACAAAGTCTGCCATTGCTTCTATGGCTGAATTCAATCCTTCAGCAGACATGACCATTCCAATTGCTACGAATTGAAACATCCATTCTGTTCTGGTGATATCAAAATACCAACCCGCAATGCAAACCAAAATCGAAATGACAAATTGCACCTGTATGCTGGCTTCATGGCGAAGCAGCAGTAGTGCACCTTTTAAGGCGTATCCTCCTCCTCTGATTCTCTTTCCGAGGAAAGTGTTTTTCATTATAACAGGGTTTTCAGCGCAGCAAGATAGTCTGGTTCATCCTCAATTTTAGGTACTTGTTGGGAGTGTATTACTTTAGCATCTTCATCAAGAACCACTACTGCACGAGATAGCAAACCTTCAAAGGGTCCGTCAAGAATTTCAACACCATAGTCTTTACCAAAATTTCTATCTCGAAAATCGGATAAGTTTACGACCTGGTTCAGTTCCTCATCGCTTACAAATCTTTGTTGAGCAAAAGGCAGATCTCTGGAAATACAAAGTATCACCGTATCCTTTAATTCTGAAGCTCTTTTATTGAAATTACGAACAGAAGTCGCACAAACTCCTGTATCTATACTTGGGAAGATATTAAGAATAACTCTCTTTCCTTTATAATCATCGAGGGTTCCAATCGAAAGATCAGATTTAATTAACTCAAAATGAGGAGCTTTCTCGTCAAGTGCTGGAAGTGAGCCGTACGTAGTTACCGATTCTCCACCAAGTTCAATCTTTGCCATTTCTATACATATATTAGATTGCTAAATTTATAGGATTGTCTTTCGGTTATTACTAAAATTATCATAAAACAACAAAGGCTGTTTCACAATGAAACAGCCTTTGTTGTCTGGTTTATCAAAAAGGATTATTTGTCTATAGACCCTAATACCTTCTTGACAAAATTATTAGCAGCATCCCTTTCAGGAGTACCGTCTTCTATCATTTTATGTACTTCTACGGCACCACAAAGATTAGTAAGCAATTCACCAATCACATCCATTTCTTCTTCAGAAACTGAACGGTGTTCAGTAAAGCTCTCTAGTACATCAATCGTACTTTCAAGTTTGTTTACATCGTTGTTTCGCTGTAAATGCTTAATTACTGGTAACTTCATCTACTAAGTTTTTTAATTGGTCAAACTTATTCGTTTGAACCTGATTCTTAAAACTTCCATTTTTAAAAGTTGCAAATGTTGGAAGGTTATCCACTTTCGCCAGTTTTCTCGATTCCGGATACTTTTCAGCATCTACAAGAATGAACTGCGCATTTTCATGCTCTGCAGATAATTTCTTGAATTTTGGCTTCATTAAACGACAGTTTCCACACCATCCCGCCATGTACTGTACTACCACAGTATCATTATCATTTACAATCTCACTTAAGTTATCCTGATCTAATTCCTTAATCATAGCAATTTTTTTAATGTTATTAATTCAGGGATACTTCTTAGTTAAGGCTTAAGTATGATGCAACTCCTTCGCGGTCTGCATTCATTCCTTCTTTACCTTCTTCCCAGTTTGCTGGACAAACCTCACCTTTTTCCTGTACGTGCGTATAAGCATCGATCAGTCTTAGGAATTCGTTTACGTTTCTTCCAAGTGGCATATGGTTTACACCTTCATGGAAAATTGTTCCTTCTTCATCAATAAGGTAAGTTGCTCGGTAAGTTACGTTATCACCTTCAAGAGTTACAGTTCCTGTTTCATCATCATAAGTTTCGCTCATGATGTCAAGAATATCAAGTCTAGAACTTAGATTACGGTTACTGTCAGCAAGAATTGGGTAAGTTACACCTTCAATTCCACCATTATCCTTAGGAGTGTTCAACCATGCAAAGTGTACTTCAGGAGTATCACAAGATGCTCCAACTACCATTACATTTCTCTTTTCGAACTCAGCCATTGCATTTTGAAATGCATGTAGCTCTGTAGGACATACGAACGTAAAGTCTTTTGGGTACCAGAATAATAGAACTTTCTTGTTGTTCTTCTGAGCCTCTTCCAAAATGTTTAATTTGAAAGTATCACCCATTTCGTTCATTGCGTCTACACTAAGATTTGGAAATTTTTTTCCTACTAAAGCCATATTATTATATTTTTTAAAATTAAAAATGTTCTTTTTCTACGCTGCAAAAGTATCATCTTTACTGCGTTTTCAGGAGATTTCGAATTTTATGATTTTATCACACAATAGAGCCTGTCTATGCATTGTGAAATTAACGATAGCGGTACTCTATAATCATCAAATACTCAGAAATTTAGCAGTAATTCTAAGGTTTTGACAACGACTATTTGGTGGAAATTTTTCTGATCTTTAGTCCGATAGCAGCGAAAAGAAGGGTCATAAACGGACTCAAATAGTTGAAGAAAGCGTAACCCGCATAGGAAAGTACAGGAACACCCAGAACTCCACTATGATAGGCTCCACAAGTATTCCAGGGAATAAGCACAGAAGTTACTGTTCCTGAATCTTCAAGACTACGACTAAGATTTTCTGGTGCAAGGCCTTTATCCTTATAAGCTTTTGCAAACATTTTCCCAGGTACTACAATAGCCAGGTATTGGTCTGAGGCTGTAACATTCAATGCAAGACAACTAAATACGGTACTTGCAAACAATCCAAAGGTGGTATGGAAAAGATTTAGAAGAGCTTTGCTAATTCTGGATAAGGCTCCAATGGCTTCCATGATTCCGCCAAACACCATGGCGCATATGATCAACCAGATAGTTCCTAGCATTCCCTGCATTCCGCTGGAAGCAAACAGGTCATTAAGAGTTTCAGAATCGGTTTCTACCGCCGTGTCTACTGTGATGGCATTCATGAGTCCTTTATATCCACTAATAAAATTAAGTTCATTCATTCCACTTACTGCCAGTACAATGTCTGGTTGTACAATAAGTGCAGCAACCGCTCCGGCAAGAGTTCCAACCAGTAAGGCTATGAGTGGGGATGTTTTTTTAACGATCAGAAATATTACGATCACAGGAACTATGAACAACCAAGGTGTGATAGTAAAGCTTTTTTCAATGGAAGCTAGAATTGCTGATGTATCTGTATTTCCACTCGTATCCAGATTAAGTCCAATAATTATAAAAGCGATAAGGGTAATTGTGATCGTAGGCACTGTGGTTAATGCCATGTATTTAATATGTGTAAAAAGATCTGTTCCCGCCATGGCCGGAGCAAGATTCGTAGTATCACTTAATGGAGACATTTTATCCCCAAAATAGGCTCCTGAAAGAATTGCACCCGCCGTCATGCCCAATCCAATTCCCAGCGCATCAGCGATCCCGATCAGGGCGATACCAACGGTAGCTGAAGTTGTCCAGCTACTTCCAGTAGCAACAGAGATCACAGAGCAAATAACAACACAGGCTGCCAGAAATATGGTAGGATTTAGAATTAGAAGTCCGTAATAGATCATGGTAGGGATAATTCCGCTTATAAGCCAGGTTCCTGCCAGAGCTCCTACCATTAAAAGTATAAGGATCGCTCCGGAAGTGCTTTGAATATTGCCGGCAACTTCATCAACCATGGTATCAAACTTCACCTTGTTGAAGTAACCAACGATCGCGGCAACGGCTCCTCCAAGTAGCAGGATGAATTGGTTAGAACCTCCAAGAGCATCATCACCGAAAACGAAAACATTGAAAGCTAACATAGCAACAAGAATAAGTACCGGAATTAATGCTTCCCAGATACTTAATTCCTTATTCTCAATTACAGGTTCATTTTCAGGATTTGCAGCAGAGTTTTCCATTCAGGAGATTCTATTTTTAAGGCATAAATAAAGCCTTAGGGTATTCTGAAAATCCTCAGATCTACCTTAAGGCTTGGAAATTTATAACCGGTCGTTAATGTTGTTCATTTTTTTATGAACGTAATTTTACGACATTCGGCTTAATCCTGCAAAATTTTAGACCATTTCAGTACTTAGAATACCTACTTCTTCCATACAATCTTTCATCATTTCGTAAGTTCTTGCAATATCATTATCCAACCCTATGGAAAATCGAATTAAACCATCACTTAATCCCATTTCTTCCTGCTCTTCTTCAGGAATTTCCGAAGAGGTTGAAGTTCCGGGCGCGCTGAACAGGGTTTTGTAAAATCCTAAACTTACAGCCAGATAGCCCAGATTTCTTTCCTGCATAAGTTCCATCAATTCATTTGCTTTATCCAGTGAACCAACATCGAGGGTCAGCATCCCGCCGAACCCATAAGATTCGTTCATCATAGTTTTGAAAGTTTCATGTCCTGGATGGGATTCCAATCCCGGATATACGGTTTTCAACCCATCCTCCTGAAATTTATGAGCCAGGAACATTGCATTGTGACTATGTTGCTTCATGCGAATATGTAGGGTTCGTAAATTTTTCAGAATGGAGGCGGCACGTAGACTATCCATCGTTGGACCCAGTAGCATAGCTGCGCCATCATTTACATTTCTAAGGTCGTTAATAAATTCCTTAGTGCCACAAACAACTCCCCCAACAGTATCACTGCTACCGTTGATAAATTTCGTTAAACTATGAATCACCATATCTGCACCAAGTTCAATCGGACTAATAGAAAGTGGTGAAAAAGTATTGTCTACTACCAGTTTTGAATTAGAAGCTTTAGAAATTTTAGCCAGGGCTTCAAGATCTGCGATTTCAAGTAAAGGATTGCTCACACTCTCACAGTAGATCACTTTTGTATTCTTCTGAAGGGCATTCTTCACCAATTCAGGCTTAGTGATATCTACAAAAGTGGTTTCAATTCCAAATTTTGGTGCGAAATTCTTCAGAAATGCATAAGTGCCGCCATAAACGGTTCTGCTACAAACAATATGGTCACCGGCATTGCAAAGCTGCATAAGAACCGATGTGATCGCACCCATCCCGGAAGCAGAGACATTAGCAGATTCTGTTCCTTCCATTGCTGCGAGTGCTTCGCCCAGATAAAGATTGGATGGGGAGGAATGCCGGGAATATAAGTAACAACCTTCGGCATTACCTTCAAAGGTATCGAACATGGTTTTGGCTGAAAGAAAAGTGTAAGTTGAAGAATCTGATATAGAAGGGTTCACACCTCCAAATTCTCCAAAATATTGTAAGTCCTGAATGTGATCTGCTGGTTTGTATTTCATGATTTCTGACTTTATATATTCAAATTTCTGGTAAAACCGACTTAAGAACAAGTAATATAGGTATGAGTAGAATATAAAACTATGAAGTGATTGTATTATAGATTAAATATCTAATTTTATAGTCTGCAAATAATTTTGACCGAAAAATTTTAAGTTCAGAAACCCATAATGATAAGCGTATGAAAATTGATGAGCTGGATAAAAGAATTTTAAAGCATCTTCAAGAGGATAGCAAAAAGACAAATAAGGAGATCGCGAATGACCTGAAACTTTCAGTTACTGCGATTTACGAACGTATTAAAAAGCTGGAACGCGATGGAATCATTGCGAAATATGTTGCATTAGTGAACCCGGAGAATGTCGGGAAGGGTTTTATGGTTCTTTGCCAGATCAAACTTATTCAGCACAAAAAAGAAATACTTACAAAATTCGAAAAGGATATCACCAGTCTACCCGAAGTTATCGAATGTTTACATGTGAGCGGAGACTATGATTATATATTGAAAGTTCTGGTAAAAGACATGGATGAATATCGTGAATTTATGGTCGCTAAGCTTACCAGCCTGGATCATATTGGGAGTACAAAAAGTGTCTTTACGATCAACAAAGTGAAGCAAAGCACGATCATTAATCTGTAATTCTTAAAATTTTGTCAGGACTCTCAGGTGCATTGGTCATTGTAGAGAATAGTCGTACTTTTGTAATCAATTTGTTCAAAAATTAGTAAAAACATACAATTATGAGTACATATGATGTTGCAGTTATAGGATCGGGACCAGGTGGATACGTTGCTGCGATTCGCTGCGCACAACTTGGGATGAAAACTGCGATCATAGAGAAATATTCCACACTTGGTGGGACCTGTTTAAACGTAGGTTGTATTCCAAGTAAAGCTCTACTTGATTCCTCACACCATTTTGAGGATGCGATCAAACATTTTGAAGAACACGGTATCGAAATTCCGGGAGAGGTAAAGCTAAACCTGGAAAAAATGATGGATAGAAAATCATCTGTTGTTCAGCAAACCTGTGACGGAGTGAAATTCCTTATGGATAAGAACAAGATCGATGTTTATGAAGGAGTAGGTTCTTTTGAAGATAAGACTCACATCAAGATTGAAGGAGAAGGAGATACCAAAACTATAGAAGCAAAAAAAATTATTATTGCTACAGGTTCTAAACCGGTAAGTCTTCCTTTTATTGAACTGGATAAGGAAAGAGTGATCACTTCTACGGAAGCACTTAAACTTAAAGAGGTTCCTAAGCACATGATCGTAATTGGTGGAGGTGTGATCGGGCTGGAATTGGGGCAGGTTTATCGTCGCCTGGGAGCTGAAGTAACGGTTGTTGAATATTTGGATCGTATCATTCCTACTATGGACAGCGCGCTTTCTAAAGAGCTTCAGAAAGTTTTAAAGAAGCAGGGAATCAAATTCCACGTAAGTACCAAAGTGAAGTCTGTTGAAAGAAACGGTGACGAGATCACGATAAAAGCAGATGATAAAAAAGATAAGGAAATCGAGATAAAAGGAGATTACTGCCTTGTTTCTGTAGGAAGAAAACCTTTTACAAATGGTTTGAACGCAGATGCTGCAGGAGTTGAACTTGATGATAAAGGTAGAGTTAAGGTAAACGAGCATTTGCAAACCAATGTAGATAATATCTATGCAATTGGAGATGTGGTGCGCGGTGCCATGCTTGCTCATAAAGCTGAAGAAGAAGGAACGATGGTTGCTGAATTGATTGCGGGGCAAAAACCTCATATCGATTATAACCTGATTCCGGGAGTAGTCTACACATGGCCTGAAGTTGCTTCAGTTGGAAAAACTGAGGAGCAATTAAAGGAAATGGGAGTGAAGTACAAGGAGGGTAAATTTCCTATGCGAGCTTTAGGACGTTCGAGAGCCAGTGGAGACATTGACGGACTTATAAAGATCCTTGCTGATGAAAAGACAGATGAGGTTCTTGGAGTGCACATGATTGGCGCAAGAACTGCAGATCTTATTGCTGAAGCGGTTACCGCTATGGAATTCAGAGCTTCTGCGGAAGATATAGCGAGAATGAGCCATGCTCACCCGACCTATGCTGAAGCTGTTAAGGAAGCCGCTCTTGCCGCTACTGAAAACAGAGCTTTACATATCTAGAATTAGATAAATTACGGTATATTTTTGAGCCCGGACGTTATGATGTCCGGGCTTTATTTTTTGCTTGCGCGAGGCTTCAGAATGCTCCATTTTTAAAAAAAATATTGATCCGGAAGTAGTACTTAAATACCGTGCAATATGAAACCGTTATTTTCCAGATCTATATCTCATCGATAATTACTGAAATTTTATAATCCGCAATCTTGCAATGAAGAATGCTGTACCAACCGTTGCACAGTAGCATATCAGTGGCAATTTTTTACATTAGATGCTGGCTTAAACAGGCTGAGAAATTTTAATCGAAGGTCTTAAGGATATTTAATGCCTTCTCCTTATAAGTGCGACTAATTGGTAACGACTTATTCTCTATAACAACTTCTTCATGAGAATACGACTCAATTTTACAGATGTTGATGATATATGATCTGTGAATTCTTAGAAAATTAGCATCTGGAAGTTTCTCTTCAATGGAGGAAATTGTCTCTCTGGTAACTTTCGTGCCTTCGGTGGTTTCTATTTTCAGGTAATCGCTCAAACTTTCTATCCATAAGATCTTCTGAAAATCTATTTTATGCATTTTCCGGTCGATCTTAACAAAAAAGAACTCATTGGAAGAAGCAGGCAGATTTTCGTTTGTTTGAAAAGAATAGAGGTGCCTGAAATTATTAACTGCATCAAGAAATCTTTCGAAGGAAATAGGTTTGAGTAAATAATCTGCTGCGTGAAGATCAAATCCCTCGATCGCAAATTCTCTGTAAGCGGTGGTGAAAATGATCTTGATATCTTTATTAATAGATTTTGCAAATGCGATCCCTGTAATTCCAGGCATGTTAATATCCAGAAATATCAAGTCAATTTTGTTCGAACTAATACAATTAAATGCCTCTGTAGCATTCCGGCAAGCCAGTACGATCTCCAGGAAATCTATCTTTGAAATATGATTTTTCAGAATGTCCAGGGCAACAGGTTCATCATCTACTATCAAACAGCGAATGTTATCAGGCATAAACAGTATTTTTGGAAAATTTCAGCATCAATCTTACGTAATAATGATCTGGTCTGGTCTCAATATCAAGTTGATAATTATTCTCATATAGCAGATCAAGTCTTCGTTTAATATTTTCAAGACCAATACCATTTTCTGAATGTTCTGCTGAGAGCTGAGCTTTTGAATTTTCTATCAAAAACATTAATTGGTCATTCTTTACTTTTATTTTAATGCTGATTTCCAATTTTCCATCGGCGCCACGACCATGCTTGAAACAATTTTCTACAAAAGGCAATAATAACATGGGCGCAATCTGAATTTCTTCTATGAATTCCTCGATTTCAAAATCAACGATGAGGAGCTCCTGAAAGCGTTTTTTTTCCAGATCAATATAGTTAGTGATATGTTTTATTTCATCCTTCAGCGAGACCACTGGCTTTTTGGTTTGGTAAAGAATATAATCCAGTAAATCTGAAAGTTGCAGGATCATTTCTGAAGTAGTATGATGATTAGCTAAACTTAGGCCATAAATGGTGTTCAGCGAATTGAAAAGAAAATGAGGATGAATCTGCATCTTCAGATATTGAAGCTCTTGTTCTTTTAATTTCAACTGCGCTTCAAGGATCCTGTTCTTTAGTTCTTCGTTCTTAGCTGCGGTAGAATAATTATATTTCAGCAGACTAAATGCGGAAGCAAGCGCCACTACCAGGTAGACGCTAATCATGATATAAATTAGACTTTTCGTAATAGGAAAACTACCCTGATATTCATAACCGGAAGTCAGCACCTTTGCGTAAAAAGCCGAAATTGTGATATAGCAGGCTGAAATTACAAGTGCAGCTAAGCTATATAGACCAAATTGCAAATACTTTTTCGGAATAATATATCGAGGAATGATCCTGTAAATAAATGTATAGGTAGTCAAAATGGTGACAGGCAGAAAGAAAGATGAAAAGTTCATTACCTGCATGAATGCTGAATCTTCAAATCCAAAAAAGAAGGTGAAATAAAGCAAGACCACGAGCCAGAAAAGGCTGTGTAGTAGAAATTTCTTTCCTATTCCCAGGATGACCGAACTTAGCTTCATTAGTGGATAAAAATGTGACTTAATTTCGGTTAATAAAAATTATTGCGACGAATTACTATTTTAAGGAGCTGGATAACATCGCTTTCAGAATAGAACTGGAAAAATTTGGTAACTGGTAGAATCAGGTCAAAAACACGCAACTGGTCTCAATTCTAAATTTTTGAACCAACTTCCTCCTAAGTTTGCTATCATTAACCAATAAAACTAAATGATGATTTTACTAAGTAGTATTCTTTTTCAAAACCCGGGTTTCTTTCAGCAGCTTGGGGATCGAATTAATGAAGGTGGACCATTAGCAATGAGCCTTATCTTAATTTCATTCTTTATTATAATATTTCTGGTCGTTCGGGCAGCCATCAATGTAACTGCAGCTGGGCATAAATTTCGAAAGAACATTTCTCTGATTAATCAACTGGCATTGATCGCATTAGTGATTGGACTCTTTACGCAATTTATAGGCCTGATACAGATCTTTGATGCTTTTGAGTCACTTGATAACGTGAACCCGGCAATGTTTGCAGCAGGGCTGAAAGTGAGTTTACTGGCTCCATTATTCGGTGGATTTACCTTTTTGTTTGGTAGGATCTCCAGTTTTATTCTCAATTGGATTCGCAAGTCTGATCTCGATGCCAATACGACTAACACTTACTAGGTCTATCATCAATCAATTTGCGAACAGCCATAACCCTGAAGGGTATTAACGTGTAGTAAATTTTATAGCGCTTTATTATTTTTCATTTTCGTGAAGAAACATTCACTACATTTAACCGTTAATTCTAATTTCAGAAATCATGGCGAAAGAAAAATCACCTTCAAAGAATTCAGCTAAGAAAGAACCGGTGCTGAGTTTAAAAGAAAAGAGAGCAGCGAAGGCAGCAAAGAAGAAAAACAGATCATAAACATAAAGGAGCGCAAATGCGCTCCTTTTTTTATTTTTTCCATCTCCGGTTGGCGTTCTTGTCACCACGGGTTTTTGGTTTCTTATATTTTTTGGCAATTTCCCGGCGATAACTACCCCCAAGATTTACCTTTTTATTTTTATCTTTTTTCTCGTGAAATGCCGGTCCTGCTTCCTGATCATCTGAATGCGGATTATAGATCTCTATAGATCTTGGCTTTTCTTCCTCGATCAATTCTGTGGAAATTTCAACAGTCTCCGGGATCGAATGTTCCGGAATTTGCATATCCATCAGGGTTTCGATCTTATTGTAATTTTCAGCTTCAGCTTCGGTTTTGAAAATGATCGCTACACCTTTCTTTTCAGCACGACCGGTACGACCAATACGGTGCATATAATTTTCAGGATAATGCGGAGTGTCCAGGTTGATCACGTGTGAAACATTCTCGATATCCAGACCACGAGCCATTACATCTGTAGAGATCATGATACGCGTACGACCTTCAGCAAATTCCTCCAGACTGTTGAGTCGGTAATTCTGACTCTTTCCTGTATGAACCATACTTACCTGATGCCTGAATTCGGCATTAAGAATATCGTATAGTTTATCAGCAAAACGCTTATCGGTCGTGAAAATCAACACTTTTTTATATTCATCTTCATCGGTGAACAGTTCTTTAAAAAGATTCGCCTTCGTATTGAAATTAGGGACTTTATAAGCTCGCTGCTCTATATTTTCAAGAGGTGTACCACTTACGGCAACCGATATTTTCTCGGGAGTTTTGAAGTTTGCGTCGATCATCGCTTCCACGGTTTCGGTCATAGTTGCCGAAAACATAATACTCTGCCTGTTCTGCGGAAGCAGTTCGAGGATATTATTCACCTGGAATTTGAATCCAAGATCCAGCATCACATCCACTTCATCGATCACGAATTTCTGAATGGATTTTAACTGAACAGCTCTGCGAAGTACAAGATCATACAATCGTCGTGGAGTCGCTACCAGGATGTCCTGTCCCTGCATTAAATCCTGGTGTTGCGTATTTATGTTAACGCCGCCATAGATTCCTGAAATTCGTACATTGATATACTTTGCGATCTTTTCTATTTCCTCAACAACCTGGACTACCAGTTCACGGGTTGGAACAAGAATCAAGATCCGTGGATTTTTTTGTTCTGAATATTTGAGCATTCTTAACAGTGGTAGCAAATAGGCAAAGGTCTTACCAGTTCCCGTTTGCGCGATCCCAACAACATCCCGTCCAGACATGATCGATGAAAACGCCTGTTCCTGGATTGGAGTAGGTGTCTGGAAATTAAGATCTTCCAATGCATTACGCAGTGGAGTGTTTAGGTTTAGATCCTGAAAGCTCAAAGTATAAGTTTTTATTTTTGCAAAGGTACTGCTTAACGTGCTAACCTGCACATTTATATACTAGTAAATGCTAATCTGGTAACTAGCCTTAAAATCATCATTCGCATTCAGCACTTCATTCCCGGCTTTTTCCTTGAAATTTTTACTAGAATTTGCAAGATCCGTATAGCCAAGCCATGGTTCTATGCAAACAAAAGCTGCGTTTGGTTTTGCCCAGATCCCAAGGTCCTTGAAATCTTCAAATTCCAGACCTAAAATAGCACCTTCAGTTTTGCTGTGCAGCTCTACTTTTTTTGATGTAATACTTCTGAAGATTAACGCGTCTTTATCGAAGAGATCTGGTCTAAGCTGTAGGTTTTGCTCATCTTTAAGTATCACTTCCTCTTTCTCACCAAGTAAGCCGTTTTTATCAAGGATCTCTGTCGTAAGGTCTAATTTCTGGTCAAACTGAAGGGAATAATCCTCGATTTTTTCATTTTCAGAATAGAGAATATTGAAGGCTGGATGACCTCCAAGCGAGAAATATAAAGGCTTATCATCAAGATTGGTAACATGATGTTTTACCTCCAGTTGCTTATCCTTCAGAATAAAATAGATCCTGAAGGCGAATTTAAATGGATACATTTTTAAGGTTTCTTCAGAATAAAGAAGTTCAAAAACAAGCTGATCTTCGGTTCTCTCTTTTAGTCTTATCTGGTCGTTATGCCGTATGATTCCATGTTTTGGTAGACTATAAGTTGCGCCTTCAAATTTATATTCCCCATCTTTCAGCATTCCAATAATTGGAAAAAGAATAGGCGCATGACTTCCCCAAACATTTGCATCTGCCTGCCAAATATGTTCTCTTCCAGATTTTTTATTCAGAATACTGCAAAGCTCGGCGCCAGTTTCCAGAACTCCAATCTTTAGATGTTCATTCTCTATATAATGAGTGGTCTTCTCCATAAATTTTATTTAAGTTGCTCTCTTACCAGGTTTTTAAACGAAAAGCTAAGATAAATTTTCAGTAATTTTAGAGAAAATCAAACATGAAAAAGATTCTTGCCTTCGCTGGTTCTAACAGCAGTACTTCCATAAATCAAAGACTTTTGGATCATATTACTGGACGTATTCAGGGACATGAGATCAAAATGCTTCAATTAACCAATTTTCCTTTGCCAGTTTATGATGAAGATATCGAAAGGGAATCGGGAATTCCAATGAACGCGAAAATCATTCACAATCATATTCGTGATCATGACGCCTTGATCATTGCGGTGAATGAGCACAATGGCACTGCTTCTGCATTTTTTAAGAATATCATCGACTGGCTATCCCGGAATCAGAAAAACTTTCTTGAAGGAAAAAAGATCCTTTTGGTAAGTACTTCTCCGGGTAAACGCGGAGCCAAAGGTTCTCTGGATTATTGCCGTGATATCTTCGGAAGATTTGGCGGCGATGTGATCGAAAGCTTTAGTTTTCCATCATTTCAGGATAATTTTGAAGATGCTAAGGTGACAAACGAAGTGCTGGATATGGGAATTGAAGATGTGCTTACTACCTTTGCGCATCAAATCGAAGCATAATTGAGAACAAAAAGATCTTTCGCCGTACAGGATATGGCAGATTTCAAAAAGAAATTACTCACCTGGGGAAGCAGCTTTCCGGATGTCGTATGGCTAGATAGTAATCTGGATTCTTCGGAAACTACCGAATTCGAAGCAGTACTTGCTGTAGAAGCATTTACCGCTATCAAAACCGATCATCATAATGCCTTCGATAAGCTGAAGGAATATCAGCAAACTACCAAAGACTGGATCTTTGGTTATTTAAGCTATGACCTTAAAAATGACGTTGAGCGACTAAAATCTTCTAATTATGACGGACTTCAATTTCCAGATCTTTATTTTTTTCAGCCTCAAAAACTGGTATTTTTAAAAGATAATATTGTTGAATTTGTTTACCTGAGAATGGTAGATGACGAAATTGAAACTGATTTTGAAGAGATTCAGAATCTTAAGTTTAAAACTGAAATTGCTGAAGAGAAAATAGAAATACAATCCAGAATTAGTAAGGAGGAGTATCTTGAAAAGGTAGGAGCAATGCTGGAACATATACATCGTGGGGATATTTATGAAGCGAACTTATGCCAGGAATTCTTCAGTGAAAATGTGGATCTAAATGCATTTTCTATCTACCAGAGTCTTAATGAGATCTCAACACCTCCTTTCGCTGCTTTCCTCAGACTCGAAAACATCAATCTGGTTTCGGCTTCCCCGGAGCGTTATCTACGTAAAAAAGGTGAACAATTGCTTACCCAGCCCATTAAAGGTACTGCGAGAAGATCTTCCAATCCTGAGGAGGATAAGGAAATTGCTCTTAATTTGGCCAGGGATCCAAAAGAAATGTCGGAAAACGTCATGATTGTGGATCTTGTTAGGAATGATCTTTCCAGAATTGCTGAAAAAGGCTCAGTAAAAGTGGATGAACTGTGCAAAGTGTATTCTTTTAAACAGGTACACCAGATGATTTCTTCAGTCACCGCCACGATTGCCAAAGGCATTGAACCGGTGGAGGCACTACGAACGAGTTTCCCCATGGGAAGTATGACCGGAGCACCCAAGATTTCAGCAATGAAGATCATAGAGAAGCTAGAAAGTACTAAGCGCGGACTCTATAGCGGCGCTGTGGGCTATTTCTCTCCAGAAGGTGATTTCGATTTTAACGTGGTAATTCGTAGTATTCTTTATAATTCTACGAATAAGTATCTGTCATTTTCTGTAGGAGGAGCTATTACTGCCAAATCGAATCCCGAAAAAGAATATGAAGAATGTCTGTTGAAATCCAAGGCATTACGTGAAGTTCTGGAGAATCTTTAAGCTGCTTTTTATTAAATTCAGGCTTTGTATATTTGATTAGATATGGAAAAAGCCTTCAAAAAGATCATCAAAGAGGAATACCCTTTTCTTTGCACCAATAAATTGTTGATCGCCGTAAGTGGTGGTGTGGATAGTGTTGTTCTGGCGCATCTATGTAAGTTGTCAAAAATGGAGTTTTCCGTCGCACATTGTAATTTCAATCTCAGAGGAGAAGAAAGTGATGCAGATGAAGCCTTTGTAAAAGAACTTGCAGAAAAATTGGAAGTCCCATTTTTCACTCAGAGTTTTAATACGCTGAAGTTTGCTGAAAATGCTGGTATTTCTATTCAAATGGCTGCCCGGGAATTACGTTACAACTGGTTTGAGGAACTTTCAAATTCCATGGAGTTTGATTATACTTTAACAGCACATCATGCGAATGATAATCTTGAAACTTTTTTGATCAATCTTATTCGTGGTACCGGCCCGGAAGGTTTGCAGGGAATTAAAGATAAACATCGTCAACTCATAAGACCACTAATCAATTTTTCCAGGTCTGAAATCGAAGAATTTGCCAATAGTAAAAGTTTAAAATGGCGGGAAGATTCCAGTAATGCTTCAGATAAATATATGAGAAACCGTATAAGACATCATATGGTGCCACTTATGCAGGAGCTTAATCCACAGTTACTTGAAACTTTTGCGAAAACTCAGCAACATTTGAACGAAAGCATGGAACTGGTAGAGGATTATATGAGTCTGCTTTATCCAAAGATCATAAGTAGGGACGTGTTTGGTTACGCCCTGGATATTGCCTTTTTAAAGAAAGTGCCTAATTCGAAACAGGTACTTTACCAATTGCTCAAATCATTTGGGTTTACTGAGTGGAACGATGTGCATGACCTTATGGACGCGCAGACTGGTAAAATGGTGCTTTCAGATACCCACAGGCTTATTAAGGATAGGAATAGGTTATTGCTTACTGAGATTCAGGATGAGTCGATCAATAAAGAATACCAACTTGAAAAAGGGGAGGAGTTTGTTATGATCCCTGAATTTGGAACTCTGCATTTGACCGAAGTTGAAAAATTTGACAAGTCGGCAAACCACAGTATTTTTGTCCCTATTCGCAAATTAAAATTTCCTTTGCTGATTAGGAAATGGAAAGAGGGTGACTTTTTTGTTCCCTTCGGAATGAAAGGAAAAAAGAAGCTGAGTGATTATTTCAAAGATGAAAAATTCAGCTTACCTCAAAAAGAGCAAACCTGGCTACTATTTTCTGGAGAAGATCTCGTCTGGATTATCAACCAACGTGCAGATAATCGCTTTTCCGTAGAAAAAGGAGATCGGGAAATCCTGAAAATAAGCTTCAGCTAAAAGAATAGACATATTTATTGTGTGCAAGTTCGTGTTTTTCCTGAATTCCTTCAGGAATACTTACCTAATTTCTATCTTTAGACGCTTTATAAAAATAACCGAATGAAAATATTCAATACTTCCCTGTTTTTAGTATTACTTCTGTTTATACTGAATCCCTTAAGTGCTCAAAATGAGACAGATTACGATGTCAAAGACCATTACGATAAAATGGAAGTAGACATCCCCATGCGAGACGGTGTAAAACTTCACACTACGATCTATACTCCAAAGGATACTTCAGCTGAATATCCCATATTGATGCAGCGAACTCCCTATAGTTCCCGACCTTATGGAGAAGATCAGTTCAGATCCAAGATCGGTCCTAATGAGATCATGATGAAAGAAGGGAACATTATCGTTTATCAGGATGTACGCGGTAGATGGATGAGCGAAGGAAAATATGATAATATGCGTGCCTTTATTCCGAATAAAAAAGGGAAAGAGGTAGATGAAGCCAGCGATACTTACGATACGATAGAATGGCTAATCAATAATGTGGAAAATAACAATGGAAAGGTTGGAACCTGGGGGATTTCCTATCCAGGATTTTACAGTACGTATTCACTTTTAAGTGGGCATCCAGCTCTTAAAGCAGCATCTCCTCAGGCAAGTATCGGTGATTTCTTCTTTGATGATTTTCACCATAACGGCGCTTATTTACTAAGCTACTGGAGAGCTACGGCGGTTTTTGGATATCAGAAAGATACTCCTGTAGATACCAGCTGGTACGACTTTCCAGATCTGAAAACTCAGGATCAATACCAGTTTTTTATGGATGCGGGTCCCTTGAGCAATCTCGATGAATATTATAAAGAGGATAACGAGTTCTGGCAACAGCTAAAAGAACATCCAAATTATGATGAGTTCTGGCAAAAACGAGGGATCGTTCAGCATATGAAAGATATTAAGCCGGCGGTAATGATCGTGGGCGGACTATTTGATGCAGAGGATCTGTACGGACCTTTCAATATTTATAAGAGCATAGAAGAGAATAGTGAGAATCACAATATGATCGTTTTTGGTCCCTGGAGTCATGGTGACTGGGCAAGGGAATCTGGAAGACAATCTGTAGGGAATGTCTATTTTGGCGATAGTATTTCCACTCATTTCCAAAGAGATTATGAAACCGAATTTTTCAATCATTTTCTGAAGAAAAAAACTAAGGATGCTTTGCGATTACCGGAAGCACACATTTATGACACTGGAGCACGCGAATGGAATGATTATGCTGAATGGCCACCTAAGAATACTACAGATAAAACCTGGTATCTGGGAGCTAAGGAGCAATTATTAGAGACATCTTCAGATCATGAAGAAACTTTTGTGAGTGATCCAGCAAAACCAGTTTCTTATAACAATGAGATCAAAATGGTGTTTACGCCAAGAGAATATATGTCTGGAGATCAGCGGTTCGCAGCCAGAAGACCAGATGTTCTGGTGTTTGAAACGGAAGTTCTGGAAGAAGATATGAAAATGACCGGACCGATTGAAGCAATGTTGAAAGTTGCAACAACGGGAACTTCAGCAGACTGGGTGGTAAAATTGGTGGATGTTTATCCTGAAGATGCAGAGAACTACGAAGAAACCATGCCTCATCTTAAAATGAGCAATTATCATATGATGGTTCGTAGTGAGGTGATGCGTGGAAGATTCAGAAATAGCTTCGAAAAACCGGAAGCATTTGAGCCTAATAAAAAGACCGATGTAAATCTTACGTTGCAGGGTGTGAATCATACCTTTAAAAAAGGTCATAAAGTCCAGATCCAGATTCAGAGTACATGGTTTCCACTAATCGACCGGAATCCACAGACTTATGTAGATAATATCTTTGAAGCTGAAGAGGAAGATTTTCAGAAGCAAACACATACGATCTACGGAGATTCAGCCATTAAATTTTCAGTTTTAGAAGAATAAGCTTAAAATGAGAAAATCAGTTTACCTATTGTTATTCGGAATTTTGCTAAGCTCATGTGGCAATGAAAAGCAAAATTCAGATTACTCTGAAGAGGAGCAGCAAAGCGCTTCCGAAGAAATGAACGCTTACTTTGCGCGTGAGTTCGAAAAAGAAGTTCAGGAATCTCCAGAGACCCAGACCCGAAGAGGGCTGAAAACAAATTATGATCGATGGGATGATTATTCCAATCTTAAATATGCAGAAGATCTTGAACAGGCACGGGAACGTATGGATTACCTGGATCAGGTAGATGTAGCAGCTTTGGATGAAGATACCAGGTTGAGCTACGATCTGTATCGCAGGCAGGTTCAAAATGAGATCGATGATTATGATTTCAGGTTCTACAATTATCCTATTGAGCAAATGCACGGGCTACATGCAGAACTTCCTGCTTTTCTAATCAATATGCATCGCATAGATTCCATTGGTGACGCCAGGGCTTATATTGCCAGACTGGAAGGACTTGAGAAAGTGATGAAAGATGTGATCGAACAGTTGCAGCTTAGAGAACAGAATGGTATCATTCCTCCTAAATTCGTATTCGACAGAACACTTGATGCTTCAAGGAACATCATCAAAGGAAAGCCATTTTCGAAGTCGGCTAACGCCAGTGCCTTACTGGAAGATTTCACCACGAAGATCGATCAATTAGATCTGGAAGATGCGGAACGAACTAAACTGGTCAATGCTGCGGAAGAGGCACTTGTAGATCATGTTCAGCCTGCTTACCAGAGTTTGATAGATCATTTGGAGAATCAGCAATTGCGCGCTACTGAAGAAGCTGGTGTATGGAAATTCCCAAAAGGGGAGGAGTTTTATGAACTTGCTTTAAAGAGAGTAACCACCACAGATCTTTCGGCAGAAGAAATCCACCAGATAGGTTTGAGCGAAGTAGCTCGAATTCATTCGGAAATGGAGAAGATCATGGAACAAACAGGTTTTGAAGGTAGTCTTCAGGATTTCTTTGATTTCATGAAAAATGATGAGCAATTTTATTTTGCAGATACTGAAGCTGGAAAAGAAGAATATTTATCACAAGCTAAACAGGTGATCAATACTATGAAAACCAGGCTTCCGGAATTGTTCCATACCATGCCTGAAGCAGATATCGTAGTAAAAGCGGTTGAACCTTTTAGAGAAAAAAGTGCTGGTAAAGCTTTCTATCAACAACCCGCTCTGGATGGTTCCCGCCCTGGAACTTACTATGCCAATCTTTATGACATGAAAGCGATGCCTAAATATGAAATGGAAGCACTGGCATACCATGAAGGAATTCCAGGCCATCATATGCAGATCGCTATTGCGCAGGAACTGGATTCTATCCCAGAATTTAGAAAATTCAGCTTTTACACTGCTTATGTGGAAGGTTGGGGATTATACAGTGAATATATTCCGAAGGAAATAGGATTCTATAAAGATCCTTATTCAGATTTTGGTCGGCTTGCTATGGAACTCTGGAGATCCTGCAGACTGGTTGTAGATACCGGGATTCATGCTAAAAAATGGACCAGGCAGGAAGGAATAGATTATTATCGTGAAAATACCCCAGCTGCTGAAAGTGCCTGCGTTAAAATGGTAGAACGACATATTGTAATGCCAGGACAGGCGACTGCTTACAAGATAGGGATGAACAAGATCCTGGAACTAAGAGAAAAGGCGAAAACTGCACTGGGAGAAGCCTTTGATATACGTGAGTTTCACGATGTCGTTTTAACGGATGGTGCTTTACCACTAACAATTCTGGAGACTAAAGTGGACAACTGGGTACAGAGTAAAAAATAAGTATGTTGAAAACAGTACAGGAAGAAGATCTAAAGATCATCGAGCTAGAAAATGGGCAGCAGAGCAAGCTAAAGATTTTGAACCTTGGAGCGACATTGTTTAGCTTTAGTTTAAAAGATAAGAATGACAAGCCGGTAGAAGTTGTTGCAGGTCCTGCCCAGATCACCGATTATATTAGCGAAACTTACTGGGAGCATAATAAATGTTTTGGAGCCAGTATTGGTCGTTTTGCGGGAAGAATTGCTGAGGGGAAATTCAGCATTGGAGAGGAAGATTTTAAACTGGAAGAGAATTTAGACAAAGCACATTTGCATGGAGGAGTTAATGGATTTCAAACGAAGATATGGGAGATCAAAAAGATCACAGAAGCACCGAATCCTTCAGTAAAACTGACTTACGTAAGCAAGCATATGGAAGAAGGTTATCCTGGCGAAATTAAAGTTGAGACTACCTACACCCTGACCGAGGATAACAAAGTGAAGCTTTCATACCAGGCCACAACAGATAGAAATACGATCATTAACCTGACCAATCATACCTACTTCAATTTGAATGGAGGAGGCAGTATTAGCGATCATTTCATGCAGGTAAATTCTTCCAAAATACTGGAACTGGATGAATACAATCTACCAACAGGAAATTTGACGAAACTCAGGGATCATCCTAAGGACTATCGAGAGAATAAGTTGTTGGGTAATAGAGAACTTGATGATGTTTACGTGCTTGATGTTATGGAAAATGAAGTGCAGGCACAATTATTCGCTCCGCTCACTGGTATTAAGCTAAAAGTGATGAGCAATCAGCCAGTGTTAGTCATCTATTCTCCGGAAAGTCTTCCGGCAGATATAGTGTATCTCAATAAGTTGGATAAGAACTTTCCAGCGGTCGCGATCGAAGCACAAAACTATCCTGATGCTCCTAATTTCAGAAACTTTCCTAGCAGTCTGCTAAAACCGGGTGAAGTCTATGAAAACAACATCGTTTTTGCTTTTTCTGTAAAATAATAATTCTATATTTAACCGAAGATTTTAAGAAAAGATTATGATAGGAATTTTATCCTTCGTTGGATTTACAGCACTCGTAGCTATTATCGCATATTTCGCAACCAGAAGAACTGATGAGTCCACCAGTGATGGTTATTTCTTAGGTGGCAGAAGTCTGACTGCCGGCGTAATAGCAGGTTCTTTATTACTAACAAATCTCTCTACCGAGCAGATCGTCGGTTTGAATGGAAGTTCATATGCCAACGGTTTATCGGTAATGGCCTGGGAAACTCTTGCCGCTATCGCCATCGTCGTTACTGCGATTTTTTTACTACCAAGATACTTGAAAGGAGGGCTCACTACGGTCCCGCAATTTCTGGCTGAACGATATGATGTCACCACCAAAACACTTACTTCAGGTTTATTCCTTACAGGATATGTAGTTGTTCTGTTACCAATTATTCTCTATTCCGGATCTGTAGCGATCAGCGGGATGTTTGACGTTCCAACTCTATTAGGAGTTTCAGATGATGCAGCTATTAAGATCTGCGTATGGGGAATTGGAATTATTGGATCTATTTATGCTGTTTTTGGCGGATTAAAAGCAGTAGCCGTATCTGATAGTATCAACGCAATCGGACTATTAATCGGAGGGATTCTGGTACCTATTTTTGGATTGGTGATCATTGGAGATGGTAGTTTTTTGGAAGGAATCACAACGCTAACAGAAACTAATCCAGAGAAATTTCAGTCCATGGGAGATGAGACCAGCCCGGTTCCTTTCCATACTCTTTTTACAGGAATGATGTTGGTACAACTTTTCTATTGGGGAACTAATCAACAGATCATTCAGCGTGCTCTTGCTGCTAAAAATCTGAAGGAAGGACAGAAAGGTTTAATGCTAGCCTCTTTTATCAAGATCCTAGGGCCACTGATTGTTGTTCTTCCTGGTATCATCGCTTTCCATATTTTTGGTGCAGATCTGGAAAATGGAGATGAAGCATACCCGCTTTTGGTGAATAGAGTATTGCCTGGTTATTTAATTGGATTCTTTGCAGCTGTTATTTTTGGAGCGATTCTAAGTTCCTTTAATAGTGTATTAAATAGTTCGGTAACCCTCTTCGGAATCGATATTTACAAGCAACATATTAATAAGGATGCTAATGAGAAAACCATCGTTCGTTATGGTAAAATCTTCGGAATAGTGCTTGCCGTCGCAGCAATGTTCATTGCTCCTTTAATAGCCAATGCAGGTAGTTTATTTGACTATCTACAGGAAGTGAATGGAATATATAGTATTCCAATCTTAACGATCATTGTAGTTGGTTACTTAACCAAGTATGTTCCAGCTATAGCTGCAAAAATCGGACTTATATCAGGATCTCTACTATATATCCTAAGCCAGTTTGGACTGAAGCCATACCTCGCTGAAAGTGCTTTAGAAGATGCCGCCGCCAGTGGAATTACAGATGCTGCTGAATTAGCAGCCATTGAGGCAAGCGCCTATCCTCACTACCTGGATGTTATGGCAATTCTTTTCGTTCTGAACGTCGTGATCATGCTGGTAATAGGAAAGTTAAGACCTCGTAAAACACCTTACTTACAGGAACATACAAAACAAGTAGATATCACTCCTTGGAAATTTGTAAAACCAGTTGGTTTTGCAATTATCATCATTGTTGTTGGCGTATATGCATATTTCGCTTAACACTAAACAAAGATCAATAAATAAAAAACCCTCGAAAGATCGATCTTTCGAGGGTTTTTAAGTTGCAGTATGTTCAGAATTAGCTCTTGTTAAAGTGTTTATCAGGTTGCGCATTCAGCATTGTAACCGCCTGTTCTGCCGTGATGTCTCGCTGAGGTCCTGCAAACATCTCATAACCCACCATAAATTTCTTTACCGTAGCAGATCGCAATAATGGCGGATAGAAGCTCATATGAAAGTGCCACTCAGGATGTTCCTTGCCATTGGTTGGGGCCTGGTGTATCCCGGAAGAATATGGAAATGATGTTTCAAACAGGTTATCATACTTTATAGTCAGCTTCTTTATAATATCTGCAAAAGCGATCTCTTCATTCTCGTCAAGATCTGTTATTTGCTGAAGATGCCTTTTAGGAATGATCATCGCTTCGAAAGGCCAAACCGCCCAGAATGGAATTAAGGATACGAAATGCTCATTCTCATCCAGAATTCGTTCTCTTAAAGCCAGCTCCTGACGTAAATAATCACCCAGAAGGCTGGAGTTGTTCTTTTGCCAGTATGCTACGAATCTTTCTGATTTTTTCGAAATTTCGGTTGGAATGGAAGATTGCGACCATATTTGTCCATGAGGATGCGGATTGCTACACCCCATAATAGCGCCTTTATTTTCAAAAATCTGGACGTAATTGATGT
>NZ_JBLVTK010000002.1:342261-343409 GCF_048285865.1 Christiangramia marina | reverse complement strand
TGCAAATTCCCTTTTCAGTTTCAGCCTTCAGCAGGCCCTGTTCAAAATTCACTTTAGGAGTATCCGGAAGCAGAGAGCTATAATCGTTAATAAATGCATAAGGTTCAGAATACTTAGGATTCGTTTCTCCGCTTGCCCTGGTATTTCCTGGACATAGATAGCAACCCGGATCGTACGAGGCTTTATCATGGGTTTTATTCTCTTCGGTTTTACCCTGCCATGGTCTATTTGTGCGATGTGGTGAAACCAGTATCCATTCACCGGTCAAAATATTATACCTGCGATGAGGTAGTTTGTTCATTTCACTGTTCATGACATTCCAGTTTTATTATTTCTGTTCCGGCTGAAGGTCCAACTTTGATCGCTTCCGGGTAGATCTTGAATCTTTCAAAATATGCTTCGGAAATTTCAG
Organism: Christiangramia marina; assembly: GCF_048285865.1. Classification (NCBI taxonomy): domain Bacteria; kingdom Pseudomonadati; phylum Bacteroidota; class Flavobacteriia; order Flavobacteriales; family Flavobacteriaceae; genus Christiangramia; species Christiangramia marina. The sequence goes on along the minus strand of NZ_JBLVTK010000002.1, from coordinate 342,997 downwards.
TAATATAGCTTTCAACATCTTCAGAATTTATAAGGTTAATGGTGCAGCCGCCAAAGCCACCGCCCATCATTCTGCTTCCGTAGATAAATTCCTTATTTTCAGCATAATTAACCAGAAAATCGAGTTCCTGGCAACTCACCTCATATTGCTGCTGCAAGCCGCGATGAGAAGCATACATCAATTTCCCTAGGGCCTGAAGATCGTTATTGCGAAGCGCATCTGCAGCTGCCTCCACACGCTCATTTTCCTGCAGTACATATAAACAGCGTTGGTAAGTCTGCTCAGAAAGTTCAGATCGATAATCTTCTAGCAAGTCATAATCCACATCTCGCAAGCTTTTTATTTGCGAATTCTTCAATTGAATTAGCCTGATCGCTTCTTCACATTCCTCACGCCTGGAATTGTAATCACTGTCGGCCAGATTATGAGAAACCCTTGTGTTTAGCAGTAGCAATTCAAAGTTTCCGAGATCTGCAGGAATATATTCAGTAGCAAGACTTCGGCAATCCAATTTGATAAAATGATCCTTTTTGCTAAGAACAGAAGCAAATTGATCCATGATTCCGCAGTTAGAACCTACAAATTCATTTTCTGCACATTGAGATATCTTTGCGATCTCAATGTCGCTTAAATTCAGATCAAATAATTCATTAAGGCCCGCACAGAAACCACATTCCAGTGCTGCGGAAGAACTTATCCCGGCACCGGTAGGAAGATCGCTGGTAATCATACAATC
>NZ_JBLVTK010000002.1:294595-342222 GCF_048285865.1 Christiangramia marina | reverse complement strand
AATGATGCCTAGTAAATAATCTCTCCAGTCGCTCTGCTTCTTTAATGGCTGGTCGAGGTGAAATTCAAATCCATTATTAAAAGTATCACTGTATATCCTGCAGAAGTTTTCCGTATCATTTATTCTGAATTTGAAACTTATTTGCTTATCGATCGCGGTTGGCATCGCGAAGCCTTCATTATAATCTGTATGTTCTCCAATCAAATTGATTCGACCAGGAGAATTAACGAGTAATTCCGCTTGGAAATCATCAAAAACCGAAGGCTTCGTAGAAAAAGATCTGATATTTGTCAAGACTTGATTAATTTTGAGTAATTCAAATATAATAAATGTCATAATTACATTTATTGTTTCAGAATATAATTATGCACACTAAGAACTCACAACCGGAAGTTTTCGAGCCAACAGACCTTTACCAGATCAGGGAGAAAATGTATGTCGCAACAGACTGTATTATTTTTGGCTTTCATGAGGGCAAGCTTAAATTGCTGGTTTTCGAGCGCCAGGTAGAGCCCTTCAAAGGTTCCTGGTCACTTGTAGGCAGCTTTGTACGGCTTGATGAAGATCTTGAGCTGGCAGGGCAGAGAGTTTTAGAAGAGGCTACCGGATTGAAAGAGGTTTTTATGCAGCAATTAAAGACTTATGGTAAACAGGACCGTGATCCGGGTTACCGATGTATTTCTGTGGCTCAGTACGCTTTAATTAGAGTGGAGGATTATATAGACAAGCTAGAAAAGCATTATGGTGCCCGCTGGTTTGAAATTGATGATCTTCCCGAATTGGTTCTGGATCATGATCAAATGGTACAGGATGCATTGGAACAACTTAGACATAATGCGCGTCACAGGCCCATTGGATTTGAGCTGCTGCCAGAAAAGTTTACGATTCCACAATTACAAAACCTATATGAAGCGATCTACCAGAAGCCACTGGACGCTAGAAACTTTAGAAAAAAGGTTTTATCCCTTAATGTTTTAGAAAAACTGGAAGAAAAAGATAAATCGGGTAGTAAAAGAGGAGCATTTTTGCATAAATTCAATAAAGAGAATTACTTACAATTATTAGAAGCAGGATATAATTTCGAGATTTTCTAAAGTCTGAAAATAGTTTCTTTAAATAATAATTGTATGAATTACATTTATTATTAATTTAGGAAAAACATTTCAGGATGGCTAAAGATCAATCTCGTAGAACACTATTAAAGAACCTGGGAATTGGAGCTGGGTTACTCGCCATTCCATCATTTTCGAATGCATCCGGTTTCGATATTGCAATTAACAATCGACAGGACTCTACTTCAAAGATCAATCATTCTGTTTGTCGCTGGTGTTTTGCAGATATTCCACTTAAGGAGTTTGCCAAGGCCTGCAGAGAATTAGGAATTAGCGCTATTGATCTTTTAAAACCTTCAGAATGGGAAATCGTGCAGGAGGAAGGTCTGGCATGTTCCATGGCTACCGATGATTTTATCAGTTTAACCGATGGATTCAATGACCCTGAAAATCATCAGAAATTGCAAACTTCTTATAGAGAACTCATCGACAAAGCTGCTGATAATAATATTGAGAATGTCATCTGTTTTTCCGGAAGTCGGCGTGGGATGGATAATGAAACTGGCTGGAACAACTGTGTAGAAGGATTAATGCCCTTGTTGGACCATGCTCAATCACGCAAGGTCACGCTCGTCATGGAATTGCTAAATAGCAAAGTAAATCATCCAGATTATATGGCAGATCATACGTCGTGGGGAGCTGAGCTTGCCAGAAGGCTGGACCGACCCAACTTTAAATTACTCTACGATATTTACCATATGCAGATCATGGAGGGTGACGTTATTCGAAACATTAGAGAATTTCATCCGTACATCAATCATTATCATACCGCGGGAAATCCGGGGAGGAACGAGATCAATAATTCTCAGGAATTGAATTACCCTGCAATCATTCAGGCAATTCTTGATACCGGTTTTAATGGTTATATCGCACAGGAATTTATTCCAACCTATGATAATAAGCTAAAAGCGCTTGAAGAAGCCATTGGCATCTGTACACTCTAAACTTTAAATTTTAATGTCTCGTATATTCGATTGGATTACTGTTCTTACTGTACTTTTTTTAACTATTTGTCCTGTTTTTTCTCAAATAACTACAGTTGTAGACGAACATGGGATTATTCGCTGGGAGCCTTCCGGAGAGGAGGTAAAGGGCTTTGGAGTCAATTATTCGGCACCATTCGCGCATGCTTACCGTTCTGCCGAGAAACTTGGACTTGAAATCAAAGCTGAAATTGATAAAGATCTCTACCATTTTTCCCGACTCAACTTTGATCTGTATCGTCTTCACGTCTGGGATACAGAAATTAGCGATGCAGAGGGGAATTTACTGCAGAATGAACACCTGGATGCGTTTGATTATTTATTGAGTGAACTTAAAAAACGCGAAATCAATTTTGTGATCACTCCTATCGCATATTGGGGAAATGGCTGGCCGGAACCAGACGAGGATACTCCGGGATTTTCCAATAAGTATGGCAAGGAAGGAAGTTTGACCAATCCCAAAGCGGTCGCTGCCCAGCAAAATTATCTCACGCAATTTATGAACCACGTGAATCCTTATACGGGAATTGCCTACAAAAATGATCCGAATCTAATCGCTATTGAAATTAGCAATGAACCACATCATCGCGGTACTCCTGAAGAGGTAAAAGAATTTATTAATAAACTCGCGAAGGCTGTTCGGGATTCCGGTTCTCAGAAACCTGTTTTTTATAACGTCACCCATAGTGTTCACCTTGCAGATACTTATTTTGAATCTGATATTCAGGGTGGTACTTTTCAATGGTATCCAACCGGACTTGGTTTTAAGAAGGAGATCCCGGGGAATTTGCTTCCCAATGTGAACGATTATAATATTCCATTTAGCAGTGCTATCGAAAATAATAATGCCGCTAAACTGGTGTATGAGTTTGATGCTGCCGATGTTAATAAATCATATATCTATCTCGCAATGGCACGCAGTTTTCGAGAAGCGGGAATACAGATCGGGACGCATTTTGCCTATGATCCATCTTTTCTGGCCTATGGGAATACAGAATATAATACCCATTATATGAATCTCAATTATACTCCGCATAAAGCTTTGGGTCTTATGATCGCCGGGGAGATATTCCATCATACCAAATTAGGCGAAGAGCAGGGAACCTATCCCGAAAACTTAAAATTTGGAGACTTTCTCATTCAGTATGAAGATGATCTTGCTGTCTATAATTCTGCGGAAAAGTTTATTTACACGAATTCTAATGCTGAAAAACCTAAAGCGATTTCAGAACTAAGAGAAATAGCGGGTCACGGTAGTTCTGAAGTGATCGAATATGAAGGAAAAGGAGCTTATTTTTTGGATAAACTAGAAGAAGGAGTCTGGCGTCTGGAAGTAATGCCCGACCCATTTCTAATCAAGGATCCCTTCGGAAATAATAGTCTTGAAAAAACAATTGCCGTGATCAGGTACAATTTGAACGAGATGAAAATAGCTATTCCCGGGCTTGCTGGAAACTTTGAGTTCCAACAGATAAATATTGCGGAATCTGAAGTTCAGGAGGCTGAAGCTGGTGCGATTTCAATTTCTCCTGGTACCTATTTACTAACTCAAAAAGGGCAGAATTTTGATGTCAAAAATTATAAAGGAGACTTTCGTTTGGAACTCGACAATTTTGTGGCGGTGGAAGAGTCGGTTGACCGTACCTACGTCCTGCATAAAGCAGTTAATGCCGCGGGGACCAATCAGAGTTTTTCTATTGATGCAGAGATCGTTTCAAATGAGGAGATTAATAAAGCCGAAATATGGTTTCAGAATGGAAATAGCTACGAAGTAGTAGAAATGAAAGCAGAAAATCAATACGATTATTCCGCAGATGTACCACAAAATCTACTTGTGCCAGGAATACTTACTTACCGCATTATTCTGGAAACAACGAATGGAAAACGAACATTCCCGGGTGATGTTTCGGGTAGTCCGGAGAACTGGGATTTCTATTCAGAAGATGTTTATTCTACTCGTATTTATGATAAAGGTTCTGCTATCTCACTTTTCGATGCGTCTATGGATGCAGATATGGTGGTTCATTCATGGATGCCTGGCAACCAAATTGTTCCCCTAAATTCAGTTGAAAACGAATTTCAGGTAAGACTGGATGAATTATTTTCAGAAGATATAGAGTACAAAAACGCAACTCCAATTTATGATTACTCTTTTCGGTTTAATTTTCAGAAGAAAATAGGAGCAAGGCTTCCTGGAGATCAGAAGGAACTCATCATTAAGGCTCGTAATCTTAAAACGGGTACCGAGAAACTTCAGGTTGCTTTATTGATGAAAAACGGTTCGGCTTTCGGGAAAGTGATCGAATTAGATCAACATTTAAAAGAGATACGGATCAGACTTGATGAGCTTAAACCAGTGAAAACGGTTACGCTGCCACGTCCTTATCCTGGTTTTCTACCCTATTATTTTGAGCACCAGAACCCGGAAGGTTTTGATCTGCAGGAGGTGGAAGCGCTTCAGTTTTCTATTGGTCCCGGGATCGAGCCTGAAAATCTTCAGAAGAAGCATGAAATTGGTATTGTAAAGGTTAAACTTCAGTAGTAGAAATATTCAAACAAAAAAAGGTCTCGTTCTCACGAGACCTTTTTTTCAGTTTAACACTCACAACAATTAAATTATCCACATTTTGAAGAGCCACAATCTTTACAGGTGAGGCAACCTTCCTGGTAAATAAGATTAGAAGAATTACAGTTATTACATTTCTCCTTCTTGGCGACGGTCCCATCAGCGATAAAACGTTTTAGAGCACGTACCACTCCATTTTTCCAGGTGTTGATGGATTCACTGTCCAGCTGCAGACTGTTAATCAGGTCTACAACCTTGTCGATAGACATTCCATGACGCAGCGTACTGGAGATCAATTTCGCGTAATTCCAGAACTCTGGATTGAATTTATGTGAAAGTCCTTCGATCGTAGTTTTGTAACCACGCTTGTTCTCATATTGGAAATCGTAACGAGAGGATCCGTCTTCATTTCTGGCTTTGATGATATAACCTTCAGTCACCCAGCGAGGAATAAGAATACCTTCTTCATCATCTGCAAAACCGGTAAAAATCTCGTACGGTCTGTCATCTACAAGTCCTATAAATGCGATCCATTTATCCTTGTTATTCTGGAAACGAACCACATCTGCAGTAAGAACGTCTGGTCTTTTTAGAGGGAAAGATCCGGATGTCTGTTCTTCGTCTTCCTCTTTTTTCTCGTCGTTAGAGATTAAAACACCAGATCTTGAACCATCACGATATACAGTAACACCTTTACAACCAGCTTCCCATGCTTCCAGGTACAGTTTTCCAACCAGTTCCTCGGTAGCATCGTTTGGAAGGTTGATGGTCACACTAATAGAGTGATCGATCCATTTTTGTACAGCTCCCTGCATTCTCACTTTGCTAAGCCAGTCTACATCATTAGACGTTGCCTGGTAGTAAGGCGAAAGTTTAACCAGTTTGTCAAGTTCTTCGTTCGAGTAATTCTTATCGGTATCATAACCTTTGGCGCTCATCCACTGCTTAAAACGATGGTGGAAAACCACATATTCTTCCCATGAATCTCCAACTTCATCAACAAAATCTACGCGAGCCTCCTTGTCATTTGGATTTACTTTTCTTCTTCTTTTGTAAACCGGTAGGAAAACAGGCTCAATTCCCGAAGTGGTTTGCGTCATAAGACTGGTCGTTCCAGTTGGAGCGATCGTTAATAGCGCGATATTTCTACGACCGTGCTCAAGCATTTCGTAATACAACTTTTCATCAGCTTCTTTCAATCGAAGAATGAATGGGTTGTTTTTCTCTCTTTCTGAATCAAAAATTCCAAAAGCACCTCTTTCTTTCGCAGTTTCTACGGAAGCTCTATAGGCTTCAACAGCAATATTCTTATGAATGTCTACAGAGAAATCGATTCCTTCCTTGCTACCGTATTTAATACCTAAACCGGCAAGCATATCACCTTCCGCAGTGATACCTATTCCAGTTCTTCTACCTTCATGTGCTTTTTTACGGATATTAAGCCATAGATTTTTCTCTACTGCCTTTACCTCTTCATTTTCTGGATCTGCATCGATCTTACCAATGATGTTGTCGATCTTTTCCAGTTCAAGATCAATGATATCATCCATAATTCTTTGAGCAGCAGAAATATGTTTTTTGAATAGTTCGTAGTTAAAGTGCGCATTTTCTGTAAATGGCTCTTCTACATAAGAGAAAAGATTGATCGCAAGCAAACGGCAGGAATCATAAGGACAAAGTGGAATCTCTCCACAAGGATTGGTAGAAACCGTTTTATAACCAAGATCTGCATAGCAATCTGGCACAGATTCGTTGATCACTGTATCCCAGAAAAGAATTCCAGGTTCAGCCGATTTCCATGCATTATGTACGATCTTTTTCCAGAGTTTATCTGCCTCGATCTCTTTTGAAACCTTTGGCTCTGCGGAAAAGATTGGATATTTCTGAGTATACTTAGTGTTGTTCTTTACGGCTTTCATGAACTGGTCATCGATCCTAACCGAAACATTGGCACCTGTAACTTTGCCCTGCTCCATTTTAGCATCGATAAAGTCTTCAGAATCGGGATGATTTACTGAAACCGAAAGCATCAAAGCTCCACGACGTCCATCCTGTGCTACTTCTCTTGTTGAATTAGAGTAACGTTCCATAAAAGGAACAATTCCGGTAGAGGTAAGCGCTGAGTTCTTCACAGCCGATCCTTTAGGCCGTATGTGGGAAAGGTCATGACCTACGCCACCACGTCTTTTCATTAACTGAACCTGCTCCTGGTCGATTTTCATGATCCCGCCATAAGAATCGGAATTTCCATCATTCCCTATCACGAAACAGTTAGATAACGAACCAACCTGATAAGGATTCCCAATTCCAGCCATAGGACTTCCCTGTGGAACGATATATTTAAAATCCTTGATAAGATCGAAAACTTCGTCTTCGGTCATAGGATTTGGATACTTTTTTTCAACTCTTGCAATTTCGCTGGCGATACGTCTATGCATATCGTTTGGAGTGAGTTCATAAATATTCCCGTCAGAATCTTTAAGGGCGTATTTATTTACCCAAACTCTGGCGGCAAGATCATCGCCTTTGAAGTATTTTAATGAAGCTTCGAAGGCCTGTTCCTGAGTATACGTCTTTGGAACAACTGGATTTTCCTGTACAGGCATAAAAATGAGATTTTTAGGTTAGAAATGCTCTAATCGGCTGGTATAAAACTAGGCATTATTTCTGGACAATTAACAAAGCGTTTGGAAAAAGTTTTCAAACAAAAACAGTTAAAATACTGACTATCAACAATATAAAAATTTACTAACAATAAAAAGTTGACAAATAATGAAAACATTTAATGAAAGGTTTGGTAATTCTATACTATTGAGATTCAGTAGTAGAAATAGGGGATTGGGTTCGAAAATAAGCTAAATTATATTCTTTTTGTAGCGTATTTCAGAGAAAAAGTAACAAAAAAAGAGGCCTCACAAATCTGTGAGGCCTTCTTTGAATTAACACCTATGAAAATTCAAAATAAAAATCTTTATTCTGTAATAGACCAGATCGAATATCCATTGGCAGGAGCCTCGATGGTCACCGCTCCATTTTCATCGGAGGTAGGGAAATATGTTGAATTCGAACTATAATCCTGTAGCGTAACATTACTCCAGTTCGAACTTACCGTTCTTCTTTTTGTACCATTATTGATGCTAATATAAAGAATTAATCCAGGATTAGTACCTGATCCATTTCTTTTCATCACGTATTCATCCTGGTCTGCATACAAGATCTCTGTATCACCGATTGCAAGACTATTGTGGATGGAAATTAACCTTTTTAGTTCATCTTTAAATTCCTCATTTTCGTAATCTGAATAGAAGATCGTAGGATAACCAGGGTGAGTTAAGATATATGCATAGGCCTTCATTTTGTTCGAGCTCATGATATAATTATCCTCATTAGAATCCTTTTCAGTATCATGATTCGCTGTGAAGGTTACTGCATCTTTAGGATTTGTTTTCCAAAGCATGTCACTTTCAAGAATACTAAGGTTTTCAAACCTGTCCAGACTTTCCTCCAGTTTGTAGAAGGTAGAGAAATCAAAAGCAGGTGATCCTGAAGCTTCGATCCAGTCACGAAGTACATCTGGATTTCCGTCGAAATTTTCTCCTACAGAGAATCCTCCAACAGCCTCATTCCATTCTTTTACAACCCATGGTTCAAAACCTTTTACATAATCAAAACGCCAGCCATCAAACCCCATTACATTTTTGTAATATTTGGCTACTGAATTTTCGTCTTTCCATAACCAGTCCTGAACTCTTTCTCTATGGTGATCAAGGTTGGTTTCTTCGTAGAAAAGACTACCTGGATCGTACTGGCTCACACTGTTAGGATAAAAATCCTCGTAAGTTCTGTTGAACATCCCTGAAGCATTTCCATTCTCTTCATTAAATAGGGTATACGTATCGTAGTCCCTGTAAGGGTTGTATTGCAAACCTCCACCAGAATTATGATTCAGTACAATATCTGCGATCACTTCAATATCATTGCTGTGAGCTGTAGCAATTAGATTTTCAAGTTCGGTTCTTGAACCAAATCTTGTTTCTACAGTTCCATGCTGGTCATAATTACCAAAATCGAAATAATCTGAAACATCGTAGCCCATGGAATAGCCACCAGACTGTCCTTTGGCAGGAGATGGTATCCAGATTCTGTCCACACCGGCTTCAGACCATTCCGGTACTTTTTCTGAAAGATTGTCCCACCAGGCAAATCGTGGTTCTACATCCCAATAGAATGCCTGCATCATCACTCTGTTGCCATTGTCCAGAGAAGCCAGGTCCAGCGCCTGAGGCTCAGATGGAGCAGGAATTTCTGGGGTGCCGGTTATATCATCTGTTGCATCCACGACGTCATCAGAATCATCACCGGAGCACGAACCCATAAAGAGGGCACCCCCAAGGAGCAGGCTGCATAAAAATTTATTCGTATTCATCATTAGTTCAGTTTAAAGAAAAAAAAGGGGCTAATTGAATTAGCCCCGATATAAAATAGTGTGATTACTCTCCTGCAGGAATAAGAATATATCTTGCAGTAAGGTCATTAAACCAGATGTCATATACACCTGCAGAAACAGGGATATTTGGATCATTTGCATTTGCTCCCTGACCGCTTATAGGTGTACTTGCACCCCAGCTTACGTCCCAGGCGTTATTTGCTCTGAACTTCAACTCACCGTCGAAAAGTTCCACATCATTCATGTACCAGATGTGAGAATCAAAGTCTGATTGAGTCATGTCCATATCGTCATTCCAGCCTTCATCTGTACCTGTAGTGGCAGTACCAATAATACCCACCATATCGTACACGGTCGCTGCGGAAGCATCCATAGCTTCAAACGTATACGTCATATCGTCTGTATTCAGAGACAGCGTGTAATAAGCATCGTCGTCTACTCCAAATGCTGCAGGATCTGATGCATCTCCAGGATTAACTCCTAAAGTTCCATCTGTACCACCCCATTGAGGTTGCCATGCGCCAAGCATTTCAAGCAATTTAAAACCTTCAACATCGTCACCACCAGCAAATCTTCCAGTAAAGTTGAAAATGTTATCATTTTCAGGATCTCTGAACATTGGCGTATTGTTATTGTTATTGTTCCATCCAGCGGCAGTTGCATCTCCTACAAAGAAAAGATTCATTTTTGTTGGATTTTCTTCTTCTTCGATCACAGCTTCAGGAAGTACAACTCTTAGAGACATTACTTCAGAAGTTGCGTTAAGGCCGTTGCTTCCATCAGTTCCGGCATAAGCGCGAACTCTGAAGTAGATATCTCCTGCATTCGGCATTTCGGTTTCAGGATCGTTATCTAAACCTGCTTCCATAGCCAAAGACATAAATTGGCTAACAGTAACTCCAAGATTATTTTCTCCTGTCGTTCCAATGATATTGAATGAAGAAAAGTCTGCATCAGATGAACCCTGAAGTTCATAAGTAACAGTGGTTGGAGCATCGAAATCAACTTCACTCCATACAAATCGCTCAGCGATATTATTGGCAGTTTCAGAAGTGAGAGTGTAAGATTCTGCGGTAGAGCTCATAAACACGATCCCTTCTGGATCAGGTTGAGCTGTAAAAACCACATCATCATCATGTTCACAGGATGTAAATCCTACGAATGCGATCATTATTAATAAGAAAATTGAAAACTTTTTCATTGTTGTAATAGTATTTTGTTAGTATCCTGGATTTTGTGTCAAATTCGTGTTCACTCCTAGATCTGAAGACGGTATAGGCATCAGGTCTCTGAAAGATTGTGTAGTAGTTCCCTGTGGAACACCACCTTTAAACGGCCATACGCCACCATCAGAAAATTGTCCAAATCTTATAAGATCTGTTCTTCTGTGAGCTTCCCAGTAAAGTTCTCTAGCTCTTTCTTCCAATAGAAAGTTTAGTGTTAGATCTGAAGACGAGATATTGTTGCTATCATCGTTAAAAGCTCTTTCTCTCAACTCATTGATGTAATCTACAGCAGCAGATTCACTTCCACCACCACCTCTAACTACGGCTTCAGCATACATTAAGTAAGCATCTGCAAGACGGAACATAGGGAAATCTGTATCTGGAAAATCTCCTGTAGGGTCTGATCCTGCGTTTCCATTCACATCTACGTTCTTGTATTTAGCAACGGCATAACCATCAGTGAAATTTGAGATATTACTAATCTCTTTAGACTGACCGTCTGTATAAAAAATAGCTCTTTCATCGGCTACTGTTTCAATATCATCATCCTCATTCTCAAGGAAATCATTGATAAGCGCAGAAGTGGTTCTTAGACCGGCCCATCCACCATTAATTCCGAAGTTATCTGGATCCATAGATCCTCCAACTGCTGCATGAATGATAAAAGTCATTCCACCATAAGCCTGAGTGTTGATCCCATCAAAAGTGATTGGGAAAATGATCTCATTCTGTGCCCCGTTCATGTTGTTATCTGCAAGGAATAATTTCTGATAGTCATCAACTAAAGTAAATCCTGAGTTGATCACCTTTTCAGTATAAGTGATCACATCTGAAGATCTATCAGATCCAGTGTACTTTTCTGAATTCTGGTAAAGTTTTGCCAGTAACATCCAGGCTGCTGCCTTATCTGCACGACCATATTCATTAGCACCTGCAGCGGCTAGTTCACTCTCGATCGCTAAAAGTTCACTTTCAATATAAGTGAAAAGCTCTGCTGAATTGGTTTGCTCCGGAAGGAACGCCCCCACAGGATCCTGCTCTGTAACGAAAGGAGGATTACCATAAAGGTCAAGTGCATGCCAGTAGCTTAATGCTCTCAGGAATCTTGCTTCTGCACGATATACCTGGATATTAGCTTGTGTTGCAGCATCCACACCACGACCTTCAACTACTGAAGTTTCAGTTTGTCTAAGGAATTCGTTAGACTGTGCAATCTGGTACATAATTCTGGAATACATTGTACGAATAAATTCGTTTCCTGATGTCCAGTTCTGGTTATGTAGATCTTTGATCGTTCCATCATTCCATCCAATTACCGCTTCATCTGTAGTAAGTTCCTGCACCATCCAGTACAAACGCATGTACTGTGAGAATCCTTCATCCAACCCAGATAGGTCGGCATCTCCAGCAGGACCATCCTGACCACTAATTGCAAAACCTGCATATAGTTTAGCCAAAAACTGTTTGTAAGCTGCGGGATCTTCAAAAGCTGAAGCCGCAGTTTCCCTGTTATCTTCAGGAGTAAGTTCCAGATCGCTTTCGCATGACCATAGAACCGCCATTCCGAAGAGAATAAGGAAAGTAGATTTTAATTTATTAAACATAGTTCTAGTAATTTTTCTATTATTCATTAAAAAGCAAAATTCAATCCGAGTACGAATCTTCTTGATCTTGGGTAGAAGTTGTTATCGATTCCACCAAAAACTTCAGGATCAAGCCCGTCGTAATCTGTGATCGTAAGTACATTTGTCGCCGTTAAAGAAGCTCTGAAATCAACTTTTTCTCCCGGGATTGTGTATCCAATGCTTACGTTATCAAGTTTTACGAAATCTGCTGCCTGCAGGTAGTAATCTGAGAAGAACTGACTGTTTACAAAACCTGACTCCAGTACGTTCGAATTAAAATTCGAGTAATAATCTGAAGGTGTGTTTGTTCCAGCTTCTATAAAACCATTTGCAGATTGCGTGTTGTTGTAAATATAGTTTCCAAAACTTCCTCTAAAAGTAAAGCTGAAGTCAAAGTCTTTATAATTCATGGTGTTGGTAAGACCCATATAGTAATCTGGAGTTGCTTTCTTGTATGGCTGCTTATCTGCTTCTGTGATCTGGTTGTCACCATTTACATCTACATAAGCACCTTCAATTGGCTGCCCGGCATCATTATAAACCTGTCTGAACACAAAGAAAGTAGTAGGATCAAATCCTTCTTTCCAAAGCTGAATGTTGTTTCCAACACCACCACTAATTCCACCTTGTGGGATGAAGAAATTTGGATCATCACCTAACGAAAGTTCTGTAATCTCCAGTTCCTGGAAAGAAATGTTATAACCCAAAGTCCAGTTAAAATCTTCAGACCTGGCGATATCACCGCTCAATCCAATCTCGATACCTTTACTAACAGTCGTACCAACATTCGTTAGTAATTGATCTGAAAGGTTAGCTCCTGCTGGTACTGGTACGGTGGCGATAAGATCTTTAGTCTCTCTGTAATATCCATCCACAGAACCACTCAATCTATTATCGAATAAACCGAAGTCGATACCTGCGTTATAGTTGATAAGGCTTTCCCATTTAAGGTCCTCATCATACTCTTCAGGTCTAATAGTACCAATGAATTCATTTCCAAACTGGTATCTCGCACCACCCTGACTAGGCGTATACAATCCTAAATATCCGTAGTTTCTTCCAATTTCATAGTTTCCGGTTTCACCGTAACCTCCACGAAGCTTCAATTCGTTAAGCACTCTTGAACCTTGAAGAAATTCTTCATTGTGAATTTTCCAACCAATAGAGGCTGCAGGAAAATATCCCCAACGATTGTCTGGAGAAACTCTGGAAGAACCATCGGCACGAATACTACCAGAGATCAGGTATCTGTTATTAATGTCAAAACTAGCTCTCGCGAAGTAAGACTCTAAAGAGTTCCTGTTAATATCTCTTGGAAGTGCTCTAATTTGATCCTGCTCAGTTCCAAAAACATTGCTGGTAGAATAAAATTCCTGGTAAGAATGACCTGCTGTTACATCAACATCTGTTTCAAAGAAACCAAGTTCAGTCTTATAGTTTAAGTAAGTGTCAAGAAGAAGGTTACGGTTTATATTACTATAATCTTCAAATTGATCGATATTAGAAGTGTTAGATGCTGCAAATACCGGAGTGAATTTATCACCATCAGCTTCAGCATAATCAAAACCAGCACTTACTACTGCTTTAAGACCCGTTAAGAAAGGAACTTTATATTCCGCATTCAGGTTCGTAATAGAACGTCTGGTCTGGTTCTGGTCTGTCGTTTGCTCCAAAAGAGCGATCGGGTTTCTGGTCGCAAGATTTTGTTGTGTGATCTCACCTCCTGAAAGTCTGTTGAATTCAAAGAATCCACCGAAAGGAAGGGTTTCATCATATATAGGCTGAGTAGGATCGAAAGCTACTGCAGATCCAATAGCACCACCGTTAGAAAACTTGTTCTTATCCAGAGAGTTCTTCGAAGTAAGAGTCAGTTTCAACGAATTGTCGAAAAGGTCCTGGTTCAAAGAGATATTAAAAGCATTACGCTCGTAATAATCTTTTCTGATAACTCCGGTTTCAGCAGTATGGTTAAAGTTCAAACGATAGTAGAAATTCCCGATACCCTGTGTAGCTGTAAAGTTATGAATAGCTCCAACTGAAGTTTCATAAATTTCATCCTGCCAGTCTGTATTTGCATTTCCTAATAGAGAAGGATCTGTTCCTGCGGTATTGTTGATCAGGTTTCTAAATTCATCGGCATTTAAAACGTCTACTTTGTCCAGAACATTCCCAATGGATGTTTTTAGATCATACGTAAACTGAAATGGAGAATCCTTTTTACCTTTTTTCGTGGTAATAAGAATTACCCCGTTGGAGGCTCTGGAACCGTAAATAGAAGTAGCCGCAGCATCCTTTAATATAGTGAAATCTTCGATCTCATTTGGGTTTATAGAGTTAAGCGCATTTCTTGAACCTGCAACTCCACGTTGATCTAATGGTACACCATCGACTACGATCAAAGGATCGTTAGAGGCCGATAGGGATGAACCACCACGTATTCTAATTGTTCCTCCCTGTCCTGGAGCTCCACCACCCGGGGTGATCTGTACTCCGGCAGATTTACCAGCGATCAGCTGTTCCGGAGCAACTACGGCACCCTGGTTAAAGGTTTCCGAAGAAATCTTCTCAACGGCTCCGGTCGCATCCTGCTCTGAGGTTGCTCCATAACCAATAAGAACGACTTCATCCAGCGTAGCTGAGTCCTCATCAAGGGTAATGTCTATAGTAGACTGACCTTCGAAAGGAACCTGTTGTGTTACGAATCCTAAAAAGGAGAAAACAAGTACGTCTTCATTAGATACATTAGATATGGTATAATTACCATCAAAGTCGGTCGTTGTACCATTGCTGGTACCTTGAACGATTACGTTCACACCTGGAACCGGAAGGCCTGTGGCAGTCTCTGTCACATTTCCGCTAACGGTGTTTTGTGCAAAAAAGCTCATTGGTAGCATGAACAGCAAAAACAATGTGCTTTTAATTAAAGTCCTCATAAATTTTTTATTGATTTTTTGATAAAAATTAACCTTATACTTTTACTTCCTGAGGTTAAATGTATGTAAATTCAAACCCAATATTTGACGAAACCTTACTATTACTGGAACGAAAACGTTTTCGTGTTGAAAACTTTTTCTTCTTAAGAGATTCACAATCAAATATTGCTAATTTTGCGAGATCGAAAATATATCCCACCTAAATCATGAATATCCGAAAAGAATGAAGCCGAAACTTACCCTGAAAAAAATTGCGAAAGAGCTTGATGTATCTATCTCCACCGTTTCAAAAGCACTTCGAGACAGCTCGGAGATTGGTGAAGAAACACGTGCTAAGATCAAGGCTTTTGCGAAACACTATAATTATAAGCCTAATAACATAGCATTAAGTCTTAAAAACCGGAAAACCAAGACAATAGGGATCATTATTCCCGAAATTGTACATCATTTCTTTACTACGGTCATTAGTGGAGTGGAAAAAGTGGCGAATGAAATGGGATATAACGTTTTGGTGTGCCTTTCAGATAATTCTTTCGACAAAGAGGTTTTGAATATGGAAATGCTGGCGAATGGAAGTACCGATGGATTTATTCTGTCACTTGCCAAGGAAACCATGCAAAAAGGCGATTATCACCACCTGGCAGAAGTGATCAACCAGGGAATGCCTTGTGTGCTTTTTGATCGTGTTGCTGAGGATATTTCCTGCGATAAAGTGATCATTGATGATGTTACCGGAGGAAAAAAAGCTGTTCAACACCTTATAGATATAGGCTGCAGGAAGATCGCTCTAATTTCTACCGTGGATTACGTGAGTGTGGGTAAACTGCGTACGCATGGTTATAAGCAGGCTTTAGCTGAAAATGGTATAAATATAAATGAAGATCTTATTCTGAAGATCGAGGAAATGGAGGACAGTGAAAAGGAAATTGAAGCCTTTCTGAAGGAACGTGATGTGGATGGAGTTTTCGCTGTAAATGAGCATTTTGCCATCTCTGCTGTTAAATCCATTCAGGATCAGGGGAAGAAAGTTCCGGATGATGTCTCAGTAATTGGTTTTACAGATGGTGAATTGTCAAAAAGATTTATCCCGAGTTTGACTACGGTAAGTCAGCATGGGATGAGAATGGGAGAGGAGTCTGCACGTCTTTTAATCGAGAAACTTGAGCGCACACCTTCCGAAGATGATTACTACAAAACTATTATTGTAGAGACCGGCCTGGTGGTAAGAGATTCAACAAAATCGAGGAAATAGCTATTGCGTTTTAAAAAAACTATATATTTGCCGTAGTTAAAATTTTATCAGAACTTATATTTTTACTTCCTACCTTTTATAAGTTTTGATAAGTCTTAGTGCTTATCGTAGAACAATCAAAATCACGATATGCATAAACCCCGTTTAAAGTTTTGGGATATCTGGAACATGAGTTTCGGATTTCTGGGTATACAATTTGGTTTCGCGCTGCAAGGCTCGACCATGTCCCGTATATTCGAAACATTAGGTGCTGAGAAGGATAACATTCCATTATTATGGATCGCTGCTCCACTGGCAGGCCTTATCGTGCAACCAATTATTGGTTATCTAAGCGATAATACCTGGCATAAAAGCTTAGGTAGAAGAAGACCATTTTTTCTCCTTGGTGCCATACTTAGTTCCATCGCTCTTTTATTGATGCCATATTCATCTGCAGTATGGATGGCAGCAGGATTGTTACTTGTGCTGGATGCATCCATTAATATATCCATGGAACCATTCCGCGCCCTTGTAGCAGATAAGTTACCAGATTCTCAAAGAAGTTATGGATTCGTTATTCAGACATTAATTATAGGAATTGGAACCTGGGTGGCCAGTAACCTCCCTAAATTCATGAATAATGTGCTTAATATTAGTAACGAGGCCGCTCCAGGAGTAGTTCCAGAGTCGGTTCGAGTTGCTTTTATCGTTGGAGCTGTTGTATTCATTGGATCTATTCTGGTGACCATTTTCACTACCAAAGAATATTCGCCAGAACAAATGCAAAAATTCGAGGATGGCGATGAACCTGAGAAAGATCAGGGTATGATCAAGACCATCCTGGGAACCTATGCTTTGATGCCTAAGATCATGAAAAAACTGGGTATAGTTCAGTTTTTCTCGTGGTTCGCTTTTTTTGCGATGTGGACTTTGGCAAACCCGGCGCTTACCAGTCATATTTATAATGCACCTAAGCCTCAGATCGAAGAATTCGCCCAGTTGGATAGTGAAGGAGAACTTCAGTATGACGCAGACAGGGTGATCTTATTTCAGGATGACCAGGCGAGGCTGGAATATTCAGAACAGGATAAGAGCTACAACGAAGCCAGTGATGATGTAGGATCCAAAATGGGAATCTACGGACTATCTTCCATGGCCTTTGCTTTGTTATTAACCTTCTATACTTCAAGATTTGCGATCAATCGTAAACTAGTACATATGGGAAGTTTGATTCTTGGAGGAGCTGGGTTTTTATTGATGTACTTTATTCCGGGGGAACCAGAAATGCTTTATGTATGCTTTGTACTCATTGGTTTTGCCTGGGGAAGCATACTTTCCATGCCTTATGCAATGCTGTCAAGTTCAGTAGCATCATCAAAAATGGGATTAATGATGGGTGTTTTTAATATGTTCATCGTGATTCCACAAATTATCGCAGCACTTGGAGGTGTTGTATTTCTACAAAAACTTATTGGAGAAGAATCGATCCATGCAATGACCGTGGCAGGTGTATTCCTGTTATTCGCGGCATTTTCAAACTTATTAATTACAGATAGAAAAGCTATTAAATATGACCCAGCATAGAACGAATACAAAAGCTGCCGTAATTTTCGATCTCGATGGAGTGATCGTTGATACAGCAAAATTTCATTTTCAAGCCTGGAAAAAACTGGCTAATGATCTTGGTTTTGACTTCACTAAGGAGCAAAACGAGCAATTAAAGGGAGTGAGCAGAGTGGAATCTCTAAAAAAGATCCTACGCTGGGGAAATATGGAACTTTCTGAAGAAGAATTTAATAGACAGATGGCATTGAAAAATGAGAATTATCTGGGTTATGTTGAAAAAATGGATGAATCTGAAATCCTTCCGGGAGTTAGAAAAATCCTGGACTATTTAAAGCAGAATAATATTCCATTTGCTTTAGGTTCTGCCAGCAAGAATGCGCGCCGAATTTTAAAGCAGATCAATTTGTATGATGATTTTGACGCGATCGTGGATGGAACCGATGTTTCAAAAGCGAAGCCAGATCCGGAAGTTTTCCTGATCGCCGCGGTTAGACTTGGTGTACAAGCGCATAACTGTGTGGTATTTGAAGATGCTCTTGCAGGAGTACAGGCGGCCAATGCAGGAAATATGACGAGTATCGGTATTGGCTCTGCCAGTGTCCTAGGCGAAGCAGATCATGTCTTTAATGACTTTACCGAGATCGAACTAGAATTTATTGAAAATTTATTGAGAAACGAGAAGTAATGAATCAGGATTATATAAAGCCGGACGAGTGGTCCATCATTGAAGAAGAATTTGACGCAGGTAGAGTGAAATCCTCAGAAAGCCTTTTCAGTATTGGAAATGGAGCTATGGGACAGCGTGCAAATTTTGAAGAACAGTATTCCGGACCAAGTTTCCAGGGAAGTTACATTGGAGGGGTTTATTACCCCGATAAAACCAAAGTAGGCTGGTGGAAAAATGGTTATCCCGAGTATTTTGCGAAAGTTTTGAATGCTCCGAACTGGATTGGTATCAACGTTTTCGTAAACGAAGAACCACTGGATCTGTTCAATTGTAAATCGGTTAAAAACTTTCGCCGTGAGTTGAATATGAAAGAGGGTACTCTTTCAAGAAGTTTTGAAGCAGAGCTTCCAAATGGAATTGTAGTGGAAGTAAAAGCTTTGCGTTTCGTTTCTATTGTTGAAGACGAACTTGGAGCGATAAAATTTGAAGTAACTCCGCTAAATCAGGATGCCGAGATCAGGTTCGATCCTTATCTTGATGGAAGTATTACTAATACAGATGCAAACTGGGAAGAACGATTCTGGGAAACTCTGGAAGTACAGGAAGACTCTGAGCGCGGCTATATCGTGAGTAAAACTCTAAAAACCGGTTTCCATGTTGGAACCTTTATGCAGTCTGAAATTTTACTGAATAACGAAAAAGTTACTACTGAAGCAACTTCTTCAATTGGAGAAGATCGTATTTCTTTTGCTTATAAAGTAAAGACCGCAAAACAGGAAACGGCTGCTATTATAAAGTATGCCGGTTATGTTTCAGATATGAACCATAAGAAGGAGCAACTGATTCAGGCGGCAGGCAAAGTTCTTGACTCGGCTACTTCAAAAGGATTTGAATCTTTAAAGAAAGAGCAGAAAGAAGCCTGGGCTTCGATCTGGGAAATGGCAGATATTACAATTTCCGGCGATGTAAAAGCTCAGCAGGGAATTCGTTTTAATATTTTCCAGCTCAATCAAACTTATTTAGGAGAAGACGATCGACTAAATATTGGTCCGAAAGGTTTTACCGGTGAAAAGTATGGAGGTAGCACCTACTGGGATACAGAAGCCTATTGTATTCCTTTTTATATGGCGACCAAAGATCAGAAAGTAGCACGTAAGCTACTTACGTATCGCTATAATCACCTTCAGAAAGCCAAGGAGAATGCTGAGAAATTAGGCTTTTCGAATGGAGCCGCGCTTTACCCGATGGTTACTATGAACGGCGAGGAATCACATAACGAGTGGGAAATCACTTTTGAAGAAATTCATAGGAATGGTTCCATGATCTTTGCGATCTATAATTATGTGCGTTACACCGGCGACTTCAGTTATATTCCTGAAAAAGGACTGGAAGTAATGATCGCCGTAGCCAGGTTCTGGTATCAAAGATCAAACTTCAGCAAGGATAAGAATAAGTACGTGATCCTTGGGGTGACCGGTCCTAATGAATACGAGAATAACGTGAATAATAACTGGTACACGAACTACCTTGCTAAATGGTGTATTGATTATTGTCTGGAAACAATCAATAAAGTTAAAGATGGTCACCAGGAAGATTACGCGAGAGTGATGGGTTTAACAGATCTTAATGATGGCGAATTAGCCAAATGGAGAGAAGTTGCTGAAAAAATGTACTTCCCGTATTCTGAAGAACATGGCGTGTATCTGCAACAGGATGGTTTCCTGGATAAAGAGATCATCCCGGTAAAAGATCTGGAGAAAAAGCATAGACCAATTAACCAGAAATGGAGCTGGGATAGGATTCTTCGTTCCTGTTATATCAAACAGGCAGATGTGCTGCAGGGATTCTATTTCTTTGAAGATCATTTCAGCAAAGACCAACTCGAGAAACATTTCGATTATTATGAGCCGCTAACGGTTCATGAATCTTCATTATCTCCTTGTGTACACAGCATTCAGGCGGCGGTTCTTGGAAGAATGGAACAGGCTTATGAGTTTTATGTGAGAACTTCGAGATTGGATCTTGATGATTATAATAAGGAAGTAGAAGAAGGATGTCACATTACCAGTATGGCTGGAACCTGGATGAGTATTGTAGAAGGTTTTGGAGGTATGCGTGTGGAAAATGACCAGTTATCATTCAAACCACAGATTCCTGAAAACTGGAATGCCTATTCTTTCAAAGTAAACTTTAGAGATCGCATTGTCAAGGTCTCAGTTTCTTCCAAGGGGACCGAGTTTTTTCTTGAAGGATCAGAATCCCTGGATATCCAGGTAAATAATAAGGAGCTTACATTAGTCCCTAACGAACAAATTACTGCTTAGTAATTCTGGCTCTCTTTTCAGGAAGGGAGCCTTTTTTTATTGAAAACATATGAGGAAAATTTTAATACTTTGTGGTCTGTTTATCGGGCTACAGGCTTTTGCTCAAATCGAGCGCGTCGAACCACCAAACTGGTGGACAGGTTTTGAACAGGACAGTTTGCAGTTAATGATCTACGGACGCAATATTGGTACTGCGGAAGTATCTTCAAATTACCAGGGAATTCAAGTGCTGGGAACAGAAAAAGCAGATAGTCCGAATTATATATTTGTAAATCTTGTAATTACTGAAGCTGCCAAGCCCGGTAACATGAAACTGAATTTTAAGTTTGAAGATGGTTCTTCAGAAGTAATTGATTACGAATTAAAAGAACGTGAACAGGCGGCTGAAGATTTCGTAGGATTCGACAACACTGATGCAATCTATCTGATCACGCCAGACCGCTTTGCTAATGGTGATTATAGTAATGATGTGGACGAAATTCTTAACGAGAAAACAATTGATCTTGAAGATGATTACGCCCGTCATGGCGGCGATATTCGTGGGATCATAGATCATCTTGATTATATCGATGACATGGGATTTACTGCTATCTGGTCTTCTCCGTTATTGATCAATGACATGAAGTCCGGCTCTTACCATGGTTATGCGATGACCGACTTCTATAAGGTAGATCCACGTTTTGGAACTCTGGAAGAATATAAAGAACTGGCCCAAAAGGCAGACGAAAGAGGTATCAAATTGATCATGGATATGGTCGCGAACCATACAGGCGTGGAACACTGGTGGATGGATGATCTTCCATTTAATGACTGGATCAACTACCAGGAAAAGTTTGAAAATGATGAAGAGTTGATTTACTCTAATCACCGTAGAACTGCTAACCAGGATCTATATGCTTCCGAAGCAGATAAAAAGGTAATGAGCAATGGTTGGTTTGTGGAAACCATGCCAGATTTGAACCAAAAGAACCCGTATCTGGCTAAATATATTATTCAGAATAACATCTGGTGGGTAGAAACCTTGAAACTCGGAGGAATTCGGCAGGATACCTATCCGTATCCAGATATGGATTTTATGAGTGAATGGGCCGGAGCGATCATGAAGGAATACCCGAACTTCAATATTGTTGGAGAAGAATGGTCCAATAACCCACTGCTTATTCGTTACTGGCAGGATGGGATTGAAAATGGATATGATTCTAATCTGAAATCTACGATGGATTTTGCCATGCAAAGCAATATCGTAAAAGGATTGAATGAGGAATCTGGCTGGGACACAGGATTACAGCGTTTATATGACGGGCTGGCGAACGATTTCGCCTATGCTTCACCTGAAAATATTATGATCTTCCCAGATAATCATGATATGAGCAGGATCTATACTCAGCTTAATGAAGATTTGGAAAATACGAAGATGGCGCTTAGTTACATTCTTAGCCTTCCGCGTATCGCCCAGATTTACTACGGAACTGAGATTCTTATGAATGATACTGCAAAACCAGGGGATCATGGTCTTATTAGAACCGATTTTCCCGGTGGCTGGAAAGATAGCGACAGGAATGCGTTTACCGGCGAAGGACTTTCCCAAGAAGAGAAAGAAATGCAGAAATTTCTAAAAACTGTACTGAATTACAGAAAGTCCAGTAAAGCCATCCAGGAAGGAAATCTGGTGCATTTTACACCACAAAATAAAATCTACCTACTCTCAAGAACTTCTGGAGGTGAGACGATCGTGCTAATCCTCAATAAAAATGAAGAATCTGTGGATCTTGATCTTTCCAGGTTTGCTGAACTTGAACTTGAAGGAATGCAGTTTCAAAACCTAATGACCAACGAAAAAATGACCTGGGATAAAAGCCTGGAACTTCCATCACGTGGAGTATATTTTTTCACTACAAAAATGAATAATTCAAACTAATACACATGAAGAAGATAACCTTTATACTGGCTCTCATGATTCTCTTTGTTTCCTGTAAAAATGAAACAAATCAGCCAGAGAATGCAGAGAATGAAACCGCAAAAGATTCACTGGCACCAGTGAATGACGATATGCTGGAGTCGGCTATTATTTATGAAGCGAATATCAGGCAATATTCCCCAGAAGGTACTTTTGATGCCTTCACGAAAGACATTCCGCAGCTTAAGGAACTTGGAGTAAAAGTGATCTGGTTAATGCCAATGTATCCTATTTCCATGAAGAAAAGGAAAGCGACCGGAGATAAATCCATTGAGGATATTGAAGATCCGGAAGAGCGTAAGATGTATCTGGGAAGCTATTATGCAATTTCAGATTACAATGCGGTAAATCCAGATTTTGGGACCATGGAAGATTTTGATGAACTGGTGCGAACTGCTCATGATAATGATATGTATGTTATTCTTGACTGGGTGGCGAATCACACCGGCTGGGATCATGCATGGATCGAGGAGCATCCTGAATATTACACTAAAAATGATAAGGGTGAGATCACAGATCCTATCAATGATGCAACTGGAGAACCATGGGGCTGGACAGATGTTGCCGATCTAAATTTTGACAACGAAGGTTTAAGGGAAGCGATGAAAAAAGACATGCTTTTCTGGATCGAGGAACACGATATCGATGGGTACCGTGCAGATGCTGCACACTCGGTTCCTACAGATTTCTGGGAAGATATCGCGGCAAAATTGCGTGAAGTGAAACCGGTGTTTATGTTGGCTGAAGCAGAAAGTCCTAAAGAATTATTCCACAATGCTTTTGAAATGGGATATAACTGGGAAGGACACCATATCATGAATAGCATTGCGCAGGGAGATAAAACTGCCAAAGACTGGGATGATTATATGGAAAAAGTGGATTCTACATTTCAGGAAGATGATTACCTGATGAATTTTGTAACAAATCACGATGAGAATTCATGGGCTGGAACCGTAGAGGAAAGAATGGGAGATGCTTCGGAAGCAATGCTGGCCATGTCCTATACTTTACCGGGAATGCCTTTGATCTATAGCGGACAGGAATACGACATGAATAAAAGACTGAAGTTCTTTGTAAAAGATACAATTCCGAAGAAAAAAGGCAAAGTATATCCATTACTTGAAAAACTTGGCAAATTAAAAACTTCCAGTGTGGCATTGCACGGAGGGAAGTCGGCTGCCTCTTATAATGATGTTGCAACATCTGCAGATGAAAAGGTGCTGGCGTTCAAAAGAGAGAAGAATGGAGAAACTCTTTATTATATAGCAAATATGACTGCCGAACCTGTAGAATTTTCAGCAGAAATAGAAGGTGATTTTATGGATTATATGAACGATTCTGAAATGAAACTTGCCAAAGATCAACAGATGAGTTTTAAAGGCTGGGAATACCGAATTTTGATAAATAAGTAATTAAACTGCCAATAAATTGAAAAAAGCCACATTATTGTGGCTTTTTTTATTAGTTATTAACCGAAAACGTTTTAGTTTTTTCCGAAATTAGGTAATTGGTTTGAAAGAAGTTAGCTTTGAGGGTAATGGTCGAAAAAATTAGAAACATCGCTGTTCTAACTTCCGGAGGAGATGCTCCGGGAATGAATGCTGCTATAAGAGCAGTTGTTCGTGCCTGTTCATATCATGATCTTGAATGTACAGGAATATTTCGTGGATTTCAAGGTCTTATCGAAGCAGATTTTGAACCACTTGATGCACGTTCAGTTAGAAATATAATCAATAGAGGAGGAACTTTTTTGAAGTCTACCCGTTCCAAAGAATTTCAGACTAAAGAAGGTCGTCAAAAAGCCTACGATAATCTTAAAGCAAACAATGTAGATGCACTTATCGTAATTGGTGGAGATGGTACTTTTACTGGCGGACAACTATTCAGTAAAGAATTTGGTTTTCCGGTAGTAGGAATTCCTGCGACCATCGATAATGATATTAATGGAACCGACTTTACCCTGGGTTACGATACTGCTTTAAATACAGTCGTTGAGGCGATCGATAAGATTCGTGATACGGCAAGTTCCCATAACAGGTTGTTCTTAGTGGAAGTGATGGGACGTGATGCTGGTGATATTGCTTTAAATAGTGGTATTGGTGCTGGTGCTGAAGAAATTTTGATCCCTGAGGAAAATCTTGGAGTAGAAAGACTACTGGATTCACTTAGAAAGAGTAAAAAGACTGGTAAAACTTCCAGTATCATCGTGGTTGCAGAAGGAGATAAGAGCGGGAAGAATATTTTCGAACTCGCCTCATTTATAGAAGAGAACCTCGATGAATACGAAGTAAGAGTTTCTGTTTTAGGTCATATACAGCGTGGAGGTTCTCCAAGTTGTTTTGATCGTGTTCTGGCTAGTAAGCTAGGAGTTGGAGCAGTAGAAGCTTTGATGAACGGAAAAACTGAGATCATGGTAGGAATTCACCACCAGAAAGTCGTAAACGTAGATTTACTAACGGCGATTAAAGGTGAAGCAAAAATAGATAAAGAATTACGGAGGGTGGCAGACATCACTTCGGTATAATTAAAAACCAAAGAAAATGAGTACTAAAATTGGAATTAATGGATTTGGTCGTATTGGAAGAATTGCTTTCAGAATTGCGGCGCAAAGCGAAAAAGTAGAAGTTGTAGCTATCAACGATCTTCTTGATGTAGATCATTTGGCATATTTACTGAAGTATGATTCGGTTCACGGAAAATACGCAGGTTCTGTTGAAGTAAAAGACGGAAGTCTTATCGTTGACGGAAACAAAATTAGAGTTACTTCAGAAAAAAATCCAGCAGACCTTAAATGGGGTGATGCAGGAGTCGATGTAGTAATGGATTGTACTGGAATCTTTACAGATCTTGACAACGCACAGGCTCACCTTGATGCTGGTGCTAGAAAGGTTGTAATTTCAGCTCCTTCTAAAACCGCTCCAATGTTCGTAATGGGAGTTAATCACCAGGATGTAAAGGCAGATCAGAATATTGTTTCCAATGCTTCGTGTACTACTAACTGTCTTGCACCGCTTGCAAAAGTGATTGATGATGAGTTTGGTCTTGTAGAAGGATTAATGACGACTGTTCACGCAACCACATCTACTCAATTTACGGTTGATTCTCCATCTAAGAAAAACTTCAGACTAGGAAGAAGCGCAATGGCGAATATCATCCCAAGTTCAACTGGAGCTGCAGTAGCAGTAACTAAAGTAATTCCTTCTCTTAAAGGAAAACTTACTGGGATGGCATTTAGAGTTCCAACTACAGATGTTTCTGTAGTGGATCTTACTGTTAAAACTGAAAAGTCTACTAGTTACGAAGAGATCAAAGCTGCTTTTAAAAAGGCTGCCGAAGGAGATTACAAAGGTGTAATTTCTTATACTGAAGAAGAAGTAGTAAGCCAGGATTACGTTTCAGATCCACATACCTGTAATTTTGATGCAGGTGCTGGTATCGAACTTAATGACAAGTTCTTCAAACTAATCGCATGGTACGATAACGAGTATGGGTATTCTTCCAAGCTTGTAGATCTTGCAGCTCACGTAGCTTCACTATAATTCATTCTGAATAAAACTAAATAGCAGTTCGGTGTTACAGCTGAACTGCTTTCTTTTCAATTTAATCCATCTCAGAACATGATATTGATTGCCGATGGCGGGTCCACTAAATGTGACTGGATCTTACTGAACAATGAAGGTGAGCAGATTTTCAAAACCAGAAGTAAAGGTTTGAATCCTGCTGTTTTTAAGGAAGCTGTTCTTGAAGAACGTCTTGCTGAAAATCCTGAACTTGCAGAAGTAAGAGATACGATCGAAAAAGTACATTTTTATGGTGCCGGTTGCGGTACACCAACTCCTACTGAACTTCTTAGAAGTATTATCGCGAACTATTTCACGAATGCAGATGAAGTAAAAGTGATGGAAGATACGGTAGCAGCTGTTTATGCTGCGACTACCGAGCCTGGTATCGTATGTATTCTTGGTACCGGATCCAACAGCTGTTATTTTGATGGTGAAAATATCTCTCAGGCAGTTGCATCTCTAGGCTATATTCTAATGGACGAGGCCAGTGGTAATTACTTCGGAAAAAGACTGATCCGCGATTATTACTACAAAAGAATGCCTCCTGAAATTGCTGAAAAATTTGAGCAAAAGTTCGACCTCAATTCAGATACGATTAAGATGAACCTTTATCGTAAGGACAACCCTAATACATATCTGGCACATTTCGCAGAATTTATTTTTACGAATGAGCGTAATGGCTACTTCTATAAGTTACTACACGAAGGCCTTTCAGATTTTGTCCATTCAAGAGTGATGAGCTATCCACAGGTGACTTCTGTTCCTGTTCATTTTATAGGTTCTATCGCATACTTCAGTCAGGATATTATCAAGGCAGTTTTGCAACCTTACGGGATCGAAGTTGGAAATATCGTAAGAAGACCCATTGATGCATTAATTGAATATTACCGTCAAAATGTGATCGGTAAATAATACAACTCATTTTCAAAAACTAAAAAGACTCGCAGATAGCGGGTCTTTTTTTTATGAAAAATTTGGCGATACAACCCATTGGATATGTATGACTTATAAGTTTAAAATGTACATTTAGCGGCGTTTAACGACCCTACATTTTAAGTGATTTTATGCTTGTAAAAGTTTATGGAAGTGCTGTTTTTGGTGTGGATGCCACCACTATCACTATCGAGGTCAATGTTGCTTCAGGTATTGGATACCATCTCGTAGGCTTACCAGATAATGCAGTCAAGGAATCTAGCTACCGCATTACTGCTGCACTTCAGAATAACGGTTACAAACTACCAGGGAAAAAGATCATCGTAAACATGGCACCTGCCGATCTAAGAAAGGAAGGTTCAGCTTATGATCTTAGCTTTGCCATGGGCATTCTGGCCGCATCTGAGCAAATAAAAGCGATCAATATTTCAGAGTATATCATAATGGGCGAATTATCTCTGGACGGCAGCCTTCAACCCATCAAAGGAGCACTCCCAATCGCAATACAGGCTAAGAAAGAAGGTTTTAAAGGTTTCATTCTGCCTGAGCAAAATGCCAGAGAAGCAGCGATCGTTTCAGGTCTGGATGTATTCGGAATAAGTAACATCAAGGAAGTTATCGATTTTTTTCATTCAGGTAAACAATTGAAACCTACGATCATCAATACCAGGGAAACTTTTTTCCAGGATCTTGACAATCTTGAGCATGATTTTGCCGATGTGAAAGGCCAGGAATCAATCAAGAGATGTATGGAGATTGCTGCTGCGGGAGGCCATAATATTATACTTATAGGTCCGCCGGGTGCGGGAAAAACCATGCTTGCCAAAAGGTTGCCCAGCATCCTCCCGCCTATGACTCTGCAGGAAGCACTGGAAACTACTAAAATTCATAGTGTGGCCGGCCGAATTAAAGACAATGTTGGTCTGCTGGCTCAACGACCATTCAGGAGTCCGCATCATACAATTTCTGATGTTGCTCTTGTTGGCGGGGGTGGATATCCACAACCTGGTGAGATCTCGCTATCTCATAACGGCGTGCTATTTCTGGATGAGCTGCCAGAATTTAAAAGAAGTGTATTGGAAGTGATGCGGCAACCACTGGAAGACCGGGAGGTCACCATCTCCAGAGCTCGATTTACCGTTACCTATCCTTCCAGTTTTATGCTCGTCGCCAGTATGAACCCAAGTCCAGGTGGTTATTTCAATGATCCAGATGCGCCTGTATCTTCATCTTCTTATGAAATGCAACGATACCTGGGCAAAATTAGCGGACCGTTACTCGATAGAATCGATATTCATATTGAAGTGACGCCCGTTCCATTTGATAAACTTAGCGAAGAAAGAAAAGGCGAATCCAGTAAATCTATTCGTGAGAGAGTAAGCAAGGCAAGAAGTATTCAATCTGAAAGATTCCAGGATCTTGAAAATGTACATTACAATGCCCAGATTGGTCCAAGGCAGATAAGAGAGCATTGCCAGTTGGATGATGCGTCGAAGACTTTATTGAAAACGGCAATGGAGAAACTAAATCTCTCAGCCCGGGCTTACGATCGTATTTTAAAAGTTTCCAGAACGATTGCAGATCTGGCTGGTAGTTCTCAAATTCAGGGAGAACATATAAGTGAAGCAATACAATATAGAAGTCTGGACAGGGAAGGATGGCTGGGTTAATATCTTGAGTTTTAATTAACGAAACCTTTGCCTGTTTTTTATATTTTTGGATAAAACCTACTAAATCAATCTGTAAATTTCGAAATTCATCGAAAGAGACGCAATAACAACCAATGAAACAACTTCTTTTAGCCTCCGTATGTTTACTTATTTTATCCTGTAAAGGAAATTCAGAAGATCCTGTTGAAAATTCTGGAGATACTGACAGTTTAATAACTGAGAGTATCCTGCCAGATGCACTCAAAACCACCGATAAAGTAACACTAAATCTTACTGAAGCTAATAATCTTGCGGAATTACCATTAAGTTGCTTAAATACAGAATATCCTAATAAATTGGGGCAAACTCTCGAAAATGCAGAGGCCATGGACGAACCCAAAGCTTTACATCCAGCCTTTTATGGGTGTTTTGACTGGCATTCGTCTGTTCACGCACACTGGTCATTGGTGAGTTTGTTGAAGCAATTCCCGGATTTAGAGAAGAATGAAGAGATTCGTGAAAAATTAAAAACCTCTCTCTCTTCAGAAAATATTGAAGGAGAGGTTGCATACTTCAATCGTAAAGAAAGTACAGCATATGAACGTACTTATGGCTGGGCATGGTTGCTGAAGTTGTCACAGGAGCTTAAGTCCTGGGAAGATCCTCTTGGACAGGAACTTGCTGCAAATCTTCAACCACTTACAGATTTAATAACGACACGATTCATTGAATTCCTTCCGAAGTTAAATTACCCGGTAAGAGTAGGAGAGCATACCAATACTGCATTCGGGCTTACTTTTGCATATGATTATGCAGAAGCAACCGATAACCAGGAATTAATGGAAGTGGTTAAGAAAAGTGCACAGAGTTTCTTCCTGAATGACGACAACTGCCCGGTAAGCTGGGAACCAGGAGGATACGACTTTATTTCTCCCTGCCTGGCAGAAGTGGATATCATGAGAAGAGTTCTTCCAAAAAGTGCTTTCAACCTTTGGATAGAAGATTTTATGCCACAATTGAAAAACGAAGATTTTGAGATGGAAGTTGGTGAAGTTTCAGATAGGACTGATGGTAAACTAGTTCATCTCGATGGTCTTAACTTCAGCAGAGCGTGGATTTTCTCCGGTCTTGCTAATCAATATCCTGAAAAATTCGGTCATTTACGAGCTCTCGCTAATGAGCATGTGGCCTATTCTTTTCCAAATGTATCCGGTGACGGTTATGAAGGTGGTCATTGGCTAGGAACGTTTGCGATTTATGCTTTACAGGAATCTGGAAAGCAACCCGTAAAATGAAAAACTTCTTCAGAAATCTAGGTCCTGGAATCCTTGTTTCTGCTGCATTTATTGGTCCTGGAACCGTTACCGTATGTAGTCTTGCAGGTGTGGAATTTGGTTATAGTCTGCTATGGGCTCTACTGGTTTCAATAATTGCCTGTATCGTATTGCAGGAAATGTCTGCCAGGCTTGGTTTGGTAACGGGCAAAGGTCTAAGTGATTCCATACGACAATCCATAACCTCTCCGGTACTCCGCTTAGTAGCGCTAATTCTAATTTTTTCTGCAATTGTAATTGGAAATGCAGCTTACGAAGCTGGAAATATATCTGGTGCGGTCATGGGTGTGCAAAGTATCATGCCTATTGAGGAAATATCAATTTCTGGAAATGTCATCAATCTTTGGAGTTTTATAGTTGGAGGTTCCGCATTTATACTGCTTTACCTGGGAAGTTATAAGCAGCTGGAGAAAGTATTTATAGGATTAGTAGTTTTAATGAGCCTGGCATTCATTATCACAGCTTTTCTTACCCAGCCATCCTGGTCTGGAATTTTTCGAGGCTTTGTGCCGACTTCCATAAGTGATGAAGTTCTAACAATCATCGCATTGGTGGGAACTACCGTAGTGCCTTACAATCTTTTCTTGCATGCATCTTTGGTTGGTGAGAAATGGACCGGCGTTAATCATCTAAAAACTGTACAGAGTGAACTAGTATTTTCGATCATTCTGGGCGGCCTGGTTTCCATGGCAATCCTAATATGCGCAGCTTCATCCGGATTGAGCTCCATTGATGATGTAGCTGGTCTGGCAGTAGGACTGGAGCCATTGTTTGGAAATATGGCCACTACATTTCTAGCAATCGGATTACTGGCAGCCGGGATCACCTCGTCCATAACAGCCCCTTTGGCGGCGGCATATGTTGTGAAGGGTTGTCTTGGATGGAAGGGCGGAATGGCCAATTGGAGGTTTAAAGCAGTTTGGATGAGCATAATTATCCTTGGTATATTGTTTAGTTCCCTGGGGATAAAACCGGTCGAGATCATTCAGTTTGCGCAGGTGGCAAATGGAATTGTGCTTCCTGTCATTGCGATATTTCTCTTATGGATCGTCAATCAAGAATCAATCTTGGGGAAATTCAGAAATTCAGCCTTTCAAAACATAATTGGTATCTTGGTAATCGCCCTGGCAATATTCCTTGGGGCGAAATCAATTTACACAGTAATACAGAATCTATGACAAAAGAAACCATCCATATAAATTGTGATCTTGGAGAAGGTGGAGAGTTTGACGAAAAGTTAATGCCACTTATTTCTGCTTGCAATATTGCCTGTGGAGGGCATGCTGGAAACCTCGAAACAATGCATAAAACTGTAAGGCTGGCTCTTGAAAATAACGCGGAAATTGGAGCGCATCCATCTTACCCGGACCGGGCAAACTTCGGAAGAAATCATGTGGAAATGACTGCTGAAGAATTGAAGCTTTCCATAGAAGGACAGGTGCTAAGTCTAAAGCAAATTGTGGAATCTGAAGGAGGGAAACTAAGTCATGTAAAACTGCATGGTGCTCTCTATAATGACGCCGCAAAAGATAGGAGTATTTCCGAGATAGTAATGGAAATTCTTGAAGATTATGGAGATGATCTAAGGCTCTTCGTGCCTCTTAATTCCCAACTTGGAGAACTTGCTTTAGGTAGATTTGAGCTCTTTCATGAAGCATTTGCAGATCGAAACTATGAAAAAAATTATGGTCTGGTTCCTCGGTCGAAATCGCATGCGATCATCGAGGATAGGGAAATGGTTTTTCATCATGTGAGAAGTATCTATAAAGAGAACAAGATATTATTGCAAAACGGTGAATTTTTAAAGGCCCAGGCAGACACATTTTGCGTGCATTCTGATACCCCTTCGGCGGTGCAAATTCTACAATATTTACAACGTAAATTAGCTGCAGAAAACATCTATATTAAATCTTAAAACCGATGAAGTGGAAGAGTATTTCGAGAATGGGAGATCGCGGAATTCTGATAGAATTCCCTCAGGAAATTTCAGAAAAAATACTTCAAACTATACTGGAGGCAAAAACTGCGCTATCAAAAATAAACCTTGAACAAAAGGTTGAAATAACTAATACATACCACTCGTTATTAATAAGTTATCCTTCAGCTATAAGAGATATCTATAGTGAGTTAAAAGTCGTTTCCAATATTCTTAGAGCTACGAATATATCAAAAAACATCGACAAGCGAATTTTCAAGATTCCTGTTTGCTATGAAGCAGAATATGCTCCAGATTTGAATGAGGTAGCCGAGCTTAAAAACATAAAAAAGGAAGAGCTGATTTCCCTTCACTCCACTCCAGAATACCTTGTTTATTTTACCGGGTTTTTACCGGGCTTTTTATACCTGGGTGGGTTGAATCAAAAAATTGCAACGCCACGAAAAATCACTCCGCGTAAAATTGTGACAAAAGGTAGCGTGGGAATTGCAGAAGATCAAACCGGAATATATCCGCAAGAGAGTCCTGGTGGATGGCAAATTATTGGTCGAACACCCCTGAATCTTTTCTGTGCGAAAAGTAAAATTCCCAGTCCGTTTGTTGCCGGAGATTTTGTCCAATTTCATCCAGTAAGTAATTCGGAATATTTCCAAATTGAGGAAGAGGTTAAGCAAGGAATTTATGAATTCGAAATCATCAAAATCAATGGGTGAGGTAGTTGTTAAACAGCCGGGGTTATTTTCCACGATTCAGGATTTTGGAAGATTTGGATCGAGAAAATACGGTGTTCCTGAGAGTGGAATTATGGATAGATATGCCTTCATAATTTGCAATCTAATTCTTGGGAATTCTGAAAATGATGCCGTCCTGGAAATAACATTTTTTGGACCTGTTCTTGAATTTAATGCAGCTACAAATATTTGCATAGGAGGAGCAAATCTTAGTCCGAAGATTAACGATTTAGAGATCGATTTAAATACTGCTTATCAAATTAAGGCCGGAGATATTCTATCCTTCGAAAAAAGAAAATCGGGATTCCGATCCTATCTCGCGATTAAAAATGGTTTTCAATCTCCGGAATTTCTGGGAAGTCGAAGTTGGTTCGAAGCTGTTACAGGAAATCATCGACTTCAGAAGAACCAGCTTTTACATTATCAAGCTTCAGAAGCTATCAAAAGTTTTTCTCATTCAGCTATTCAGGTAGATACAGATTACCTTAATTCAGAAATCATCGAAACTTATGAAGGGCCAGAATTTGGAAAACTACCAGAATCTTTGCAGAAACTAATTTTTCAGAAGAAATTTAAGATACATAGAGACAGCAACCGTATGGCTGTACAATTTGAAGAATATATCCAAAATGATCTCAAAGGCATTCATACATCCCCGGTCATGCCGGGAAGCGTTCAACTTACTCCATCAGGAAAACTGATTGTGCTTATGAGAGATTGTCAAACTACGGGAGGTTATCCAAGGGTTTTACAATTATCAGAATATGGAATCCAGGTAATTTCTCAAAAAATTCCTGGTGAAGCTGTACAATTTTATAGAAAAAGATGATTTATGTAAATAGCAAAAAGTGCCAACTAAGTTTATTAATGCTATAGAAAAGACCCTACTCAGAACTACAACTAAACTATGATTGACACTTTTTTTGTCCCCAAAACATTTTAGATAAACTAAAATGACTCTACAAATATAGATACAGTAGTGGCTGTAGAGTAGGGGAATTTTCCCCTTTCTTGTAGATAAACTCAATGTTATTTTTAGAAATTATAATTTAGAGCCAGCAAATCAAACCCTTATCATCGTGAATCCACCAAATAAGTGCATTACTGTCCAGAAAGCTAAGGAACTTCAAAAGGAATGGCGTGAAACCAGGTCTATAGTTACTACGAATGGAAAAGAACATAAAGATACCTGTGAGTTCCATTTTGATCTTGAAGAACTTCAGGAATATATCAACTACGTTCGGGAACAATCTAAGCAGAATAATGCGGAAAGGCCTGGAATCAATGTCTGGCTCGGCGCTTATCAGGCTGAAGGCGATAAACCTAGTCTTAGCACCGTTTTTTTCTCCGCTACGCGTAAAATGAAAGCTGAAGAGGAAGATGGTTCTGGGAGAGATTACCTCGAAAATGATGAAATTGAACCAATGAATACTGTAGGAGGTATGTGGCCTCCTTTACCATATAAAGGCTAGGATTTTCTGTGATAAAATTCATTATTGAAAACAAGCTATACATAGGATATCTCATGGAATTCCTCGCGGCTTGTGCTGGAACATTACACCTCATCAAAGCCCGGAATTTAAGAACTGGTGTAAAACTTTTTGTTGGATTCCTATGGTTCAATTTTTTCTACGACCTGCTGGGCATGTACCCGATCTGGGCATATTATGATAATTACCAGTCGGCACCATTTTTAAAAGACACTGCTTTTGCACGTAATTTCTGGTATTATAATAATTTCTATGTCATAAAGTATTTTGTGCTGGGGCAGTTATTTATTTTACAGTTAAACCATCCTGAAAGTCAAAGTCTAAGGAAGATCCTGGCTAAGCTAAAATGGGCCTTTGTGATCTACAGTGTACTATGTTTTGGAAGTTTTGGTAACTATTTATATCAATATGACTATACGGTCATCATATTTGGAACATTCTTTCTGGTGGGGTGTATCATGGCGTACCTGATTCAAATGCTTCGTACAGATGAAATTCTTCAATTTAAGTCAGATATCATTTTCTATATCGCGGTAGGGCTTATCCTATACGAGTTATGCATTGCACCTATTAATATTTATGGAGGATATTTCAATGAAGGTAATCTGGAATTCGTCCAGTTTTATGCGCGTATTCTCAGGTACGGGAATATTTATTTATACGGAATCTTTATCATAGGTTTTCTGGTAACTTTGAGGAATGGAAGAAAAACTGATATCTTAGCTTAGAATTAATGTTTAATTCTAACAGCTAAATAAGGCCTGCCAGTATTTAAAATCACATAGAAATGCTTCGGAAAGAAGAGCTCATTCTAATTCTCTATTTTATACTGGTGATCGTTGTACTCACCGTTTTTACCGTCTTTTTTGTGATCACTTATCAAAAGCGGAAGAATAAGATCTTACAGGAGAAATTTGAGGCAGAACAACAATTTTTAATTGAACTCAATAATACAAAGATCGAGATACAGGAAGCTACATTGAAAAATGTAAGCTGGGAACTCCACGACAATATTGGTCAGTTACTATCTGTGGCCAGTATCCAGTTGAACATCCTATTAAAAAGATCTAAAGAGGATGCCGCTCCAGCGGTTACAGAGATCAAAGACTTGGTGGCTAATTCTTTAAATGAAGTGCGTTCACTTTCCAGGACGCTAAATAACGAAGTAATTCATACAACCGGGTTGCACAAGTCTGTTCGCGACGAGCTGGAGCGCTATAATCGTATGGATATCCTGCAGGCAGAATTGGAAATTAAGGGTGAGGCCAGAGAAATTAAACCTGAAAGTGAGATCATTATATTCCGGATTATGCAGGAGTTTTTTAATAATGTCATCAAATATGCTGAAGCCTCTTCACTTGAAGTTCAATTAAACTACCTCGAAGATTCACTGCAGATTCATGCTAGAGACAACGGGAAAGGTTTCGATGATACTGAAGTAGAAAAAGGTTCCGGAATAATTAACATGTATAGCAGGGCCAGGCTTATAAATGCTAAAATTGATATCCAGAGTAAAGTTGGAGAAGGAACTTCACTGAAATTAAACTATCCTATTCAAATAACCAGTAATGTCTAAAAATATAAGCATAGTCGATGATCATAAGCTGTTCGCAGGTTCACTTCGCGTTCTGGTGAATTCCTTCGACGGTTTCAAGGTGCTTGATTATTTTAAAAATGGTCAGGAGCTTGTAGACCATGTGCAAAGTGACCTGGAACTTCCAGATGTTTTACTTCTGGATATGAGAATGCCAGTAATGGATGGTCTACAGACAATGACCTGGTTAAAAGAAAATCAGCCAGATCTTAAAGTTCTTGCCCTGACTGTAGATCAGGAAGATGAAACGATCATCAGGATGTTGAAACTCGGTGCTCGAGGATATCTTCTGAAGGATATAGATCCAGATGAATTCGAACTCGCCTTAAACAGGATCGTTGATACGGGTTATTATACGAATCAGCTAATTTCTGAAGCTTATAGAAATGAAGGAAAAGCTGAGAAATATGAAGTACTTACTGGCAGGGAGCAGGAGTTTTTACGTTACGCCTGTAGTGAGCTTACTTATAAAGCGATCGCTTCAGAAATGAATCTTAGTCCTAAAACTGTAGAAAATTATCGGGAGAGCCTTTTCAATAAGTTACGGGTTAAGAGTAGAGTAGGCCTGGTCATGGTTGCTATAAAAGAAGGGTATTTCAAGATCTAAAAATTTAAGAATACTTTATATCAAAAGCAGCTTTACGTCATTACATAATTCGCGAACTGCAGTATCTTCGTACTTTCAAATTAAATATTCGTGATAGATTCAGCAAAAATAGAACTTCGGAACTTACAGGTTAAGGATTACGAGGAATTGAAGATTTCCATGGTTAAAAGTTACCAGGCTATGCCCGATGAATACTGGAGCAAGGCTGAAATCAAAACCTTGATCAGTAAGTTTCCGGAAGGCCAGTTGTGTATCATTATAGATAATCGAATTGCGGGTTGTGCGCTTTCAATTACCGTAAATTATGACAAGTTTGATGATAATCACACTTATGAGGAGATCATTGGGGGAGAAAACTTTTCCACGCATACCAAAAACGGGAATGTTCTCTACGGAATTGATGTATTTATTCACCCTGAATTCCGCGGAATGCGATTGGGTCGAAGACTCTATGAAGCTCGAAAAGAATTATGTGAACACCTGAATCTGAAAGCAATCGTTTTTGGAGGAAGAATTCCGAATTATGCAAAATATGCAGATGAGTTAACTCCAAAGCGTTATATCGAGAAAGTAAAATTGCAGGAAATTCATGATCCTGTACTATCCTTTCAGTTAAGTAATGACTTTCACGTAAAGAAAGTGATCAAGGGATATCTATCCGGAGATCATGAATCCAAGGAATTTGCGACTTTAATGGAATGGAATAATATCTATTATTCTAAACCTCAAAAACTTGTAAATACTACCAAAACGGTGGTTCGACTTGGGCTTGTGCAATGGCAGATGCGTTTGTTCAAAGATTATGAAGCGCTGGTTTCCCAGATAGAATTCTTTGTGGATGCAGTAAGCAATTATCAGAGTGATTTTATACTTTTTCCGGAGCTTTTTAATGCACCATTAATGGCCCAGTTCAACCATCTTTCTGAGCCGGAAGCCATTCGTGCGTTATCAGATTATACCGAAAAATTGCTGGAAAACTTCCGGGAGTTCGCCATCAACTACAACATTAATATCATTACCGGAAGTATGCCAATGCCGGAGGGTGAGCATATGTACAATGTAGGATATCTTTGCAGAAGGGATGGAAGCTACGAACGCTATGAAAAACTGCATATCACGCCAGCAGAGGAATCTGCCTGGGGAATGAAAGGCGGTAATAAACTGGAAACATTTGATACCGATTGCGGGAAAATTGGAGTCCTAATTTGCTATGATGTTGAATTTCCTGAAGTTTCGAGATTACTTGCCGAGGAAGGAATGAACATATTATTTGTACCATTCATGACCGATACCCAGAATGGATACTCCCGTGTAAAGATCTGTGCACAGGCACGTGCTGTAGAAAATGAATGTTATGTTGCCATCGCTGGTTCTGTTGGAAATCTGCCGAAGGTTGATAATATGGATATTCAGTACGCTCAAAGTGCCGTATTAACCCCTTCAGATTTTGCTTTTCCTGTAAACGGAATCAAAGCGGAAGCCACTCCTAATACTGAAAGTACTTTACTGGTAGATGTCGATCTGGATCTACTAAAAGAGTTACATAATTTCGGCAGTGTTCGAAATATGAAGGACAGAAGAAAGGATCTATATTCTTTACGAAGAAAAAAATAGAATATTCAGCTGAAAATGAGGAGGTTTTAGAACTTTTTATTAGTTTTAAACCATGATTAGTATTGTTGAAAAATTCGTTGTGGCGGTGTTGGAAATTTTGTTCTAAAAAATTCCGACATTCCATTTTATCATAAGCTCACGAAGCCACCATTACTGGTGGCTTTTTTTATTCTGGTAATATTAATTTCTACACAGGAATAGTTCCAGGGATCGTAAACAAATGCTCTTTAAACAACTGTAATTCAACTATATAGGTGATTAATTCTTCAATTAGCGTTCATTCAGTCATTTAATATCACGACCTAAGGTGTTCGATTCCCAGTATTTTTAATTCTTACAGAACAGAATTGAAATTTAATGAACACCAAATATAGCAGTACCATAACGCAAAGTGATTCTCAACCAGCTTCCCAGGCCATGCTTCACGCCATTGGATTGAGTAGGGAAGATCTAAAAAAACCATTCGTAGGGATAGGAAGTACCGGGTATGAAGGTAATCCCTGTAACATGCATCTTAATGACCTTGCAAAAGAGGTTAAAAAAGGAACGCAGCAAGCAGGTATAAACGGACTTATTTTTAATACGATTGGTGTAAGTGATGGAATTTCAATGGGAACTCCAGGAATGCGTTTTTCTCTTCCTTCACGGGATCTAATTGCAGATTCCATGGAAACGGTGGTTAGTGGAATGTCTTATGACGGACTTGTAACTGTAGTTGGCTGCGACAAGAATATGCCGGGTGCACTCATGGCAATGCTAAGATTAAATCGACCTTCAGTATTAGTGTATGGAGGAACGATCTCTTCTGGATGTCATAATGGTAAAAAGCTGGACGTGGTTTCGGCTTTTGAAGCCTGGGGTTCCAAGGTTTCCGGAGAAATGCAGGAAGAGGAGTATCAACAGGTTATCGAAAAAGCCTGTCCTGGTGCCGGCGCTTGTGGTGGTATGTATACTGCAAATACGATGGCTTCAGCAATTGAAGCTCTGGGAATGAGTTTGCCATTTAATAGCTCTAATCCCGCAACCGGTCCTGAAAAAATTCAGGAAAGTGTAAAAGCTGGTGAAGCTATGCAAATGTTGCTCGAAAAAGATCTTAAACCTAAAGATATCGTATCTGCTAAATCTCTCGAGAATGCCATAAGATTATTGACGGTACTTGGTGGTTCTACCAATGCGGTACTTCACTTCTTAGCGATCGCTAAAGCTGCGGAAATCAATTTCGGATTAAAGGATTTTGAAAGAATTTGTGAAGAAACACCGTTTCTGGCTGATCTCAAGCCTAGTGGTAAATATCTAATGGAAGATATTCACAGGATTGGTGGAATCCCAGCCGTCATGAAATACATGCTGGAGAAAGGATTACTTCATGGGGATTGTATGACCGTAACCGGCAAAACTATAGCAGAAAATCTTGAAGAGGTAGAACCTATGCCTTTTGATCAAGATGTAATACACCCAGTGGAGAAACCTATAAAAGCGACAGGACATATTAGAATACTTTACGGAAATCTCGCTCAGGAAGGTTCCGTAGCAAAAATAACAGGAAAAGAAGGTTTGAAATTCCACGGTAAAGCGAAAGTTTTTGATGGTGAATATGATGCCAATAAAGGTATTTCATCTGGAAAGGTGCAGAAAGGTGATGTAGTGGTTATTAGGTATGAAGGTCCTAAAGGTGGTCCTGGAATGCCAGAAATGTTAAAGCCTACTTCAGCAATTATGGGAGCTGGTCTGGGTAAAGATGTAGCGTTGATCACCGATGGTAGATTTTCTGGAGGAACTCATGGATTCGTAGTGGGGCATATCACTCCGGAAGCACAACAGGGCGGACTAATTGGATTGCTGAAGGATGGCGATGAAATAAGTATCAATGCCGAAACAAATAAGATCGAAGCTCATTTGAGTGATGAAGAAATAAGTAAGAGAAGAGCATTATGGAAAGCACCCGCTTTTAAAGCAAAAGGAGGTGTGCTTTATAAATACGCAAAAACAGTAGCATCAGCATCAGAAGGATGCGTGACAGATGAATTTTAATTAGGTGAAATATGGAGGTTAAAACAGCAAGTTTCGAAAAGCAAAGCAAGAAAAAAAGCCTGACCGTTTCAGGAGCAGAGGCGGTGATCAAATGTTTGCTCGAAGAAGGTGTGGATACTATTTACGGGTATCCTGGAGGGGCGATCATGCCTGTATATGATGAACTGTATAAATATCAGAAAGAAATTCACCATGTGCTCACCAGGCACGAACAGGGTGCAACGCATGCTGCCCAGGGTTATGCCAGAGTTTCAGGAAAAGTAGGGGTCGCTGTGGCAACTTCCGGTCCGGGTGCTACCAATCTTGTAACCGGTATTGCAGATGCGCAAATCGATTCCACTCCAATGGTTTGTATCACTGGCCAGGTTGGGTCCCATCTTCTGGGTTCAGATGCTTTTCAGGAAACCGATATTGTAGGTATTTCTACTCCGGTAACCAAATGGAACTACCAGATCACCAATGCTGAAGAGATTCCCGAAGTAATGGCGAAAGCTTTTTATATCGCAAGGTCCGGAAGACCAGGACCAGTACTTATTGACATCACCAAAGATGCCCAATTTGCCTCGTTGGAATTCAGTTATAAAAAATGTTCCGGAATAAGAAGTTACCAGGCGATCCCGGAATTAAATCTTCTGGAAGTACAACGCGCTGCAGAAGTGATCAATAATGCTAAAAAACCAATGATCGTTTGGGGACAGGGAGTGATCCTGGGAGGAGCTGAAGATCTGTTCAAACAGGTTGTAGAAAAATCGGGAATTCCTGCTGCATGGACCATTTTGGGACTTTCGGCATTACCAACAGATCATCCATTGAACGTGGGAATGGTGGGAATGCATGGAAATTACGCACCAAATATGCTTACCAATGAATGCGATGTTTTAATTGCTATTGGGATGAGGTTTGATGACCGGGTTACCGGAAATCTGGAAAAATACGCGAAACAGGCAAAGATCATTCATTTCGAGATAGACCCGGCTGAAATTAATAAAAATGTTCATGCAGATTACCCGGTTCTGGGGGATGTAAAAGAAAGTCTGAAGGCATTGCTTGAATTACTGGAGCCATATTCTCATAAGGAATGGCACCAGAAGTTTAAGGATATGTACAAAACTGAATATCAGAAAGTCATTCAGGGAAATTTAGATGTTAACAAGAAAGATCTGGGAATGGCTGAGGTCATTCAGGAAGTAAATATTCAATCTAAAGGAGATGCCATCATTGTTTCAGATGTTGGTCAGCACCAGATGGCAGCCTGCCGTTATGCCAAATTCAATCAGTCAAGAAGTAATGTGACTTCCGGGGGATTAGGAACCATGGGGTTTGCGTTACCAGCAGCCATAGGAGCGAAAATGGCAAAACCAGAAAGAGATGTTGTTGCGGTTATAGGTGATGGTGGTTACCAGATGACCATACAGGAATTAGGAACCATTTTCCAGACCAAAGTTCCAGTCAAGATCGTGCTTTTAAATAACGGATTCCTGGGAATGGTAAGACAATGGCAGCAAATGTTTTTTGATAGGCGTTATGCTTCCACAACCATGGTAAATCCAGATTTTATAACGATCGCCAAAGGTTATCACATTAAAGCAAACCAGGTAACCGAAAGGAGTCAGCTTGAGTCGGCAGTAAAAGAAATGATGCAAAGCGATGAAGCCTATTTCCTTGAAGTAAAAGTTGAACAGGAAGAAAATGTGTTCCCAATGATTCCAACCGGAGCATCAGTTTCAGAAATATTATTAGAGTAATGGAAAAACAGAACTATACAGTATCGATTTATACTGAAAATAATCTTGGTCTACTTTCCAGGATTGCTGCAATCTTTTTGAAAAGGCATATTAACATTGAAAGTATAACGGCTTCCCCAAGCGAGGTGAACGAAGTGATGCGCTTTATTATTATCGTGAAGGTTTCCGAAGAACAGATCAAGAAGATCGTAGGACAGATTGAAAAGCAGATCGAGGTGATCAAAGCTTTTTATCATACCGATGCGGAAACGATCTACCAGGAAACAGCTTTGTATAAGATCAAATCTGAAGATTTTCTGGATGATCATAATATTCAGGATTTTATTAAAGAGACCAATGCGCGTATTGTGACTGTAACCAGGCAGTTTTTTGTAATAGAAAAGACCGGAAAACGCACAGAGGTCGATCAGCTTTATGAAAAACTAAAACCCTACGGACTCATGCAATTTGTAAGGTCTGGAACCATCGCAGTCACCAAGAATGAAATGCCGATATCAGGAATACTAGAAAAATTTAATACCACAAACTTATTATCATGACCAACTATTTTAACAGCCTGTCCAAAGCTGAAAAACTCGATCAATTAGGTACCTGTAGATTTATGGAGCTGGATGAATTCAGTAACGAAGCAGCTGCTTTAAAAGATAAGAAAATAGTCATTGTAGGCTGCGGTGCACAGGGTCTCAATCAAGGGCTTAATATGCGTGACAGCGGTCTGGATATTTCATATGCACTTAGAGAAAGCGCGATCAAGGAAAAACGTCAATCCTGGAAAAATGCTTCAGAAAATGATTTCACAGTTGGAACTTACGAAGAATTGATCCCGGATGCAGACCTTGTGATAAACCTTACCCCGGATAAGCAACATACAAACGTGATCAAAGCTATTCAGCCTTATTTGAAAAAAGGAGCCGTACTTTCCTATTCTCATGGTTTTAATATCGTGGAAGAAGGAATGAAGATCCGGGAGGATGTTACCGTGATCATGGTGGCACCTAAATGTCCAGGTTCTGAAGTTCGTGAAGAATACAAACGTGGGTTTGGAGTTCCAACTTTAATCGCCATTCATCCGGAAAACGATCCGAAAGGAATTGGTCTGGAATGGGCGAAAGCCTATGCTTATGCCACAGGAGGTCATCGCGCCGGAGTACTGGAATCTTCTTTTGTTGCTGAAGTAAAATCTGATCTTATGGGTGAACAAACCATCCTCTGTGGTGTTTTACAAACCGGATCCATTCTAACTTTTGACAAAATTGTTTCTGAAGGTCTGGATAAGAACTATGCAGCAAAACTAATTCAGTATGGTTGGGAAACGATTACGGAAGCTTTGAAGCACGGCGGAATCACACAGATGATGGACCGGCTTTCAAATCCTGCAAAGATGAGAGCCTATGAAATTTCAGAAGAGCTAAAGGAAAAAATGCGTCCGTTATTTCAGAAGCATATGGATGATATCATTTCAGGTCAGTTCAGTAGCCGAATGATGAAAGACTGGGCCAATGACGATACCGAGTTACATACCTGGAGAGCTGAAACCGAAAATACTGCTTTCGAAAAGACAGAAGCAACTTCTGAAGAGATCTCAGAACAGGAATATTTTGATAAGGGAGTCTTGCTGGTTGCTTTCGTAAAGTCGGGGGTAGAATTAGCCTTTGAAACTATGGTAGATGCGGGAATTATTGAAGAATCGGCTTATTATGAATCCTTGCATGAAACTCCCCTTATCGCTAATACCATCGCCAGGAAAAAACTATATGAAATGAACCGCGTAATTTCAGATACGGCGGAATATGGATGTTATTTATTCGATCATGCTGCCAAACCATTGATCAAGGATTATGTGAATTCTTTGGAACCTGAAGTTGCTGGAAGAAAATTTGCTTCAGAAGATATAGGTGTGGATAATGAGAAATTATCAAAAGTGAATGAGCAGATCAAGGAACATCCCGTAGAGAAAGTAGGCGCAACTTTACGATCTGCGATGACTGCAATGAAGAAAATATACGCTTAATGGAAACTCTGCTGGAAAAAGATACGATTTACAAACCTAGTTTCGAAGCGGTTAAAGAGGCTTCGGAAAGGATCTCAAAGGTGGTGCTGAAAACTCCTTTAGCTGAATCTTTTACCTATAGCAAGCGCTTTGATGCGAAGGTGATGCTGAAGCGCGAGGATCTGCAACAAGTTAGATCTTACAAAATTCGAG
This sequence comes from Christiangramia marina, assembly GCF_048285865.1. Lineage (NCBI taxonomy): Bacteria > Pseudomonadati > Bacteroidota > Flavobacteriia > Flavobacteriales > Flavobacteriaceae > Christiangramia > Christiangramia marina. The sequence goes on along the minus strand of NZ_JBLVTK010000002.1, from coordinate 298,155 downwards.
GAGCCTATAATAAGATCTCCAGTTTACCACAGGAACAGCTCGAAAAAGGTGTGATCTGTGCCAGTGCGGGGAATCATGCTCAGGGTGTTGCCTTTGCCTGCAATAAGCTCAAAGTTAAAGGAGTGATCTATATGCCCGGCACCACGCCACAGCAAAAAGTGGAGCAAACTGAGATGTTTGGTGGTGAGTGGGTGGAAGTAATACTGAAGGGTGATACCTATGATGATTCCTATAAGAGTGCAATGGCACATATGGCTGAAAAAGGACTTATTTTCATTCATCCTTTCGACGATGAAAAAGTTATTGAAGGTCAGGCTACCATTGCCCTGGAGATCCTTGAGCAATCAAATGAACCTATAGATTATATTTTTGCCCCACTTGGAGGTGGCGGACTGCTGGCGGGAATTTCTTCCATGTTCAAGGAACTATCACCCAATACTAAAATCATTGGTATCGAACCCGAAGGCGCTCCTTCAATGAAAACTTCTTTGCAGGAAGGCCGGGTGATCGAGCTGGAAAATATAGAGCGATTTGTAGATGGCGCTTCTGTACAAAAGGTTGGTACACGAAATTTTGCCATTTGTAAAGAAAACCTGGATGAAATGATCACAGTGCCGGAAGGAAAGATCTGCCAGACCATCCTAGATCTCTATAACCAGGATGCCATGGTAGTGGAACCGGCCGGAGCCATGGCGATTTCAGCCCTGGATCTCTATGCTGAAAAGATCAAGGGTAAGAACGTTGTATGTATCGTTAGTGGTAGTAACAACGATATCATCAGGATGGCCGAAATCAAGGAACGTGCATTGTTATATTCCGGATTAAAACATTATTTCGTAATCGTTTTCCCTCAAAGGGCAGGAGCCTTAAAGGAATTTGTAGCAAAAGTCCTGGGACCAAATGATGATATTACTCATTTTGAATATTCTAAAAAGCATAACAGGTCGAACGGGCCAGCGGTTGTAGGTATTGAGCTGAAGGATCCAGCTGACTTTGAACCCCTGGTAGAGAGAATGAAAAAGAAGAATTTCTACGGGGAATATTTGAATAATAATCCAAATTTATTTCAATTTTTGATCTAGAACTGCCTGTACCTTAAAAATTTATATACATTTGTAATATGATTTCGATCAATAAGATAATATTAGTCCGTTTCCATTTCAGGCCCCGCCGCCGCTTCTAGGCAGCACCCCGAAACGACTTTTTATTACTATTATCTTACATCCCAATTTTGAACTACATAAACGGCATAGAATACCAACTAAATATCAGATCATTCTCTGAGATTTCCCCTATGCGCCGCCGTTTTCCCCGTCGCACGTAAGTGCGTCTATATATCTATGGAACCTAGGTGAGTCCGGTTCCGCTCTCGAAAACCCAGATCAAAATATAATTTCCAACATAAATCTTTTAGCAGATGAAAATTCTCATTGCTAATAAATCTCACGCTTCGTATGCTGAGATCATTTGTAATACTATCGAAGAATCGGCAAAGGTTCGGGGTACCGGTATTGCGCGCAGAACTCCTGAATATATCATCAATAAGATGGAGAAGGGAAATGCTGTGATCGCTCTGGAAGAGGAAAAGTTTGCCGGTTTCTGTTATATAGAAACCTGGAGCCACGACAAGTATGTGGCCAATTCCGGACTCATTGTCCATCCCGATTTTAGAAACCAGGGACTGGCGAAAGAGATTAAAAATGTCATCTTTGATCATTCCCGAAAGAAATATCCGGATGCTAAGATATTCGGGATCACCACAGGTCTAGCAGTCATGAAGATCAATTATGATCTAGGCTATCAACCGGTCACTTTTTCTGAACTTACCGATGATGAGACATTCTGGAAAGGATGCCAGACCTGTAAGAATTACGACATTCTAACACGTACCGATCATAAAATGTGTTTGTGTACCGGCATGCTCTACGATCCCGAGAAAAAGAAAAATCCTAAGCAGATCGAGAAGCCTAAAAGTAAATTCAATGAGAAGGCATTTCAGCGATTAAAACATATCAAGCAGACTCTTTTCTATAAGAAAGAGAAGAAATAATATCAATAATGAATATACATCCTTCGGTTTTTACTTCTGAAGGACATTTGAATACCAGTAATTATGAAAAAAGTAGTTATAGCATATAGTGGAGGATTGGATACCTCATATTGTGCAAAATATTTATCTGAAGAAGAAGGTTTTGAAGTTCATGCCGTGAGTGTGAATACCGGAGGATTTTCAGAAGAAGAAATAAAAAATATCGGTGAAAATGCCAAAAAGATAGGAGCAAGTAGCTATAAAAATATCGATGCGGTCAACTCTTTTTACGAGAAAGTGGTGAAATATCTCATTTTTGGAAATGTTCTAAAGAATAATACATATCCTTTATCTGTAAGTGCAGAAAGGATTATTCAGGCCATCGAGATCGTAAATTATGCCAAGAAGATCGGGGCGGGCCATATAGCGCATGGAAGTACAGGAGCCGGAAATGACCAGGTTCGATTTGATATGATCTTCCAGATTATTGCTCCAGAAATCCAGATTATAACTCCTATAAGAGACAAACAACTAAGCAGACAGGAAGAGATCGAATACCTTAAAAGAAAAGGGGTCGAGATGAACTGGGATAAAGCAAAATATTCGGTTAATAAAGGCCTTTGGGGAACCAGTGTTGGAGGAGCAGAAACTCTGACTTCAGAAAAAGCACTGCCAGAAAATGCCTATCCTTCTCAATTGAAGGAAAAGAAACCAAAACAGGTTAACTTAAGTTTTACCAAAGGGGAGCTTACCGCAGTTGATGGCGAGCAGAATTCTCCTGAAAAGAATATCGAAATACTTGAATCTATCGCCTCAAAATATGCAATTGGGAGAGACATTCATGTAGGTGATACGATCATAGGAATTAAAGGTAGAGTAGGTTTTGAAGCTGCTGCAGCATTGATCACGATTAAGGCTCATCACTTATTAGAAAAGCATACCTTAAGTAAGTGGCAGCTCCAGCATAAGGATTATACCTCCAACTGGTATGGAATGCATTTGCATGAAGGTTTGTATCTGGATCCGGTTATGCGAGATTTTGAAGCTCAATTAGAGAGTTCTCAATCCAAGGTCACCGGCGACGTTTTTGTAAGCCTGAAACCTTACCATTTTACGCTGGATGGTATAAACTCGCCGAATGATCTTATGAACAGCAGCTTTGGAAATTATGGGGAAGAAAACAAAGCCTGGACAGCCGAAGATGCCAAAGGATTTATAAAGATCCTTTCTAATTCAGGAAAGATCTACCAACACGTAAATCAGGATTCATGATAGGGGCAGGAATTATTGGAGGAGCGGGTTATACTGCGGGAGAATTGATCAGGATCTTATTATACCATCCTGAAGTAAACCTGAATTATATTTACAGTACTTCTCAACCCGGAAAGCCTGTTCACAGTGTTCACCAGGATCTTATTGGAGATACTGAACTTAAGTTCACTAACCTTATCAATAAGGAAGCAGATGTGGTTTTTCTTTGTCTTGGACATGGAAATTCCAGAAAGTTTCTTTCAGAGAATAAGTTTTCAGA
>NZ_JBLVTK010000002.1:272509-294542 GCF_048285865.1 Christiangramia marina | reverse complement strand
ATGCTTTTGTTTATGGTCTTCCAGAAATAAATAAGGATAAGATACAGTCTGCGAGTTTTATTGCGAACCCGGGATGTTTTGCTACAGCGATTAGCCTGGCGATTCTTCCATTGGCACAGGCAGGTTTATTGCTGGAAGACGTACATGTGAATGCCGTAACTGGTGCAACCGGTGCTGGTACTTCGCTTTCTAAAACAACACATTTTACCTGGAGAAACAATAATTTTTCAGCTTATAAAAGTTTTGAGCATCAGCATTTGCAGGAAATCGGGCAGAGTCTAAAGCAGCTGCAGGAATATCATAGTGCCGCCATCAATTTTATTCCGAATAGAGGAAATTTTTCAAGAGGTATTCATGCAACGGCATACACAAAATTTGAAGGTAACCTGGAAGAGGCAAAATTGATGTATTCCGAATTCTATAAAAATGCCGCGTTTACTTTCATTACTGAAGAGGAATTACACTTAAAACAAGTGGTGAATTCTAATAAGTGCCTGTTGAGGTTGCAAAAATTTGATGATAAATTATTGATCACAAGTGTGATCGATAATCTACTGAAAGGTGCCTCAGGACAGGCTGTTCAAAACATGAATCTTATGTTTGGCTTTGAAGAGAAAACAGGTTTAAATCTAAAGGCAAGTTATTTCTAAAAGTAAAGAGTTGGAGGATGTTATTTATTACACAAGAATGATTGATAATTAAAGCGATATGAAAATAGCAATTATGGGTGCAGGGAATCTGGGTGTTTCCATTGCGAAAGGCCTCATTTTTAGTAATGCGTTTACCACGCTATATCTAAGTAAAAGAAAGATCGAAGATATCCAGGATTTTGAAGAATATGCAAAGGTTCATGTAACTTCAGATAATCTTGAAGCAGTAAGAAATTCTGACATTCTGATCTTTGCCGTTCAGCCTACGCAATTTGAACGTATTCTTGAGGAGATCAAAGATGAACTTACAGATAAGCATGTTTTAATCTCAACAGTTACCGGCTTTAAGATTCCCAGGATCGAAGAAATCATTGGTCAGGATCATTATATTATCAGGTCAATGCCTAACACGGCGATCGCTGTTGGGAAATCCATGACCTGTTTGTGTAGTAATGAAGCTGGTGAAAAAAGAATTAAGATCGCAGAAGCTATTTTTAACAGACTGGGAACAAGTATTATCATTCCCGAGAACAAAATGCAGGCAGCAACGGTAATTTGTGCCAGTGGTGTTGCTTTCTGGATGCGTTTAATACGTGCCACCACTCAGGGAGCTGTACAACTTGGTTTTGATGCGAAAGATGCGCAGGAGCTTTCTATGCAAACCTGCCTGGGAGCTGCTAGTCTTTTGATAGAATCCGGTAAACATCCGGAGGAAGAGATCGACAAGGTTACCACTCCAAGAGGCTGTACCATAGAGGGTCTTAACGAGATGGAACATAACGGCCTGAGTTCTTCGCTCATTAAAGGAATACAAGCCTCTTTTAAAAAGATAAATACAATATCAAACCAGTAATTATGGAGTTATTTGATGTTTACCCGTTATACAATATCACCCCGGTAAAGGGTGATGGTTGCTATGTTTATGATAAAAGCGGCAAGAAATACCTGGATCTTTATGGAGGTCACGCGGTTATCTCAATTGGTCATGCGCATCCAAACTATGTACAGGCTATACAAACTCAGGTGGCAAAACTTGGGTTTTATTCCAATTCCATTAATAATCCTTTGCAAAATGAACTTGCTGGTAAACTGGAGCGAATTGCCGGAATCAGAGATTATGCACTGTTTCTATGCAGTTCTGGAGCTGAAGCTAATGAAAATGCATTAAAAGTCGCTTCTTTCCATACGGGCAAGGACAGGATCATCTATTTCGAGAATGCTTTTCACGGTAGAACTTCTGGCGTAGTAGCGATTACCGATAATGAAACCATCAAAGCACCATTCAACAAAGGCCATAAGGCTACCCGATTGGCTTTTAATAATATAGCTGCATTAGAAACTGAACTCAAGAAAAAGGATGTTGCAGCCGTTATTTTTGAAGTGATCCAGGGTGTTGGCGGACTGGATGAAGCAGATTCCGGTTTCTACAAGGCCGCAGCCGATATTTGTAAGGAGTACAATGTCATGCTAATCGCAGATGAGGTACAGTCTGGTTATGGCAGAACAGGTGATTTCTTTGCTTTTCAGAGACATGGAATCAGGCCTGATATTATTAGTATGGCCAAAGGAATGGGAAATGGTTTTCCTGTGGGCGCAATTTTGATCGATAATAAAATTACTCCTCGCTACGGAATGCTGGGTACGACTTTCGGCGGAAATCATCTCGCCTGTGCTGCGGCGATTTCAGTTTTGGATACTATTAAAGAAGAAAACCTGATGCAGAATGCTGCTGAGGTTTCAGAATATATCCGGGAGGAAGCAGCTAAGATTTCAGAAATAAAAAAGATAAAAGGTCGTGGTTTAATGATTGGATTGGAGTTTGACTTTGAGATCGCTGCACTTCGGAAGGAACTATTATTTGACTTCCAAATATTTACCGGGGCATCATCCAATAAAAAACTACTCCGAATCCTACCACCATTAACTATTCAGAAAGAACATTTTCAGGTCTTTTTTGAAGCTTTACGACAAGTATTGATAAATCAAAAAATAAGCTCTGAAACTTCCTAAGGAACACTTTAGAAAAATAATTAGCATCGTCCATAAACTTCGGTTTTCAGAAAAAATATAAGAATGAAAAACTACATAAACTTATCAGATATAGAGGATCTTAAAGCTTTGATCCATGATGCAAGAGGCATGAAATCGAATCCTTCAGAAGAAAAACCTGGAAAAGGTAAGACTCTGGGAATGTTATTCTTCAATCCAAGTCTTCGTACCCGTCTAAGCACCGAAAAAGCTGCCAGATTACTAGGTATGGAGGTGATGGTCATGAATGCTGACAAAGATGGTTGGGCATTGGAATTTGAAGATGCTGCGATCATGAATTCAGATAAAGCGGAGCATATTAAAGAAGCAGCTGCGGTGCTTTCTCAATATTGCGATATCATTGCGGTTCGTGCATTTCCAGGATTAAAAGACAGGGAGCAGGATGAAACTGAACTGGTGATGAATAGTTTTAAAAAATACGCTACAATTCCCGTAGTGAATCTGGAAAGCGCTACAGGCCACCCATTGCAGGCCCTGACAGACGGCATCACCATCCAGGAGCTGAGTGAGAAATCCCGTCCAAAGGTAGTATTGACCTGGGCTCCACATCCAAATGCCTTACCACACTCTGTAGCGAATTCTTTTACAGAAATGATGCAGCAGATAGATGTAGATTTCGTGATCACCAATCCAGAAGGATATGATCTGGATCCAAAGATTGTAAGAGATATACGTGTTGAACATGATCAGAAGAAAGCCTTTAAGGACGCCGACTTTGTATATGTCAAAAACTGGAGTAGTTACGAAAAATACGGTCAGGTACTCGAGGTGGAAGAAAACTGGACCGTAGATCAGGCTAAATTAAAAAATACCAATAATGCAAAAGTGATGCATTGTCTTCCTGTAAGGAGAAATGTCGTAATTGCTGACGATATACTGGATAGTGATAATTCCATTGTGATCCAGCAGGCGAATAACAGAACCTATGCAGCCCAGGCGGTATTAAAAAAATTACTGGAATGCTCGAAATAGTTCACAATCCGGCAAAAGATGTTCTTAATGTCATTAAGATAGGAGGGAAGCTCATAGAAAACAAGGAGCTACTCGATTCTTTCCTCACAGATTTTGTTCAACTGAAAGGTCCTAAAATCCTGGTACACGGAGGTGGAAATAAGGCTACTGAAGTCGCAGGGAAATTAGGCTTTAAAACTCGGATGATAGATGGCAGAAGAATTACAGATAAGGATTCTATGGAAGTGATCACGATGGTTTATGCCGGACTTTTAAACAAAAGTATCGTTGCAAAATTGCAGGGACACAAACAAAACGCGATCGGACTTTGCGGAGCAGATGCGAACGTACTAATTTCCAGAAAGCGTGAAGTTAAAGATATCGATTATGGCCTGGTTGGGGATGTGGTGCAAGTGAATACTGAATTTATCAAATCAATTCTGAAGCAGGAGATCGTACCCGTGTTTTCAGCGATTTCTTCTACGGATGACGGAGTTTTGCTGAATACCAACGGAGATTCTGTAGCTTCAGAAATAGCGATTGCCATGAGCAATATCTATATAACCCAGCTTTTTTACTGTTCAGAAAAGAAAGGAGTTCTTAAGAATATCCATGACGATGATTCAGTAATTGCTGAATTGAATTCAGATAAATATCAACAATTGAAAGCTTCGAAAGTGCTCACAGATGGGATGTTACCAAAACTTCATAATTGCTTTGAAGCCATCAATAGAGGAGTTTCAACCGTCTATTTAGGAGATGCTGAACTTTTGAAAAAGGGTGCAAAACATACAAAAATTGTAAACTAATGCAGATGAAGAAACTTCAGAAGGAAGCATTACAACTATTGCAGAACCTGATCAGGACCCAATCTTTTTCAGGAGAAGAAGATAAAACAGCAGACTTGCTTGAACGATGGTTTACAACCCACAACATTCCGCATCAGCGAAGCCTCAATAATGTCTGGGCGACCAGTAAGTATTTCGACGATACAAAACCAAACCTGTTGCTCAATTCACATCATGACACGGTAAAACCAAATTCAGCTTACACCAGAGATCCTTTCGAGGCAAAGATTGAGAATGGTAAATTATACGGTCTTGGCAGTAATGATGCGGGAGGTTGCCTTGTCTCGCTCCTGGCTGCTTTCACCTATTTCTATGCCGAAGAGGATTTGAAATACAATCTCATTTTTGCCGGAACCGCGGAAGAGGAGATCAACGGAAAGAATGGTATTGCAGCACTATTACCAAAATTACCTAGGATAGATGTTGCGATTGTTGGCGAACCAACCCTGATGAATCTCGCGGTAGCTGAAAAAGGTCTTATCGTTTTCGATGCCGTAGTAAAAGGAACTCCTTCGCATGCGGCTCATCCAAATACTGATAACTCGATCTATAAAACTGCGAGAGTTCTAAACTGGTTCGAAAACTTTAAATTGGAGAAGGTCTCAGAAAGTCTGGGAATAGTGAAAGTGACGGTCACGCAGATCAAGGCTGGAAGTCAGCATAATGTAGTGCCCGCCAGGACGCATTTGGTGATCGATGTTCGGGTAAACGATAAATATAGCAATGCAGAGATCGAGCAGATTTTAAAAGAAAAAGCGCCAGTAGATGAGATCAGTGCGAGAAGTTTAAGATTGAATTCGTCTTCGATCCCAATAGATCATGACCTAGTTAAGGCAGGAATTGAAACTGGGATGGCAACTTATGGGTCGCCAACACTTTCAGACCAGGCGATGTTAAGCTGTCCTTCCCTTAAATTAGGACCGGGAGATTCTACAAGATCACATTCGGCTGATGAATTTATTTATGTAAAGGAGATCGAAGAAGGTATTGAAAAGTATATAGAATTGCTTGAAAAAGCACTTAGGAAATAATATCACTGAAATTGTTGCACTGAGCTCGTCGAAGTGCGAGATGCTCAGTGCAGCAACGGTAATAATTTTTGGCTGAAATTGTTCAACTTCACATAAGATCTTGAATTCAGAAATTCGGCGAAGTCAAACCAGTTCAGGATAACGGATAATAAAAATTAAAAACTATGAAACTCTGGGATAAAGGTATTTCAATAGACAAACAGATAGAAAAATTCACTGTTGGTAACGACCGTGAACTCGACATGCATCTAGCTAAATATGATATACAGGCGTCCACAGCACACGCTAAAATGCTTGGGAAAGTTGGGATTCTGGAAGTACAGGAAGTAGATTTATTAGTTTCAGAATTGGAGCTATTGAATCAGCAACTCGAAAATGGTGAATTTCAGATCGAAGAAGAATTTGAAGATGTGCATTCCAAAATCGAATATGAACTCACTTCAAAACTGGGAGACACTGGAAAAAAGATTCATACGGCCCGATCAAGGAACGACCAGGTTTTGGTGGCTCAGCAATTATATTTTAAAGAAAACCTGCTGGAAATTTCTGGAAAGACCATGAATTTGATCGATGTTCTTTTAAACCTTGCAGAGGAACATAAGGAAAAACTACTTCCCGGGTATACCCATCTACAGGTGGCGATGCCTTCCTCGTTTGGTTTATGGTTTTCAGCATATGCAGAATTATTAATTGATGATCTATACTTACTCGATGCCGGGTTAAAGATCGTGGATCAAAATCCGTTGGGTTCTGCTGCCGGGTATGGCTCCTCATTTCCTATAGACAGGGAATCTACCACCAGGGAACTCGGCTTTGCAACCCAGAAGTATAATGTCGTAGCGGCCCAGATGAGTAGGGGGAAATGTGAGCGAACGGTTACTTCCAATATCTCATCTCTTGCAAACACACTTTCCAGGTTCGCTATGGATATTTGCTTGTATATGAGTCAGAACTTTGATTTTATCACTTTTCCAGATGAATTGACTACCGGTTCCAGTATCATGCCACACAAGAAAAATCCTGATGTTTTTGAACTGGTTAGAGGAAAATGCAATAAGCTGCAGGCGATCGCAAATGAAATGATCCTGATCACTAATAATCTCCCAAGTGGATATCACAGGGATTTTCAGCTTATTAAAGAGAATAGTATTTATGCGGTAGAAAATATCAAAGAAGTTCTGGACGTTTTCACTTATTCTATCAGCAAGATCATTGTAAAAAATATCGATATCACGGATGAGAAATATAAATATCTGTTTACCGTAGATAGTATCAACGAACTCGTGATAGGAGGTAAGTCATTTCGGGATGCTTACCAGATCATTGGAGAGCAGGTCCAAAGTGATACTTATGAAGCTACCAAAGGCATGCAGCATACTCATTCCGGTAGCAAGGATAATCTTTCATTAAATATGATCAGGACAAAATTGCAACAGTTATAAAACGACACGCCTCCTGAAAACCTAAATTTCCAGGAGGCTATTGTCTACAAACATGAACTAAAATTTAAATAATGGTCGTTTGTCCTAAACTCAGGTTTTCCTTATTTACAATATGATTTTCAGTGTCACTAATAACGCTTTCCAGAAAATCTCCAACCCTTTCGGTCGAGTAATGGTTATCTTTATTAATGTCTATAGTACAAACATTTAGTTTCAGGCTGAGGTCTACCGCCATCCTAACTGTTTCAGCTTCGGTTTTAAGTCCTAAATGATCCAGTAGCATCGCAGCAGAAAGTACAGAAGCTAAAGGATTTGCTATTCCCTGCCCGGCGGCCTGAGGATAAGAACCATGTATGGGTTCAAAAAGTGCATTTTCATTTCCTACGGAAGCAGATTCCAACAAACCAATACTACCACCAATAACACTCGCTTCGTCTGAAATAATATCACCGAACATATTTTCGGTTAGAATTACATCGAATTGTCTGGGATTCAGGATCATTTGCATGGCCGCATTATCCACGAATAAGTAATCCACCTCCACTTCAGGGTATTCCTTTGCAATTTTAGTAACCGTTTTTCTCCATAAACGAGATGTTTCCAGCACATTAGCTTTGTCTACCAGCGTTAATTTGTTCCTCCTTTTTTCCGCAGCTTTAAAAGCGAGATGAGCTACGCGTTCAATTTCTTTTACAGAATAAGTGCAAAGGTCTGAAGCGCTTTGACCATCTTCTGATGTGCTTTTCTCACCAAAATATATTCCGCCTGTAAGTTCTCTGAAAATGATCATATCTGCTCCTTCAATATTTTCTCTTTTAAGCGGAGATTGGTGTAAAAGGCTTTCGTGAGCTTTTACGGGTCTAATGTTCGCGAAAAGACCTAGTTCTTTTCTTAGTCGCAACAGGCCCTGTTCCGGCCTCACTTTCGCCGAAGGATCATTGTCATATTTAGGGTCACCAATCGCCCCAAAAAGCACAGCGTCAGATTTTTTACAGAGTTCCAGTGTTGTCTCAGGCAAAGGATCCCCCAACTTATCAATTGCTACCGCGCCAACTTCAGCTTCTTCAAAATTGAACTCATGATCAAATCTATCTGCAACAGCCTTCAGCACTTTCATTGACTGCTGTGTTATTTCAGGACCAATCCCGTCTCCGGGAAGTACAGCTATATTAAATTTCATACATTATTTTTATAAGGTTTCCTGTGATACAGGTTTTATGTCTTTACGTTTCTGCTCAAATTTCTTAATAGCTTGCACCTTACTCGTTAGATAATCTATATCATCATATCCATTGATCAGGCAGGTTTTTTTGTAGGGATCTATGTCAAAATGTTCCTTTTCACTAGAACTTTCAATATTTATGAATTGATTCTCAAGATCTATGCTGAAATTTTCTTCCGGATCTTTCTCTATTGCAATAAAAAGCTTGTGAAGAAAATCGGGACTTACCTGAACGGGCAGAAGTCCGTTATTTAAAGCATTACCTTTAAAAATATCTGCAAAGTAACTGGACACAACAGCTTTAAAACCGTAAGCTCTTATGGCCCAGGCGGCATGTTCACGACTTGATCCACATCCAAAATTATTTCCTGCGATTAATATAGAACCAGAATATTTATCTTGATTCAATACAAAATCTTTATTTGGATCTCCATTTTTATCGAAACGCCAGTCCTTAAAAAGATTTTCACCAAAACCAGCTTTGTCTGTCGCTTTTAGAAAACGGGCTGGAATGATCTGGTCTGTATCTACATTTTCATCATCCAGAGGAACGGCGGTATCTGTAAGTGTTATAAATTTCTCCATTAGTTCAATGTTAGCGTATAATCTGAAATCTTTCCTGAAATAGCAGTCGCTGCGGCGGTCAATGGACTCGCCAGAATTGTTCTGGAACCGGGTCCCTGCCTTCCTTCAAAATTTCTATTACTGGTAGATACACAATATTCTCCTTCAGGGATCTTGTCATCGTTCATTGCCAGACATGCTGAGCATCCTGGTTGTCTTAAAGTAAAACCGGCTTCTTCAAAAACCTTGTCCAGTCCTTCTTCTTTGATCTGTATGGCTACCTGCTGACTTCCGGGAACGATCAAGGCATTTACATTTTCTGCTTTCTTTTTTCCTTTGATATAAGCTGCAGCAACTCTAAAATCTTCAATTCTGGAGTTCGTACAACTACCAATAAAAATATAATTGATAGGTTTATCCAGTAAAATTTCGCCCGGCTTAAAATTCATATAGGCTAAAGCCTTGGCATCGCTTTTATTTCCTTCCACAGGAATGCTACCGGTGAGTTTAATTCCCATTCCCGGGTTTGTTCCATAGGTGATCATGGGTTCAATGTCTTCAGCTTCAAATGAATATTCCTGGTCAAATTCTGCTTCCGGATCAGTTTTCAAGGTTTCCCAGTAAGCCGTCATTTTATCAAAATCGGTGCCTTTAGGAGCAAATTCTCTGCCTTCCACATAATCTATCGTGGTTTGATCTGGAGCAATAAGTCCGCCACGCGCTCCCATTTCTATACTCATATTGCAAACCGTCATTCGGCCTTCCATAGACATTTCTTCAAACACTTCTCCCGCGTACTCACAAAAGTAACCGGTACCTGAATTTGTTCCCAGTTTACTGATTATGTACAGGATTACATCCTTAGGTAAAACTCCCTTCTTCAGTTTACCATTCACATTTACTCGAAGTTTTTTTGGTTTTTTTACCAGTAGACACTGGCTTGCAAAAACCTGAGTTACCTGGCTGGTTCCTATTCCGAAGGCAATAGTTCCAAAAGCGCCATGAGTAGAGGTATGGCTATCACCGCAAACTATGGTCATGCCAGGTTGAGTGATTCCCAGCTCCGGGGCCATTACATGAACGATCCCGTTGTAGGGATGTCCCAGTCCATAAAGCGTAATATTGTTCTCTTCACAGTTCTGACTCAGCTCTTTTAGTTGCTTCCGGGATAAAAGATCCCTGACCGGTAAATGCTGATCCTGGGTTGGCGTATTATGATCTGCCGTAGCTACGATCTGTTGCGGACGAAAAACCGGGATGTTTCTTTCCTTCAACTCATTAAAAGCCTGAGGACTGGTTACTTCGTGTATTAAATGTTTATCGATATACAAGACGTCCGGCCCATCAGGAATACTTTCCACAACATGCGAATCCCATATTTTATCAAATAATGTTTTCTTCATAACAAATCATGCAATTGCTCGTGAACTCTTTTTGAAGATATCCATGATTGTATGAATATCAGTGTCTGCCACCTGTTTTTTAGCATCTGCAAAGCTTAAAAACTCTAAGTAAACATGATCCAGCTCTATTTTTGTTAGATCATAACCCATTTTCTTGGCTTTGTAAGCAAGCGCCGCTCTGCCACTACGGGCAGTTAAAACAATAGCCGACTCGGTGACCCCGACATCGGCTGGATTAATGATTTCGTATGTTTCTCTATTCTTGATGACGCCATCCTGGTGAATTCCAGAACTATGCGCAAACGCATTGGCACCTACGATAGCCTTGTTAGGCTGTACGAACATACCCATCTCTCTAGAGACCATAGTACTGGTGTCGTATAGCAATTGTGGATTAATATCTGTATTCAAATCAAGATATGGATGTTGTCTTAAGATCATGACGACCTCCTCCAAAGCCGTATTGCCAGCACGTTCTCCAATCCCATTGATGGTGCATTCTATCTGCCTGGCTCCATTAGTAATACCGGCAATTGCATTGGCAGTAGCCAGTCCAAGATCATTATGACAATGGCAGGAGATGATCACATTTTCGATCCCAACCACATTTTCTTTTAAGTATTTTATCTTTCTGCCATATTCTTCCGGTAGGCAATAACCTGTAGTATCTGGAATATTTATTACGGTAGCACCGCTTTTAACGGCTTCGGTACAAACTTTTGCCAGGAATTCGTTTTCAGTCCTTCCAGCATCTTCCGCATAGAATTCAACATCGTCTACGAAACTTTTAGCATAAGCCACGGCTTCACCAGCTCTTTCAATGATCTCTGGACGACTGGAGTTGAACTTATATTTTATATGAGAATCTGAAGTTCCAATTCCTGTATGGATTCTTGGCTTTCGGGCATATTTGAGCGCATCTGCAGCAACCTTGATGTCGTTTTTTACGGCGCGGGTAAGTCCGCAAACCGTAGCATTTTTTACGAGTTTTGAGATTTCGGTAACAGATTGAAAGTCACCAGGACTTGATACCGGGAAGCCTGCTTCAATAACATCAACACCAAGTTCATCGAGTCGTGCAGCGATCTTCTTCTTCTGTTCCGTATTCAATTTGCAGCCGGGGACTTGTTCTCCGTCCCTCAATGTAGTGTCAAAAATTTCTACCTTTTCAGTACGCATGTGAGATTTATTTTACTTTATCTTTAACTAATGTATCAGTCTCACTACAAGTTTTCTGGTCACAGTCCCAACATGTTACAGTAATTAAAACAAAGTAAAAAGTATATAACTAACTGAATTACAATTAACTAGTAAACCTGCTCTTACAATGACCAATGATCTAACCGAAAACCTGTTTTCTTTAATCAAATCCTTATCTGCTTCAGAAAAAAGACAGTTTTCACTATATGTTGGTAGAATTGGGGTGAATTCAGATTCAAAATTTCTGAATTTATACAAAGTAATCTCAAAACAGAAAAAATATAATGAAGCTGAAATTCTTGAAAATACCAGTATTACGAAGCTTCAGCTTTCCAACGTTAAAACGCATCTTTACAAGCAGCTTTTAATTTCTTTGAGACTCAATCCAGCACACCAGAGTATTCCCGTTCAAATTCGGGAACAATTGGATTTCGCCTATATTTTGTATCACAAAGGTTTATATAAGCAGAGCTTAAAGTTGCTGGACAAGGTAAAGTTGCTGGCACTAAATTTTGAAGAGAAGAACCTTGCTTACGAAGTTCTGGAACTTGAAAAGATCATAGAGTCGCAATATATTACCCGGAGTATGAATAATAGAGCAGATATTCTTATTCGTCAAACCCGGGAGATCAGCGCCCTGAATTCACTGTGGGGAGACCTATCGAATCTTTCCTTAGAATTATATGCGATATTTTTAAAACAGGGATATTGCCGTACAGAAGAAGAAGCGATTTCCATTAAGGAGTATTTTAAAAAGCAACTTCCTAATTATACATTTTCTGAGCTTGGTTTCAGAGAGAAATTATGGGTTTATAAATCCCATATGTGGTATAGTTTTCTAATTCAGGATTTTCTGGGCTGTTACCGCTATTCGATGAAATGGAAAGAACTTTTCGTAGAATATGATCATATGATCCCCGTGCATCCTGTTTCTTATCTAAAAGGAAATCATTACCTGTTGGAATCTTTGTTTTATTTGAATCATACAGAGCTTTTTGAAAAGACTTTGATCCAATTGGAAAGTTCCTTACGAGATGCACAGATCCCACATAATGATAATATTGCGGCACTTTCTTTTCTCTACGTCTATTCCAATAAATTGAATTTAAAGTTTATGAAAGGTGAGTTTGGAGATAACCAGGAGCTCGTCAAAAAGATTACGGATAAGATCACAAAATTCAAGGGCAGGCTGGATGAGCACCACATCATGGTATTTTACTACAAGATCGCCTGTTTGTACTTTGGGGATGGGGATAATAAAAAATGTATCGCTTTTCTAAAAAAGATCATCACTAATAAATCACTGGGAATGCGGGAAGATCTTATGTGTTTCTCTCGAATTCTCAATCTTGTAGCACATTATGAGGCCGGGCTCGATTATCATCTGGATCATCTTGTGAAATCCACCTACAAGTTTCTTATTAGAATGAACGATCTGCATGAGGTTCAGAAAGAGATGATCAAATTCCTACGAAAGCTACCGGATGTTTCGCCACTGGATATCAGGGACGAATTCAAAAAACTACATGCTGTTCTCAAAGTTTTTGAGCAACATCCTTATGAAAGAAGAGCTTTTTTATATCTGGATATCATTAGCTGGCTGGAAAGCAATATTGAAAATGTTCCGGTAAAAACTATCATTCAGCAAAAAACTGCCGCATCTTCGCGTTAAATTTAGATATGACCGCACCAAAGTCTACCAATATTTCGAATATTCTAATGCTCAACCTGGCGGTGTTGCTTATAAGCACATCTGGAGCCTTAGGTCGTTATATCACATTAGATCCCATAATCACCATTTTCTATCGCTGTGTTTTGGCAGCTGTTATATTTTATATGTACTGCCAATGGCAAAGAATAAGCCTAAAGATTGCTTCGAAAAAGGATGTTCTAAAAGTTATTTCTGGCGGACTGCTTATGGGAGCGCACTGGGTAACCTATTTCTATTCCCTGAAATATTCCAGCGTTGCTATCGCCTTGTTATCTTTATTTACCTATCCGGTCATCACGGCGTTTCTGGAGCCACTATTATTCAAAACCCAATTCAATAAGATCCATGTCGCACTGGGATTTTTAGTGCTGTTCGGTGTGTATTTTCTAAGTCCCGATTTCGATCTGGAGAATAACTCCTTTATCGCCGTACTCTTCGGAATTGCATCTGCAGTATTTTATTCTCTTCGGAATTTACTAATGAAAAAAGAGATCGAACGTTATAATGGTTCCACATTAATGTTTTACCAGATACTGGTGGTCGCTTTAGTACTGTCTCCTGCTTTCTTTTATTCTGAAGTTGATAAAGTTCTGGAACAATGGAAACCACTGCTTACGCTTGCTTTGCTCACAACCTGTATTGGCCATACCTTATTTCTGAAGAGCTTTAAGAATTTTAGTATAACTGCGGCGAGTATCATGAGTAGTATACAACCGGTTTATGGTATCGCGCTTGGAGCTATTTTTTTGGACGAGATCCCTTCAGCAAAAACCATGATTGGTGGCTCACTCATTATAAGCGCCGTTATTATAGAAAGTCTTAGCTCACTTAGAAGTAAAAATTAATATTTCAGGATTAAAAAAAGCCACTTAGATAAGTGGCTTTCGATTTTATTGAATTTGAGTTAATTTAAAACTTCTTTAAAAGTATCTCCCTGTCTAATATCTCCGGTTCTGTATCCGCGCATAAACCAGGCTTTACGTTGCTCTGAAGTTCCATGAGTAAACGAATCTGGATTTACTCTTCCACTGGTTCGTTTCTGTATTGCGTCATCACCAACAGCATTCGCGGCACTCAGTGCTTCTTCGATATCTCCTTCACTCAAATACTGCTGATTCTCCTTCGTCCACACTCCTGCATAAAAATCAGCTTGGAGCTCAAGCGCTACAGATAGTTCGTTAGCTTCAGTCTGACTCGATTGCCGCTGAAGATTACGAACTTTTCCGGCAGTTCCCATCAAATGCTGAACATGGTGACCTACTTCATGAGCCATCACATACGCAACTGCGTAGTCACCGCCTTTGGCACCAAATCTTTGTCTTAATTGATCGAAAAAAGTAAGGTCCATGTAGATTTTCTGGTCAGCAGGGCAGTAGAAAGGTCCGCTTGCAGAAGATGCACCACCACAAGCAGTTTGTACGGCATCGCTAAAAAGAACAAGACCAGGTTCCTGGTAATTCATATTATTTTCAGCAAATATATCGTTCCAAACATCTTCAGTATCAGCAAGTACAGTAGCGACAAATTCTCCCATCTCCTTTTCTTCCGCAGTTAGTTCACGGGACTCAGTCTGGGAACTGCCAGATCCTTCCAGTTGTTGTAAAACTGAAACATCACCATCGCTAAGAATAAACTGCGCAATAACGAAAATTACACCTATAATTCCTCCACCGGCAATTAATTTACCTTTACCAGAGGAACCTCTGCGATCCTCTACATTCCCGCTTTGCCTACGACCTTGCCACTTCATATTTTAGATATTTTGGTTAAAAATAGTAAAAAGGCAGAATGTAAATTCTAATTATATCATAATTGCATCCCAGATAGGATCTTTTGGAGGAGAAGCAGTGATATGAATCTCCTCTTTCTTTACGGGATGTATAAACCTGAGTTCTCTGGAATGAAGATGGATACTGGCATCGCGGTTGCTACGATCAAAACCATATTTAAGATCTCCTTTTATAGGGCTGCCAATTGCAGATAACTGACTCCTGATCTGGTGATGTCTACCCGTGTGAAGGGCTATCTCCAGAACATAATAACGATCGAGTTCTTTAATCAATTTGTAGTCAAGGACTGCTTTTTTAGAATCTGGAACTTCATTTTTATGAGCATAGGATTTATTCTGTTTGGAATTCCTTTTCATAAAATGAATAAGCTCATCACTTTCTCTTGGCGGTTTTTCTTTGACCACGGCCCAATATGTCTTCTTCGCATCCTTATCCTGAAATAATTTATTGAGTCTTGGAAGTGCTTTGGAAGTTTTTGAAAATAGTACGATGCCGCTGGTAGGTCTATCAAGTCTGTGAACAACCCCTAAATAAACATTTCCTGGCTTGTTATATTTTTCTTTGATATAACTTTTGACCACTTCAGAAAGTGGTTTGTCACCTGTTTTATCTCCCTGGACAATATCACCCGGTCTTTTGTTGATGATAATAATATGATTATCCTCGTGAAGCACCTGCAAATTATCCTTTGTGGAAATTATTTTATCTGAACTCAATAGTTAAGTTTTGTAAAGAATTAGAACGATTTAATCAATCGATCAATACTATATTTTAAGTCTAATATTGTTCATCATCTGAAGGAAATGCGCTGCTTTTCACATCATCTCGATAATTCTGAAAAGCTTTGGTCATTTCTCCATGAAGATCTGCATATCTTCTAAGGAATCTTGGATTAAACTCGTGGGTCATACCAAGCATATCGTGAACAACCAGTACCTGACCATCCACACCATTACCGGCTCCAATCCCAATCACCGGGATGGTTAGACTTGCAGCAACTTCTTTGGCTAGTTTGGCAGGCACCTTTTCAAGAACAATAGCAAAACATCCAATTTTTTCAAGCATCAGGGCATCAGCCTTCAGTTTTTCTGCTTCCTGTTCTTCTTTTGCACGAACCGTATAAGTTCCAAATTTATAGATGGATTGTGGTGTTAGTCCGAGATGTCCCATTACTGGTATTCCCGCATGCATGATCCTTTTGATACTTTCTTTAACTTCTTTTCCACCTTCAAGCTTTACTGCATGTCCACCACTTTCTTTCATGATCCTTATTGCAGAACGCAAAGCCTCCTTAGGATCACTCTGGTAACTTCCAAACGGAAGATCCACAACCACCAGGGCACGATTGATTGCTCTTACAACGCTGGTTGCATGATAGATCATCTGGTCCAGGGTAATAGGAAGGGTGGTCTCATGACCCGCCATTACATTACTTGCAGAATCACCTACCAAAATCACATCGATACCGGCGCCATCCACGATCTGAGCCATAGTGAAATCGTATGCTGTAAGCATGCTGATCTTCTCACCGTTCGACTTCATATCTACCAGTGATTTTGTTGTTATTCTCTTGTACTGTTTTTTGGCAACCGACATTCGCGTAAATTTTAATTTCAGTAAAAGTAGTAAATTCGTAGAGCACTGTCAATAATCCACGACTTATGAAAAACTTAATGTTTCTGGCGTTTATTTTTATTTGCGTCAATAGCCATGCACAATCGAACAATCCAAAGCAATTGGTTATCGATTTTTTCGAGGCTTTTCATGAGCAGGATACTGTAAAGCTTAAAACTTTTGCTACCGAATCACTTCAGTTGAAATCTGTAAGTATGAATGCTGAAGGTAAAACAACTATCAGTACTTCAGCTTATTCAGAATTTGTAAAAAGTATTGCCTCCATTCCGAAGAATGTGAAATTTGAAGAAAAAATACATGAGTACAGAATAGAAGAAAACGGACTGCTGTCGACAGTCACAACGCCTTATACCTTCTTTTATAATGGTGAGAAATCACACTGCGGCATCAACGTTTTCAATTTGGTGAAGATGGAAGGTGACTGGAAGATCATATTTCTAATGGATTCCCGGACCAAGCAGCATTGCAACTAAATATCCTTTACACATCGAAAACCAGTATGCTCCAAGCCAGTATCTGGAACCGAACTCATTCTCGCCGCAACACGATAGCCACTGCAATAACTTTCAGCACATAAAAAGGAACCACCGCGTATCACTTTTTCCTGCTCCATGTTGTAGTAGTGCTTAAAATATCCATCCTTCATTTCAGAAGTTCTGGAGTAAGCATCGGGATGATAGGTGTCAAGACACCATTCCCACACGTTTCCTGTAGTTTCATACAAGCCAAAGTCATTTGCAGGAAAGCTTTTCACAGGTGCCATCTTTTCAAAATTATCCTCTACAGTATTCTTTTTTGGAAATTCGCCCTGGTAAAAATTCGCATATTGTGCGGCAATATCAAAATCATTTCCCCAATGGTAAGTAAGAGAATCTCGACCTGCGCTATTAAAATACTCGAATTCAGCTTCTGTTGGTAACCTTTTGCCAGACCATTTAGCATATGCCATTGCATCATACCAGGAAACCTGCACCACAGGATAGTTCTCCTTACCTTCAATAGAAGAATCGGGACCCTGGGGATGTTGCCAGTTCGCACCTTTTACAAATTTCCACCACCATTCGGGGTTATAGGGATCAAAAACCAATGCTCCTGGTTCGTAGGTATTTCCTTTGAGCTCAAAACTTCTCTCTGCAGTTGTAACATAACCGGTAGCTTCAACGAATTGAGCAAATTCGGCATTGGTAACTTCAGTTTTATCTACATAAATAGGTTTGATCTCCACTTTATGAACTGGTAATTCATTTTGTTTAGCCTCTTCAGATTTTCCACCCATCAAATATTCTCCACCACCAAGTTTGATCATGTTTTCGGTAGAGGAGGAGTCGGCTCTGGTTTTAATATAAGAAATCTCCTTAAGATATTGTTTATGATAATCTGAAACCTTATGGGTTTCAGTAGGTTCTACTGCCTGGATGGGGCCATTTGATTTTTCTTCTTTACACGATGTGAATAGAAGACTTGATATTAAGAAAATGAAGATGAAGTTTTTCACGCTTGTCCTGATGAATGAGTTTCAAATATAAACATAAAAAAACCGGAAAATAAATGCTTTTACTTTCCGGTGATTCATCTTAATTTAAAATTTACATCTTCAATACTACTCTAAACCTGGCCTTATTGTTCATCATCTGGTCAAAGGCTTCAGCAACATTATCAAGACTATATTCTTCGATCATAGGTTTTGTGCCGGTCATTGCACTAAATTTTAGGGTATCCTCAGAATCTATAGCTGTTCCACTAGGCCATCCAGCGGCAGATTTTCTTCCCATAAGCAATTGCATTGGAGAAACTTCTATAGGTTCGCCTGTTGCGGCCACCATAAGTAATTTTCCGTCTATTCCTAAGCCGTCTACTATAGATGTGATTGCATCGCTATGAGGAGCTGTAGCGAGGATTAATTTTGCTCCTCCTAATTTCTGAAGCTCCTCTGCACCATCTTTTTCGTTGGTATTAATAAATTCATGCGCACCCAGTTTGGATGCAAGCTCTTTTTTATCGTTACTATGAGAAACTGCTACAGTGCGCATTCCCATTTTCGCGGCATATTGAATAGCTAGATGTCCCAGGCCTCCAATTCCCTGAACGGCAACTACATCACCTGCTCGTATTCCTGAATTTCTCAAAGCGTTAAAAACAGTGATTCCGGCACATAATAATGGCGCAGCTTCAGCTGAAGAAAGGTCTTCTGGAATATTGGCCACAGCTTCCTGTGGCGCCGTCATATATTCTGCGTAACCACCATCGTAGGAAATCCCGCTTACCCTGGCATTCTCACAACTAATAAAGTCACCACGACGACACGGCTCGCATTCAAAGCAATGACCACCATGCCAGCCAACTCCAACACGTTGTCCTTTTTCCCATTTGGAAACATTCTTTCCAATTTCTTCTATAATCCCTACAACTTCATGCCCGGGAATTCGAGGGTATTCAAGTCCTGGGAAACCACCTTCTTTTACAAAATTATCGCTATGGCAAATCCCACAGGCTTCAACTTTGATTAAGATTTCGTTTGCTGAAGGACTTGGTTTATCTACATCTTTAATGATAAAATCTCCTCCTGCTTCTTCAATTACTGCTGCTTTCATAACTTCTATTTTTTGGTTTCAGAAGTTACAAAAAGTGAAGGGGAATGCTTTTAATGCTTTGTTAATTTGACAGGGTCAAGGGAAGTATAAAAAGCAGTACCATAGAATTATTCATGCTGTGCATTAACATTGGCCAGATTAGGTCGCGATTCTCCAATTTTATTTTTCCGAAGAAAAAGCCTGCGATGATACGAGGAAAGATCATAATGAATAATATCAGGTCAATTTGAAAAGTGTCTACATAATTAAAAATGTGAACAAAACCGAAAATGATAGCACCTAGGATCCAGTTGATCAAATAATACCGGTGTAGCCAGTAACAGGTCTTTCTAAAAATATTTTCAGGGATTAACTCCCCCAGGGCATAAAAGGCAAGCAGTAAGGTCCCGCCAAGGACACCGTATTTGAGACTCCAATGCGCCTCTTCCGGGATTAGTGCGATGCCAATCATAAATAGAACACAGCATAAAAAGAATTTGAGGCTAAATTCTGTAGGTTTCAGTAAACTTCGGAATATACCTTCTTCGATGACCGGAGCGAAAATAGCTGCCATAAAAGCAAATTTCCATGGCTGTGTTTTTAATAATTCGAAGATCTCGGTTTGCTGATATTTATCGTAATCAAAAGATGGAAATGTAGATTGAAAAGCAGCCAGTAGTATGAAAAAAAGGAAATAGCAACCCAGCATCTTTCCGAAATTAGTGAGCAGGTTGAAAATTTTAAACCTCAGGCTGGCTTCTGGCAGCATTTATAGTAGCATTTGAGGCTGCAATATAAGAAGTGCAACCGCGGAAATAAAGCTTAAAAAATGGAAATATCTCAATAATTATCTCTAGTCTTAAAACTTTATGAATAGATTAAGGCTCATCAAAAAGCTTAGATTTTCGTGTTTTCTATCTTTAAGAAAAATAGGATTATGAAGTTTTTTATAAATGAAGCAGATCAGGTTGTAAATGAAGGAATAGAAGGATTGCTTACCAATCCCAAACTTACCAGACTGGATAATTTCCCTGAAGTTCGTGTAGTTCTGCGGAAGGATTGGGACAAATCGAAAGTAGCCATTATTTCTGGCGGGGGATCTGGACATGAGCCCACTCATGCGGGATTTGTTGGAAAGGGAATGCTCACTGCAGCAGTTTGTGGTGATATTTTTGCTTCACCTTCGGTAGATGCAGTGCTTTCAGCAATTATAGCAACAACGGGAGAAAAAGGCTGTCTTTTAGTAATCAAGAACTACACGGGAGACAGACTTAATTTTGGTCTAGCGGCAGAGCAGGCAAGGGAAATGGGTTATAAAGTTGAAACAATCATCGTAGGAGACGATATAGCCTTAGGAGAAGATACAGAACAAAGAGGATTAGCCGGAACCCTTTTCGTGCATAAATCGGCGGGCTATTTATCTGAAGAAGGAAAGTCTCTTCAAGAGATTTTAGAGCTGGTAATGCGTGTTGCTCAAAATTCTTATTCCATAGGTCTTTCGTTAGAGGAAGGACAGAAATTCCAGGGAAAAGAGGAATCTCGTTTGGATGAATCTGAAGCTGAACTGGGTCTGGGAATTCACGGGGAACCGGGTGTTGAAAAAATTGCTGTGGCAAAAGCTGATGAACTTATGAGTACCGCTGTGAAGAAGCTTCAGGAATATACAAGCGGAGCTGAGTATGCACTCATTTTAAATAATCTAGGAAGTGTTACTCCGGTTGAAATGAATGTATTACTGAATTCTTTTAGCAAAACTTCAATGGCGAAGAATGTAAAATTGCTCGTAGGTCCCGGAAGTTTTATGACTTCTTTGAATATGAAGGGTTTTTCTATTTCTGTGGTGAAACTGGATGAAGAAATTAGTGAAGCCTTGCTGGCAACCTGTGATCCTGCATCCTGGTTCATTAGCGAATTTGGAAAAGCCAGCGCCATTAAAAGTCCGGAACTTCCTGAAACTCTTCCATTTGAATCTTCAGAAAACAGCAAAACTAAAAAGTGGTTAAAGGAAATTGCTGAAGAATTGATCAATATGAAAGATGAGATCAATGCTCTGGATGAAAAAGTAGGAGATGGGGATGCCGGTTCTACCTTTGCAGGTGCTGGTAATAATGTACTGGAAGTTATTGACAGGTTGCCATATGCCAAAAACTGGGAACTATTTATTAGCATAGGCAGAATCTTTTCCAGAGAAATAGGGGGATCCAGCGGTGTTCTTTTCTCACTATTATTTACCAGAGCTGGAAATGCATTGAAAGAAAATGATGATCTGGGTAAAGCTCTGTTAAGCGGATTGGATAAAATGAAGGATTATGGTGGCGCGAAACAAGGGGAGCGTACGATGATAGACGCCCTGCAACCAGCTTTTGAAGCAATTGCCAAAGGTGAAAGTATGGAGAAGATAAAGTTGGCTGCACGAAAAGGTGCAGATGCCACTAAAGAAATTACCGATACCAAATTTGGTAGATCTTCTTATCTATCTGAAGATAGTTTAAAAAATGTTCCAGATCCTGGAGCAGAAGTCGTTGCCAGGGTTTTTGAAAAACTGGCAGCAATTATATAATTGAAGTTAAAATAATAACCCACCTTGAAATATTATATAATCAGGGTGGGTTTTATATTAAATATTAGCAATCACTAAGGCTTACTTTTACTGCAAGACCACCTTCAGAAGTTTCTTTATACTTTTTATTCATATCCTTTGCGGTTTCCCACATCGTTTCGATCACTTTATCCAGTGGAACCTTGGCGCGACTTGCATCACTTTCCATAGCAATTTCAGCAGCATTGATCGCTTTGATCGCTCCCATGGCATTTCTTTCGATACATGGAACCTGTACTAATCCAGCGATTGGGTCACAGGTTAAACCTAAATGATGTTCCATGGCAATTTCACTGGCCATTAAAACCTGTTCCGGGGTTCCTCCCATCAATTCGGTAAGGCCACCAGCGGCCATCGCTGATGAAACT
>NZ_JBLVTK010000002.1:238547-272395 GCF_048285865.1 Christiangramia marina | reverse complement strand
TCGTGATTTTCAATACATAGGTAATACATTAAAACAGCTGGCACAGTTCCCGCACTTCCGTTAGTGGGTGCAGTTACGACTCTTCCCAGGGATGCATTAACTTCATTTACACTTAAAGCAAAGCAGGTAACCCATTTAAGGATCTGTCGGAATTTCACTTCGGTTTGTCGAATGGCGGGAATCCAGTCCTCTACATCAGTATAGGAAGTATCACCAATTAAACGCTGATGCATTTCAAAAGCGCGTCGTTTAACGTTAAGACCACCGGGAAGTGTACCTTCAGTATGACATCCAATATACATGGACTCCAGCATTACATTCCAGATCTGTTTGAAGTTCGCGTCGATCTCTTCATCTGTACGTAGAGAACGTTCATTTTCAAGCACAATTTCTGAAATTGTTTTATTTTCCTTTTTACAGAATGCCAGTAATTCAGTCGCCTTTTCAATGGAGAAAGGGAAATTCTGAAAATTCTTCATTTTCTTACTGGCGTTCTTCCGTTCTTTTTTAACTACGAATCCGCCACCAATGGAATAGAACGAAGAGGAAGTTTTCTTGGCATTGAATAGACATGCACGAAAAGTCATTCCGTTAGGATGAAATTCGAGAAACTTTCTATTGAATTTTATATTTTCAGCAATAGAGAATTCTATTTCTCGTTCTCCATTTAATAATAATCTGCCGGTTTCACGAACATTGCTAATTTCGGAATCAAGGATCTCAATATCCATAGTCACAGGGTCATGTCCCAGTAATCCCAGAACCGTAGCAATATCTGTTGCGTGACCTTTCCCGGTGAGACTTAAAGATCCATAAAGATCTACATGAATCTTTTCCACCTGGTCGAACCTTTCTTTAGACTTTAATTCAGCGATCCAGCGTTGAGCTGCGCGCCATGGTCCAAGAGTATGAGAACTGGATGGACCAACGCCCACCTTCAGCATATCAAAAACACTAATGCATTCGATTTTTCGCATTCAGATAATATTATTTGAGCACAAAAGTAAGGATTTGATAATGCTGCCCATATATAATCACGAAAATTATATTCCGAAGAAATCAAGAGAGAATAAGTCACTAGTGACAGGGATAAATTTTAAAAATGACAGTCTGTCATAAGAAAAGCGCTGGCATAATGATTGACTTCAAGTGAGTGTAAAATTGATAAACTAACATAAAACAAGTTATATAGTTATGAGTAAAATAATTGGAATTGACTTGGGTACCACTAACTCCTGCGTTGCCGTAATGGAAGGTAGTGAGCCAACAGTGATACCTAATGCTGAAGGAAAAAGAACAACACCATCTGTAATCGCATTTGTAGAAGGTGGAGAAATAAAAGTAGGTGACCCTGCAAAGCGTCAGGCGGTGACTAACCCAACTAAAACAGTTGCTTCTATTAAAAGATTTATGGGGAACAAATTCTCAGAATCTGAAAGAGAAGCTGGGAGAGTACCTTATAAGGTAACTAAAGGTGATAATGATACTCCACGTGTGGATATCGATGGTCGTCTTTATACTCCGCAGGAATTATCTGCAATGGTACTTCAGAAAATGAAGAAAACTGCTGAAGATTATCTTGGACAGGATGTTACTGAAGCGGTAATTACAGTTCCTGCATATTTTAATGACTCTCAGCGTCACGCAACAAAAGAAGCTGGTGAGATCGCAGGTTTAAAAGTAAGAAGAATTATCAACGAGCCTACTGCAGCAGCATTGGCTTACGGATTGGATAAAAAATCTCAGGATCAGAAAATTGCTGTGTATGACCTTGGTGGTGGTACCTTCGATATTTCTATTCTTGAACTAGGTGACGGAGTATTTGAAGTACTTTCTACAAATGGTGATACTCACCTTGGTGGTGATGACTTTGATGAAGTATTGATCGATTACCTGGCTGATAATTTCCAGAAAGCGGAAGATATCGATTTAAGAAAAGATCCAATGGCACTTCAACGTTTGAAGGAAGCTGCTGAGAAAGCGAAGATCGAATTATCATCTTCTACTCAAACAGAAATCAACCTTCCATACGTAACTGCAACTTCTAGTGGACCAAAACACCTTGTAGAAACTATTACAAGATCTAAGTTTGAGCAATTAGCTTCTGAACTTGTTACAAGATCTATGGAGCCGGTGAAAAAGGCACTTAGCGATGCAGGTCTTTCCAAAAGCGATATTGATGAGGTAATTCTTGTTGGTGGATCAACTCGTATTCCTAAGATTCAGGAAGAAGTTGAAGCTTTCTTCGGAAAAAAACCTTCTAAAGGTGTAAACCCAGATGAGGTTGTGGCAATTGGTGCTGCTATCCAGGGTGGTGTACTTACAGGAGATGTAAAAGATGTATTGCTACTTGATGTAACTCCACTTTCTCTAGGTATCGAAACCATGGGAGGAGTGAACACGAAACTTATCGAGTCGAATACTACGATCCCGACTAAGAAGTCACAAACTTTCTCTACGGCGGCAGATAATCAGCCTTCAGTTGAGATCCACGTACTTCAGGGAGAGCGTCCAATGGCGGCAGATAACAAGACAATTGGAAGATTTCACTTAGATGGTATTCCACCAGCGCAAAGAGGAACTCCGCAGATTGAAGTAACTTTCGATATTGATGCTAATGGTATCATTAAAGTAAGTGCTACAGATAAAGCTACTGGAAAATCTCAGGATATTCGTATCGAGGCTTCTTCAGGATTGACTGAAGAGGAAATCGAGAAAATGAAGAAAGAAGCTGAAGCAAACGCTGAAAGCGATAAGCAGGCTAAAGAAAAAGTTGATAAGCTTAACGAAGCAGACAGCATGATCTTCCAGACTGAAAAGCAACTAAAGGAATTTGGAGATAAGATCTCTGAAGATAAGAAGAAGCCAGTGGAAGAAGCTTTAGAAGAATTGAAAAAAGCTTACGAAACCAAGGAGATTGAGCAAATTTCTCCAGCTTTAGACAAATTGAATGAGGCATGGAAGACTGCATCAGAAGAAATGTACAAAGCTCAGGCAGAAGCTCAGGGCGGTCAGCCAGGCGGACCACAGCAAGGTGCTACAGGCGCTGAAGGTGGATCAGCAGATGGTGGAGCCTCTCAGGGTGCAGATGATGTTGAAGATGTAGATTTTGAAGAAGTGAAGTAATTCGCAACTATATATTATAGAAAAACCTCGCAGGAATGCGGGGTTTTTTTGTTTATGGCCTGGTCGGGCCCAAGGTACTATGCATTTACAAACTGGACCGCATCAATAATATTTTTAGTACAATTTGCACTAATCTCTTAATGGTTTTTAACATTAAATAGGTTTCCGCAATATCAATTTTTCTCGAATTAAAAAAAACTTAACTCATTAACCTAAACGTGATTTTAAATTAATTTAAGTACTACAGTGGCTTAACATACTGGCTGACTTCAAACTGTATTTTTAACACAACTAAAAAACTTAAATTATTTTTAAAATGAACAGAATTACAAATTTAATGGGTCGGCTATTTTTACTAGTCGCTTTATCATCGGCAATCATCGGTTGTGAAGCTGAAGACGGTGTGGATGGTACAAATGGAATCGATGGCCAGAATGGTGTTGATGGAATAAATGGAGAAGATGGCCAGGATGGAGAGGATTTCACACCCGCTCCCGAAATATTCGAAAATAAAAGTGCGGTTGATCCGCTAGTTACCATGTCCTCGCAATTCAGTTTCGTTCAGGCTTATTCTCTATTAAGCACACCAGATGTGGTAGGAGATGATTTCCAACTGGCAGGTTCTGCTGATGGAGCAGGATTTTTAAAAGACGGTGACGGTTATATGTACGTGGTAAACTGTGAAGATAGTTATGCAGTAGCGAGAATCCGGTTTGACCAATACCTGAACCCAGTAAGCGGAGACTATTTATTAAACTCTGGTGTTTCAGATTATGCACGACAATGTTCTGCCACTATGTGGGAAGCCAGCATTCATGGAGGTTCAAAAGATCTTTTCCTTTCAGCTTCAGAAAGTATTAACTACGATGTAAAAGGGATAGACCCATGGGTTGAGAATCCAACACCTCAGGCAGATTTTGGTCTTGATGCCCTCGGTGAATTTTCCTGGGAGAACGCTGTTCCACTTCCTAAGGATGCGTACTCTGGAAAGACAGTGATCATTGGAGGCGATGATGATTCATCTGGTTCTGAAGGACAGGTGGTGCTCTATTATTCTGAAAATGCCGATGATGATCTGGAAAACGGGAAGATATATGTGCTTCGTACGAAAGAAGTTTCAGATGGAATGGATGGAAAAAAAGCTGTAGAATCTGATGTTGTTTATAATGAGTCAAGTTTTGATCTTCAATCAACCTACGAAGTAGAATTTGTTGAGATCGAGAATGGTAAGGATCTTACCAAGGATGAAATGGAAACAGCCAGTTCCAATGTGCTTGCTACTCAATTCATGAGAGTTGAAGACGTGGATTACCAGAAAGGAGTCTCTTCTAATGCTAGGAATGTATATTTCGCGGTTACCGGTAGAGGTCCAGGCAGAGGTACTTATAATGACTGGGGTACTGTGTATAAACTTGAGTTAGACGAAAACTCTCCGCTTTCAGGTAAATTAACTCAGATCGTTAGTGGAAACACAGATACCAATAACATGGACGGGAATTTAGGAGCTCTGCAAAGTCCTGATAATATCTGTGTAACTGAAAATTTTGTTTATATCCAGGAAGATCCCAACAGCTTTAGTAGAGGACATTCCGCATATATCTATCAATCAGATTTAAATGGACAAAATATTCAGCATGTGCTTGAACTTATTGTAAGACAGGACCTGGATCCAGATAATTCTACAGGTTTTAGTGGAGAATTTGGTTCATTGATAGATGTTTCAGACAAAATTGGAGAACCGGGAACTTTTCTTCTTGCTGTACAACCGCACTATTGGGAAAGCAGTGATTTTATGAATTTAGACGGTCATACCAATGCCGATCGTGAAGATGACCAGGCATCACAAATAGTTTTACTAAGAGGATTACCTAGATAATTCCAATTTTAGTTTCTACAGGTCTTCGTTCGTACGGAGACCTGTTCTTATTTATAGAAATATGTTTAAAAAAACACTTCTGGCAATCATTCTAATTGCCCAGTTTTCCTGTAAGCAAGAGTCGGAATACCTCGCTATTTATTCTGAAAATAATCAGGGCTGGACTCAGGCGCACAACTTCTATCAGAATTCGTTAAATAACAGTATTCAGCATTTGTCTGAAATTAAACGTAATGGTCTTGATGACCCTTCTAACAAAAAGCTTTTTAAGAAAGCCAGGCAGGAATGGAAAAAAGCAGAACCCTTTGCGGCTTATTTAAATCCTGCAGTGGGACACCGTGTAAACGGGCCTGCACTTCCAGTCTTTCTTGAGGACAATTCCCGGTTTATGCCGGCGGTTGGATTGCAAAAGATAGAGGAGAGTATTTATGAACGAGAAATCACCGAACAGGAATTTCAGGAAGAACTAAAAGTAACCCTGGGATTGATGGGGAACCTTCAGAAGAATTTAGATAAACGGGAACTAACCACAGAACGCTTTTTCATTGCAACGCAGCAACAGTTACTCAGGATACTTAGTCATTCGATCACTGGATTTGATACTCCTGTTAGTCATCTGGGGATAGAGGAAGCAGCGGTCTCATTAAAAGCCTTGAATGAGGTGTATGTTCATACACTTCAAAAAATGATACAGCAAAAGGATATAGATTTAGATAAAAGATTTCGGCAAAAGCTATTAAGTTCAGCTAATTATCTTGAAGAAAATACAGATTTTGAGACCTTCGATCGTTACGAGTTTACCAGAGAGTATTTGAACGATATCACGAGTTTATGGCTGCAAATTAGAAATACTTCAGGACTTTGGGAAGGTACAGCCAATCAACCCTTCAATTTCAATGCTCCAACATTTTTTGAAGAGGATTCTTTTAAGCCTGAATATTTTATGCAGAATGTAAATAAGAAGAATATTGGTAAGAAAATAGCACTTGGCGAGAAATTATTTTTCGAGAAAAAGCTTTCGAAAAATGGACGTATGGCCTGCGCGACCTGCCATCTTCCAGAACAGGCCTATGCAGATGGCCTAACTTTCAGTAAAGACAATCAGGGATTGGAACTTAGTAGAAATACACCAACTCTAATTAATACGGTCTATCAGCGAGGATTCTTCTGGGATGGCAGATCTGAAGGTTTGATGGAACAAATCTCTTCAGTATTTACTAATAAAAAAGAATTTGATACCGGAGTGCATGAATTTTCCGAGGAGATTTTACAGGATTCCACCTACCAGATAGTGATAAAGGAGACTTTTGGTGGTATTCCACATGGCAATACAGAACTTATTAAAGCCTTGTCTGCATATATTTCCACGCTTAATGGAATGAATAGTAAATTTGATAGAAATATTTCTGGCAAGGAAAACACCTTTACAGAGCAGGAAAAACGCGGATTTAATTTATTTGCCGGCAAAGCCCTGTGTGCGACCTGTCATTTCCTGCCTCTGACAAACGGAACCGTTCCACCATTTTATACTGAAACCGAAAAGGAGATCATAGGTGTTCCAGCAACAGCCGCAAATAATAAACTGGACGATGATACCGGCTTCTATTGGAGCTACAGAGTTGAAGAGCATAAGGGAATGTTCAAAACCCCAGGAGTACGAAATATAGCTTTAACTGCTCCATACATGCACAACGGAGTTTATACGAATCTGCAGCAGATAATTGACTTTTATAATAAAGGAGGTGGAGCTGGATTAGGATTTGATCTGCCACATCAAACCTTGCCCTTTGATAACCTGGAACTAAATGAAGTCGAACAGGCTGCTCTGGTAGCATACTTAAAAACGCTAACGGATACTAAGGTAACTGGTCACAAAAAGGACCTTTCAATTTAGCATAGTATAGATATATACGAAATTGAAGAGAACCAGCACCACAAGGCAGCATAAACTAAAAAATCGGTACTGCTTACCAGGCTGGTCTTCTTTTCTCATAACCTTGCTGGTTACGAGTTTATAATTAAACCATGCGAGCAAGGGAGCTGATAGAAAAGATAAGGCTGTAGCGAAATCTATAAGCACCGTAAATGTCATACTAAAATAGGAAAGGATTACCAGGGCAACAGCTGGAATGATAAAAATTGCCAGTCGGTAAGAATTCCATTTTTCAGAGGTTGTTGCATCAGGTTTTTCGATCATATAAACTTCAGAAAGTACCCGGGGAAATGCATCTGTAACCGCAAGGGTAGTGGAGAACATTGCGATTAGGGCAGCGATGGCTACCAGTGTTTCACTCCAGGGTCCTAAAGTGGCTCCGTAAAGCGCTACCAACTGTCCCGAAAACTCCACACCGTTCCCGGAAAATTCTGTATTGGAACCAAACATAATAAGTGCTCCCATTAGAAAAAATAACAGACCAATAATTGCAGCAGCCAGGTAACCTACATTAAAATCTGCAAATGCTTCCCTGATACTTATTTTCCCTGTGGATACCGATTTTTCCCTGGTCCAGATCGAATGCCATACGGCAGCATCTAACGGAATTGGCATCCATCCCATAAAAGCAATGATAAAAGCTATACTTGCGGTATTCCAGATATCTGGTGATGAAATAGATAGCGAACGATCAAGCCTCCCGTCACCAAACGCCAACACCACCGCGATCAAAGTAGCCAAACCAAGTAAGCTAACGATGAATTTCATGGATTTGTCCAGCGCCGGATATCTTCCAATAAGTAGTAGAGCGATACAAATAGCAGAAATAATGAGACTCCAGCTAAAAGTTCCCAACGCCATTCCAAAAAGTTGTTCGGCTAGACCGGCGGTTACGATCGTAACTGCAGCCTGAATAATGAACATGCTACCCACCGTAATAAAAATAAACAACGCATAAGGCAATTTACCTAGACGCTTATAACCCTGAATGAGATGTTCACCTGTGGAAGCCGCGTACCTGGGTCCAAATTCGAGAAATGGGTATTTTGTAATGCACGCGAGCAGTAAGATCCAGATGAGTAAGAATCCGTAATCTGCACCGGCTCTGGTCGCCTGCACCAAATGCGAAACTCCGATCGCTGCTCCGGCAAGCAGGAAGCCCGGACCCAGGGATCTTAAAATGGATCTACTTTTCGGCATTAGCTGGTTTTAGCAATTTTAGTGATTATTTCCTGGTTTAGTTCGTGTCCACCTTCAAAAGCATGAATATTGATCTTTTCTCCGAATATTTCCTTCAATCTTGATTCTTCAACTTCTATAATTCCTTTTTTGAGGTATTCATCCTGTGTTCCGTAGATAAAATGAAAATTGGTTTCTTTCAGAAAATCAAAATCTGTCTTGTTAAGTTCCTGCGGTACTTTTCCGGAGTGCATGATAAGATTTGCGCATTTGATTTTACGTCTGGCTACGAACCTGGTAGCAACAGATACACCTTGTGAATAACCGAGAATATTCAGTTTATGAACATTAGATAGATCTTCAGCGTCAAAAACAGCATCTAGATATTTCAGCACGTTTTCGATCTCAGCATCAAGATTCTCCCGGGTAATCCAGGAGGCACCCATATGCTTGTATTCTCCATTGAGATAATATTTCGATTGAGCCTGTGGAGCAATGATATAATTTTGAGCATCCAGATGATTAAAATGCCTTATAAAATACCTGCTTAAATATCCAATTCCGTGGAGGACCAACCATACAGTTCTGGTTTTTTCAGAATGTTCATTCAAGGTTGAATAGGTGTTGTGAATGGTATAAGAAAGACTTTTCTCCTTACTCATGGTTGTCGCAGGTTTTGTATTTTTACAAATAAACCAATCTTTTAAAAGATGACGAAGGAAGAAGTACTGCAACTTTCAAAAAAGGTCTGTAAGAACACACTTATGGAAACCCTTGAAATAGAGTTTTCTGAAATTGGAGAAGATTACCTGATCGCTAAAATGCCGGTGAATTCAAGAGTTCATCAACCTGACGGAGTTTTACATGGAGGTGCGACGGTAGCCCTGGCAGAAAGTGTTGGAAGTATGGCCAGTTATGTTTTTCTGGATACCGATAACTTTTTTATTCGGGGCATTGAGATTGCTGCAAATCATCTAAGAAGTGTAAAAGAAGGATGGGTTTACGCCAAAGCGACTTTTATTCATAAAGGTCGAACTACGCAATTATTTGAAATAAAGATCACAGATGAGGAAGATCGCCTGATCTCCCTGGTGAAGTTAACGACCATTGCTCTTCCAAAAGAAACCAAATGATCACAGAAGAAGAATTATTTGCCAGTATAAGAACTCAGGCTGATAAAGAATTTCCATTTGTTGTTTATCGGAAACCTGGGGAAAAAAGTGTAAAGCTAATCTGTCAAACCTCTGCGGAAACCTATAGCGGTGAAGATCTGGACACGCCGGGATTTGTATTTGCCGCTTTTGATTCTTTGAATCGATCCCTGCTTATTCCTATTGCTGAAGCTGAAGTTTTTAATTGTAATTACGAAAACCGACCAGTAAGTCAGCCAGTTCCCCCACAGCCGGAACAACCCATGCCAGCAAGGAATTCTCAGGACCAGATAAAGCATGAGAAATTAGTGCAGTCTGGTATCGACCAGATCAAAACTAGCAGTATTGATAAGATCGTACTGGCGAGGGCTGAAAAGGTGAAGTTCCACGATCCCGATCCCATTCCCATTTTTAGAAGATTACTCGACAGGTATGAGGATGCGTTCGTCTATTTCTGGTATCATCCCGAAACCGGCACCTGGATGGGCGCTACTCCGGAAACTCTATTACATTCTGAACGTAACAGATTTAAAACGATGGCTCTTGCCGGAACTCAGGTTTACGAAGAAGGTTCGGAAATTACCTGGCGTCAAAAAGAAATAGAGGAGCAGGCAATTGTAACCAGTTATATCGATAAAGAATTGCAAAAGATTTCAGAAGTAAAAGAACTGAAGATCGGTGAGCCTTATAATGTAAGAGCAGGGAACCTGTTGCATATAAGAACCGACATTCAAGGATCTTTTGATTCCAGTTCTGCACTTTCCAGAATCGTGACGGCACTTCATCCTACACCGGCGATCTGTGGCATCCCGAAGGCTGAGGCACTTCAGTTTATACTTCAGAATGAAGAAATGGACAGAGAATATTATAGTGGATATCTGGGTGAAGTTCAACTCAGCAAGGAGGTGAAGAGAAATTCGAATCGGCGCAATCAGGAAAATCAGCAATTTGCTTCGATTTCCAGAGTTTCTAATTTGTATGTAAATCTTCGCTGCATGAAACTGGAACAGGATATCGCAAAAATTTTTGTGGGTGGCGGCATCACCAAAGATTCCAATGCCGGAGAAGAATGGTATGAGACGGTAAATAAATCTGTCACCATGCGTAGGGTTCTTGTTAAATAAGCTTCAAAAACTCTTTCCAGCTTAGACGTAAATACTAATTTTGGGAGTCTATGAAATATTCAAAAATTCCGGTAGCGAGATCTGTGGTAGCTCTGTGTGTTGCCAAGAATATAAAGCATGTGGTAATTTCACCAGGTTCGAGAAATGCGCCCTTAACAATAGGCTTCACGCATCATGATGATATTACAGCTTATAGTATTGTAGATGAACGCTGTGCAGCTTTTTTTGCGCTGGGAATTGCTCAACAAAAAAGGACTCCTGTGGCACTGGTATGTACTTCAGGTTCAGCACTGCTAAATTATTATCCGGCGATCGCCGAAGCATTTTATAGTGATATTCCATTGGTGGTTATTTCCGCAGATCGTCCCATAGAACGTATTGATATTGGCGATGGGCAAACCATCAGGCAGAAGAACGTTTTCGAAAATCATATCCTGTACTCTGCCAATCTCTATTCTGAACTGGTATTGGAACATCAATCTGAAGACGCCAAGCTTCAGCAGAAACAATTTGAAGCACGTAAACATAACGAACGGGAAATCAACCTCGCTTTGAATAAGGCGATAGAAGAAAAGGGGCCTGTACATATTAATGTGCCTTTCTACGAGCCACTTTATGATACGGTAGAACATATAGAAGTAGATCCATTGCAGATCCTTCCCGAGGTGAATGAGAAACACTATACTGAAGCGCAATTGAACAGCTATGTGCAGGAGTGGAATAGCGCCAAACGTAAGATGGTGATCGTCGGGGTGGCCCAGCCAAATCTGATAGAACAACAATTCTTAGATATGCTGGCGAAAGATCCCAGCGTGATTGTTTTTACTGAAACCACATCGAATATTCATCATCCAGATTTCTTTACCAGGATCGATACGTTGGTAGGACCTATCGAAAAGGAAGAAAATAAAGAGGAATTATTTAAAAAATTGCAACCTGATATTCTGCTCACTTTCGGCGGAATGATCGTATCGAAAAAGATCAAAAACTTTCTGAGAAATTACAATCCTAAACATCACTGGCATGTAGATTCTAAAAAGGCTTATAACACCTTCTTTTGTTTGAACAAACATTTTGAAACAGATGTAAATGGTTTTTTTCGCTCATTCATGCCACTCACTAAGACAATAGTCAGCGATTATGGAAATTTCTGGAAGGATATAAAAAAGAACAGGCAGCACCGTCATGAAGAGTATATGTCTGAGATCCCATATTCAGATCTTAAAGCGATGCAATTGATCGTACCAGAGGTACCAGATCACAGTATCGTGCATTTCGCGAATAGTTCTACCATCAGGTATGCACAATTGTTTGAATGGGATCGAAGTCTGAACACTTTTTGTAATCGAGGAACCAGTGGGATCGATGGTAGTACTTCAACTTCAGTTGGAGCAGCGGTAGCTTCAGATAAACCTGTTTTATTCATTACAGGAGATCTAAGCTTCTTCTATGACAGCAATGCATTGTGGAATGATCATATACCTTCCAATTACCGCATAATTTTACTGAATAATAGTGGTGGAGGTATTTTCAGAATATTACCGGGAAATAAAGATTCAGAGAATTTTGATACTTATTTCGAAACTACTCATGAATTGCAGGCGAAACCTGTTTGTGAGCTGTATGGATTTAACTATTCAAAAGCTGCCAATGAACAGGAAATAGAGCATGAACTGAATACATTTTTTGATGCTTTTGAAAAACCCAAATTGCTGGAAATTTTTACTCCGCGTAAAATGAACGACAAGGTATTGCTGGAATATTTTAGTTTTATGAAATCTTAGTCGGCTGTCATAGGCTTCTTTTTTACTTTTTTATTAACTTACCTGAGCTAAAACTTAAAATTTAGATCATGAGTAAACTTGATGAAAAAGTAGGTCAGTATATCGATGACCTTAAGACCAAAGTAGGGGAGGATAATCCTGATGTGGATCTTCTACGTAAACTGGCGAAGTCCATGGGGCCAAGCATTTATAATGCTGATGCCGAAACTGTTGCTGCTTCAAGTAAATCTGAAGTTGAAACGGTTAAGAAAAATTTTGTGATGAAAAAACTTGGGGTGACCGATGAAGCGGAAGCAGACGAAGCGATCAACCAGGTAATGGAGAAATATGGCAAGTCCAATCGTAGAAAATACAGAGTTGTAATTTATTACCTTCTTACCAAGCATTTTGGTAAAGAAAGCATGTATAAATAAGTTGCTGTAAACATATATAAAGATCCGTTTATGTGATTATCACGTAAACGGATTTTTTTATTGCTGATTAACAGTATCTTTGTATGCTAAATTTTTAGACTATGATCAGGTTAGGAGAATACCATGAGTTAAGTATTATTAGAGAAAGCGATCACGGTGTGTATCTTGAGAACGATGCCGGCGATGAGGTGCTGTTACCTAATAAATACGTTCCCGAAACCTGGATGGTCTATGACAAGATCAAAGTTTTTGTTTATCTGGACCATTCAGAAAGACCAGTCGCAACCACTCTGGAGCCAAAGATCAAATTAGATCAGTTTGCGAATCTTACCTGTGTTGAGGTTAGCAAATTTGGGGCATTTTTAGATTGGGGCCTTGAAAAGCATTTATTCGTGCCGTTTAAGGAGCAGGTCATCCCGATGCAAAAAGGAGAGCGCTATCTTGTATTCTGTTACCTGGATCTCGAAACAGAACGACTTACTGCATCTTCTAAAGTTCATGCATTTCTTGATAATTCTGAACTTACCGTGGAACCATTTGATGAGGTGGATCTAATCGTGAGTAACGAAACCGACCTTGGTTTTAATGTGATCATTAACCAGTTGCACTTAGGTTTGATCTATCATGATGAAGTCTTTAAAAAATTGCGAATTGGTGATTCTCTAAGAGGTTTTATCAAGAAAATAAGAACAGATAATAAGATCGATATTATGTTGCAAAGGCCGGGATATCGAAGTATCGAGCCAAATGCTCAGAAAATTCTTGATAAACTCGAGACTTCCGGTGGATTTATTGATCTAACAGATAAGTCTGATCCTGCAGATATCAAATCCAGATTGCAAATGAGCAAGAAGAGCTTTAAAAAAGCGATTGGAAGCCTTTACAAGAACAGGCAAATCGATTTGAATGAAGACGGAATTACTTTAAAAGAGCAAGACCAGGATCAATAGATATATCGATATGGAGTATTATATCTTCTCACTCCATAATTACGCCTATTGTAATTGTTCAGGAATGGATTGTAGAAAGGGTTGCTAAAAGAATCATTTCTATCTCTAGTTTGAATATTCCCTGTTACTTCAAAAATTTTCTTTTCTCTGGTTCTCTGCGGAAGCGGAGATCCAAGGTCAATTTCTCGAGTGATCTTATTTCTATTTGCTTTGTCTATGATCGCCAGCATATCGATCTGGTCTTTCTGAATATCATTCCGAAGATGCATAAAAGAACCATCTGAAATATTAAATTCTGAAGGTTGCTGCCAGTTAAAACTGAAGTCTTTCCAGTCATTTTGGATTCCTCGATTGCCAATTTCGAAGTCCTCCCGATCCCAATACCCGAATTCCTGGGCAGATGTAGTAAAACCTGCCAGCAAAAAAAGTAGGATGTAAAGAATTCTCATGATCAGTTTTTTTCTGAAGAATATCAAAAATGGTGCAAAAACATTAAAAATATTCCAATTCTTATAGAATTTTTTGAAACAGTTTTGTAAAAACGATTATTTTCACTTCCAAATTATAAAATCGAACACAAATATGAAAAAATTAATATTAAGTATTGGAGTTGCATTTTTAGGTTTTACCTCCCTGGCGCAGGAGCAAATGACTTCAGAAGAAACAAAAGCGATCAAGTTAATTGAGCTTACTTCCGGTCAGCAATTTGATATTATGACCGAGCCAATCGTGAAAATGGTTGCTGAAGACAAAAGAGAAGAATTTAAGAAAGAACTTTCTGCCAGCACTAAGGAATTGTATAAGAAAATGGCAGTGATCTATACCGAGAAGTTTACAGAAGAAGAATTGGATGAGATTCTTGCATTCTATGCTACACCGGTAGGAGAGAAGATGGTTGAGCTTACTCCAGATATTACTAAGAAAGCTATGGAGATAGGGCAGGAATGGGGAATGGAATTGCAACCTATGATGGCAAAATATATGCAATAATCATCTTTTAAGTATGATCTAAACCTGTTCCACGGAACAGGTTTTTTTATCTACTTTCTGAAGTGAACTTAAAACTTTATTTTTACTGAAAAACTATTTGTATGGCTACGATAAACTGGAAAACAGTACGTGAATATGATGATATAACTTATAAGAAGGCAGACGGAGTTGCGAGAATTGCATTTAACCGACCTGATGTTAGAAATGCCTTCAGACCAAAAACAACTTCAGAGCTTCTGCATGCTTTCCAGGATGCACATGAAGATACTTCGATTGGTGTGGTACTACTTTCTGCTGAAGGACCTTCTACAAAAGATGGAAAATGGGCTTTTTGCAGTGGAGGAGACCAAAAGGCTAGAGGCCACCAGGGTTATGTTGGTGAAGATGGATATCACAGGCTGAATATTCTTGAAGTACAACGGCTCATTAGATTTATGCCAAAGGCAGTGATCTGTGTGGTTCCCGGTTGGGCAGTAGGTGGTGGTCACAGTTTGCATGTGGTCTGCGATCTTACGCTTGCTTCTAAAGAACATGCGATCTTTAAACAGACCGATGCAGACGTCACCAGTTTTGATGCTGGATATGGCTCTGCTTACCTTGCAAAGATGGTGGGACAGAAGAAAGCCAGAGAGATCTTCTTTTTAGGAAGAAACTATTCTGCTCAGGAAGCTTATGAGATGGGTATGGTGAATGCAGTGATACCACACGAAGAATTGGAAACTACTGCATTTGAATGGGCACAGGAAATTTTAGAAAAATCACCGACTTCCATCAAAATGCTGAAATTCGCCATGAATCTTACCGATGATGGGATGGTAGGGCAGCAGGTATTTGCCGGTGAGGTCACCAGGCTGGCTTATATGACAGATGAAGCTAAGGAAGGTAGGGATGCATTCTTAGAGAAAAGAAAACCAAATTTCGAAAAGAAATGGATTCCATAGAGTATTCACGCAACCATTTCAAGATATTCACATCTATACATTAGAACTAATATTCAAATAATCATGCGTTCATTTAAATTACTCCATAAATTCTTATTTCTATCTCTAATATTTGTAAGCTTTAGTTCATGTAGTAGTGACGATAAGTCTGGAAATGAAAATGAATTTGTTGGTGAAAGTGGTATTAATTCTTCGGAAAGCAAAGAGTTATGGCTTTCCTTGAAAAGCACTAACAATGATAGCTATGAGTATACAATAGAGACAGTATCCTGGACAGGCTTTGCTACTTCAACTACAATAAAGGTTGAAGATGGGGAGGTTGTAAGTAGAGATTTTATGTCTACCCAGCCCCAGGAAGAGAATCCAGCCGAAACTGAAATTGTCGAAGAATACCTGGAGAATGGTTCTGATCTTGGAACTCATGAGAGTGGAGCAGATATTCTGACCATAGATGAATTGTACAGCCTTTGTTTTGCCGAATATTTGACTGTAGATACAGATTCCAACCTTATATATTTTAATACTACTTCCGAAGGAGTTATCAATACCTGTGGTTATGTAAATAAAGATTGTGCAGATGATTGTTTTGTTGGTTTTAAGCTGACTGACTTTACCTGGTTATAGCTTCACGGTCTCCAATAAAATTATATTTTTCGAAGCAGACTTAAAACATCAAGATGAAAAAGCTGCTTATAATGATGTCAGTATTCCTGATTTATGCGTGTTCCGAAGATTCGGATCCGGGAATTCTTGATCAGGAAGTTCTAAAGGAGAAACCGGAAGTAGTCGAAGAAGATATTGAAGAAGTATCTGACACCGAAACCGAAAGTGATGCTGATAGCGGCGATAATGCACATACCGAAATTGAAGTAGAACTTCCTCAGGTTTGGAAATAATTTAAAATGAGCTGCAGCAATACCGGAGAGTGTACAAAGGAAGGAGATGAAATGGATTTCCAGGATACTTATACTTTCAGGGAAGATAAAACAGTTGAAAAGATTAGGATTAGGCAGAATGATACGATAAAGGTAGAAGGAACTTTTAATGTAACTAAATTGTACTATGATACCCCGGCTTATACACTGCAGTATGAAGGAGAGCCAACACCAGAGGATATTGAGATCTATTCAAGTTGTTTAAGTAGGAAGAATATCTTTATGTGATTCAAGATGACGAAAATGTTCTCAAAAATTCTGTGGAAGATTGTGATGGACCTAGAATGTACTATAGCAGGGAAAATCAATAGAATAAATAAACGAAGCACATAGAAAAGCCATATAGAAATACACGGCTTTTTTTAGTTTTGACATTTCTGGAATTCAATTCGTTCTTTAATTAAGTCATCAATTTTTGCTGCAATTTTCTCATGAACCTCTTCCTGCAGAAAATGTTTTGATGAGAGC
This sequence comes from Christiangramia marina, assembly GCF_048285865.1. Lineage (NCBI taxonomy): Bacteria > Pseudomonadati > Bacteroidota > Flavobacteriia > Flavobacteriales > Flavobacteriaceae > Christiangramia > Christiangramia marina. The sequence continues at coordinate 255,525 of NZ_JBLVTK010000002.1, read as the reverse complement.
AAATGAGTTTCCTGGGTATCGGTTAATTCCTCCAGTTCTTTACTAAAATGATCGTAGGTTAGAGCCGGATCATCCTCGCCCCATACTGCCTGAATTGGATAGTCTACATTTTTTAAAGCGCTCTGTACTGAATTCTGAAATTCTTCAGTTTGGTTGAAATCTCTCATGAGCTTCAGAAAAGCTTTACCATCATCTTCTCTCTTTAGTAGATCAACGTAGGCTTTAATTTCCGCAGAAGAAGAACAGAAAGAATTGTTTACTCCCATTTAAGAAAACATAATAGGCTAGGTAGCGTGTGTATTGGAAATTAACTCAGCTTCACCCAGCACTTTTTTCTCGAATGGTCGCATCGCCAACGGTTTCTTGAAATTCTGAATATCTATCACGGTATTCAGTATAGTAATTGATCGAACTTTTTCAAGATTTTTAGCAGCTAGCGCAAACCCAACCGGACCACCAATGTCATGAACAACTAAATGAAATTTTTCAATCTTTAATTTCTTTAGGCAGTCTGTAAGGAAGTCGGCGAAATTATTGAATTCATAATTAAAATCCTCCGGTCTGTTGGTTAAACCTAGTCCGGGAAGATCAACAGAGACACCACGACGACCTTTTTCAGCTAGTGAATCTATAACTTTCCTATATAAAAAAGAGGAAGTAGGCACTCCATGAACACAAAATACCACTTCACCGCTTCCTTGGTCCAGAGCGAATGTGTTGATACCGTTAAAATCTAAATATTTTCCTGCTGGTTCGTGATATTTGATCACCTCTTCAATTTCCTTACTCGTAACCGTTTTGTTTGAATAGCCATAAAGCTACGATCTCGAAATTAAGTCTCTCGAAAGCAAGCCTTAAACCATGGTTAATAAGAACTAAAAAGCCGCGAATGAATCGCGGCTTATATATGAACATATAGATTTTACTAGCGTAGTTTCGGATATTTATTAGGATTGGTTTCGTGCATGATCGCATACACTTTTTCGAAGATATCTTCCGCAGATGGTTTGGAAAAATAATCACCGTCTGTACCGTAAGCAGGCCTGTGTTCTTTAGCTGTTAAGGTTTGCGGTTTACTGTCCAGGTATCTATATGCATTTTGTTCATCAAGAACTTTCTGCAATATATAGGCTGAAGCTCCTCCAGGAACATCTTCGTCGATGACCAATAGTCGGTTAGTCTTTTGAACACTTTTTACGATGTCATGGTTAATATCAAAAGGTAATAAAGACTGAACATCTATCACTTCGGCATCAATGTCAACCTGAGACAGTTCCTTGGCTACCTCTTCTACAATTCGCAATGTAGAACCGTAGGAAACAAGAGTGATATCTGTACCTTCTTTCAAAGTTTCAGTTACCCCAATAGGCGTTTTGATATCCTTTAGGTTCGTAGGTAGCTTTTCTTTAAGCCTATATCCATTAAGACACTCGATAACTAACGCTGGAGTATCTAATTCCAAAAGATGATTGTAGAAACCAGCTGCTTTCGTCATGTTTCTAGGAACAAGAACGTACATTCCTCTTACAAGGTTAAGAATACCGGCCATTTGCGAACCACTATGCCAGATACCTTCGAGACGATGCCCTCTTGTTCTAACAATTAAAGGCGCCTTTTGCATTCCTTTGGTTCTATAGTGCAGTGTTGCAAGGTCATCACTCATCCCTTGAAGACAGTACATTACATAATCTAGATACTGGATTTCAGCGATTGGGCGTAGTCCTCTCATTGCCATTCCAATTCCCTGTCCAAGAATGGTAGCTTCTCTAATCCCGGCATCAGAAACTCTGAATTTTCCGTATTTATTCTGAAGTCCTTCAAGGCCCTGGTTTACATCTCCAATTTCACCTGCATCTTCACCGAAGATCAAAGCATTTGCGTGATTTTCAAAGATCTGATCGAAATTATCTCTTAGTATAATCCGGGCATCAACTTCCTCTGCTTCTTCATTATATTCAGGTAAAACCTCTGTTAGCGTATCTTCATTGATATAAAGATGCGAACTGTATTCTCCTTTATTCTCTTCTCCAAATTCACTTAACCAGTTAAGTAATTCATCTTTTTCAGCTGAAGATTCACCGATTGTATATCTTAAAGTTTGTCTTGCAGCAGAAATTAGATCTTTCTTTAAAGGCTCTCTGTCATTGGCAATATTCTCTTTAAGAGAGTTAATAAAATTCCCGTTAGAACTATTACCAGCAACCTTACCAAGAAGTTCTACAACTTGCTTCTTTCTAGCTAAAGTTGGTTTTAAATAATTGTTCCAGGCGTTGCTTTTAGCAGCTCTTACCTGTTTTTTGATCTCTTTCTCCATGACCTCAAGATCTTCAGCATTGGAAAAATTATTTTCTATGATCCATTCCCGGAATTTCACGTTACAATCATGTTCCTTCTCCCAGTTCAATCGGTCTTCAGATTTATATCTCTCATGAGATCCTGAAGTTGAGTGACCCTGAGGCTGTGTTAATTGCTGAACATGAATTAGAACCGGGCAATGCTCTGCGCGTGCAATGGAGGATGCTTTTTCATAGGCATCTACTAAAGCTGGGTAATTCCAGCCTTCTACCACAATGATCTCATAACCATCATGTTCTTCATCACGCTGAAACCCTTTAAGAATTTCAGATATATTTTCTTTAGTTGTTTGATGCCTGGCGTGTACAGAAATTCCATACTCATCATCCCAGACACTCATCACCATTGGTACCTGTAAAACACCGGCTGCGTTAATGGTTTCCCAGAAATGACCTTCACTTGTACTGGCATTTCCAATGGTTCCCCATGCTACTTCGTTTCCATTATCTGTAAATTTCTCTGCAGAAATCCCATCGACATTTCTGTAGATCTTGGAGGCCTGAGCAAGACCAAGTAGTCTTGGCATTTGCCCGGCAGTAGGAGAAATATCTGAACTGGAATTCTTCTGTTCCATCAAATTTTTCCATTCTCCATTCGCATCTAGGCTATGCGTCATAAAATGTCCACCCATCTGTCTACCGGCAGACATTGGTTCATTTTCCAGATTCGTATCTGCATATAAACCAGCAAATAACTGTTCAGGAGTAAGAGCGCCTATTGCCATCATAAAAGTTTGATCGCGATAATAACCCGATCTAAAATCTCCATTTTTGAAAGCTTTGGCCATCGCCAGTTGTGGCACTTCCTTTCCATCTCCAAATATTCCGAACTTCGCCTTCCCGGTAAGTACTTCCCGTCTACCTAAAAGACTACACTCTCTGCTGGTGACAGCAATTTTGTAATCTTCAAGTACCTGAGACTTGAATTCATCAAATGAAATAGAATTTTCAGTTTGTGTTTCGCTTTGCATGAACATTATTTTGAATAGTAGCAAATGTAGCGAAAATCAAAATTATACACAATTCAAATTTTCACGTCAAAACTGATAATAATTCAATTTTAACCTTTATTTATTATTTATTTCAGAAATAAAAGGCTTGAGATCTAGAATTCGTTGACAAATACGAAATTGTTCTGAGTATAACGTAAGGGAATATATTTAATACCAGCGTCTTGTAAACAGTTTTATAATTGTGCCAATATCAAGGGAGACGATGAACCTGATCTTTTCATCATAATTTTCCTGAGCCACTTCCCAGCCCAGGTTGGAATAGACCGGAAGAAAAAGTTCAAAGTAATCCTGAACGAGACTCATACGTATACCGGAATCGTAAAGTAATTTTCCATTCTTATGCCGATTCTTTACAATACCCACATCACCATAAGCGTAGATCCATTTCCAGATATTGGTACTTGCGTTTATAGTGGTAATCCATTCATTGGCATATTCCGGTTGGAGTTGAGATTTGAAGCCGCCTTCAGCAACAATGATCTGTTGGCTGAACAATCCGCTTCCCTGGCTTCTTCCGTAGTAATTGTAGTCAAAAAGATAATCTGTAGGACGATCCAGCGCAAAACTGAAGTAATCATTATTACGGGCATCATTGTACAAAAATGTTCCTCCGAAGAACCTTAAATTGATTTGCCTGTTATTGGTGAACAGTTTTCTATATTCTGCTGTTACCGCTATTTTGCTGAACTTATCTGATAGCTGATAATCGAAAGATGCGGTTAAATGCTTTAGAAAGTTAGGGTTGCTATAGTTATATTTCACATTCAGAACATTATAGTCTGGCTGAAGGAGTGGATCCTCAGGATTTTGATCTCGATGAACATTGATATTTCTAATCAATAAACGCTGACTTTCATTACTTCTTAAATATGAATTTCTGAAGGCGAAAACCAGAAACGGACTGTATTTCTGGTAGAATAGATCATAACCATAGGAATATCGTGAACCTCCAATCCCATAATAAATAAGGTACAGATAATTATTCTCGAACTGATGGGCGTTATAGAATGATGCCGATCCAACAAGAGTTTCACTACCAAAACCATATTTTGGAGAAAGTGAAAAATTGAAAGTTTTGCTCAGAACTGTTTTATTATAAAGTTTAGGCCCAATGGAAATACCATCGTAAAGGTTGAAATCAAATTCTGGCATAAAAAAGATCTGATTATACCTTGGATCTTCGATATCCTGAAGCAGCCTGAATTGTAAGGGCTTATTAAGCAGTGTGGTTACACGCTTGTAATTATTTCTTTGATTGAATTCAGGGATCTCGGCTTCATAATTTAAAGCAAGTCTTTCGATATCCATTCGGGGGATAGTAACCGTTTTAGTATCCCGAACCTTTTCTACCCAGGTCTTAAAGATGGATTTTCCGTCCTTAAGTCCGTAGAGACTGACAGGCATTTCATTCTGCCTTAAATTCCTGATTTGAACATCGAGAGAATCATCCTCTCTTTCTGTTACCTTCTGAATCTTAAAATCAATTTTAGTATTGCTTCCTACGTAATCTTCAAAAAACCAAGAAATATCTTTCCCTGCATTCTTCTGAAGGATCTCTGCGAATTGATCATCGCTCGTAGGTTTTAGTTTATACTTCTTATAAAATTCACCAATAGATTTCGATACCGTTGAGTCGCCTAGAAACTCTTCAAGATATTTGATCCCAACACCAGCTTTGTAGGCGTTTGCAATATTCTTGTTGAATTTGACCAGGGAATCCTGGCTGGTGTTTAGTGGCTGATCAATATTCATCCTGGCTACATTCATGTAAAGGAATTGGTATTGATCGTTGAATTCAAGATCTGCAGCATGGAACCAGCGAATTCCAATTATGTCACTCAAATTCCCAATAAGTTTCATTTTAGGATAGTAAGTGTCCACGTAATCGATCATTAATGAAACCAGAATAGCATCGGTCACCCATTTCTCGGTTCTGGGATTGATGAAAACTGAGTTCTGGAGATAGTAATTAGTTACGGTTTTGAATAGTTTGAGATCATATTGAAATCCGTCTGGAAATGGACGTATAAAACCTGGTAATTGATTAAGTCCATAAATAGGACTGTTCTGATAATCTTCCTGGGTAATAAAGATATTTTCATTGGGATAGCTTCCCAGCCGATTTTCAAGGAAACTAAAGGTTCGGGAGAGCAACTTTGTTTTGTTTTCCAGCTCAATATCTTCATCACGGATATTGGTGATTACTTTGTTAGAGTTGGCAGGTAGAGATTCAAAAATGTAAGTATTGGTAAGGTACATTTTACTATCCACACGTTGGTCTCCGCTAAAATGAATGGTCTTAAAACCTTTTCTGGTTTGGGTGCGCGTAAGGTCTAATGCTGAAGCTGCATAATATTCAGTAGGAATATCGATATCGATCTCAATACTATACGGACTTACATATTGGGTGCCGAGATCTTTGTGACTGTAAAGTTTCCAACCGTTATCCAGTGGGGCAGGAGTCATGTACCAGTAACGTAATTTGTAATTCCCATCACCATCCCGACCAAATCGGGTGAATTTGTCATCAGGAATTTTCAAGTCGTATTGAAGGTTTATCGTGATGGAATCTCCGGAGGCCAGTGGTTCGGGGAGAAATACTCGTACCAGGTCTTCAATATTGCCGGGACGATCCCATTCCAAAGCGAATCCTTCAGCAGAATTTATGGACTCAATAGAGGTATGACCACGTTCTTCCTGCCTGGCAAAATGAAAGCGGCGGGCAAAATCTTCAGCAAACCTTTTCGCCAGAGGAGAAGTCTTGGAACTAAATGCATTGTTCCAGTCATTCAGGTAAATACTTACCAGTTCTCTTTCTTCAGTATTGACAAAAGTAATTTGCTGGTCGACTTCAATAGTATGAAGACTGTCAACCAGACGGGCGTTCACCTTCATGGCATTTTGTGCAGAGAGCCATAACGGGAATAGTAAGACTAGAAAGATACACTGAAGGTATTTCAACGAAATTTAAGTTTAGTGCTGATAAAAATCAGATCTAAATATAAACAAAGTTTGATACCTTCAGCAGTTGAAAATATTAGAAATTCGGGCTTAAGTTATATTCATCATAGAATTTATCCAGGATGTCTATTACTTCGTCTTCAGTATCTACGACCTGTACCAGATCAATATCTGCAGGACTAATATTTTGAAAACTATCAAGAAGGGTAGTTTTGATCCATTCAACAAGACCTCCCCAGAATTCTGTACCAACAAGAATGATTGGAAACTTATCGATCTTATGTGTTTGAATTAGAGTAATCGCTTCGAACAATTCATCGAGCGTACCAAAACCACCAGGCATTACTACAAACCCCTGTGAATACTTTACGAACATTACCTTTCTAACGAAGAAATAATCAAAATCAAGACTTTTATCGTTATCTATATATGGATTGTCATGCTGCTCAAAAGGAAGATCGATATTAAGTCCAACAGATGTACCGCCGGCAAGGTGAGCTCCTTTGTTACCAGCCTCCATGATCCCGGGACCACCACCAGTGATGACGCCATAGCCATGATCAACGATCTTTTTCGCCACTTTTTCGGCCAGTCCGTAATACTTCATATCTGGTTTAGTTCGTGCAGATCCAAAAATAGAAACACAAGGTCCAATCTGGCTTAGTTTCTCGTATCCATTCACGAATTCCCCCATTATCTTAAAGATCGCCCAGGAATCATTCGTTCTTATCTCGTTCCAGGCTTTATTGCTATTTGCTGCTTTCATATAATTGATTTAACTCATTTCCTTCTTGAGGAAGCGAGCAGTGTAACTTTTTGTGTTTTTAATTATTTGTTCAGGAGTGCCGGTTGCGACAACTTCACCACCACCTTTACCACCTTCGTACCCTATATCTATGATATGATCTGCCATTTTGATCACATCCATATTATGTTCTATAATAAGGACTGTATTTCCTTTATCGGTTAGCGAATTTAAGACATCCATCAAAACCCTGATATCTTCAAAATGCAAACCGGTCGTTGGCTCGTCCAGGATATAAAAAGTATTCCCGGTATCTCTTTTGGAAAGCTCAGTAGCCAGTTTTATCCTTTGGGCTTCTCCTCCAGAAAGTGTTGTGGATTGTTGTCCCAAACTAATATATCCCAATCCAACATCCTGGATGGTTTTCAATTTTCTATAGATCTTCGGAATATTCTCGAAGAAAGGTGTAGCCTCATTGATGGTCATTTCCAGCACATCTGCGATAGATTTTCCTTTATATCGAATCTCCAGGGTTTCACGATTAAAGCGTTTCCCCTGGCAGGTTTCACATTCTACGTAAACATCTGGCAAAAAATTCATTTCGATCACACGAAGTCCGCCACCTTTACAGGTTTCACATCTTCCGCCTTTCACATTAAAGCTAAATCTTCCCGGTTTATATCCCCGAATAAGAGACTCAGGAGTTTTAGCAAAAAGATTCCGCACTTCAGAAAATACACCGGTATAAGTCGCGGGATTCGAACGCGGGGTTCGCCCAATCGGACTTTGGTTAATATCGATCACCTTGTCTATATGGTCCAGTCCTTTAATGGTTTTATAAGGTTTAGGAACCTTAACACCGTTAAAATAATGAGCATTCATGATAGGGTAGAGGGTCTCATTGATCAAAGTAGACTTTCCACTTCCCGATACACCGGTTACCGCAATCATTTTTCCTAATGGAATTTTAATGCTTACATTCTTCAGGTTATTTCCTGTCGCACCTTTTAATTCTATCGACTTCCCATTACCTTTTCGTCTTTTTTCCGGAATAGCAATGGCCTTTTTACCACTCAAATAATCTGCGGTTAGCGTAGAATGATTCAGCAGTTCTGAAGGAGGACCTTCGCTAATGATCTCACCACCATATTTCCCGGCACGTGGTCCAATATCGATCACGTGATCTGCCCTTTCGATCATATCCTTATCGTGCTCAACAACGATTACTGTATTCCCGATATCTCTTAATGATTCCAGAGAATTAATTAGCTTTTCGTTATCACGTTGATGCAGTCCTATACTTGGTTCATCAAGAATGTACAAAACACCTACCAGTTGAGATCCAATCTGTGTAGCAAGTCTTATACGTTGTGCTTCCCCACCCGAAAGTGATTTGGAGCCACGATTAAGATTGAGGTACGTAAGACCTACATCTACCAGAAAGGCGATACGGGCGCGAATTTCTTTTACGACCTCTTGGCCAATCTGTAATTGTTTTGCTGAAAGCTTTGCTTCGATATTTTCGAACCAGTCAGCAAGGTCTGAAATATCAAGATTAGCAAGTTCTGCAATATTTTTATCATTTATTCTGAAATATAAAGCTTCCTTTTTTAATCTGGTACCTTCACATTCGGGGCAATCTACCTTATCCATGTATTCCTTAGCCCATCTACGTAAAGAAGTAGAATCGTTGTTCTTAAAGGTTGTTTCAATAAAGCTTGCCACACCTTCAAAATCGATCTTAAAATCCCGGGTGATTCCTAGAGCCTTGGATTCCTTACTGAATTTTTCCTTTCCTCCATATAGAATCATGTCCAATGCTTCCTTCGGAATCTTATTGATGGGGTCATTCAGACTAAAATCAAAGCGTTCAGCTATAAGTTCAAGTTGAGAAAATACCCAGTTCTTTTTTTGAGGTCCGTGAGGTTCCAGACCTCCGTTTTTAATGGATTTCTTAGGCTCCGGAATAATCTTGTCAATATTCACCTGATACAAGGTTCCTATCCCATTACAATTAGGGCAAGCTCCTTTAGGCGAGTTGAAGGAAAAACTATTTGGTTCTGGATTGGGGTAACTTATTCCTGTAGTAGGACACATAAGATTCCTGCTAAAATATCGAACCTCACCACTATCCTGGTCCAGGATCATCAAAGTATCCTCCCCGTGGTACATGGCAGTTTTGATACTTTCATCAAGTCTTTTATCTGCTTCGGGCTTTTCTTCAATTTTAAGGCGGTCTACAACAATCTCAATATCATGAGTCTTGTATCGATCCAGCTTCATGCCTTTTTCAATATCCACCACTTTTTCATCTGCCCGAACTTTTATAAATCCCTGCTTGGCAATGGATTCAAACAATTCGCGGTAGTGACCTTTCCTACTTCTAATTACTGGTGCAAGAATATTCACCTTTTTACCCTTAAAATCCTGTAAAATGAGTTCTTTTATCTGGGAGTCTGTGTAGCTCACCATTTTCTCACCGGTCTTGTAACTGTAGGCTTCTCCGGCTCTGGCAAACAACAATCTCAGGAAATCATAGATCTCTGTGATGGTTCCTACGGTACTCCTTGGGTTTTTACTGGTTGTTTTCTGTTCTATGGCGATCACTGGAGAGAGACCTTCGATTTTGTCCACATCTGGACGTTCCAGGCTTCCTAAGAACTGGCGCGCATAAGCAGAAAAAGTTTCAATGTATCTACGCTGTCCTTCAGCATAGATAGTATCGAATGCGAGTGAAGATTTACCAGATCCAGAGAGACCTGTAATGACAACCAGCTGTTCCCTGGGTATAGAAACATCTATATTCTTAAGATTGTGAACTCTAGCTCCTAATACTTCGATACTGTCTTCAAATTTCGCCATACATTTTTTCAAGATGGCAAAGTTACTTATTGTAAAGCTATTAAGAAAGCCGAAGTCAAAGTACTGTTGTTAAGATAGCTGTAATTTTTTTGTAAGAAAGATTCTGGCTGTAAGTTGTTAAGATAATCTTAATATAGAGAGTAATTTCAGCTTTCCACTCGTTGAAGTAAGTTAAAATTGTTAAGAAAACCTTAATACCTACATTGTAAATAACTAATTGTCAGAGTAATATTACTGTAAAAATTTTATCTCTGGATTTACAGCCATTATATTTGGTTATCCCTAAAAATGTTCCCGATCTGTTCATGATCTATTTGAAGTGTAACTTTTATCCCACTTAGTTGCAATTGGAGCTTGTTTATATTTATTTAATGTTTGAGATAAAATGCAAAAGAAACAATTACTTATTGTAAGTAAGAATGAATTGCTTATCCAGGAACTTGATCAGGGTTTGAGCACTATGTTTGATATTTCCATAGAAGGATCTATTCACGTAGCTTATCACAGGGTTCTCAATTTATTACCAGATACGATTGTTTTCGACAAAACTTCCTATCGTAAACCTTCAGATTTTAAGAATCTGAAAAACTTTAAGGCATCCCACTTCCTAAAAAGAGCACATCTTGCAATCTATGGAAGTTCGTTGGAAATTAAGATGATGGCAAAGCGATACAAAGATCTTGTAGATGAGTATCATTCTACTGCCACAGGTTTAGAGCAATTGGTTTCCAGAATTGCTCGCACTGCAGAGCAACACAAACTTAATTACTGGCATGAATGCTTTATGGGTCTTTTTCACCTGATGAATCAACCCGTGCTGCTTCTGGAGAAGGACCAGATAGTAAATATGAATGATGTCGCAAGAAATACATTCAGAACAAGTGAAGAAATGCTGGATATTACAGATATTGTTAGACCGGAAACTAAGAATACCATACGGGAATGTTTGCGCAAATTTGCAAAAGGTAAGCATATGCATGCTACAACTGAAACCACTCTCAGGATCACGAGTCAGAAACTTAGGAATGCACGTATCACGCTTTCAAAACTAACTCCGAAAATTCAGGATACCTATATAATGCTGATTGATTTTATGGGTGATGAATATTGTCTTCGAGACAACGTGGGATCTACGGCTACAGAAGTTGAAAATTCTCTGGCGATGGCGAAATGTATGGAAGAGGAGAATTTCACGAGAAGAGAAAAAGAGATCATTACTCTATTATGTAAGGGCTATAAGACCAAGGAGATTTCAGAAGCACTATTTATTAGCCCTAAAACGATAGAGAAGCACAGATCAAGTATTATAAAAAGAACAAATTCAGACACGATCCTTGAAAGCATTATTTACGCTATCAATCACAACCTGGTAGAAATACCAAAATCTTAAAGCATTGTTAAAGAGATGTTTTAAGATAAATAATAGGGGATTTCCCCTATAAAGTTGAGGAATACAATAACATATATTTACATAGATTTCTAAAAGAGGTTGCCCCCATCTTCACAAAATCTTTCCTACACTAAGATCGCCCCCGATCCCTACTACTTAATAAATTGAAAAGAATCATCTCATTTGAGATAACAAATATTATTTATTAACCATTCGAAAATTTATTAACCAAAACTCTGTAGTTATGAAGTAGATAGTCACTCCCACCTGGTTCCATCTGAACCGGAAAACTCGTAAGATCAAATCTTAAGAACCTTTATCCATGAACATGTATCGTTCCTTGGATCAGACATTTATTAACCATTCTCAAAATTTTAACCAAAACTTTTTAATCATGAAAAAATTTAATTTATACCTCGCTATTTTCTCGATGTGTGCTTTAGTGCTCACCGGATGTAGCAAAGATGAAAACGAAAAAATGAATCCAGGTGAAGATTCTGCATTTGTTGAGATCACTTTTGGAGCATCACTTGACGAACTGGTAAACCGGGCCGTGCAGGTGAATAAAGACCATTTTAACCAGATTCCAACCTGTTCAGATGCTACACCTGCAGTAGCAAGGATCGAATTTTCCTATGGAGGGCAGAATTATTCAACAGATGTAGATATTCTGTTTGATGGAACTGCATATTTTACAGATTATTCTGAAGCATTAAAAATCCCAGTAGCAAATAACGGTACGACTACCGTTACTTTAACTGGTTTTATGGTGTACGACGGAGATCCTGATACAGATGGAGATATTATCTGGATCGCGCCTAAATCATCTGAAGAAGGTCAGTTTGATGGATATGTAGACAACCCACTACCATTCGATTTTGATGTTCGAGACGGTACAAAACCATATATTGATATTGAAGTTCTTTGCTACGATAGACGTATGGTAAATGAATATGGTTATGTATTCTTTGAACTTGAAAATACTGAACTAATCAACTTCTGTATTTTTGGAAACTTTTGTCCTCCATCTGGTAGACACTACCTTGCTTCTTATAGCGTAAATGTATGGACAGTCGATGAAAACGGTAATAATCTTGTAGATCTTTACGATGGTGGTATTGAAAATATGATCGTTGAAGAAGACGGACAGTATTCTGCAGACCCATTATGTATTGTATTACCAGATAGATTAGACGAGACTGATAGATATCGTATTGAAATTAGAATTCAAGATGGTCCTGATTATGATGCTAATGAAGGTGAATTAATTAGAACTGCAATTCTTACAGATCTGGAAATTAGAACATTCTTCGATGGAGATGATAATCTGGAATACTACCACTTCTTTGAAGGTTGTGGAGAGTCTGATGATCCACAAATCTTTGATGATCCTCGTGACGACACCATGGTTTACAAAACCTGTGCTAAAGAATTAAATGATTCAGGTGTTATAGCTTTAGCTTCAGTTGCAAAAACAGGAAACAAATTTGATGTAACCGTACTTGCTACCAATACAACTGCTGGTATGAGTCACCTACAGCACATACATGGATTTGCTCCTGTACAGGGAGTTCAGCAGGATGCGACCTGTCCAACTATGGACGCTGCTGGTGCAGATGGAATTTTGACTCTTGAAGAAGGTGTGCCATTCTACGGTCCTGTTCAATTGGGTCTTTCTGTTTCTGGTGATCAATATCCTGTTGCAGATGCAAATGGAAATTATATCTACGAAAGAGTTTTCACACTCTCAGCCGACGAAATGGAAAATCTCACATCTCTTGATAAGAACGTGATCGTAATTCATGGTCTTGATGGCAACGCTACTTTACCAGTAGCTTGTGGAGAACTTTCTTTGGTTCAATAATATTGAGGGGACACTTGAAGTAAGTGTCCCTTTTTTTTAATCAACTTAAAACACAACATAAATGAAACATTTTAAAATTTGCTTGGGCTTATTAGCAATGTTAGCGTTGCTGGTGATGTCTTGTAGCCAGGAAGATCAATCTTCCTCTGAAACCGGCACAGATATTCAGTCTGTAGACTTACAATTTGGAGCTTTATTAAATGACCTGGCAAATCGAGCCATGAGCGTGAACAAGGATCATTTTAACCAAATTCCTGATTGTTCAGATGCACTTCCAGCAGTAGCTAGTATAGCTTTTAGCTATGGTGGAAATGACTATGATGTAGATGTAGACATTCTAAATGATGGATCAGATTTTTATACAGCATATTCAGAAGATCTAAAAATACCGGTAGCAAATAATAGTGCTGTTACCGTGACTCTAAACGGTTTCCGTGTTTATGACGGTGATCCAGATGATGATGGTGAGCTAATTTGGGTAGCTCCAATAGAAACCACACCCGGACAGTTTGATGGATATGTGGATAACCCTTTGCCTTTCACTTTTGAAGTTCGAGACGGTACGAAACCATATATAGATATTGAAGTTTTATGTTTTGATCGTAGAATGGTGAACGAATATGGTTATCCTTTCTTTGATCTGGTACCTGGAAAACTTTATCCTTTATGCTTTTTCGCAAACTATTGCCCTAGTGTAAACGGTAGGCATTATGTAGGTAACTATAGCGTAGATCTTTATTATGATAATGGTGAAGAGCGTATAAAACTTTATTCTACAGCACAAACACCAACAACTGGTGAAACTAATGGAGAATATTTTGCAGACCCTCTTTGTTTAGTAGTACCAGAATCTCCTTTTGATGATCCTACTACTGAATATCTTTTCTATACGGTTACACCTTTAGACTGGACAGATTCCTATGGTGATATAGATAATACGCCATTAGCAGAAGTTGGTCTAAACTGGAATGATGTAGATGCATTATTGAGTGCTGATGGTGAATCTGTAGATTACATACACCTGTTTATTGGTTGCGAACCACCAATAGGTGATTGTCCTGGTGTGCCAACTCAAGGAGATATGGATGGAGATTGTGTGCCAGATGTTGATGACGAATGTCCAGAAGTTCCAGGTACTGTTGAAAATTTTGGTTGTCCAGATGATGAATGTCCTGGAGAAGATTTAGATGGTGACGGATTATTCGGAGACTGTGATCAGTGTCCTAATGAAGCTGGAACAGCTGATAACTTTGGTTGCCCAGTGGATGATTGTACTACTGATACTGATAATGATGGTGTAGTAGATTGTGAAGATGAATGTCCAGATACTCAGGGTCCTGCAGATAATGATGGTTGTCCAGAAGATAATGGAGGTGATACTTGTGAAACTGCATTTATGTTTGGTGATACACAAATCAATAGCATTTCAAATGGCAACCGTTGGGGATGGGCTGAAAACTTTGATACCACAATTGATGGTAACAGTAAAACTTTCAATTTCTGGGCTGGAGCTGGTCAAAATGATACTAGCAAAGGAGAACTTGTAGGTACTGTGACAATTACTGTTGATGGGGACGAGGTCAATTTTGATATAGATCTTGAATCGGGAGTTAGCCTTGATGATCTTCACGTTTACTTAAGCGAAGATAACCCTGGAAATACAGCGAAAAGTCCAGGTCAGTATAACAGAAATGATGAGGTAAGTACAGGTGATTTAGATTTCACTTTAGAGCGTAGCAGCAGCGATTCCAGTTTTTGGATAATTGTTCACGGAGTGGCTTGCTATTAATTGAAAATAAATCCATCCTGGAATTTGCATAAACTTCAGGATGGGATTTTTTCAGAAATAATATTAATTAAAAATAGACATGATGAAGTTTATAAATAAATATATAGCATTAATAGCCTTAGGCGCTATGATGTTTACATCCTGTAGTAAGGATGAAAGTTCTGAGGTAATAGATGACGCAGAACTTCAGGCAGTGGAAATTACGTTTGGAGCTTCACTCAATGATCTGGTAGATCGAGCGGCTCAAAGCATAAGCAAGGATCATTTCAATACGATTCCTGATTGTTCTGATGCTGAACCAGCTGTAGCGAGAATAGATTTTAGCTATGGAGGGAACAGTTACCAGACAGATGTAGCCATTCTCAAAGATGCAAATGGATATTTTACCGACTATTCTGAAGATCTTAAAATATTAGTACCAAACAATGGCCAGGTAACGATTAGCCTCGACGGTTTTATGGTTTATGATGGTGATCCTGATTCTACCGGAAATTTGATCTGGGTAGCTCCAAAAGAATCTGATGGTGATTTCGATGGATATGTAGATCAGGCACTACCTTTTGATTTTACTGTTGAAGATGGTACTAAACCATACATTGATGTAGAAGTTCTATGTTTTGATAGAAGAATGGTAAATGAGTATGGATATGTATTTTTTGATATACTTCCTGAAGTTATTTATCCTTTATGTCTTTTTGTAAACTACTGTGATGAAGATGGAAGACATTATGTAGCTGATTATAGTATTGATCTATATTTTGGAGAGAATGCATCTGGTATTCAACTCTATGATCATACAGAAAGTTCAGCTATGGCTTCAACTGGAGATTACGGTGATGGTCAGTATTACGCAGATCCACTTTGTCTTGTAGTTCCAGGTCCACCTGCTAATCTTGGTGACAACGAACCTTACTTGTACATGGTACTGTACCCGCAAGATTGGGATGGTACTGGTGACATTGATAACTCACCAATCCAGGGAATAACTTTATCATGGAACATGGTTAAGTCTTTACTGAATGGAGATGGTACAACAAACGAATATTATCACCTGCTTATTGGTGAATGTGAAGGTGCCTTGACCGGAGATGGTTCTGGCGGAGGAGATACCGGAAACAATGACCTTGATGGTGATGGTGTCACTAATGATATCGACCAGTGTCCTAATACACCAGACGGAGCTGTTGTAAATGCAGTTGGATGTCCAGATTCAGACGGAGATGGAGTGTATGATAATGATGATTTATGTGAAGAAACTCCAACTGGTACTGCAGTAGATGAAGACGGTTGTCCAGTAGATATTGGAGGACCTGATTGTGGAACTGCAACCTGGGGACGCGAAGATCTTGTAGAAGGTTTTGGTCTTGTATTACCTACTGACTTTACTTTTCCTGTAAGGATCTTAGCTGAAGCTTCTACATTAGATGGATTAAGTACTAATTTGGAAATCGGTACCATTCAATTGAGTACAGTAGAAGGAGGAATTGCATTAGCTATTAATATAGAAGACGGAGCCTATGAAGTAACGGAATACACTATTAGTGCAAGTTTAAGTGCGGATGGTAGTAACCCTATTGTTGAATCTGGTTCATCAATTTCAGCGGGAGGCTCGGCGAATGAAACCTTAACAATTCCTTCATTTCAGGATTTGTATTTAAAAATCGAATTCGATATATGTGAGGTTTCTGTGAATTAATTCTTAAAAAGACCCGCATGATTAATTAACCGGGGGGTGACTAATTTGCGGGTTTTTTACCCACTCCTGTGGAGTGTGTGTAAGGCTGTCTGGAGAAATCCAGACAGTTTTTTTTTGTGCAGGTATTAGAAAAATATATATGTTAACGACTGCAAATCAGTGAACTGAATGAAGGAATTCACGCACATAGTTGCTGGTATACTTTGTATTGATTAGGGTTTTACCAGTTGAATGAAATCCTTATAAAGCTGAAACGCTAACATTAGAATATATTGAAAATGACTGATTCTAAACATTTTGTAAG
>NZ_JBLVTK010000002.1:236347-238507 GCF_048285865.1 Christiangramia marina | reverse complement strand
TTTATGGAATGAGAATTGCTAAACCCAGAGTGTATTATTAACTATTAAATTTTAAAAAAAGACCTACTTATGACAAAATTAAAGAGTTTACTCCTGCTATCAGCTTTTGCAATGATAAGCTGTAGCGAGGATTCAACTTCAGACATTGTAACTGCTGAAAATGAAACCCAGATCACTTCAACAGAATCAAAAGATGATATTACCGAGATTGCATTTCCAGACTCCAAAGGAACTGCTACCGATGTTTATTATACCGGTATAAAAATGGCCGTAGAGAACGTCAATGGTAATTATATTTTTGAAGGGGACATTATGATTCCCAAGGGTAAAGCTTCTAAAAGCCCTGTAAATTTAGTTTTAGAAAAAGGAGATGAGGTATCCCAAGCAAAAAGTGTTGGTAGAACTTCAGCTTACTGGGAAGATAATACAGTTTACTATGAAATTGATTCTAGACTAGGCAACCAGGATCGCGTCTTTGATGCTATTAGTCATTGGGAAGCAAACACCAATCTTGAATTCGTGAAGAGATCTGGACAATCAGACTATATTTATTTCACTCCGGGATCAGGTTGTTCTTCTTATGTTGGAAAAGTTGGCGGGAAGCAGAATATTACTCTAGCCGATGCCTGTTCCACTGGTAACACCATTCATGAAATTGGACATGCAGTTGGCCTGTGGCACGAACAAAGTCGAGTGGATAGAGATAAGCATATTACCATCAACTTTGAAAATATTCAAACCGGTAGAGAATACAATTTCCAGACTTACCAGGAGAATAACTTTGATGGTGATGAGTTTACCACCAATTTAGATTTTGGCTCCATCATGATGTATAGTCCATACGCATTTTCTAAAAACGGTCAACCTACGATCACTAAGACTGATGGTAACACGTATAGCGTTCAAAGATCTCAGCTTTCAAATGGTGATGTTACAGGGATCAATGCAATGTATCCTTCATCTAATGGTGGGGAAGAGAAACCAACTCAGAACTATATAAACGGGGAATACTACACTATCGAAGGTCTCACAGTTTTGAGATATTACGATCAATGGTACTACAATATGGGCTGGTACGGTTGGAAACGAGTTGAGCTGATTGAAGGTGTCTGGTATTTCGCTTAATATAAGCCCACATCAATAATTTTAGTTAAATCATCGGAAGTTCAATAGTTTGAATTTTCGGTGATTTTCCCTTGTTTAATTTCAAGTTGTCTAAATTAAATCCAAATCATATTCAGACTTATACATTTACTAATTAACCTACTTATGAAAAACCTAAAATTTATTTTAGCTGTTCCGTTATTGGCTTTTATCGCCTGTAGCGAAGAGAATTACGATGATTCTAGTACAGGTACGAACGAAATTAGTTCCTTCCAGAATGATGAGTTTACAGAAATCGCATTTCCGAATGAATCTGGAACCGTTTCTGATATTTTTTTTGCTGGTAGAAAGCTTCCAGTAGAAGAACTAAATGGTAAGTATGTATACCAGGGAGATATTTTTCTTTCAGAAGAAAATATTTCTAAAACTCCATTGGATTTGGTTCTAAACGCTGATGAAGATGTACTTATTACGGATAAAAGTGTTGGCCGTACAAAATTCTTCTGGCCTGAAAATGTGGTTTATTATGATATAGATCCTGCATTACCTAATCAACAGAGAGTATCAGATGCTATTGCGCATTGGGAGAGCAATACTGCTGTAAAATTTGTGCAGCGATCTTCAGAAGCTAATTATGTCTATTTCACTCCCGGAGGAGGATGTTCTTCTTATGTTGGAATGGTAGGAGGTAGACAACCAATTACTCTGGCTGATGGTTGTTCAACTGGAAACACGATTCACGAGATTGGTCATGCCGTTGGACTATGGCATGAACAGAGTAGAGCAGACAGAGATCAAACCATTACGGTGAATTTTAATAATATTCTTTCAGGAAGAGAACATAATTTCTATACATATGTAGAGGCTGGTTATGATGGAGCAGATTATACCGCTGGTCTGGATCTTGGATCCATTATGATGTATAGTCCTTATTCATTTTCTGCCAATGGACAGCCTACGATCACTCGAAAAGATGGATCATTGTATTCTGTTCAGCGTTCTGTACTTTCCAGTGGTGATCAGGAAGGAATTGAAGTAATGTACCCAGGAGTAAAG
>NZ_JBLVTK010000002.1:208721-236275 GCF_048285865.1 Christiangramia marina | reverse complement strand
GAATATATTAATGGGGAATGGTATGTTATAGAAGGCGTAATGGTTTTGAGAAACAATGATAAATGGTATGTTGAGAAAGGTAAAAATCTAAGGGAAGTAGAACTTATTAGTGGACGATGGAGATTCGTTAAGTAAACAGGCAATATCAAAAATTAAAAAGCCCGATATTATATCGGGCTTTTTAATTTTTAGAATTTATTTCTTCAAGCTTTTGGTCTGAGAAACGCTGAACATCTTCAAAGAACTGACGGAATTCATTTTCAAATTCATCATAATGTAACTTTAATTCATAAGTAGCCTGATCCATACCAGATTTTAGCTTCGTTCTTTTATTCATACCATTCAGGACACTTTGAATACCATCTATGGAAGCATAACTTAAAAGCCAGTTTTGTTCGATCATATACGGGAGGAAATTC
This sequence comes from Christiangramia marina, assembly GCF_048285865.1. Taxonomy (NCBI): domain Bacteria; kingdom Pseudomonadati; phylum Bacteroidota; class Flavobacteriia; order Flavobacteriales; family Flavobacteriaceae; genus Christiangramia; species Christiangramia marina. The sequence goes on along the minus strand of NZ_JBLVTK010000002.1, from coordinate 235,856 downwards.
TTGACATTTGAAGGGAGAACCTCGTAGTTTAGCTTTAGCAGCTCATAGAACTGTATGCTATATTCTTCCAGGGGTATATCACAATAGTCTTTCCAGTTCGCCGCCAGGTAATGATCATAAAAAATGTCTACGATAATGCCACTATAGTGTCGATATCTTGCTGACAATCGGTTACTACTTTCTTTGAAAACTGGATGAGTATCAGTATAAAAGTCGATCGCACGATGTAGAATTATGCCCTTTTGAATTAGAGGTCCATATTTTCGATATTTTTTCCCTTTGATAGAATCTGCCATAAAATTGCCGATTTTAACCAGGTCCTCATCACCAGAAAGATAAATATGTGCCAGAAAGTTCATGCGGGAATATACGAATTAAACAGGGTCAGGGTTAATATTTGTTAACTTTTGAAAATTACGGGGTGACACAATTATATTTGTTAAAATTTCTTACAGGTCTTATCAGGACCTATAAATAACTAATAATGACATTAATAAAATCAATTTCAGGGATAAGAGGAACCATTGGTGGGAAAACCGGTGATAATTTAACTCCCTTAGATACAGTGAAATTTGCCGCAGCTTATGGGACGTGGTTAAAAAATAACTCAACTAACAAGAACCTTAAGGTTGCGGTTGGAAGAGATGCGAGAATATCTGGAAAAATGATCCAGGAACTAACCATGAATACCCTGACTGGTCTGGGAATCGATGTGATCGATCTAGGCTTGTCTACGACTCCAACAGTAGAAGTCGCGGTTCCCTTGGAAAATGCTGATGGAGGAATAATACTTACTGCCAGCCATAATCCTAAACAATGGAACGCTTTAAAACTATTGAATAGTAAAGGAGAATTTCTTGACGGAGAAGCCGGAGCCCTGATTCTTGAAATAGCAGAAAGTGAAAATTTTGATTTTGCTGAAGTGGATGATCTTGGAACAATTACCGTGATCGATGATTATATCGACAGACATATTGAGGAAGTTTTGAAGCTTAAACTTGTTGATGCTGATAAGGTTTCCTCTGCGAAATTCAAAGTAGCTGTGGATGCAGTAAACTCCACAGGAGGAATTGCTATTCCAGCGCTGCTGAATAGAATGGGTGTAGAGGTAATCGAATTATACTGTGAACCAAACGGACATTTTCCACATAATCCAGAACCTTTAAAAGAGCATTTAACCGATATCTGTGACTTAATGAAAAAGGAGAAGGCAGATCTTGGGATCGTAGTAGATCCTGATGTAGATCGTCTTGCTTTTATAGATGAAAATGGTGAAATGTTTGGTGAAGAATATACCTTGGTTGCCTGTGCCGATTATGTGTTATCTAAAACTCCAGGAAATACTGTAAGTAACCTTAGCTCTTCCAGAGCATTAAAAGATATCACAGAGAAGCATAACGGAGAGTATAATGCTAGCGCAGTAGGTGAAGTCAACGTGGTTCAGCTTATGAAGGATTCCAATGCGATCATTGGTGGTGAAGGAAATGGCGGAATCATCTATCCGGAAGCACATTATGGTAGAGATAGCCTAGTGGGAACGGCCTTGTTTCTTACGTATTTGGCAGAAAAGAAAGAGTCGGTTTCTTCAATAAGAGCAAGTTATCCTTCTTATTATATGAGTAAGAATAAAATTCAGCTGACTCCAGATCTGGATGTTGATGGTGTTCTAAAAGCGGTTGAAAAAAGACACGCTTCAGAAGAGATTTCTAATGTAGACGGAGTAAAGATCGATTTTCCGGAGAATTGGGTGCATTTAAGAAAATCCAATACAGAGCCAATTATCAGGATCTATACTGAAGCAAAATCTCAACAGGAAGCAGATGAGCTGGCGCAGAAGATGATATCTGAAATTGAGCAGATCATAGCTTAACTGACTCTGGTAGCACCTTCTGGAACAGGTTCATTTCTATGTTTCCAGCGTTTATGCGTCCAGAGATAGTACTCTGGTTTGTCAAGAATTTGATTTTCGAGAAGTTCAAAAAACTTCTGAGTAATAAAATGCTCCGGTTCTTCCGGGGCATTTTCAGTTATAGGAACCAGCGTAGCTTCATAAAACCCTCTACCGGTTTTTTCCACATGCAGGTAGATGACATTTAAGTCCAGACCACGAGCCAGTTTTTCAGAACCTTCAAAAACAGGAACAGAAATTCCCATAAATTTCATCCATAGATTAGAACGCTGAAGTCTTGGGGATTGGTCGGCGATCATCGCATAATTACCTCGTAATCCTTCTCGCTCATTTTGAATAATTCTCTTGGTCGCTTTGTGAGTATTTACAAGCTCTCCACCAAGCTTACTACGTATCTTGCGAACCATATCATCAAAATACCTGTTCCGTATTTTTTTATAGATTCCGAAGGATTTATATTTGAGTCCGTAGAGTTGTAGCGCGATAATCCATTCATAACTAGCATAATGTGCGCACATCAGGACGATACTCTTGTTTCTGCTTTCAATATCTCTTAAAACTTCAAGATTAGTGAATTTGAAGCGCTTTTGAATTTCCTCGTTACTCATAGAGATGCTTTTGATCATTTCCAGAAACATGTCACACATATGCTTGTAGAAAACTTTTTCTATACGTATCAATTCTTCGGAAGGCTTATCAGGAAACACCATTCTTAGATTCTTTTGAACAGTTTTTCTGCGATAGCCTATAACTCTGAAAACCAGGAAATATATAAAGTCTGAGAATATATAGAAAATACGAAAGGGAAGAATGGATATAAGCCAGAGTAGGGGATAAACAAGCCAGAAAACTAATCCTTGCATAAAAAATCTTTCCGCAAATATATGGTATATTTGAAATTAAACTTTAGTAAAAATGGGAGAATTGAGCCTGGTCACGCTGGTGATCATAGCGGCAAATGCATTGATTTCTTTTAAAGGTTTTAGCGATGAAACCTTCTTCAATAAGTACAAGTTCAGTACTTCAGATATTCAAAGAGGTTCTAAATTTCAAATATTCACATCGGGATTCCTGCATGTAGATACAAGCCACCTTTTTGTAAATATGCTAACACTCTATTTCTTTGCAAATGTGGTGATCTGGCAGTTAGGCTCTGTAGCTTTCCTCATCATCTATCTTGGAAGTCTATTACTGGGAAATCTATTATCCTACTATTTCCATAAGAATGATCCGTATTATACGGCCGTAGGTGCCAGTGGTGCGGTAATGGGAATTCTGTATTCTGCCATACTACTGCAACCAGATATGACGCTTGGTTTGTTCTTTATCATACCTGTTCCTGCTTATATCTTCGGAATAGGATATTTACTCTATACTATTTACGGGATGAAGCGCAGAACAGATAATATTGGTCATGATGCGCATTTTGGTGGTGCTACCGGTGGATATATCTTAACGATGATTCTGGCTCCCTGGGTGCTGGAAAGTCACCTGTTAATGGTCATTTTGCTAGCTGTGCCTATCGTAATATTGTTCTTTCTTCAGAGAACCGGGTATCTTTCTAGGTAGGTAGAATTAATTCAGTAGTTCACCAATCTTTTCAGCTAAGGCATCACCACGAAGATTCTTCGCTACAATGATTCCGTCTTTATCAAGAATATAGGTCGCCGGGATTGCTGTGATTCCGTATAACCTTGCTACGGGATCCTGCCAGAACTGAAGATTAGAAACATGATCCCATTGTTCAAGTTTATCATCTTTTATAGCCTGTACCCATCGGTCTTTCTGTCCTGGTCGGTCAAGACTTACACTAATGATATTTAAGCCCTGATCTTTGTACTTGTTGTAAGTATTAACCAGGTTTGGATTTTCGATTCTACAAGGCTTACACCACGCTGCCCAGAAATCTACTACTGTAACCTGGCCCATGCGATCAGAAAGTGCAAGCATTTCACCATCTGGTGTAGGAGCTTCAAAGTCTGGTGCCTTAGATCCCATTTCAGCGTTTTTCATCTTCTCTAGTTCACTCTTCAGATCTTTAGCCATATCAGTTTGCTTGATACGATCTGAAACTTCACTAAACATATCCCGAACTTCCTTGGAGCTATGGCTCTTAGAGCTCAGCATATCTGCAAGTAGAGTTACGGCGAGGAAAGTATCTGTATTCCGACTGAAGATCTCTTCTTTCGCTTTCCGGTCATTGTCCTTAAGCTCGGTTTCTGTTGCCTGAATACTCTTCAGTTTTGCAGTGTCCTTCTGTATCATTGCAGTTCTCGCTTCCTTCTGCATTTTCCCGATCTTCCGGTTCATTTCTTTCATATGATCCAGATACTCATAAAGCGCTTCATTTTCCTGTCCACCGCTCACACGTGAACTACGAATACTATCTTTATTGATGCTGAATTTCAGTTTTTCGTTTTCAGCAATAAATACAAGATTTCCATTCACTCCTTCGATACGTAAAAAACTAAGAGCAGGAAGATCCATTTCTTCCATATCCAATTCAAATTTCTCATCCTGAACAACGGCTGTATCTACTGCTTTAGGTGAACGAGTCTTTCCATCTAGTTCTGAGATATAGATTTTAGTCCCGTTATCGACACCTTTTACATCACCACTTAAATAATAACCTTTATCTTCTCCACATCCAGTTAATAGGAAAATTACGGAGCTAAATAAGAATAAGAATTTCTTCATTTTTTATGTCTATTTCTGCAAAAATAATGAACTCAAGCTTCATTCTGATGGCGTTCTTATAAATAAATGTTAATTTCAAGACGTTGCTCTTTCAAGGCTACTTTTACATTTAATTTTACCTTAAATTATCAGGTTATGTTGCAGCAATTAAAAGATTTTCCATTCGATATACAGATCAGTTTTCACAAGGTGATCGAAGAATATCAAAAGGAGCTTGATGAGATAGAAAGTGAAATTTCCAAGGAGTACATGCAAAAAATGCTTGACCATGTAAGTCAATTCCCGGAATTATCTGAAGGTTTTTCAGACCCAAAACTTTTAAAGAAATATCACGCTCCAATTAATATCTTGCTGGATGATCTGTTTCCGAACATTTTATCTAATAATGAGATCAAAGCTGCAGCGGTCCCATTCCATAATATTCTTTTCAATGTTTCCAAAAGATTGAAAGCTATTCTGAAGAATGCTGGAAATGATTTCAAGTTGATGTTCCGGAATATGGATGAGGAGCTTATTTATATCTTTTCGAGTATACAAATACTGAAATCCTACGGATACAAAATAGATATTTCCAGACCACTTTACTATGATATTCCCGATGAAGACGGAATTAAACGTCATTACAGGATATCTATGAACGCTGATTTTGTCGATATTATTCGTAAAGATGATGCACCGGAAATCACCCAGAAAGATGTAGATATTCTATTGCAAAATGTGGATGATATCGAGCTCTGGAAGGAAAAGATTCCACCACATAGTTATGTTTTCAAAGGTTTTACCATCGTTAATTTAACCGATGTTACTATAGATGATGCCATTTCAGAATTAAAGACTACCCTGCTTTTCGAAGAAGTGAACGAAGAGGAGGAGTTGGCTAAACTACAGGAGATATTCCGTTCGATTTATAACATTTCAGACCTTCGGGTTGGTTTCACTGTTTTCAACAAAAAGGAAATGGTTTTTGAAAGAATGGATAACAAAGAGGCTCAGAGTTTTATTCTGGACGAAGTTCTAATCAATGATTGTGAGTCGGGTATTTGTGAAAAAGGTTTTAAAACCCTAATAGATGATAATGCATATTTCACTATTTCCAATGTAGACTCTTATGCAAGTAAAAACGACAACCTGCTGTCTAAGAATCTTATTAAGAACGATGTAAAAAGCTGTCTCTTAGCTCCGGTTGCTAAGAATGGTAAGCTCCTGGGGATTTTAGAATTGGCGTCCAGCAGGAAGAATGAATTAAATAGTATCAATGCTATAAAGCTTGACGATATCCTGCCCTATATCGTGACTACGGTTGAGAGAAACCGCAACGATTTCGAAAATAGGATAAAAGCAGTAATTCAAAGTGAATGTACTTCTATCCATCCAAGTGTTCTTTGGGTGTTCGAAAGAGAAGCCAAAAAGTTTATAAAGGATCTGGACAAAGATGGACTTGCTTCTTTCAAGGATATCACTTTTAAGGATGTCTTTCCATTGTATGGACAGATAGATATTGTCGCATCTTCTGAAGCCAGGAATGATGCAATCAAACGTGATCTAATGGATCAGTTGGAGATTATCATGAACATCATCGATAAAGCTTACAAAATTGAAGAACTCCCAATTTATGATCAGGTCAAGTACCGTGTTTCAGACTTCAAAGAAGAATTACAGGATAGACTGAATGCCAGTAGTGAACAAAAGGTTTTTAATTTATTGAAGAAGGAAGTAAATCCTTTAATGAGTCATTTGAAAAAACAATCTGAAGAAATCAATGAGTTAGTAGAGCAATACACGAGCATGCTAAATCCCGAAACCGGATTAGTTTACAATCACCGTAAAAAATATGACGAGACAGTGCAACAAATAAACCGTACTATGTCCCGCTATATCGATAAGCGCCAGGTGCAGGCTCAGAATATTTATCCGCATTACTTTGAGAGATATAAGACTGATGGTGTAGACCATAATATGTACATAGGTGCGTCCATGGCAAATAAGAGGCCTTTTAATAAGGTCTACTTGTTTAACTTGAGATTGTGGCAGTTGAGCACTATGTGCGAAATGGAGAACAGGTTCTATCAATTACAGGAAAGAACTCCTGTGATGCTAGAAGCGGCGTCTTTGATACTCGTTTTTAATAGCACCATGTCTATAAGATATAGAATGGACGAGAAAAAGTTTGATGTAGACGGAACTTATAATGCTCGTTATGAGATTATTAAAAAACGAATAGACAAGGCTTTTGTAAAAGGTACAGAGGAGCGTGTAACTCAAAAAGGAAAACTTACAATTGTTTATTCTCAGGCAAGTGATGAACGAGAGTATTTACAGTATATCAAATATCTTCAGGCAAAGAATTACTTTGGTGATAATGTTGAACTGTTGGAACTGGAAGATGTACAGGGAGTTGTAGGACTTAAAGCAATAAGGGTGAACATATTATATTCACCCGATTCCAATCATCCAGAAAGAACGATCAATTATGAAGATCTAATGGAGGAATTACATTAAGTAAAAAGCCAGAATAAAGGCGATTACCGAAATAATAATTCCTAGCATAAATACAGTATAGGTCATTCTAAGTAGGAAATACTTTCTATGTAGTACTTTACCTAATAGGTGAAGATCCAGCATCAACATTTCGTATACGTAATCCTTATCCTTGATCAACTGGTTCATACCCCATTTGAATTGATCAAAAGGCATCTTATGGTAGTTTCCGAAGAATAAGAGATTCACGTTCCGGTTTTTGACCTGTTCTTTAGTAAACTCTCCGGTTGTAACATTTGGCCGGGTGGATAGAATCGAAAGAATGATTGACGCAACACTGAAAAGTACTAGTACTAAACTTGGAATAAGTAAATGTTTGTTGGACTCTGCTTCCAGTTTAGGGATCAGGTTGGCAAGTGCCAGTGAAATGATGATCGCATTTACAGAAAGTAAAATGTTAGCTTTCGTATCGGCAATATCACTGAGTTTAATATGATTTCGAAGAGTAACCCTAAAGAGCGTCTGAATACTTCTTTCTGGGTTTTCATTCTTATATTTAGCCTTCATTCTGGCTTTATGCTCTTCTTTCTTTAATTTCTTTTCCTGCTTATTCTTGTCTTCTATAAGCTCCAGTAAATTTTCTTCCTTTTTTGGGTTCCATTCCTGCAGGGCATAATCTGTATAGTAGGTGTGCTTTTCAGTAAAAACATAAATGTTCTCCTCAAGCCACTCCGCATTAGTGAAGTTTTTGATATTATGCATTTCCAATTCCTGTCTCAGGAATTCACTGGTTTCTTCAAAGTATTCCTTACCAAAATGAGAGCTATCGGCGTCACGTATTATTTTCTCACCGGGCGTTTTTGGAATATTGCTAAAATTGGTCACCAGGATATATTGCTTTACCAAATCTATAAGATCCTGGGTTGCGTTTTCCTTCAGAAGAAATTCTTCCGCGATCTCTGCGCTTTTGTCTTCATGACCTCTGTATGTATGGATATAACCGGTATCATGCAGCCATGCAGCAAGGAGCAATGCCTCCTTGTCTTTAACATTAATTTCAGAATTCTCGATTAATTCTTTAGTACTTTTAACCACGCGCTGAGTATGCTGGTAGTTATGATAAATAAAGGTGTTAGGTAACTTTTCTTTAAATAAATCTTCAACAAATTTTTCAGCTTTCTCAACGAGATTATTCATACATGAATTTTTGATTTCAAGGACCAAATTACAAAAAATAATGACCACAGTTTTCTATGAAAAAAGTTAAACTTTTCGCCGGTATATTTACAACGTTACTGGTCATTTCCTGTGCCAGTCTTGAGCCTAAATACAGGGATGGAGAATCAACTTCAGATTTTGGATATCCCTCTAATAAAGAGATTGAGAAATCATTTTACTTGCTAGGGGATGGTGGTTATTCACCTCCGGGCGGTTCTTCACTAGGTCTATTAGCCTTTAAATCTTACCTTGATTCAGTAAAGAAAACGGAAAATATTTCTATTTTCTTAGGTGATAATATCTATCCTGATGGGATGCCTGCTGAAGGTTCTTCGGGAAGAGAAGAGGCTGAATATCGATTAGACGCACAGCTGGATGCGATCGAAAATTACGAGGGGAAAGTGGTTTTTATACCTGGAAATCACGATTGGTACAATGAGAAGCTGGAAGGACTTGATAGACAGAAAGATTATTTGAAAGAGAAATTTGAAGATATTCTTGTGTGGAGTCCTGAAATAGGCTGCGGAATGGAGTCTATTGAAGTTTCTGATAATATCCAGATGATTGTCATAGATTCTCAATGGTATTTAGAAGATTGGAACGACAATCCCAAGATCAATGATAATTGTGAGCAGATCAAAACGCGGGAAGCAATGTTCCTGGAAGTAGAATCTGAGATCAAAAAGAATCAGAACAAAACCATTGTAATTGCACTTCACCACCCAATCTATACGAATGGCGTGCATGGTGGACAATATACTTTCGACAGGCATATTTATCCTTCTCAAAAGAAAATCCCTCTTCCAATTTTAGGGTCATTAGCAACACTAATTAGAACAACTGGAGGTGTGTCTATTCAGGATGCTCAGAACAATCGATATAAATCTCTGGCAACCCGTTTGAGTACCATTGCACAAGGTTCTTCGCGAGTGATTTTTGCTTCGGGACACGAACATTCCCTACAATACATTGAGCATGATAGTGTAAAGCAAATCGTTTCAGGTTCCGGATCAAAAGCTTCCTATGCAACTTTGAGCAATGATGGATTGTTTGCGTATCCAGGACAGGGATTTGCGGTACTCGATGTTTTTAAAGACGGTTCTTCCTGGGTAAGTTTCTACGGAAACCAGGATAACAAACCTAAGTTGCTTTATCAAACTGAAGTTTTGGAGACTCCTGTACCATTCGAACTTCAGGATTATCCAGATAAATTCCCTGAAACTTATACGACCTCAATTTACAATGAAGAGGATACTGAAAAAAGTCCCGTTCATGAAACCGTTTGGGGTGAACGCTATCGGGAACTTTATGGTACAGAGATCACCTTGAGAACTGCAGATCTGGATACACTTTATGGTGGATTAGAAGTAGTTCGTGAAGGCGGCGGACATCAAACCGTATCACTTAGAGTGAAAGACAGACAGGGACGAGAATATAATATTAGAAGAGTTCGAAAAGATGCACTAAGATTTCTTCAGAGTGTAGCCTTTAAAAATCAGCCTGTAGAAAACAAATTAGAGAATACGGTAGCAGAAAACTTGCTTACAGACTTCTATACCGCCGCACATCCATTCGGATTTATGGCAATTCCAGAGCTTAGCGAAGCTGCAGGAGTTTATCATACTAATCCTGAAATATTTTATCTGCCTAAGCAGGAAGCACTAGGAAAATACAATTCTGTGCATGGTGATGATATCTATATGATCGTTGAAAGACCTGAAGAAGGTTGGAAAGGCTACGAGTCTTTTGGGAAACCAGATCATGATATTGTAAGTACATCAGACATGCTGGAAAGACTGCGAAGAGATGAAAAATACTTGCTGGATGAGTCTATATATGTTCGCTCGCGTTTATTCGATATGCTTATTGGAGATTGGGACAGGCATCAGGATCAATGGAGATGGGCCGAAATTGAAGAAGGTGACAAACACATTTTTAAAGCTATTCCCAGGGATCGAGACCAAGTGTTTAGCAATTTTGATGGAGCGTTCTTTGGAACACTCAGAGCGATAACAGGATTTGCCAATCAATTCGCTGTTTATGGAGATGATATCAAAGATGTTGAATGGTTCAATATCGCAGCAATGGGGTTAGATAGATCACTACTTCAAAATACCGGCAAAAATACCTGGATAGAGCAGGCAGAGTACATAAAGCAAAATGTAACCGATGAAGCAATTCAGAAGGCATTTTCCAATTTACCCGCGGAAACCACTGGTGAGGCTACTCAGGAACTTATTAGAAATGTACAGGGTAGGAGAGATAATTTAGTTGATATAGCCAATAGATATTATGAAAAATTAGCAGATCTCGCGATCGTAACCGGAACAGATAAAGATGATTTCATAGATATTGAAAGATTGATAGATGGAAATACGAGGGTAACCATTACTCGTAATAAGGAGGGAGAAAGAACTGAAATTTTAAGCGATAAAGTCTATAAGAAAGACGAGACCAATGAGATCTGGGTTTATGGGCTCGATGATGATGACAAGATTTTTGTGGATGGAGAGGGAGAAGCTGCAATATTTGTACGTTTGATTGGAGGTCAGAACAATGATGAATACACCATTACGAATGGTTCGAAATTAAAGCTTTATGATCATCAATCACTTCCCAATACTATCAATGAATTAGACAACGCTAAACTTCGACTAACAGATAATTACGAGATCAATACGTATGATAAGGATAAAAAAACCTTTGCGTCTGGATCTATCTTACCTGATTTTAGCTATAATCCAGATGACGCTTTCAATTTTCAGTTGGAATATGTGAAGGCTATCAATAAATTTAAGCGAAACCCTTTTACCTCTCAGCATACTGTTTCTGCGGAATATCATTCTGCAACAAATGGTTTTGAATTAGGTTATGAGGCGGAATTTGCAAATATCGTTGGAAAATACAACTTGCAATTAGGAGCTAATTTTCAAAGTCCGGATTATTCAGATAACTTTTTCGGCTTCGGAAATGAGACCGTTAACCCGGAAGATGAATTAGGAATGGATTATAATAGGGTAGGGATCAATGAAATTTCAGCAAAAGCTGCATTAGTCAATAAAACTCCTTTTGGTAGCTTTTTCGGATTCACAGCAACTTTTGAGTCTATAGAAGTAACCGAAAACGATAATCTTTATTTATCTGAAGTATTCACCAATTCAGAAGAAGATATTTTTCAGAGAAAATATTTTGCAGGTCTCGATGCTATGTATCGATATGAAAGTTATGACGATGTCCTGGTTCCTACCAGAGGGATGCTTTTTGAGTTGAACCTGGGCGCAAAACTGAATACAGCAGATATTGATCGTCAATTTGGTTATTTTAAACCATATATGGGCTTTTATAATGCCCTGACCCGGAATAGAAAACTTGTATTGAAGACCAGAGCAGAAGCACATATAAATATTGGGAATGAGTTTGAGTTTTATCAATCGGCTCAATTAGGTGCGAATAGCGGACTAAGAGGTTATCGATTTGAGAGGTATTCAGGAAAAAGTTCTTTTGGTACAGGTGCAGATCTTAGGTATTCCTTTGATACCGTATCTACTAGCTTTCTGCCTTTCCAGCTCGGGATCTACGGAGGTTACGATCTAGGTCGAGTGTGGTTGGATGATGAGTCTAGTAACCAGTGGCATGATAGTTATGGTGGTGGACTCTGGTTAAACAGTGCGGATGCTATTCAGGCTAAGGCGAGCATATTCTCTGGAAGTGAAGGTCCGAGGTTACAGTTTAGCTTGGGATTAAAGTTCTAGAGTTCGAATTAAAAACAAACAAACCGGCTGTTTAGCCGGTTTGTTTGTTTTTAATATTTGTAATTCTTATTCTTTATTGATTGACAGTTTATTAGTAAAATCAATTGTTCTAATTGGGAATGGAATATTGATACCTTTAGCGTCATAAGCCTTCTTAATAGCTATAATCGCAGTATTCTGGGCGATGAGAATATCTCTATTCTTCGTTACATCTGTCCAGAATCTCAAGACGTAATTAATAGAGCTATCTCCAAATTCCTGAAACATCAGTTCTACCTCTTCATTTCCTCTCTGCGGAAAAATTTCTTCAATAGTTTTTATAGTAAGATCTCTTACCATTTCTAGGTCTGAAGAATATCCAACTCCACAATTCACAAATACTCTTGAACGAGCAGTCCGCGTGAAGTTCTTGAAAGGTTCTTCAATTATTTTTCCATTAGGAATGATCACATAATTATTATCGGATTGCTTAATTACGATATTTCTCAGATTAATCTCCATAACCGAACCTGCAAACCCATTGGTTTCAACCCAATCACCAATTTGCAATTCTGGCAGGAAACTAAGAATTAAACCTGAAAAAGTGTTGTTCAAAGTTCCTTGCAAAGCAAGACCGATAGCTAACCCAACAACTCCTGCCGCTCCTAGAACTGAAGTTAGTACAGTATCTAGGTTTAGAAGTCCTAATGCAATAAAGAAACCAATCAGGATTACAATTGCTTTGATCACTTTCGTGGCCATCTGGCGTATGGAATCCTGTTTAATACTTTTGGAAAAGATCTTATCAAATATTTTACCGACATATTTCGCGATAAAAACAAAAATGATAAAAACTACTACTGCGAGAAGGAAGTTCGGAAGACCAAGAATTATGGTATCTAACCATCCCTCTAATTTATCCCATATACCTTTTATTGAATCCTGAAGATTAAATTCCTGCATATTTTAATTTGATTATTTTTTTACCGGTTTATGCTGATCTGAAGTTTTCATTTTCCATGCATCCAGCATCCAGCTGGTTTTTTCTAACTCTCTAATATAAGCACCGATTAGATCAATTGTACCTTCATCTCCAGATTTATCAGCAATTTCCACCACTTTTCTCATTTGTTTAAGCAAAAGTCCGTGATCCTCCAATAAGATTTCGATCATTTTGCTGTCAGAAATATCACTAGGAGATTCCTTTAAATTTGAGTCTTTTAAATACTCACTCATATTGCTCGTAGGCTGATATCTTAAAGTAAGAATACGCTCAGCTATTTCATCCACTTTCAGTTTCGCTTCATCATAGAGCTCTTCAAATTTTTCATGCAGATCAAAAAAGTTTTTTCCAATTACATTCCAGTGAAAATTTCTTAATTTCTGATAATATAGATGATAGTCGGCTAACAGTATATTCAACTCAGTAACTGTTTTTGCAGTCTTCTCTTTATCTAATCCTAAATAGTTCATAGTTTTTATTTATAGTTTTTCAAAATTCAATTCAAAAATATAATGATTACACCAAAATTGAAATTATAATTATTGGTTTAGTAGAACTTTAACCATTAATCTATTGGTCTATGATCCTTCAGATCCAGTTTTTTCATCATTTCCTTGGATATTTGTCCGCTGGAAATACCATATCCGTCGGTAAGGACACCTTTCTTACCATCGGTGGTGGTAATGGCATATAAAATTGAATTATCGTCAGGATTGCTCATTCCTTCGAAGCGCAGGACTTTATCAACCTCAAATTCTTCAACACCAAATGTTGCGTTTTCCGACTTCAATTCGATCTTTTCATCAAGCAGGTTAAAATCATGTTTGTATCCTTCTTCCAGTTTTAATTTGTTTATAGCTTGGGATAATGTTCCGTAATCTTTCATGGTTGTTTATTTTTAGTAGTTGTAAATTACGATGATCGCAGATTGTGCACAAGGGGTTGGTCGTGTTTAGGATAAGTTTAACTGAGTGTTTACAAGGGTTTTCGGCATCATCATCAATATTCTCGAGATGCATGTGATTTAGTTATGAGAACGAAATACTTCTAATTCTTAAACATTGTTAAGAATCGAGGTGATTGGTAGAAATGCAATGAATTGGGCCGATAACTTCAAAATCATAATTTATTCTTTTCTTTGCAAATTGGTAAATGAAGACAGGTATTTCCGCAGCAATTATTGAATTAATTTATTTCAACAGTTTATTATGAAGAGTAAAATAACCTTAAAAGAGCTTTCGAAGTTACTTAACGTGAGTGTTTCTACGGTTTCGAAAGCACTTCATGATAGTCCGGAAATTAGTCCTAAAACAGCCGAAAGGGTGAAGGAGTTAGCAAAGCTTCACAACTACCGGCCAAATCCGGTAGCGGTTAATTTGAAAAAAAGCAAGACAGGAACGATTGGTGTTGTGATTCCAAATATTTCGAACAGCTTTTTTGCTAGGGTTCTATCTGGAATTGAAGCTCAGGCGCAGCAACATGATCAGCAGATAATCACCTATATATCCAATGAATCACTCGATCGCGAAAAGCAAATTTGTGATCTTCTGACTTCCGGAATGGTCGACGGAGTTTTAATTGCAGTTTCAGAAGAAACTCAGAAAAAGGCAGAGTATGAACACCTGTTTGCCCTCTTAGATTATGATATTCCTGTTGTTGTTTACGACCGAATTAATCTAAATCTACCTGCAGATAAAGTGGGCGTGGATGATGAAAAGAGTTTCTACGATGCTACGAGATTCTTTAGAGCAAAAGGTTTGGAACGAATTGGTATTGCTTCAGCTATTCACCATGTAGGTATTGGAAAACTGAGGATATCTGGTTATCAGAAAGCAATGGACGAATTGCCTGTATTCACAGCACGAAGCAGTAGTGAGGGAACTTTAAAATCTAAAATTGAAAAGCTCTTAATTACGGAGAAAGTAGAGGCTTTACTCTGTACAGATTTTGAAAGCGCGATCATCACAACAAGAGTGGCTTATGAGCAAAATATTAAAATACCGGAAGATTTAAAGATCATTGGTTATATCAATAAAGACATCGCAGAGTATCTTACGCCATCACTTAGCTATATCGAACAACATCCATCGGAATTGGGAGTAAAAGCGGTCGAAGTCCTCAATCAGAGAATTTCTGGCGACATTTCAGCTGGTAAATTTGAAGAGAAAATAATAGCTACTACTATGGTTCATTTGGAATCGAGTAAATTTTAGAAACTAATTTATTTAAATTTCCTTTAACAATACTTAACATTGAAATTCTATCTTTGCAAATTGATAATTAAAAACTCATAATTTGATAACTGAATCTCAGAAGGATTTATTGAAATCATCAAAAGTATTGGTAACGGGAGGAGCAGGATTTATAGGATCTAATCTTTGCGAAAAGCTCTTAGAATTTGGCGCTGAAGTAACCTGCCTTGACAACTTAGCTACCGGTCATAAACATAATATTGATCCATTTTTAAAAAATAATAAGTTTAAATTCATTGAAGGGGATATTCGAAACCTGGAAACCTGTCTTCAGGCTACTAAAAATCAGGATTTTGTTCTTCATGAGGCCGCTTTGGGTTCAGTGCCAAGGTCTATAAATGATCCAATTACCAGTAATGATGTTAATGTTTCTGGTTTCTTGAATATGCTTGTTGCATCTCGTGATAATGGAATTAAACGATTTGTTTATGCTGCAAGTTCATCTACTTATGGTGATTCGGAAAACCTTCCAAAGGTTGAGGACGTAATTGGTAAACCTCTTTCTCCTTATGCTATTACTAAATACGTCAACGAACTTTATGCTGATATTTTTAATAAGTCTTACGGTCTAGATACGATAGGACTTCGTTATTTCAATGTCTTCGGAAGACGTCAGGATCCTAATGGAGCATATGCAGCTGTTATCCCAAAGTTTGTGATGCAGTTAATGAAAAAAGAGAGTCCTGTGATCAACGGCGACGGAACTTATTCCAGAGACTTCACTTATATAGACAATGTTGTGCAGATGAACCTTCTTTGTTTGGTTACAGAGAATGAAAATGCTCTTAACGAGGTATATAACACAGCAGTAGGTGACCGTACAAACTTAAAGGAATTGACTCAGCTCCTAAAGCAAAATCTAGCTGAATACGATTCGGATATTGCTGAAGTAGAAATAGAATATGGTCCTAATAGACCTGGAGATATTCCGCATTCATTAGCATCGGTAGAGAAGGCTAAAAAATTACTTAACTATAATCCCACACATGGAATAGAAGATGGTCTAAAAGAGGCTACTCATTGGTATTGGGATAATTTATAGACAGATGAAAGACACTAAAAAAATAGCAGTTATAGGTTTAGGTTATGTTGGATTACCACTTGCGAGACTCTTTTCAACTAAATTTCCTGTAGTTGGTTTTGACATCAATTCAGCCAGAGTAAAAGAATTGATGTCGGGTACTGATTCTACCCTTGAAGTTGAAGATGAAGTTTTAAAAGCTTCCCTGAAGAATGAAAATTCTGATACAAATGGATTGTTCTGTTCAGCAAATCTAAAAGATATAGAGGATTGCAATTATTATATCATTACTGTTCCAACTCCTGTTGACAAAAATAATAGGCCAGATCTTACTCCTTTGTATAAGAGTAGTGAAACTGTTGCTAAAGTTTTATCAAAAGGAGATGTGGTTGTCTATGAATCGACTGTATACCCTGGAGTTACAGAGGATGAGTGTGTTCCTGTACTCGAAAAACATTCAGGGCTAAAGTTCAATGAAGACTTTTTCGTAGGTTATTCCCCGGAAAGAATCAACCCTGGAGATAAGGAACATACTGTAGAAAAAATTCTTAAAGTAACGGCTGGTTCCACACCTGAGATTGGAGAACGGGTAAACAATCTGTACGCTGAAGTTATTACTGCCGGGACACATCTTGCTCCAACAATTAAGGTGGCTGAAGCGGCAAAAGTCATAGAAAATTCCCAAAGAGATATAAATATTGCATTCGTAAACGAATTAGCTAAAATATTTAACATGATGGGTATTGATACCCAGGATGTTTTGGAAGCAGCAGGTACAAAATGGAATTTTCTACCATTTAAACCTGGATTAGTTGGTGGTCATTGTATAGGCGTAGACCCATATTACTTAGCGCAGAAAGCTCAGGAAATTGGATATCATCCGGAAATCATTCTCGCGGGTAGAAGAATGAATGATAGTATGGGGCAATATGTAGCCTCGGAACTAGTAAAGTTGATGCTTCAAAATGATATCAAAGTTAAAGCTTCTAAAATTTTAGTATTAGGAATAACTTTCAAGGAGAATTGTCCTGATGTTAGAAACACTAAAGTTGTGGATGTTATTAAGAGTTTGAAAGAATACGGAGTGGAGATAACTATATATGATCCACTAGCTAATCCTTCAGAAGTGAAACATGAGTATGGTTTGGAAACAGTTAAAAGGTTGCCTAAGGAAAAATTTAATGCTATTCTTCTAACAGTTGCCCATAAAGAATTTCTGGAACTAGACCTGGAAGATTTAAAACTTCCTACTTCTGTAGTATACGATGTCAAAGGAGTTCTGGGTAATAAATGTGATAAAAAATTATAAATGAAGATTAAGAATATTTGTTGTATAGGGGCTGGATATGTTGGAGGACCAACTATGGCAGTCATAGCACAAAAATGTCCGGAAATAAACGTCACTGTTGTAGATATTAATGAAAGCAGGATTGCTGCATGGAATGATGATGATGTTAACAATATTCCAATCTATGAACCGGGACTTTCCAACATCGTTGGCGAGGCCAGAGGTCGTAATCTTTTTTTCTCGACTGACGTTGATGCTGCGATAGATCAAGCCGATATGATCTTTATTTCCGTCAACACGCCTACCAAAACATATGGTATAGGAAAAGGTATGGCCGCTGATCTTAAATTTATAGAGTTATGTGCCAGGCAGATTGCGCGAGTCGCAACAACCGATAAAATTGTAGTTGAAAAATCTACTCTTCCAGTTCGAACAGCCGAAGCACTTAGAAATATTTTAGATAATACTGGAAATGGTGTAAAATATCAAATCTTATCAAATCCCGAATTCTTGGCTGAAGGAACAGCCGTAGATGACTTGATGGATCCTGATAGAGTGCTAATTGGAGGAGATATAGATACTGCTGAAGGTGCTGAAGCCGTTGAAGCCTTAGTAGACGTGTATGCACACTGGATTGATCGAGATAGAATTCTCACTACAAATGTATGGTCATCTGAATTATCAAAACTAACAGCTAATGCTTTCTTGGCTCAACGAGTTTCAAGTATCAATTCACTTTCCGAATTATGTGAAAAAACTGGCGCTGATGTGAACGAAGTTGCCAAGGCAGTTGGAATGGACCGCAGAATCGGATCTAAGTTTCTTCAATCCTCTGTAGGTTTTGGGGGGTCATGCTTTCAGAAAGATATTCTTAATCTGGTTTATATAGCAAAATCTTACGGACTCAATGAAGTAGCAGATTACTGGGAACAGGTAATTATAATGAATGACCACCAGAAAAGACGATTCGCAGCTAACATTGTGAAGACTTTGTTCAATACAGTGTCAGGGAAAAAAATTGGAATACTGGGATGGGCCTTTAAGAAAGACACCAACGATACCAGAGAGTCTGCCGCAATATATGTAGTTGACTATTTACTTAATGAGCAGGCGGAGGTAGTGGTTTATGATCCTAAGGTAAAACCTGAGCAGATTTATGCGGATTTAGACTACTTGAATACCAGGCCAGAGGCTGAGAATAGAGCAAGCGTTACAATCGTGGATAATTCGCATGAGGTTGCGGAAAAAGCACATGCTGTAGCTGTATTAACAGAATGGGATGAATTTATAGAATTAGACTGGAGTAAGGTATATGATGACATGCTTAAGCCTGCATTTTTATTCGATGGTAGACGACTATTGAACCGCGCAGAAAAAGAGCAAATTGGATTTGAATTTTACGCCATAGGATCTTAAGGGAAGTTTAATAACCTTTGGAAAGAGCCTCAAGATGTCTTATTTTAGTTTATTAAATCCGATATTATTTTGAATGAGAAGAAAGTAGTAGTCAATTTTTGTCCAACAGGAATGGTCCCGACAAAAAAAATGACGCCCCATATCCCAATATCACCTAATGAGATAATTGAGCAAACCCATGAGGCATACGAAATAGGTATTACAATTGCGCATCTGCATGCACGTGAGGAGAGCGGTGAGCCAACTTGGAAACCAGAAATATATCAGTAAATTTTTGAAGGTGTACGTAAACATTGTCCAGATCTAATAATCTGTGGCAGTTCTTCAGGAAGAAAATTCCCGGAATTTGAAAAGCGCTCTGCTGTTATTGAATTGCAGCCCGATATGTGTTCTCTTACTCTTTCAAGTCTCAATTTTATGCGTCAGGCATCTATGAATTCTCCAGATATTATATTGAAACTGGCTGAAAAGATGAAAGATTATGGAGTAGTGCCGGAACTGGAATGTTTTGATCTAGGAATGATTAATTATGGAAAATACTTGATCAAAAAAAATATTGTGGAAGGGCCTTATTATTGGAATCTTTTATTTGGAAATATCGCTGGATTTCAGGGAACTTATTCTCAAATTGGTGCAGCGGTAAGTGAAATTCCAGACGATCATTACATAGCCTTAGCAGGTTTAGGTTCAGATCAGTTGAAGGTAAATTCTTCAGCAATAGCCATGGGTTATAATGTTAGAATTGGACTTGAGGATAATATTTGGAAGGATTATACTAAAACAAAATACGTCACTAATTTAGAATTAATAAAACGAACCCATAATTTTATAGAAGATAACCAAAGAGTATTCTTTTCTTCTAAAGAATTTGGGGAACTAGGTTTTTATAATCGAAAAGTAAGTGTATAAAAATATCCAGATACTTGGTTTTGCTCCATATTACGTAGCCGTTCTCCATGATATCATACGGGGAAACAGCATTTCAGAAAAAATAGAAGTATTTAAGAATTTATCCTGCTCCTCAAATCCGGTTGTATTTACCAAACCTCTCGATTTAATTATTCACGAAAAAGAAAAACTCGTAGACAAAGAAAAATCATGTGTCTTTGGAGTTTCTGGAGGTAGTAATAAACTTAACGTTTTCGCTTACTTTAAGAAAGAATTTGATATAGGTGAAGAGGCTTATATCAATATCATTGATAAATCATGCAATATTGCATTAAGTGTAGACATGAGTTTAGGTTGTGTTTTAGAGCAGAATATAAGTGTTTCTGCTCAAACTAAATTTGGTTTTGGAGTATCAGTTAAGAGAGGTGTAAACATTGGACATCACTGTTTAATTGGCAAGTTTGTTGATATTAATCCTGGTTCTACAATAGCTGGGAAAGTTAAGATTGGAGCAGGAACTACCGTGGGGGCTGGGGCAGTTATTATAGATGGGATCCATATTGGGGAGAATTCTATTATTGGTGCGGGCAGTATTGTAACTAAAAATATACCCTCAAACGTTATTGCCTATGGGAGTCCCTGCAAAATTGTTAGGGAGATCAATATCTGATGCTATAAATTCTTTATATTGAAATTTCAAATAAAATAATTTGGAGCACCTTTACTCGATAATAATACCTGTATTTAAAAGCACCCAAAGTTTAGAAATACTGATTTCTAAGTTAGAGTATATGGCTAAGGAATATAATTATTCTTTGGAGGTGATTTTTGTCAACGACAGCCCGCTTGAAGATACTACTGTTACCGCTCTGGAAAAAGTCAGAAATAGCTATAGTTTCGTAAGAGTCTTAACTTTGCATAAGAATCAAGGTCAACAGCTTGCCACTCTGGCAGGGATGTCCCAGGCAACAGGAGATTTTGTGATAACAATGGATGATGATCTTCAACACTCTCCAAGTGATATACCACTTCTAATTCAAACAATACAGGAGAAGAAAAGTCTTGATGGGGTTTTTGCAGTTCCTAATTATCTTCAAAAAAAGCATAGTCTTTGGCGAAATTTTGCAAGTTTTATTCTGAAAAAAGTAGATACAATCTTTTTAAAAAAACCTAAAGGTCTCATGCTGTCATCTTTTAGGATATTGACAAAAGATTTAAATAAACTGATAGTTGGAAACTATAATGCGATGCCTTCTGTCTCAAGTTTAATGCTAAATGCTACCAATAATCTAGAAAGTATTCAGGTAAAGCATCATCAAAGGGACTTTGATAAAAGTAATTATTCTTTACCCCAACTGGTTACTCTTGCATTGAATACTATTTTACATTACTCTTCCATACCTTTAAGGATTATGGCATTTGTTGGACTGCTGGGTTTTATAGGTTCTATGATCTTTATAATATCAATCGTTATTCGAAAATTAATGCTAGACATTGAAATTCCTGGCTATGCTTCTACAGTAACACTGATAAGCTTCTTTGGAGGTTTAAATCTATTCGCTCTCGGACTTATTGGAGAGTATCTTATTCGTGTTATAAAGGAACAGCAAAAAATGAAACTATCAGATCTAATAAAATCCTGAACAATATGGTCAATATTCCTTTTAATAAACCTTATTTAACAGGAAATGAAATTAAATACATCGAAGAAGCTGTTAAGTCTGGAAAAATTTCAGGAAATGGGGACTTCACAAAGAAATGTCAGAATTTTTTTCAGGAGAGATATGATTTCGGTAAATGCTTTTTAACTAGCTCATGCACCGATGCATTAGAAATGGCTGCCATTCTATTAAATATTCAGCCAGGAGATGAGGTTATAATTCCTTCTTATACTTTTGTAAGTACTGCAAATGCTTTCGTTCTGAGAGGAGCTAAAATTGTATTCGTGGATAGCCGGGCTGATCATCCTGGAATGGATGAAGAAAGTATAGAAGCTCTAATAACTTCAAAAACTAAAGTAATTGTTCCTGTTCATTATGCGGGTATTGCCTGTGATATGGATAAAATTATGGAGTTGTCAAGAAAGTACAATCTTGCAGTTGTTGAGGATGCTGCTCATGCTATAGACAGTTTTTATACGGGAAAAGATGGTGTAAAAAGAGCATTAGGATCTATTGGTGATCTGGCTACCTTCTCTTTTCATGAGACAAAAAATATAATTTCTGGAGAGGGAGGTATGTTGGTAGTGAATAATAATAACTACCAAAAAAGAGCTGAAATTATTTGGGAAAAGGGAACAAACAGATCGGCTTTTTTTAGAGGTGAGGTAGATAAGTATAACTGGGTAGATATAGGAAGTTCATTTTTGCCCTCAGAAGTTACAGCCGCTTTTTTATGGGCTCAATTAGAGAATCTCGATAGGATTCAATCAAAACGACTTCAGCTTTGGAAAAAATACTATGAGGTTTTAAATTCTGAAGATATAAAGCATACTTTGAATCTTCCGGTAATTCCTAAATATGCTACCAATAATGCCCATATATTTTATGTTGTAACTTCAAATATTCAGCACAGAGATGAAATAATACAGAGGCTAAAATCAAAAGGTATTCTGGCAGTATTTCATTATATCAGTTTACATGAAAGTCCATTTTACAGGTCAAAAGTAAAGGATGAAAACCAGAATTTTTCAAATTTAGAAAGGTACACAGATTGTTTGTTAAGACTTCCGTTATTTTTTGAATTAGAACCAGAAATAATAGATCAAATAAGTAAAACCATAGATGAAACTGCTGAAATTTTCTAATTTTTTCTGGGGTCTTGTGCTAGCCCTTTTGATTATCTTAAGTATAGCTTATTCATTTATAAGTACAGATGCACCCTATTATTTATCTATGGCGCGAGATGTGTCCCAGGGGTATGTACCTTATAAAGATATTTTCACCAGTTACACGCCGGTAATGATGTACCTTAATTCTTTCGTTCATTATTTTACTGATAATCCTTCCTATCAACTTTTATTAGCTTTTCAGTATATAGTAATAGCTATGGGAGTAGGATTCTTTTACCAAATATGCAGGAAAGAAGAGGTTGGAAAGAAATCATCTGTTTTCTTAAGTCTACTATTGTTTATTGCTATTTTAAGTTCAGACGGGACCTATATAAACCTAGAGGTTTATGTCATATTATTTACTTTCATAGCGTATTATCTTTTGATAGGGAAGAAATTCTTCTGGTGCGGTGTGTTTCTAGCTCTAGGATTTTTTTCAAAGCAATACGGAATCTTCAATTTTCTGCCTTTTTTTCTGTTGATTATCGCTTACCATGGGTATCATAAGAGTTATTTAGGAAAATTCATATTAGGGGGAGTTTTACCTTTATTAGGATTTCTAGTATACTTTGTCATCATAGAACAAGTAGAGTTGACAGATTTAATTTTACAGTTAACAGGATCAGGATATGATGATGAAATGATTGAATTAGAGACGACCTGGTTTAGGTTTCTCGCTGGGTCTAAAATTTTTCTATTATTATTGGTGCCTTTATTCTTTTCTGGCATTAAGCCATTACGGGAAAAAATTGACATAATATTAATAATCGGAATTTTAGTTAATTTCTTACCCCTGTACATTCAGACGGTATCCCATTATTTTCTTCTGACATTTCCCTATATATTTCTTTTAATGGCCCGGAATCTAAACTTTCCTAATAAACGATTTCTGGTGATGTCTAATATAACTTTGATCGTAATAGCAGGTTTATTATTCGTTCGAATATATAAATATAGAGATGTTTATAGTGAACAGCTGGAGTTAGCGGCAGAAACCAGGAACGTATATCCGCCGGGTTCTGACGTTTTTTTATACAAACACTTTAGATTCTTATATATCTTGAATGATTACCGAAATCCTGTACTTGCACAAATAGGGTATAGGTATGGGTTTGAACCCGATGATGAGTTTAGGCGGAAATATGAAGTCCTAAGAAAATGACCTTACACCTTATAATTGAAAATTTATAATTAGTCTTTTGTATATTCTTTAAGAAATAAAGTTTCTGCAATATTGGAGAAACTTTATCTTTGCTGCCTGCTTTAAAGGTAAAATATCAATTTTAAGCTGTTAATTCTCAAATTTTTTTATAAAATCAATTTAAGTTGACCCTGCACTATCATTAAGGACATTAAGGCTGAGTTCTTATGAATTAGTATTTCAATTTAATTTTGGCTTAAGACTTAAACATTGAGCAATATCTCTTGGCAATTTTTCTTTAATCAAACATTATATTTGATATGAATATTTTATCATTAATTGGTAGGAACCAGGAATTATTTAGAACAGATATAAATCTTTATGAAAATGAATTAAGAAATAAAGTTGGAAGTTCTTCTTTTCTTGTTCTTGGTGGTGCTGGCTCCATAGGGCAAGCTGTTACCCAGGAGATTTTCAAGAGGAACCCTAAGAAACTACATGTTGTTGATATTAGTGAAAATAATATGGTGGAATTGGTTAGGGATATACGCAGTTCTTATGGGTATATTGATGGAGATTTTAAAACTTTTGCATTAGATATAGGCTCGTTGGAATATGAAACTTTTATAAAAGCAGATGGGAAATACGATTATGTTCTAAATCTTTCTGCATTAAAGCATGTTCGTAGCGAAAAAGATCCGTTTACATTGATGAGAATGATAGATGTAAATGTCTTTAATACTGATAAAACCTTAGTCCAATCCATTGAAAAGGGAAGTAAAAAGTACTTTTGCGTTTCTACAGATAAGGCCGCCAATCCAGTAAATATGATGGGCGCTTCTAAAAGAATTATGGAAATGTTCTTAATGCGTAGAAGTAAAGATATTGAAATATCTACTGCCCGTTTCGCTAATGTCGCATTTTCTGATGGTTCTTTACTGCACGGTTTTAATCAACGGATACAAAAACGGCAGCCTATTGTAGCACCTAATGATGTGAAGCGCTATTTCGTGACTCCTCAGGAAAGTGGAGAATTATGTCTAATGTCATGTATATTTGGTGAAAATAGAGATGTTTTTTTTCCGAAATTAAGTGAAAGTCTGCACCTAATTTCATTTGCTGATATCGCAGTTAAATATTTGGAGCAACTTGGTTTTGAGCCTTATTTATGTCAAGACGAGGACGAAGCAAGAGAGTTAATGAAAACACTACCAGATCAAAAGAAATGGCCTTGTTATTTTACTGGAAGCGATACCACTGGCGAAAAGGATTTTGAAGAGTTTTTTACAGATTCAGAAGTTTTGGATTTAGATAAATTCCAAAACTTAGGAGTTATAAAAAATGAACTGAATGTAGAAAATAATAAACTTCAGCTTTTTGAAGACCAAATCGCGGATTTTAGAAATTCAAAAAACTGGTCGAAAGAAGAAATTGTAGCCTTATTCCATAAAATGATTCCAGATTTTGGTCATAAGGAAACAGGGAAATATTTAGATTCAAAAATGTAATGTCAGATTCAACAAACACAATTTCTTTCATAAGAGAAATATACCAGTCTCAGGATTTTATTCCCCTTCACGAACCGCGATTCATTGGTAATGAGAAAAAATACCTGTTAGATGCGATAGATTCCACTTTTGTTTCTTCAGTAGGTGCTTATGTAGATAGGTTTGAAGAAATGATGCAGGGAATCACAAAAACCAAAAAGACGGTTGCAGTTGTTAATGGAACTTCTGGCATACAGGTGGCCTTACGTTTGGTTGGAGTTAAAAGTGGAGACGAAGTTTTAACTCAAGCACTTACATTCGTTGCTACGGCAAATGCTATCTCTTACTTGGGGGCCAAACCAGTATTTATAGATGTCGATCTAGATACAATGGGCTTATCTCCCAATGCAGTTCAAAGTTTCCTGGAAGAATATGGAGAACTTCGGGAAAATGGATGTTACAATAAACAAACTGGTAATAAAATAGCTGCATGTTTACCTATGCACACGTTTGGTTTTCCTGTACATATTTCCGAGCTTACTAAAATTTGTAACGAATGGAATATTCCAGTAGTAGAAGATGCAGCTGAATCTCTTGGCAGCGAGTTTAATGGGCAGCCAACTGGAAGTTTTGGGGAAGTAGGTGTATTCTCCTTTAACGGAAACAAAATAGTGACCAGTGGAGGTGGAGGCGCAATAGTTACGAACAATGAGAATTTGGGTTTAAAAGCAAAATATTTAACTACAACGGCTAAACAGCCACATGCTTATGAGTATGTACACGATGAATTGGGATATAATTTTAGAATGCCAAACCTAAATGCAGCGTTAGCATGTGCACAATTGGAGAATCTTAATTTGTTTCTTGGAAAAAAAAGAGAGTTGGCTAAGAAGTATGAGGAGTTTTTCATAGGAGAAGATGTCAAGTTTCGGGTAGAATTACCAGGCACTATAGCCAATTATTGGTTAATGTGTGTTGAACTCGAGGACAGGAAGGCTAGGGATCTATTCTTAAAGGAAACAAATGAGGCAAAAGTTATGACCCGACCAATTTGGGAATTGATGTTTAGACTACCAATGTATCAAGATTGTTTAAAAGATAAACAAGTAAATGCTAAATTCTTAGTGGATAGAATTGTAAATATACCTAGTAGTGTTAAATAGAGAAATTGTACTTGCTGGATATTCTGGTCATGGAATTGTTGTTGCAGAAGCAGCACTTCAATCAAATTTAAATGTAAAATATTATACCGATAAAAAAGAGATTACTAAGAATCCCTTTAATTTATTATACTTAGGATTCGAAGAGGATTTAGATTTTAATTCTTTGAATAAAAACTATGGTTTTATTTTAGGAATTGGAGATAATATTATAAGAAGAAATACTGCAGATTGGCTAATTTCTAAGGGTTTAGATTTAATAAATGTAATTCATCCATCGGCATCGATATCAAGGGAAGTTCAATTTGGTAGTGGTAATTTTATTTCAAGAAATGTTGCTGTAAACCCTTTAGTGGAAATTGGAGATATATGTATACTAAACACTGGTTGCATTATCGAACATGAATGTTTTATAGGAAATGGAGTTCATATCGCTCCAGGCGCTGTATTGGCTGGGAATGTGAAGATTGGAAATAATACCTTTATAGGTGCTAATTCTGTAATTAAGCAAGGAATAGTGATTGGAGCTAATGTTGTTGTTGGAGCTGGATCCGTAATTGTAAAGGATATTGAAGATAATAAAATAGTATTTGGAAATCCAGGTAGAGAGGTGTGA
>NZ_JBLVTK010000002.1:207839-208688 GCF_048285865.1 Christiangramia marina | reverse complement strand
AATTGCGAAGTCATTATGAGAATCTCATTAGTACTTTATGTTTACCCTGGTATTGAAAAATATCTTGAAATATTAATTGATTCTATAAATTACCAAACTTTTAAAGATTTTGATGTTATCATATTTAATGATAATTTGGAAGATGTAAACCAATTGTTTAGAAACCTACAGATGCATAGCACTGTAATTGAAGTTGAGGGGTCTATTAATGAAATTAGGTTTAATTCATTAAAAGATATTGATACATACGGTTCTGAATATATTATTTTTCAGGATGCCGATGATTTTTTGGCCGAGAATAGAATTGAAGCAAATTTAAAAGCATTAGAAGATTACGATTTAGTTGTTAATGATTTGACGTTGGTCGATACTAAGTCCCAAGTAACGGAAAAGTCTATTTGGGCATGTAGATTGGGTAATCGATTGGAATTTAAAGAGTCTTTTTTAAAAGATAAAAATATTGTTGGTCTAGGAAATACTGCAATTAAGAAATCTTTACTTATTGATTCAAGATTGCGGTATTCAAAATCACCTTTGGCATTCGATTGGTTTTTGTTTTATCAAATTTTTGATCTAAATAAATTAAATGCGGTATTTATATCAAATACGTCAACTTATTACAGGCAGCATCAGGAAAATATTGCGGGAATAAAAAAATTAGATCATAATCGGTTAAAGCATGTTTTAGATGTTAAAATTGCACATTATACTGCTCTTATTAGCATAGGGTTTGATTTTGAAAAAGAATTAGATAGTTTAAGAAGTATAAATATTGAAATACTTGATTTCGCTGAAATTAAATTTTTTAAAGAGGATTTTAATTTCTTATGGTGGGAAGAGTCGAATATT
>NZ_JBLVTK010000002.1:188374-207798 GCF_048285865.1 Christiangramia marina | reverse complement strand
GGAAGTTTATAATTACTCAACTCCATACGTTATTGCAGAAATAGGAGCGAACCATAACGGTGATATGGATTTAGCAAAAGCGATGATTTTATCAGCTAAGGAGGCTGGAGCAGATTGTGTGAAATTTCAATCTTGGACTCCTCAATCCTTAATTGCTAAAGAAGAGTATGATAGAAACCAAGTATATAATGATTCTAAGAAAAAACACTTTGGATCTTTACAGGAAATGGTGAAGAAGTACGCTTTAACTGATGATCAACATAGAGAATTAAAAACTTTCTGTGATAAGAATGATATAGAATTTGCTTCATCTCCATTTTCAAAAAAAGAGGCAGATCTTTTGAATGAAATAGGTGTTTCATTCTTTAAGATCGCTTCTATGGATATCAATTATATCGATTTTATTAAGCATGTAGCATCCTACCAGAAACCTATAATTTTATCTACTGGAATGTCGACATTAAGTGAAATTGAAAGCGCTGTGGAAGCATGTTATAGTGTTGGAAATGATAAGGTTATTTTACTTCATTGTATATCTATTTATCCTCCCGAATACAAGGATATACATCTTAATAATATCAGTACTTTACAAACTGTGTTTGATTTACCAGTAGGGTTTTCTGATCATACTATTGGTACTGCGATCCCACTAGCTTCTGTAGCTTTGGGTAGTTGTTTAATCGAGAAACATTTTACTCTAGATAAAGACTTACCAGGCTGGGATCATGAAATATCCGCTAATCCTGAAGAATTAAAAGTTATTTGTTCAGAATCTAAAAATATTGCAGAAGCTCTTGGTAGTAAAAAGAGGATAGTTTCTGAGGCAGAGGAAAATAAAAAAGACAAGTTTAGACGAAGTTTAGTTATAAGTAGAGCACTTAAAAAAGGTCATGTTATTACGTCAGAAGACTTAACTGCTAAACGTCCAGGAACTCAAATTCCTCCAAATGAAATTGACTTTGTCATTGGAAGAAAATTGAACATCGATATGGAAGAAGATTCTTTATTGAGATGGGAAAATTTAAATTAAATATTTAATAATGGAACTTAGTCATATTCAGATTTCTGAAAATAGAGATATATATTATGCTCTCAATAAACTCAATGCAATAAGAGATGTAAGTAGGCTTATTCTTTTCGTGTGTGAGGAAGATGGGAAAGTTATTGGATCTTTAACTGATGGGGATATAAGAAGATCTCTATCACAAGATGCTGATATTCATAAACCCGTTGGAGTGATCTGTAACAGAAATTTTGTTTTTGAGTATGAGAAAGAAGAATTTTTAGATTTAAAACCTTTCAGAAACACAAACATTAAAATTTTACCCATCTTAGATAAGCAAAAGAAAATGGTGAGAATTATTGATCTGGAAAAGACCAATGCTGTACTACCATTGGAATGTATGATTATGGCAGGTGGAAGGGGTAAGCGCCTTAGTCCTTTAACCGATACAGTTCCTAAACCTATGCTACCTTTAGGCAGCAAGCCTATAATCGAACATAACATTGATCGATTAATAGCATTCGGTATTAAAAAAATCTATATTTCTGTAAAATACCTTGGAGAGCAAATTCAAGAATATTTTGGAGATGGTTCTCAAAAGGGTATAAGTATAGAATATATTTGGGAAGATCAATTTTTGGGAACAGCTGGGGCATTAGCGTTGGTAGATGAGTTTAAATCGGACCATGTGCTATTAATGAATAGTGATTTATTCACCAATGTAGATTTTGAAGATCTTTATCTAGAACTTATAAAAAACAATGCAGATATGGCTGTAGCATCTACTGAATATAAAGTAGATGTACCTTTTGCAGTATTTGAAACAAAGGAAGAACAAGTTTTAGATTTTAAGGAAAAACCATCTTACGTTTATCACTCGAATGCAGGGATATATATATTAAATAAGAAATTAATAGATAATATCCCTAAAAATAAATTTCATGATATCACAGATCTAATGGATAACCTTGTAAAAAATGGGGGGAAACTAGTACATAGTCCAATAATTGGTTTTTGGATTGACATAGGTAAACCTACAGATTATAAACAGGCACAAGAATTTGTAAAGCATATACACTAAGAATTTATTGGGTGTCAACAATAAATTTTTAAACTTTTATCTAATTAAATTATAGTATCGTGAAATCTATTGCATGTATTGTGGCTAGAACAGTTTCCACTAGGTTACCCTTGAAGGTGTTGAGAGATTTATCACCAAAAATGTCAATGATAGAGTTTTTAATTGAGAGATTGAAAACGGTTAACTCAATAGATTCGATTTACATTTGCACTTCTTCTGAACCAGTAGATGATATTCTTGAGGATATTGCAACTAGAAATAATGTAAAAATTTACAGGGGGTCTGCAGATCAAGTGACGGAAAGATTATTAGCTGTTGGGCAAATTGAAAAAGCAGATAATATCATTAGGATTACCGGTGACAATCCTTTTACTTCTATTGAATATATAGATGCTCAAATCGCCTTTTTGAATAAAAAGAATTTGGATTATGTTAGACTTGTAAATGCGCCGATTGGCTCAACTGCAGAGGTTATTAAATATGATGCTTTAAAAAGGTGTCATGAGCAAATGGATCCTAATGTAAGTGAATATTTAATGTTGTTCTTATTTGAACCTAGGAACTTTAAATGTGGTATAATTCAAGTGACTAAAGAAGATACCTCTGAATATTCCTTTACGGTTGATACTGAAGATGATTTGAAAAGGACAAAATTAGTATTAGATCATTTGAATCACTCGAATTTCAGAGAAATTAAGCTCTCAGATTTATTAGATTTATATACAAATGATCGAATTAGAATACCCGCTAAATCTTTTGCTGCTCAGGGAATGGTGAAAATGCCTTACGATAAACTGATTAGTTATGAGGAGTTTTCTGAAGATATGAATAGGAGAAAAATGGAATCTTTAAAAATGAATTTGAATGAATAGTTTCTATTTATATACGGAGACCGCTTTTCACCACCAGGGTGATTTAGAATTTTTAAAAAAATTAATACTTGAATCCAAGAATGCAGGTTCTAAAGGAATTAAGTTTCAAGTTTTAACCAATATAAATGACTTTGTAAGTACATATCATAAGGCTTATAAAGATTTATCATCTTATTGCTTTTCTTTGGAAGAATGGGATCAAATTTTCAGCTACACTGCTAGTATAGGACTGGATATTATAATGATGCCTTTAAATATCGAAGCCTTAGTGCTACTAAAAAATCATGCTGTTAAATACATAGATATTCACTCTGTTTCCTTTAACGATACCAGACTTTTAAATGCGGTTAGAGAGTCCAACATTGATATTATATTAGGTGTTGGGGGTAGAACCTTAGATGAGATTTTTATTCAAAAAAATAATTTTGGTGACAAGTTGAAAATTTTAATGGTCGGTTTTCAGTCATTTCCATCTAAATTGGAAAAAATAAAGTTATCTAAAATTGAACAACTGAAGTGTATTTTTCCAGAATTAGAAATAGGATATGCAGATCATTCTTCGTTTGATGACAAATTTTCAGTTTTAAGTAACGATTACGCGCGCTTATTAGGTGCTACAGTATTTGAAAAACATATTTCCATAACTGAAGGCGAAGATAGAGTTGATGCTGCATCCGCAGTCGATCCCTCTAAGATTACAAATATTATTGATCGCCTAAATTTTATCGAAAAATTTATTATTGATAAAGAAGACTCTTTCGTAATGGAGGAAGAGGAAATTACATATAGGAATAGGCAGCTGGTTTGTGTTGCGGTTGAGGATTTAAAAAGTGGAGAAATTTTGAATGTTGATACTGTAGCTCTTAAAATGATACATGATCCTAGTGATTGTTTCAAAATTCCACGTCAAATTCATGGAAAGGTTTTAAAGAAGAATATTAAAAAAGATCACCCCTTTACTTCAAATCATTTTTGATTTTTGCACAACAATATTTGCCAACATTCTATATTGCTAATTGGATTTACTTTTAAATTTTTTAAATGATAAAAGATAAGATAAAGAATATCAACAGGTATTCAATAAACGAATATTTTGATGAATTCAAAGAAAATTTTAGGGATCTAAATTCGCTACCAACAAAATTAAACCCTCCATTTAAAGCCATCCCTCTTGAATATGAAACGGGCTCTTTAGATTTTTTGAAATTCGAGAACCATATAAAATATATAGATATTCATTTGATGGTGGATGGACGTGAAATAATTGGTTTAAGTGAAGAGCTTAGTTTAGATAATTTGACTGAATATGATGTCGAAAATGATTTTCAGCTATTCAGAGGTCAAGCAATGGAAGAAATCGCTTTGCATCAGGGTGAGTTTTTATTGCTATTTCCAGGAGAAATTCACGTTACTGGAGGTAAATTTGTTGAAAATGAAATTGTGAAGAAAATCGTTTACAAGGTGCCTTTCAATCGTTTAAATCGTGAAAAGATAGGTAATTAACCCTTCCTTCTTATTAAAATTTTGATTTAATACGTGAAAGTGAAGCTAATGCTATGATAGAAATTGATTTTATAAACTCTGCTTACGTAACACTTGAAAGGGGTCTTTCTGAATCTCGAAGAAGAAAAAAGAGACTGGCTACACGATCCGTAATAAAAAACTTTATCAGAATACTTTTTATTAAAAGGGAAAATACTTTTGAGAGTAAATTTTTACTATATCCCAGACCGGAAATTGAAATAATATTTCCAGAAGTAACTGTACTCGACATTAATAAATTTCCATTTTTAAAAAAAGCCTTATTCTTCCTTCAGCTAGGATATATATCACCAAGTGAAAAATTTCGTTTTTGGGCTGCTAAGAAAGGTTACGACTATTTACAGCATTATTTTAGTGCTCCTAATATTACAATAATTAATTGCGGACCATCTATATTAAGCCCATTTCTAGCAAAATTATGTGAAGATAAGCATGATCACAGTAAATATTTTATTATCCAGCATGGTTTATACCAACATCATTATAAGCCTTACGAATTTGAATTCAGTATTAAAGCCTGCAGATCTGTAGTGTGGAGTAATATATTGGCTCAAAACTATATTGCTCTAGGGATGGCCCCTGAAAAAATTCACGTTTTGCCTACTCACTTATTTAGTTCCATAAAGAAACTAAATAAGTCAAAGAAGGTTTTAATTATTGGAGAATCTTTAAATAAAATCCATACAGGAATTGATGATGAATATGAAAAAAGTATAATCCATGTCGTAAATTATTTAAAAAACAATTCATATTACGATGAATTCTATTTTAAAAAGCATCCACGTGCTTTAATAAATAGGAAATTAGATGAGGCTTTTATCGAAAACTCGATTATTTTCCTAGATAGAATAAATTTGAATGATTTTGGTTTGGTCATAGGTGTGGTTTCTACCATGATGATTGAAGCTTTATCTGAAGGCTGTCGAGTATTGCAATTATCATTAAAGATTGGTAACGCTCTAAATATTGGAGATTATTCTTTATTTACGAGTGTTGAAAATTTAGCTGATATAGAAGAGATAGAAGAAAAGATAAATAAATTAGAATCCTTAGAAACTAATTATATACAATCAAATTTTTTACGTGTTGAAAATAATTTCGGTGATTATTATAAAGAATTGATAAGTCGTTATTCTGAGTGAAAATTATATTTTTTCACTCAATCTTTTAGATATACTAACTGTATAAAATGAAAAATCGGAAAATAGATCAAGATATAAGTAGATATACTAAAGGTGCAGGCTCCTTTAATTATTTCAAAGCCTTAAGCAAAAATCCTGGAGCCAGATTTATGTTTTATTTGCGGGGATGAAAAAAATATAGCAAAGAAAAATCCAATTGGTGTGTTATATAGGTTGCTATTTGCATTAATTTCGTCTCGATTTAATATTAAATTACCACATGCTACTTGTGTAGGTAAAGGTCTTTATTTTGGGCATTTGAAGAACATTACTATTAATAAAAATGCAATTGTTGGCGCAAATGTAATATAATGCAGGGTGTAACTGTTGGTAACAAGAGCCGTGGGAAGAGAAAAGGATCTCCAATAATTGGAGATCGTGTGTTAATTGGGCCAAACTCAGTAGTTGTTGGTAAAATTAAAATAGGCAACGATGTTTTAATAAGTCCTCCAACATTAGTTAATTTCGATGTGCCTGACAATGCTGTGGTTTTAGGGAATCCTGCTAAAATTATCGGAAATAATGTAAGTTCCGGTTATTTGAAAAACCGAGTATAGTAATTAATAATAGGAATACCATTTTAAAAATTAAAGTCTTGGGTTCTTTAATAATTTTTTTATGCCTAATTTAAAATCACAAGCTTTACTTGGATTAGTTTGGACTTTCTCTCAGCAATTTGGAACTCAGTTGATAAGCTTTGTAGTTTCAATTATTCTTGCGCGACTTCTATTGCCGGCTGAGTTTGGTCTAATTGGCATGATCGCTGTATTCATTCATGTTGGGGACGCTCTTTTGAAATCTGGTCTAAGTCAGTCCTTGATTAGAAATACTAATAATGAACAAGATGACTATTCCACAGTATTTTTTTTCAACCTCGCTGCGAGCATTATCTTGTATTTAATTATCTACTTAACCGCGCCTCTTATTGCGGACTTTTATGAACAACCTGTACTTGCTGAAATTGTACGACTTTATTGTTTGATTTTTATTATATCAGCTTTTACTGCAGTACAGCAAACAAGAATGACTATCGAAATGGATTTTAAAAAGCAAACGATAATCTCTATTCCATCCATAGTATTGGGGGGGGTAACTGGAATATCGCTGGCTTACTTAGGTTTTGGTGTTTGGAGTTTGGTTTGGAATCAATTAGTAACAGGATTTACTAGAAGTATTCAATTTTGGATATATTCTGACTGGAAACCAACTTTAGAATTTAATGTACAAAAGTTCAAATCGCATCTTAATTTTGGATATAAACTTACTTTATCCACACTAATTCAGAGAATATTTGCAAGTTTATATATACTAGTCATAGGAAAGTTTTTCAGTGCCTCTCAAGTTGGTTTTTATACGAGAGCAGATACAATGAAAAATTTACCCGTAACAAATTTAACTATGGCTTTAGAAAAAGTCACTTTTCCATTATTTGCTAAAATTCAAGATGATGATGAGAAACTAAAACGAGTCTACAAAAGAGTCATTATGATGGTTGTTTTTATAATAGCACCCTTAATGTTATCACTCGGAGTACTGGCGGAGCCCATATTTCGTTTCCTATTCACGGAAAAATGGCTTCCTGCCGTACCTTATTTTCAAATATTATGTATTGCCGGAATCTTCTATCCTTTGCATATATATAATTCCAATGTTTTCATGGTAAAGGGTCGTAGTGATATATTATTAAAATTGACAATGATAAAACAAGCATTGTTAGTGATAGGAGTAATAGTTGCTTTACCATTCGGGGTGATAAGTCTTATGTGGTCTCAGGTAATCGTTTCTATAATTTCCTTCTATATTATTGGCTATTATACGGGAAGGATGATAAATTATTCGGCATGGAAGCAAACTTTGGATATATTACCAATGTTAGGTATCTCAATGGTCGTAGCTGGTGGTATGTACTTTTTGGACAGTAGTTTAAAAAACACCTCAGATGTTGTTAGAATTATTATTGGTACAACTATGAGTGCATGTCTTTATTTATCTCTTAGTTATTTATTAAAGTTTAAATCTTTACTGGATTTAAAGGATCTAACATTATTTAGAAATAGAAAATAGATTGATCAAACGCATGCAAATTGGCAAAAGATTATCAACTAGCTATTTTTCAATTTAGTAGCGTATATATGGTATTGCAAGCAATATAATTATAGTACCAAATTCAGTACTTTTGTGAACTTAAACCTTGGAAACAACAATATCTATTTTGAAGAATTTTAATAACTTAAGAATATTAGCTTATCATACAGTTCATGACTTGGCAAATTTTGAGGATCAATTAATATATATTAAACAAAATTATTCTGTACTATCTACAGATCAAATACCTCAATTCCTTAAGAATAAGATTTTACTTCCCAAGAGACCTTTACTAATAACTTTTGATGATGGAGATCCTAGTGTTTATAGAAATGCTTTTCCAATATTAAAAAAATTTAATATACCGGCTATATTATTTGTTGTAACAGATTTGATTAATTCTAAAAAGCCTTTCTGGTGGGATGAAGTAGAATATTATTTGGGAAAAGTAGAGGGTAACAGGAAAGTTTGGGAAATAAAAGACTGGCCAAACATGCAGAGAGTAGAATACCTGGAGAATTTAAGAAAAACTTCAACCAAACCCAGATTAAATTTTGATCAGCTTAATCTAAAGCAAATACGAGAGATGCAGGCTTCGGGTATTACTATTGCAAACCATTCTCATACTCATCCCATGTTAGATCAATGTACTTTAGAAGAGGTAGATTATGAAATAAAATGTTCTACGGAAAAATTGAAAGAGTTAAACTTTTGTCATGATATTTTTGCATATCCAAATGGTAATCATTCTATTATAACAGAATCTGTTTTAAGTAAATATGGAATTGAAAAGGCTTTTCTTTTTGATCACAAAATAACGAAGTCTACTAATCACCCATTTCGAATATCTCGTCTCATTGTAAATGATCATACACCATTGTGGAAATTTAAATTAATTCTTAGCGGATTTCACGGTCGGATATTACCAATCACGAGATTTGTTGGGAAAATAAAATCTAAGATAAGAAGTAAAAATGAATATATTAATAATTATAGATAGTTTAGGATCCGGAGGAGCAGAAAGATCCACGGCGGTTATTTCTGATTATCTTTTTGAAAAGCAAGTACCATTTACCATAATCTGTTTAGATAGAAAGGAGATTGGAGTTCAGCAGAAATTGCAAGAGAGGGGATATGATATTCGATTTTTAGAAAAAGGTAGTTTTTATAAGCAATCTAAGTTAATCTCTAAGATTATAAATGAGGGTGATTATTGTGTGGTTCATAGTATCCTATTTCGTAGTAATTTAAGAACCAGATTTGCAAAATTATTCGTAAAATTCAATCATCTAGAGAGTCTAGTCAATACGACATATTCCAAAGTTAGATTTGAGGATAAAAGAGTAAATTCTAAACTACTATCAATATATAAGAAAATAGACGCCATTACCGCTAGAAAATTTGTAGATCATTTTCATAGTATTACCCATACTGTTAAAAATCATTATATAGATGAACTTCATTTAAACGGTAATAATTTTACGGTTATATATAGAGGACGAAAACCTCTTTTAGAAAACTATATATCTAAGCCTACGACAGATTTACCCCGTCTCATTAATCTAGGGAGACATGAATTTCAAAAGGGACAATTGAATTTGTTGAAGGCAGTTCACGAATTAAACAAGCAAGGTTATCGATTTACACTAGATATATATGGAAGAGAAGGACAAGTTACTAGTGAGTTAAAAGCTTTCATTGCTAAAAATGCCCTTTCTGAAATAGCTTTTCTCCGGGGATTTAGTCATGATGTACCTCAAAAGTTATTAGAATCCGATATATTCGTCTTTCCTTCTCTTTATGAGGGTCTTGGTGGATCGATGATTGAAGCTCAATCGGCAGCTCTTCCAATCGCCTGTAATGACATCCCCGTTTTGAGAGAAGTCGTTAATGGTGAGCAAAACGCACAGCTTTTCAATGTGGATAATGTAGAAAGCATCGTGATAGCTATTAAATTCTTTCTAGATAATCCTGAAAAGATGCATGAATATGGAAAGCGTAGTCTAATGAATTTTGAGGCTAATTTTCTTGAAAAACAAAATAATGCTAAAATGCTAGAATTGTACGAAAATCTTTGTAAATGATACGGTTTCACAAGAATTCAATTCTAAAGTATTGGTATAACTATAATCTGTAAACATATCAAGAAATTATTTAAAAAAACTTATTCTAAAATTTTTAAAACCTTCGCGGGATTTCCACCAGAGATAGTCCAATCCGGAACGTCCTTAGTGACAACGGATCCTGCGGCTACAATTGATCCAAAACCAATTGTAACCCCCGGCATAATTATACTTCCCATACCTACAACACATCCTTTTTTCAGTACCACAGGAGCTTTCTTGTAGCCAAAATCATTA
This sequence comes from Christiangramia marina, assembly GCF_048285865.1. Classification (NCBI taxonomy): domain Bacteria; kingdom Pseudomonadati; phylum Bacteroidota; class Flavobacteriia; order Flavobacteriales; family Flavobacteriaceae; genus Christiangramia; species Christiangramia marina. The sequence goes on along the minus strand of NZ_JBLVTK010000002.1, from coordinate 197,674 downwards.
TATCTAGATAGTTTTTTATAATGAGTTAAATCTCTTTTATGACATAGGATTAGGCAACGTGCGGCTATCCAGGCATCATCTTGAATAGTAATCAATGGTGCATTGTGAACATCAAAATAAACATCTAGTCCTATCGCTACTCCTTGACCTACATTACAACCCGTCATTTTCCATATATAAGGTCTAAGACGCGTATCAATTCTATTTAACAGTATAGAATTTTTGGAAAATTTCATAAGCCAGAAATTTTTAATTATTTTACCTTTAAGTAAAACTGCGCGTGGTAATTTTAAGATTTTCTTCAATTTTTTTATCCAAATTTATAAAATTGTATTGGAATGTATTGATCAACTGACTTAAATAAGGAAGTATTTAGTAGTAATCAGGAATAATGTTGCATAATTTTAATCTGTGCACATGGCATTGATAATTTTTACTTAATTTTGATTATTGCTTAATCTTATTCGATAAACAAAAGTTATTGAAACTTAGAATACTTCATCTAATACAAAAACCTCAAAATAGGGGCGCGGAAACATTCGCAAGTCAACTTGCAAACCATCAAAAAGCTAAGGGTAATATTGTCAAAATAGTATCTGTTTTTGATGGTAAAGCAAATTTGCCTTGGAAAGAACCAATTGATAGCATTAATGCTTCAAAAAAATTTCGATTTCTCGACTTTAAGGCTTGGAAAAATCTGAATAAAATTATCAGGGAATTTAACCCTGATTTAATACAGGCTAATGCCGGTGATACTCTGAAATATGCTGTTTTTTCAAAAAAAATATATGGTTGGGATTATCCTATTTTTTTTAGAAACGCGAGTGAGGTCGGGCGGTACTTAAAGAGTCCGTTTCAGAAAAAATTTAATAGTTTTCTATATAAAAATGTAGATCATATTGTATCTGTTTCCAGGGCTTCCGAGAAAGATATTTTAATGAACTTTCCGTTTCTTGAAAATAAAACTACGGTAATTCCCGTTGGTTTGGAGTCTATCTCCAATATTAAAGAATTAGAGCTTCAACCAAATAACAGCAAACATGTTATCCACGTTGGCGGTTTTAGTTTTGAAAAAAATCACGAGGCGCTTGTAAGAATTTTCGAAAAACTTTCTTATTCAATTAGTAATATTCACTTACATCTTATAGGAGATGGCCCGTTGAGATCTCGCATTGAATCAATTGTAGAGGAAAAAGGGCTGTCATCCAAAATCACTTTTCACGGCTATATAGACGAGCCTTTACCGTATATCAAAGCTGCAGATGTATTAGTCCTCCCAAGTATTATTGAGGGGCTTCCTGCAGTACTATTGGAAGCTATGTATTGTGAAACATCAGTCATTGCATATGGAGTAGGAGGTATAAAAGAGATTGTATTCTCCGGTAAAACTGGAAAAATTATACAAAAAAATGATGAAAATGGTTTCGTAGATGCTTTGAAAGAAAACCTTCAGCAATTACCGAATGAAGGTTCTGAAATTATGCAGGCCAAAAAAATGGTTTCTGAAAAATTCTCAAACGATTTTATTGCAACCCAGTTTTTGCAATGCTATCGACGAGTGTTTGATAGTAGTTATAATATTCCAGAGATTTCTGAAATGAAAATATTACAACTTGTAACCAAGCGCCAATATCGAGGTGCAGAACTTTTCGCTGCTGATTTAAGTAAGGAATTAATTGACCTTGGACACCAAGTTTATTTTATTGGAATATACGATAATGAAGACCAAGTATTAGAGGTTGAAGGAGCTGTTAATAGAGATCTGGTAAACTCTAAAAGAGGTGTGTTTTCTATTAGAGTAGTAAAAGAGTTAGTGAAATTCATAAATGACATAAAACCAGACGTAATTCAATGTAATGGATCTGATACTCTAAAATATGCTATTGCAGCGTCGTTATTTACTAACAAAATCCCGCTGGTGTATCGTAACATTAGTATAATTAGTGAATGGGTTTCAAATAAACCCAAAAAGATTTTATACAAAAGAATGTTCAACCGGATTGCACATGTAACATCAGTTGGAGATGAAGCTCTCGCAGATTTCATCAAAACTTATAAATATCCTACAGAGAGAGCTGAGGTTATTAGGAGAGGAATTCCAATCAAAGGTGTGAATAGAATGGAGCTTTCTAATAATCTAAGAAAAAATCTTTCTCTTAAAAAGAGCGACCAAATTGTGATACATATTGGGAATTTTAGTCCTGAAAAAAATCATGAATTTCTCATTAATATCTTTAGTGACTTAAAAGAAACACAGCCGCACATAAAGTTAATTTGTGTGGGAAGCGGAATTTTATTCGAAGAAATAAAAGGACTTATTAAATTACTTGATTTGAGAGAAACCGTATTTTTGTTGGGTTTCAGGCAGGATATACCAGAGTTACTTGCGGCCTCAGACTGTATAGTTTTAACAAGTAAGGTTGAAGGTGTTCCAGGTGTCATATTGGAAGCTGGGACTCAAAAAATACCAGCGGTAGCAACTAATGTTGGCGGAGTAAAAGAAGCATTGATCGATGGAAAAACAGGTTTTTTAATTGATGGATTTGATAGAACAAAGTTTAAGAATAAACTGGTGGAATTAATGACTGATGATAAGTTGAGAAAAAAATTTGGTGAGAATGCCTATGAAATGATTTCAAAAGGATATGATCCAAAATTAAATGCAAGAAAATTTGAAAAGCTTTATCAGAGACTAATAGAGGAAAGTGTTTAATAAAAAATTAATTCAAAAGGATTTTGAAAAAAAATTCCAGAATTGTAAAGTAATCGAATGCTAAATCTTAGAAAGCATAATATTTTAAGGAAAAATAGTTTATTTGGTAAGTTGATACGTTTACCACTATTAATGGTACCTAAAAATAAAGCTATTTCGGTATTGTCCGGACCATTAAAGGGTGCGAAATGGATCGTTGGATCTCATAATCACAGCGCATGGCTAGGTACTTACGAAACCAATCAAACCTTAATTTTTGCTGATAAATGTAAGGGGCTTAAAGTTTTTTGGGATTTAGGTGCACATGCAGGATATTATACCCTTTTATTCAAAACCGTTAATAAAGACTCTTCTGTTTTTGCTTTCGAACCTATTGCAAATAACGTAAGTTATTTTCAACGGCACTTAGAACTTAATCATATAAATAATGTGGTACTATTTGAAAAAGCGGTATCTAATGAAGAAGGTGTTTTAAAATTTGCCAGAGGTAATTCTGTGGGTGGTAAATTGAGTGAAGGAGGAGATATGACGGTTTCTGTGTTTAAGTTAAGTAAAATACTTGAGGAGCAGGCAATAGAATTTCCGGATATTATTAAAATGGATATTGAAGGTGCTGAATTTAAAGTTTTACAGGATTTGAAACCTCATTTGTTGTCAAAAAAGAAGCCGATCATTTTTCTTTCAACTCATGGAAAAAAGGTACAGGAGCAATGTCTTAAATTGATGGAAACATTAGATTATAAAATAACTCCTTTAGACCCCAAGAATCCTCGAAATACTAAGGAATATTTGCTAGAGCCATAAATTAGATATTTCAAGATTTCAAATCACCATGCTTTTTCAAAAGAATTTTTGGAAAATGACTTATCGGAATTCTTAAATACCGAACCGTTTGGATTTTCCGAAATATAATCAGTCTTAGCATTAAAAATTTTTGATAGTATAGCTAGAGGTGTAAGAATTAGGAAAAACAGAAAGGTTAATAAAATGGTTGGAACTATATGACTAAGTACTTGAGCTAACCCGTTCCATAATTTTTCAATGGTATTAGATATAGTTTCAGAGAAAAGACTAACCGCCATAATTCCTATCAGGCAATAATTTAAAATTGTAGAGTTCAAAAATAAATTTATTACCAAAAAACCAAAAATAATGGAAAGTATCGTAGTGTGAGATTTCATTTAAAAGAGAGGATATACAAACGGTGATAAGGCACTACTTGCTGCAACGATACTTAGAAAACCTATAACTACCAGGATTATGATCACAGGGAGTAACCAAAATTTCTTTTTCTGCCACAAATAAGAAAATAATTCTTTCATACTTAAAAGTCAAAATAGATGAATTGCTGCGGATTTTTTTCAAAATTAAGTATTAATAAAGTTATAATCAACATATAGGTGATTATTCTCAGTGGTTTAAAACCTATTTTGAAAGGTGCCCTTTCGTCCATTCGCACATGCCACTCTAGTACTATCAAAAGGAATACATATATAAACAATTTCACGTTTGGAAGTACGCTGAATTCAATTGGATACCACATTTTGCTCAAATACTCAATAGCCTGAAACAAATTTTCGCTTCTAAAAAACACCCATCCAACAGTGACTAAAAGGAATGTTTTTATAATTGATAAAAATGTTTGGAAAGAGGGCAGGTAGGAATTTGGCGCAATTTCTCCAAGGTAGTTTCTATTAGATCTTTTAGCAAATGAAGGCAAGAATAAACAAGCATGAAAAAGCCCCCAAATTACAAAATTCCAATTGGCACCGTGCCATAGCCCACTTACTAAAAATACGATAAATACATTCCGGATTGATTTCCAGATTGTTGTTCTCGAACCGCCTAATGGAATGTACAGGTAATCCCTAAACCATGTAGTTAAAGAGATATGCCATCTTCTCCAAAATTCTCCTATATTTCTTGCGAAATATGGGAATCTGAAATTTGACATTAATTCAATTCCGAAGAGTTTGGATGTGCCAATGGCGACATCGGAATAACCACTGAAATCACAATAAATTTGAAAAGCGAAATAAATTGCACCTAGCCATAGGGTTCCTCCACTATGATCCTGATAATTGGCAAAAATGCGATCGACTTCTGGAGCCAGAGAGTCGGCTATGACTACTTTTTTAAATAACCCCCATAAGATAAGATTTAATCCCTGAAATACCTGTTCTTTCCGAAAATCTCTTTTTGATAGAATTTGTGGTAAAAAATTAGTAGCTCTTTCAATTGGTCCAGCCACTAACTGAGGAAAGAATGACACGAATGCAGCGAAAGAAATGAAATCTTTAGTTGGTTTTAGATTATTTCTATAAATATCGATGGTATAAGACATTGTTTGAAATGTATAGAAAGAAATACCTACTGGTAAGATGATATTCAAAGTCCAAAGACTTTCATTTGAATATCCAAATCTATTTAATAAGCTTATCCATGAATCAATGAAGAAATTGTAATATTTAAAGAATCCTAATAGTCCTAGATTACAAAGAATACTGAGACTTAGTAAAACCTTTTGTTTTTCCCTAGCAGCATTTGGAAGTTTTAATCCAACAGAATAATCTATTATGGTAGAAATAAAAATTAATAGAAGAAATCTGTAGTCCCACCATCCATAGAATATGTAAGAACTTAGTAGCACTAAAAAATTCTGAAGTTTGAGATTTTTTGTTAGAGACCAATAGATAGTAAAAACTATCGGTAGGAAGATCAAGAAATTTAAGGAATTGAAAAGCATTACTTAATCTCTGGTAACATACTGTCAGAAAGCTGTGTAGCCATTAATTTGTGGCCGTACACGTTAGGATGTGAATCCCCTGGGATAATTTGCAATTTTTCAAAGGAAATATCTCTCAGAGAACCATAAAAATCTATCACTTCAAAGTTAAATTCTTCAGCGATAGTTTTCATTTTATCATGAATGGATAGAAAAGGGTAATTTTTTAGAAAGTGAATGTCGGGAATAAGAGCGAAGAATATTTGGATATTATTTTTTGATGCATATTCCGAAAGTTTGCGAAGCGAACTTATCATGGTTTTAAAGCCTGGATTCTCCGGCTGATAGAGCCGTTTGTAATAGCTTTCCAAATCTCCACCACTACTTGAGGTCATTTTTTTTACAGCGATGCTTAGAGATGCAGTAAGGGCACTATTTCTTAGAAGCCAATTTTCTGATCCCATTGGAAGCTGTTCTACATCATTAATAAAATAGTTTACTACAATAATATCCGGATTTACGGTATTTTGATTTCTCAGAAAGTTCTCAACGTATCTGAAAGTATTATAATTACCTACAGATCCATTTAGGACCTGATAATCTGGCTTCTCTTTTTTCAGCTGATTTACGAAAATACCCACATAACTACTATCTTTATCTACTCCCCAACCCAGGCTTATGGATGAACCAATAAATAGAATTTTTTTCTTTTCTGGATCGGGTTCTTCTGAACGCATTCCCAGAGAGTTTAAATCTATTGCAACATTTTGTAGGGTTGCGGCTGCATTTTTGCGATGTGTATGTCCTAAAAATGAATCTTTCTTTTTTAAATTTTTAGCATATTTCCACATTTCAATATCGTAATTCTTCATGTCAGAATTTATAACTCTGATGGTAATTTCAATGAAGATTAAACCAACCACTAAAATAATAATAGAAATTAGGACTTCTTTAAATTTCTTCATGTTGAATTATTCTTAATAGAAAATTTGAAATCACCTCAGAAACTTTTTGGCTTCCCTCATCGGTAAGGTGAATTCCATCCTCCTTGTTCACAAAATTGTTATTCAACTCCACTCGTTCATGAAGCTTGATTATCGAAAGATCGTATTCCTCTGCTTTACTATTAATTAGCAAATTCAACTCTGGAATAAGAGTTTCTACATAATAATTAGCCTCATGAGAATTGAATATTCCTTTTTTAATAAGATTTCTTTTTACTAATTCTGGCACATAATAATCTGTTGAGAGAATAGGAGTGATGCTATAAATTAAACAGGTGTTTATGAAAACTTCCAGTTGGCTTCTATATTGATTTAAAATTCTTTCCTGATCCTCTGGAGAAAAATCTTTTTTCTGGAAATCAGATATATTACTATTCAATCGGAACTTTCTAATCTGCAACCATAAATTTGGAAAAAAAGTGTCCTTAATATTTTTTAATAATGAATTAGCCGCTTTTTCTTCTATCAAATACCTTTTTGATCCATCCCAATAGGATCGGTTTTTAGAAAGATACAGCATATCAATCAAAGATGAGGAGAGCACAACATACTGCGGTTTTATAGGAATAATTTTAGTGGTGAGAATTAAGTTGCTTGCAGAAAGTAAATTTCCGCCAACACCTGCATTTCTTGAAATATAATTGGTTCCAAGTTCTTGATTTAAGTTTTTAATTGATAAGAAAGGGTAACGATTAACTTCTCGTACATTTTCATTTTCTACCGTGCTGGATCCCAGAAATATGAAGTCTATCTCGTTTGTAGAAGTCTCGTTAGGGCCAAGAATAAAACCATATTGATCCGTATTTTTAAAATTTGGTTTTTTATTCCTGTCAATCTCGTCATTTCCAATTTTTAGGGAGGAATTAGGTGTATTTTCCTTGAAATTTATATTTCGCGATAAGCCTTCTTTTTCAGCGCTAATCATTCCCATTATTGGATCGATTAAAATTAGAAGAAGTAGAATTACAAATAAATTGATAAGACTCAACTTAATTATTCTAAAAAGTTTTTTCTTAGTCATTCTTGAAAATTTGCCTTTCAATTTGTCCGCTTTGCTGATCTTTTTTATAGAGGAAATTGTTGATCACCAGATAGTCCATTTCAGTAGACATAAAGCACTTATAGGCGTCCTCTGGAGTGTTAACAATCGGTTCCCCTCTTACGTTGAAACTGGTATTTATTAAAACGCCAATTCCGGTAATTTTTTTGAATTCATTAATTAAATTCCAGTATTTTGGGTTGGTATTTTTAGAGACAGTTTGAATTCTAGCACTAAAATCCACATGTGTTATCGCCTGAAGCAAGCTACGTTGTGTATACAGTTTATCTCTGTAATCCATTTCGGAATAATTTTCTGGAACTCTTAATTTAATATTTTCCTTTACATTTTTAACCAATAACATGTAAGGGCTTTTAAGCTTATCCTCAAAATACATTGAATAATCTTCCTCCAGGACTGATGGAGCAAATGGTCTAAAACCTTCTCTATACTTGATTTTGAGGTTAAGTTTCTTCTGCATTTCGGGATTTCTGGGATCTGCAAGTATAGATCTATTTCCTAGAGCTCTAGGACCAAATTCAGATCTACCCTGAAACCATCCAATAACGTTTCCCTCTGATAACAGCTTGGCTACAATACTGTATAAATCAGGATATTCCAGTTGTGAAGTTTGTGCCTTAAATTTTCTATTGACGAAATGAATTTCTTTGGCAGAGTAATACGGTCCAAGGTAGCTACCATGCATTAGATCATAAGAATCGGTATAGTATCTTTTTAGACCGTAATACATGTGATTTACTGCCAACGCACATCCTAAGGCACCACCAGCATCCCCGGAAGCTGGTTGAATGTAAATGTTGTCAAAAATACCCAGGTCGTGAATCTTGCCATTAGCCACACAATTGAGGGCCACACCCCCAGACAGGCACAGATTATTGGAGTTAGTGAGTCTTTTTGCTTCTTTAGCCATCAAAACAACAATCTCTTCGGTCACCTGTTGTATGGCGAAAGCCAGATTACAATGAGACTGTTGCAGTTGATCTTCTTCATTTCTAAGTTTCAAACCAAAAAGGGATTCAAATTTCTCAGAATTAATCATTCTATTTCCCGTAGTATATTTGAAATAGTTCTGATGAATAAAGATTGAGCCGTCCTCCTTGATATCAACAATTTCTTCTTTGATTTTACTAATGTATGAGAGAGTCTCTTTAGCAGAAGGATTGCCGTATGGAGCAAGACCCATTAATTTGTACTCTCCGGAATTAACTCTGAAACCCAGATAATATGTAAAAGCACTATAAAGCAGTCCCAATGAATGTGGGAAATAAAGCTCTTTTAAAAATTCTATATTTTCTTCTTCACCCTTAGCTATAGAGGCAGTACACCATTCTCCAACGCCATCAATAGTTAGAATAGCCGATTCATTAAAATTCGATACATAGAAACTACTTGCAGCATGGGATAAATGATGCTCTGAAAATAGTATCTTTGCTTTTTTCTTATTGAAATTTGGATCGACTTCTTTTAAATTATCTTTTAAAAGCTTCCTGAAAAAGATCTTTTCTTTTGTCCAAACCGGCATAGATTTTAAAAAAGATAACAACCCTCTAGGGGCTACGGCATAATAAGTACTAAGCAATCTTTCAAACTTCGGTAACGGTTTGTCGTAAAAAACAATAGCATCGAGCTCGTTCAAAGTTAGACCAGCTTCCTCTAGACAATAGATAATAGAATTTTTTGGAAATTCAGGCGTGTGTTTTATTCGTGTAAACCTTTCTTCCTGTGCTGCAGCGAGAATTTTATTATCTACAATAATACTTGCAGCTGAGTCGTGATAAAAGCTTGATATTCCTAGTAT
>NZ_JBLVTK010000002.1:181459-188333 GCF_048285865.1 Christiangramia marina | reverse complement strand
CAAGAAACCCTGGTCTTATATTTGGAGCGCAATATAATTAAAGAAAAAAACATATATATTATAAACTTGGTTTTTGAAGAACCTATGAAATCTATAATTTCTAAAGAAACTGCTATTTTTGATAAAATTTTGGTTAGCCCTAATTAGATTTAATGAAAAGTAAAACACTTATTTTAGGAGTCTTATTTATAATCGGTGCTTACTGTTTTGGGATAGCGACAGGTCATTACCGTTATTTTCCATTTGACATTTTCTTCGAGATTAAGCAAGGAGTTGATACTAATAGTAAAAGAAATTTAGATATTGATTCTTTAGTGGAAGTGGATATTGCGGTTTCAGAGAACACTGGGATCTACCTGACTTACGGTCAATCTAATTCTGTAAATCATGGTCAAATTGGATACGATGTTCGGGAAAATGTTTACCAATTTTTGGAAGGGAAGGCGTATTTGTACCATGATCCGTCGTTAGGTGGAACCGGTAAGGGTGGCTCTGTTTGGGGGATAGTAGGAGATAAATTAATAGAAAACGGAAATCACGAGAGCGTTATCTTTTCTAACAATGGCTGGCAGGGAAAGCGCCTTGAAGAGCTTATTGAAGATCCATATATAACTTATTTAATAAATAGCTATCAGCAATTATTAGCAAAATACGGTAGAGTGGATGCGATACTTTTTCATCAGGGAGAGATCAATCATAGTATGAAATTCGGAAACGAAAACTATTATGAGGATTTTAAAATACTTCTTCAGAAATTGTATAGAGAAGGAATTCATATTCCTATATATCTATCAAGAACATCCATTTGCAATACACCATCAGATAGTAGCTTGATAGATATTCAAAATAAAATTATAAAAGATTTCGAAATTGTTCACGAAGGACCCAATACCGATTTACTTTTCGATAAAAAATATCGCTTGCTAGACTACTGTCATTTCTCAATGCTGGGCTATAAAAAGTTTTCAGATATGTGGGTGAAATGCTTAACGGATGAGCATATCATTTCTTCTTTAAAATGACAATCATTTCTTCGCCATTACCCTCGTTTGCTATCGTATATTTAGATTTCACCATCCGCCAAACGAAATTTCGTAAAGGCCTAATTTCTATAATCCACAATTTATTCTGAGTCAATTTTGAATAAAGTTTGAGCAAGGAAGAAGATTTATAAACGTACTCTACATGCTCGATTTCTAAGTTAATTTTGGAATTCTCCAACTGTTGCTTAAGAATTTCCAGTGTATAATGGCGATAGTGTTTCTCGGATACTGGAAGAACTGTTGTGGGTACTGAAATTATAATCTTTCCGCTTTCTATAAGCCGTTTTTCTAAAATTTTCAGAAAATTAGTAACCTGCTCATCGGGAACATGTTCTAAAACCTCAATAGCAGTGACTACATCAAACTCTTCCTTTAATTGATTAGCATCTGCACAATGAAATTCAATATCTGGATGAAATGCCTGAGCAAATTTTATGGGTCTTGGGGAAAGATCGACTCCAACCTTACGAATGCGATTTCCTAAAAGACCTAAAAATCTCCCTTCACCACATCCTACGTCTAATATAGAGTCAGGATTAATCTCCTCTACAAGTTCTCTTATTCTCAATAAGTAGGTGAAATATTTAAAACCCCACCCCAATGAACGATGGTTTACTACATTGTTTTCACTATCTAAATAAGGTATATGATGATAAGGGAAGATATATTGATTTTCCTGGTATTCGAACTTGTTTTCTTTTTTCATTTATTTGGATGGAGCTTTGGTTTGCCAGTAATAAGACCTCAATAATTCTTGATAAAACTTCTATTAGAACAGGTCTTGTCAATTCATTGTTTTAATTTTTTTTGATAAGACCACAAGCGAAATTACTAATTAAAACTCATAAATTCGAATGAGGATTAAACCGTTCCTTCCAGATCAGCAAGAGAAAATCTAATTTTTTTAATAATATTCGGCTCTCTCTCAGTATAAGTAACCAAAACCTTACGATGCCGTTTAGTGAATAGGAAATTTATTTTTGAAGTCGTATCATTCTTCATGAAATAAACGAACCAGGTACCTTCTATCCTACACGCTTTTTTAATGGCCTGATTTATATATAACTCATCCCCACAATAATCACACAAGATGATAGATCTGACATTTTTTATTTTTGACACTCTATAAATGATATAATTTTCATTACTTCCAGTTTTAAATTTCTGAACAATATATCTTTTATCCTGATATCTCCAATTAATAAATTCTGTAGTTCCTGCAGAAACATAATCTTCATGTGAAAGTTTTAAATCGCTTGATAAAGAGTTGCCAGGATTGGATTCAAAATTTAGTCTGCTTTTAAAATTAAAGGGGGAAATGACTCCAATATGGTATTCATAAACTAATTCTTTCCATCCCATTTTCATAAATTCTGGATGACTAAATCTATTCGGATTGGCGAAAAGAAATTTGTAATCTTTCTGATAGGATTCAAGGCAAAACTTCATAAGTTTTTTAAAGATGCCTTTACCTCTGTACTTAGGATCTGTACACCCTCCAACAGGTCTGGCAGCCTTAATCATTTGTCCGTTATTGTAAAAATTGAATGGCAGATAAAAAACCACTGCTACAATTTTTTTATCCATAACTGCGACAGCACCTATAGAACTACCCCCTGGATAATTAAGGTATTTCCAATTAAAGAACTCATCCGTATTTCTGGGTGTTAGGTTTTGATTCAATAGTTTTAATACGTCATCACGGTCGGTACTGTAATCAATAAGTCTATACGCTACCATTTCGAAATAATGTGAGGTTGGAAATTAATGAATGCAGTCCTGAAGCTTTAACTTTCAATTCAGATAAAGGCATATCTGCATTGGTTTTAATTCGGGAAATAGCCATTGAAGAAATATTAGTTGAATTGATGCTATGATCAAATAAAAATGCCAGTTTTATATGGTTTTTTAATAGGATCTCATCTGTTTTTTCAGTTCTATCCCCGTTTGGGTAAGCAAAAACCTCAAACCCTTCAATCTTCCACAGATCAAATAAATATTTGGAAGCCTCCAATTCGTTTTGAATCTCATCGTCAGAACAATTATTGAGCATTGGATGATTATGAGTATGATTGCCTACATACATTTTATTTCTTTTCATGTATCGCAGTTCTTCAGAAGTTAATTGCTTTTGTTCCGTTGAAGGGGTTTTATTTAAGACTGCGATTCTTTCTATATTTGTAATTTTTTTTAATTTATTTATTGTTTGTCGAATTTCTTTCGAAGACTCACCTTTCACTTTACCGTTGACTTCAACATCCTTCCACCAAAAATTAGTAGTTGTGTCTATATAACGAGTTATTATAAAAATACAGCTACTAACTTTATTTTTAATTAAAACTGGCAATCCGTTTTCTAATACATTTCTGTACCCATCATCAAAGGTTATTAACAATGAATAATTAGGTAGTTTTACATCGTCATTGAGCAATGACTCCCGCAAAGTCTCAATGCTAATAATATTGTATTGTGATTTAAGGTATTTTATATGACTGGAAAAAATAGCTTTATTGGGAACATCGTGGTAAGCCAAAACACGGAGGTTTTTCCTAAAATAGAATCTTATTATGCCGTTAAAAAAACTCAATATTTCGTAATAAAATTTTCTCATAAAGCTGAAAAACTGTAAGACGTATAATGAGATTAGTTTAATCGTTCTGTCATTAAATGAATTAGTAAAAATCGAAATCAAAAAATTGATTTAGTATTCACCTCAAATTTGCAGCTATAATAGGCAATTTTGGTAACTTCTTGTTTTGGTATTTTAAACTTTATCTGATAATTCTTGCAGTCTTATCTAAATAGGATAATTTTGCTGGGTAATTTAAAGAATTAGATGAGCAAAATAAAGGTTCTTCATATAATCAAGTCTCTTGGGCGTGGAGGTGCAGAAATGTTAATCCCTGAAACTCTTAAGATCCACGATAAAGATAGTTTTGAATTTCATACAGCATATTTTCTTCCCTGGAAAGATCAAATGGTTGAAAGTATTGAGAATGCCGGAGGAAATGTCACTTGCTTTTCTGCAAATAATAATATTCGCCTGTTGCAGCGATATTCTGAAGTAATTGAGTATTGTAAAACAAATCACATAGATGTTATACATTGTCATTTACCCTGGGCTGGATTTTTAGGAAGGCTGGTATATTCTAAAACTGGAATTCCTACAATTTATAGTGAACATAATATGCAGGAAAGATATCATATTGTAACTAAAAAAATTAACCAGTTTACTTTCAACTCACAAAGTCTGGCTCTTGGAGTTTCTGAAGATGTCACGAAATCAATAAAAAACAATATTGATTTGAAAATACCTGTACGCACTCTTCTAAACGGTGTAAACACAGATTCGTTTCAAAAGGATAGTAATTTTAAAGAAGCTACCAGAAAAGAATTAGGCATTCCGCAGGATGCTGTAGTATTAGGCAATGTTGCGGTCTTTAGATTTCAAAAGAGACTTGTAGAATGGCTTAAGGTTTTTAAAACTCTAGAAAAGAGGAATAAAAATTTATATGGAATAATAGTTGGGGCCGGACCATTGGAAAATGAAATTAAAACTGAATTGAAGCGTTTAAATTTGGCTGAAAAGGTTTTGTTTCCAGGTTTACAAACGAATGTGAAACCCTATTTTTCAGCCATGGATATTTTCATGATGAGTTCTTCCTTCGAAGGCCTTCCAATTGCTTTACTGGAATCCATGAGTATGGAGTGCGCTGTTGTTTCTACAGATGCCGGAGGTATTAAGGAAGTGATTCGAGATAAAAAGGATGGTCTTATCTGCCCTGTGGATAAATGGGAAGAACTTGGCGAACTTTGTCAGACTTTAATAGATTCTCCGGAGAAATTGATGAATTTTAAAAAAGCTGCCAGAACGAGAGTTATTGAAAGTTTTAGTCTTGAAAGAATGGTTAATGAGCTAGAAAGTATTTATAAAGAACTTGCCAACAGTAAAATAGTTTAAGTGATGGACATTAGAAAGGCTACCGACGCAGACATACCTGAGATTTTACAGGTGCTCAAGGCAAGTTTAGGAGAAACTTCGTCTAAAAAATCTGAAGAGGTTTGGCGTTACAAACATATCGACAATCCTTTTGGTAGATCTCTTGTGCTTTTAGCAATTGAAGATTCAAAAATAATAGGAGTACGTGCGTTAATGCGATGGAAGTGGCAAAGAGGCGACCGTAAGTTTTCTGCATATAGAGCAGTAGATACTGCTACACATCCAGATCACCAGGGTAAAGGTATATTTAAAAAACTAACCTTGAAAGCAATTGAGATAGCGAAAGCTGAAGAAGGAGATTTTGTCTTTAATACACCTAACAACCAAAGCAAACCAGGATACCTCAAAATGGGCTGGCAAACAGTTTCCAAGTTGAATGTTAACCTTAAACCTGTGAATCCGATTTATTGGTTCAATTCTTCAGAGCAATTTGATTTGGAAGTTAAGATTCAATCTACTGACGAAGAATTGAACTTATTGCTTTTTGATGTGAATTTGAATAGTTCCTATAGCGATCAACTATTTACACCTAAGAATCGAGAATTTTTGCGATGGCGGTACGAAAGTAACCCTTTGCAAAATTATAATGTGAAGGCCACTAAGAATTACTATATCGCAAGCTACGTTAAATCTCAAGGGAAAATGAGAGAGCTTAGAATTGTCGAGGTTCTAATGAAAAATAATAATAAGGACCAAAGAGATGTAAAGGCTGATATTAAAAGATGGATAAAGACCTCAGGAGTTCAATTCATAAGTTATTCCTCTAGATGTGACTTGAACTATGGTCTTAGTCACAACGGGAATCATGGGCCTGAGCTGACAATAAGAAAATTAAATCTTGATAGTAAGTCGGAAGATGATTTATTAGAATTGCAAAATTGGAGCTATAGTTTAGGAGACTTAGAATTATTTTAAATGATTGGTGCGTTAATTTTACTTTTGGTATTACTTCTGGTAACCCAAGCCATATTCAATAGATATCAAAAAAGTCACGGCTTTTTTGATAAGAAACTCATGAATTCACTTTTCATCTATCATTTTTTCTTTTTTATAGTCTATTACACCTATGCCTATTTTAACCCATCAGATTCAAAGAATTATTTTGACCGTCCTCAATCGCCGCTAAAGAGCTGGGGTGATTTTTTTGGTACTGGAACAACTTTTATGGATTTCATTTCTTATCCGTTCATCAATTACCTCAAGTTTAATTACGAGATGATGATGGTACTTTTTGCGTGGTTCGGTTTTATTGGCTTTTTATTCGCTTATCTATTCTTTAGAGAGAATATCCCGGTTAAAATTAAGGTATTTGGCAGGTTTGATTTTTTAGTGCTTATTTTATTTTTGCCAAACATGCATTTTTGGACAGCTTCTCTAGGCAAGGGTGCGCCCATATTCATGGCCTTAATGATATTCGCTTACGCTATTAAAAATCCAAAGGAACGAAAGTTTATTTTGTTGTTTGCATCTTTGATAATATACTTTATTAGACCTCATGTGTTTTTATTTATTGGAGTAGGAACTGTTTTGGGATACATGACCGGAAGAGAGAAAATATCATTTAGCAGAAAGTTATTGATTTATGTTGGAATGATTGGTGGACTAATGTTGGTTCAAGATCAAATTCTTGCCGTTGCAGGATTAGAGGGGTCAGATGACTTACTGTCTGATTTTGAAGAGTTTTCTGAAGATAGGGGTGGAGAACTTGCAAAATCTGGTTCTGGGGTCGATATGAGTTCTTATCCATTACCTTTAAAATTATTTACATTTTGGTTTCGTCCGTTGTTTTTTGACGCCCCCGGATTATTAGGTTTGATAGTATCTGCTGAGA
>NZ_JBLVTK010000002.1:172426-181433 GCF_048285865.1 Christiangramia marina | reverse complement strand
AAAATCCTGAAAAAGGATTTTATCAAGTTCTTGAAAAAATCCAATATTGTAGTTAAAATGAGTATTACAGTGTTCTTTTTGTCCTCTTTAGCTTTGACATTTGTAATGTCGAATTTGGGTATTATTATGCGTCAGAAATCCATGGTAATGTATTTTCTCTTTTTCGTTATTTACTATTACCTCGCTCAGAAAAAATATGATAAGATTATTAAAAAGAGAAAACTTCAAAAAGCTGCAAATAATTTACAAGTGACATGATCAACGCAAATCTTGCGTCTCAATTATGACCTATTAATTTTTTATAATATGCATCATTACTGTCTCAAAATCTTGATACTCTTCTCAAAATAGAAATTTTATGAAAGGTTGTTTAGTTATTTCCCTGGATTTTGAACTCATCTGGGGTGTTTTTGATAAAGTTGATCATCATGATAAAGTAGAGTATTTTGAAAATACTCGAAATCTCATTCCTGATCTTTTAAAACTATTCAACAATCATGAAATTCATAGTACATGGGCAACTGTTGGAATGCTTTTCAACGAAAGCTGGAGTGAATGGATGGATAACCTACCACAGTACTATCCTAACTACACCAATCAGAAATTATCAGCTTATGATTACGGTAAAGAACATAAAACTAGAATAAACGAAAAGCTATGTTGGGCTAGTGAATTAATTGACCTGATCGCCCAGTCCAATCATCAGGAAATTGCTACACATACATATTCTCACTATTATTGTCTTGAAGAGGGCCAGAATAGGGAAAGTTTCGCATCAGACCTTGAGTTAGTCAGGAAGCTTGCCTCTAAAAAGGGTTTGGAATTAAAAAGTCTTGTTTTTCCAAGAAACCAATTTAACGGATCTTATCAGGATATTTGTGTGAACAATGGTATTAGAACAATCAGGATTAATCCGGAAAATTGGTACTGGAAAAATACGCAGAGAGATACCTTAGCTGATAAAATCTTCCGCACGGGCGATGCATATATCGGACTAAATGATAAATCCTACGATCTCAGTAGTGTAAAAGTTAATAAGGTTGTTCAGCAAAAAGCATCGAGATTATTGAGGCCTCACGAAAATAATTTTAAGGATTCATTGAGGATAAACAGAATCAAAAATGAATTGGAGTTTGCAGCTAAAAACAATAGAATTTATCATTTATGGTGGCATCCACATAATTTTGGAGGAAATCCTCAATCCAATTTGAAAGATCTCAAAGAAATTCTAGAACATTTCTCCAAATGCCAAGATAGGTACGGAATGGAATCATTTACAATGGATGAGCTGACTGATTTAAGATTAAATTTGCAATAGATTAGTTTAAAAATAATAGTTTGGATAAACTTGTTCGCGTTACCACCATTCCTTTATCTCTGGAAAAGCTTCTTGAAGGACAGCTTACCTTTATGAGTCAGCATTATCAGGTAATAGCTGTTGCCGCAGATGAAAAAAGACTCGAGAAATATGGGGTTGATAATGATGTAGAAACCTATACTGTAGAATTAACTCGAGCTATAACTCCCATTGCCGACCTTAAAGCTGTATTTAAACTCACCAGTTTTTTACGTAAACAAAAACCCTTAATTATTCATAGTCATACTCCTAAAGCTGGTATAATTAGTATGCTAGCTGGTTGGCTCGCAGGTGTTCCAATCAGGTTGCATACTGTTGCTGGTTTGCCATTATTAGAGGTAAGTGGAACTAAGAGAAAAATTTTAGATTTAGTAGAAAAGCTTACTTATAAACTAGCTCATAAGGTATTTCCAAACTCATTTGAATTGAAGAATATTATTTTGGATTTAGAATATGCTAATGAATCTAAATTGAAAGTTTTGGGGAATGGTAGCTCAAACGGGATAGATACGACTTATTTTGACCCCCAACAGTATTCTGAAAACTTCAAAGCGGACTTAAAGTCAACCTTAGGAATGCCACAGGAAGATATCGTTTTTGTTTTTGTAGGGAGGTTGGTAAAAGAGAAAGGTATAGAAGAGCTTGTTCGTGCTTTTAATGAACTTAGATTTAATACTCCCAAGTGTAGCTTATTATTAATTGGCCCATTTGAACAGGATCTGGACCCGATTTCAGAAGAAATTATTCAAGAGATTGAAAATAATCCAAAAATTGTAACCACCGGGTACGAGCCTGACGTGAGACCTTATTTTGCGATCGCAGATGTTCTAACTTTTCCATCATATCGAGAAGGTTTTCCAAATGTAGTTTTACAGGCAGGTGCCATGTCTTTACCAGCAATCGTTACTGACATTAATGGTTGTAATGAAATTATTCAAGATGGTGAGAACGGTATTATCGTACCCGTAAAGTCTGTAGAAGCGCTGAAGGTTGCTATGAAAAAATTAGGCGATGATGTAGAATTGAGAAGTCGACTTACATTAAATGCTCGTCATGTAATTCAAGAAAAATATGAAAGAGAGTACTTTTGGCAAATTCTGTTAAAAGAATACAAAGAGTTAGAAAGCTCTCTCAAACATGATTAAATTCGCGCCCCGGCTGAAGTAATTCTTAATTGACTGAATGTACAGAAATTTAATTAAACCAATCTTTGATTTTTTAGCTGCTGTTATAGCGCTGGTGATTCTGAGTCCGGTTTTAATTGTAGTCACAATACTATTATATCGGGCAAATAATGGTAAACCCTTTTTTTATCAGTCCAGACCTGGTAAAAATGGTGATATTTTCAAGATAGTGAAGTATAAAACTATGACCGATGAAGTGGACGATCAGGGCAATTTGTTGCCTGACTCTGAGCGTTTAACGAAAATTGGTAGCTTTGTTCGAAAGACTTCCATTGATGAAATACCGCAATTGTTTAATGTGTTGAAGGGAGATATGAGCATTGTGGGGCCAAGACCCTTACTGCCTCAGTATCTCCAATTATACAATGAAGAACAATTAAAACGACATGAAGTCAAGCCTGGGATCACCGGATGGGCACAGGTGAATGGAAGAAATGCTATAAGCTGGTTGAAAAAATTTGAATATGATGGGTGGTATGTGAAAAATCAGTCTTTCTGTCTTGACCTTAAAATTTTGTTTAAAACAATTAAAAAAGTTGTAATTTCTGAAGGCATTACTGCGGAAAATATGGCAACTACAGAACCATTTAACGGTAGGAATTGATGATCTTATTTGGGGCAAGTGGACATGCGAAGGTTATTCTGGATATTATCAATTCCGGAACTGGTGATACCGTGGATTATATATTAGATGATAATTCTGAAATTTTCGAATTAGCTGGTTTTGAGATCGATCATACAGTTGACAGAAATATACTTCAGAAGATCGATACAATTGTGGCCATTGGAGACAACAAGATCCGGAAGCATATTTGTTTAAAATATAGAATAAAACTGCATCAGGCATTGATTCATAAAACTGCAACTGTTTCAAAAGCCGCGTTTGTGTCAAAAGGATCTGTTGTTATGGCTGGAGCTGTTATTAGTCACTCAGCGAATGTAGGCGAAAACAGCATTATTAATTCGAATGCTATCATTGAACATGATGTAAGCATCGCTAAATTTGCACATGTTTCTCCAGGTGCAATTGTAACTGGAGCAGTGAGTATTGGAGAAGGTTCCCACATTGGAGCTGGAGCTTCAATCATCCCAGGAATAAGTATTGGCAAGTGGGTTACAATTGGTGCTGGTGCTGTTGTATTGAAAGATATTCCCGATTACGCTGTGGTTGTTGGGAATCCAGGCCGAATAATTAAATACAATAAGAATTAATATGTCAAACGATAAGATCTGGCTATCCTCCCCGCATATGGGTGGTAATGAGTTAAAATATATTCATGATGCATTCGATGAGAATTGGATAGCACCTTTGGGTCCCAATGTCTCTGGATTTGAAAATGATATTAAAAAATATCTTGGTGGAAAAGTTGAAGTTGCAGCATTAAGTTCTGGAACAGCTGCATTGCACCTGGCTTTAATTATGCTTGGAGTTTCGAATGGAGATGAAGTTATATGTCAAAGCATGACCTTCGCGGCTTCAGCCAACCCAATAAAGTATCTGGGTGCCACTCCAATATTTATTGATAGTGAATCCAAAACTTTGAATATCTGTCCTGATCAGCTGGAGATTGCTATAGAGGATAGAATAAAAAAAGGCAAAAAACCGAAAGCTATTGTTGCCGTTCATTTATACGGTATGCCATATCAGGTGGATCGAATCAATAGGATTGCAGATAAATATAACATTCCAGTTATAGAAGATGCCGCTGAAGCTCTTGGGAGTACATACAAAGGTGCAAATTGTGGCACCTTCGGCGAATTGGCTATTTTGTCATTTAACGGTAATAAGATTATCACTACCTCTGGTGGTGGCGCCTTAGTTAATAAGACTGAGAAAATGAAGCAGAAAGCTGTCTTTCTCGCAACTCAGGCCAGGGATGATGCCCCACATTACCAGCATAGCGAAATTGGTTATAATTATAGATTGAGTAATATTTCCGCAGGAATTGGTCGTGGTCAAATGGAGGTATTGGATGAAAGAGTAAGAGCGAGACGTGAAATGTTCGAATTTTATGTAAATTTATTCCGTGGTGTCGAAGGAGTCAGTTTGTTTTCTGAGCCGTCTACAGATTATTTCAGTAATCATTGGCTAAGCGTTTTAACTATTGATAGTGAGGTTACTGGGTTCTCTAGAGAAGACTTGAGAGAATCACTTGGTGCTTTAAATATTGAATGTCGACCGCTTTGGAAGCCTATGCACATGCAACCTGTTTTTGCGGATAGTCCGTTTTACGGCACGGGAGTTGCTGAGACCATGTTCGACAATGGACTCTGTTTGCCAAGTGGTAGCAATCTGTCAGATAGTGATAGATCCAGAATCAGTAATGCAATTAAAAGTCATTTGAAAAAAGACCAATAGACTATGGGGAGCATAAGAAAAGCCCTTTCTAACATAATATCAGGTCCTGATAACTCTTTGGATATCCGAAATCTAAGATATCTTCCTAGATGGGCAATTTTGATGATCGATATAGGTCTGGTTACTATCTCAACGATTTTAACCATATTTATCCTTTTAGATCTATCTCCTTTTCAGTATACTTTATTGAATTTTTATGAGAAAGCACTTCTGGTAATTACTATGAACGTTGGTTTCTTTTTTGTTTTCAAGACTTATGCTGGTATTATACGTTATTCTTCTAACGTAGATGCCTTGAAGTTATTACTATCAACTTGTAGTGCTTTCGTCGGGTTGGTTGCGATTAATTATGCATCCTATTTCCTAATAGGTCAAAAAATCTTTTTAATTGGCGGATTGCTAATTAATTTATGGATATCATTTTCTTTATTATTCCTTTTCAGACTTAGTGTCAAACAATTCTATGAGTATTTTAAGATTCTTCAGAAGAATGAGTCTCTAATTAATGCAGTTATATTAGGGGTTGATGAAAATGCAATCTCTATAGCAGGGGCGCTTGAAATTGAACATCCGCGTAGATTCCGAATTGTGGGATTTCTAACACAGGATTCACATAAAAGACTTCGTGTACTGGATAAGCCGGTTTTAAAACATACTAAGAAGATTCATGAAGAACTAAATTCTCTTGGCGCTGAAGCGATCATATTTTCTGAACACACTCTTTCTTCAGAAGAAAAATTTAAATTGGTAGAGGAGTGTTTGGAACATGATATAGCGATTTATAATGCACCCCTAGTTTCAACCTGGGGCGGGGAGCCGATAGCTAATAAGGTAAAAACATTGCAGATTGAAGATCTGCTGGATAGAGAACCTATCAACCTTGAAACTCAGAACAAAATTGAGCAATTAACGGACAGGACAATACTGGTCACTGGTGCAGCAGGTTCTATTGGTAGCGAGATCGTAAGACAGGTTGCTAAATATGATCCAAAGCGTTTGATAATACTAGATCAGGCTGAAACTCCGTTACATAATTTACAATTGGAGGTGGAATCCAAGTTTCCAGACCTGAATTTCAAAGTAATTGTTTGTGATGTTGGAAACCAAAAGAGACTGGAGCTTATGTTCCAGAATCAAGACATCGATGTTGTTTATCATGCTGCAGCATATAAACATGTTCCTTTGATGGAAAGTAATCCACATGAAGCGGTATTTGTTAATATACATGGAACCAAAAATCTCGCAGATCTTGCTGTGAAGTACAATGTGGGACATTTCGTTATGGTTTCAACAGATAAAGCGGTTAACCCAAGTAATGTAATGGGCGCCTCCAAGAGAGCTGCTGAAATGTATGTTCAATCCTTATTTCATAATCAGCTTCAAACTGGTATAGGTTCTACGAGATTTATAACCACTCGTTTTGGTAACGTTCTAGGCTCTAATGGTTCGGTAGTGCCGTTATTCAAGAAACAGATAGAGAAAGGTGGCCCTGTAACAATTACTCATCCAGATATCATCAGGTATTTCATGACGATCCCGGAAGCCTGTCAACTAGTGCTTGAAGCCGGTGCAATGGGTAAGGGTGGTGAAATTTTTGTATTCGATATGGGTGAGCCAGTGAAAATCATGGACTTAGCTATCAAGATGATTAAACTTGCGGGTTATCAACCGAACAAGCATATTAAAATTAGAATTACTGGACTTAGGCCAGGTGAGAAATTATACGAAGAATTGTTGAATGATGAATGCAAAACGCTTCCAACGCATCACAAGAAGATAATGATTGGCCAGGAGGTGGTGAGAAATTATGAAGGAATAAATGAGAATATTCTCAAGATAATAAAATCTGCTACCAAGTTGAAAAATGATAAGGTAGTAGCTAAACTTAAAGAGTTGATACCGGAATTTAAGAGTAATAATTCTTCTTATGAAAAACTCGACAACTTAAAGGAAATCAAAAAATCAGAAATTAATTGATGAAGAAATTGTTAATTGTAGCACTTATTGCTAGCTGCTTCTACAGCTGTGCTACTAAGGATCAGGTGGTTTATTTCAATGATGTTCAGGAGTTGGAAGGGCAGGTGAATTTGCTAGATTACGAACCGAAAATTGAGAAAAACGATGTGCTACGTATCAACGTGTCCTCATCTTCAATTAATCCTGAGATTGTAGCTCCCTTCCAGATGAACCAACAGGGAGGAGGACAATCATCCGGAGGAGGTGGAGGTCAGAATCTATCCTTAACTGGTTATTTAGTTAGCCCGGAGGGAACTATCAATTTTCCAGTTCTGGGAAGCATCGAGGTAAAAGGTCTAACAAGAACTCAGATCCAGGAGAAACTTGAAGATCAGATTACAGATTATGTAAGAGATCCAGTTGTTGATGTAAGAATAGTTAATTTCAGTATTACCGTATTGGGTGAAGTAGGATCTCCTGGAAGAGTTCAGATTACTGATGGGAGAATCACTATGCCCGAATTAATTGCCATGAGTGGGGACGTAAGCTATACAGGAAAAAGACAAAACATTCGTGTGATTAGAGAGGAGGATGGTGTGAAGTCGGTTGGATTCATTGATATGACTGAAACAGATTTGTTTAGTAGTCCTTATTATTATCTAAAACAAAATGATATAGTCTATGTAGAGCCTACCTACGCCCGAATGAAATCTGCTGGATTCTTCGGTAGTCCTGGTGCTATACTTGGTCTTGTTAGTTCGGTAATAGGTTTAATTTTAATTTTCGTACGCTAAATGGAGGAATTAAACGATTTCACTGAAGAAAAGGAAGAATCAAACTTCGATCTAAAGGCAGAACTATATAAATATCTGGCTTACTGGAAATGGATTCTACTTGGTTTTATTATCGGAGGAGTGCTCGCTTACTTGTACAATAGGTACACTATACCTCAATATAGCACTGAAGCAACCATGATCATTGTTGATGATGAAAAACAGAATGCTATGAATGCTACCCCATCAGGTGGCGGAGCTATTTTCTCTTTAGAAGATGATGGTATACAAAATCATATTGAAAAATTAAAATCTAAAAAGCTTGTTGAAAGTGTAGTGGATGAGCTAGGACATAATGTAAGCTATTTCATTGAAGGTAATATTATTACAGTTGAAGCATATCAATCCAGCCCAGTGTTGATCGAATTTATCACCAGTGATAGTATTGTTAATACGAGTTCGAGAGACTTCGTAGTGACACCAACCTCTGAAACTTCATTCAGACTTGAGGATGAAAGCCTGGAGTACAATGCTGATCATAAGATTGGGGAAGTAATCGAGCTGGAGGGTCTCAAATTCGTTATTTTACCTAAATCAGGTGAAGAGCAAGGAAGTTTTGGGAAGACAAGTTCAGTAAATATTGTGTTGGAACCTGTGGGGGACGTAGCGGCTGAGTATATATCCAGGTTACAAATAACTCAAAAAGGGCAAGCAAAGGATATTTTGTCCCTAAGCCTAATTCAGAACACTCCAGAGAAATCTCAGGATTTTCTAAGTAAGTTAATGGAGCGCTTCAATGAAGAGGGAGTAAAGAATAATCAGGAAGTTGCAGAAAATACAACCAAATTTATCCAGGATAGGTTAGAAATGATTACTACAGAGTTAGATTCTGTAGAGGTCAATATTGCTGATTTTAAGAGGGATAATCGAATCATGGATATTGGAAGCGGTGCATCTGAATTTCAATCGAAGTTTTCTGCTGCTGAACAGGAAATATTTAACCTCGAAACACAGCTTGAATTATTAAAGTCTGTTGAAGAACTTCTTAGAAGTCAGGGCGAATACGAATTGTTACCAGATGTAGGGATTAGTGAAGGTGGAATCTCAGGACTTGTGAATTCTTACAATTCATTAGTAGTAGAGCGCAATATTTATCTAGAGGGTGGTACCGAGAAGAACCCTGTTGTCAAAACTCTAAGCGAGCAGCTGAACGGTTTGCGGAATAATCTTTTCGAAAATATTCAAAGTACTAGAAGCTCCCTCAACATCCAATTGAGGGAACTCAGCAAAAGAGAAAACGTTGCCCAAGGTCAGTTTAGTGCCTTTCCTGGCTTGGAAAAGGGCATGCGTAATATAGAGCGTCAACAGCAAATTAAAG
>NZ_JBLVTK010000002.1:171467-172353 GCF_048285865.1 Christiangramia marina | reverse complement strand
CCGTGTGATAGATACACCTTTTACTAATAATTCTCCTGTAGATCCTGAACCCTGGATTATTCTTGTAGCAGGATTTTTGATAGGTTTAATTATACCAATTTTAATCATATTCGCTAAGAATTTCTTAGATACTAAAGTTCATCATAAGGGTGATTTGACATCATTATTGAAGGATGTGCCATTCTTAGCGGAATTGCCTAGAATCAAACCAGAAGAAACTGACGTTATTCAACTTAATGACAGATCTCCATTGGCTGAATCATTCAGAATACTAAGAACCAATCTGGCCTACTTAGTGCAAAATAAAGATAAAACCAGAGGAGACGTTATTTTTGTAACTTCTACAATTAAGGGGGAGGGGAAAACCTTTGTTTCTTACAATGTTTCCAGGACTTTAGCAAGTTCTAATAAAAAAGTTTTATTAATTGGAGCTGATATAAGAAACCCGAAATTGCATAGGTATACTAGTGATACTGTAGGTGCTAAAGAGAAAGGTTTATCTGATTATTTATATGATTATGATGTACAGGTAGCGGATATCATTTCTAAAACGAATGATCATAATATAGAAGTTGATGTAGTTTTATCTGGCCCAATACCTCCAAATCCTGCAGAATTACTAATGAACGATCGTATGGAAAGCTTGATAGAAAAATCGAGAGCTAATTATGATTACATCATTGTCGATACAGCCCCTACCATGATTGTGACTGATACTCTTTTGATAAGTCAATTGGCAGACTATACACTTTATGTTACCAGAGCAGATTATACTGAAAAGGCTCTATTGGATTTTCCAAAAGAATTAAGAAAACAAGGTAAGCTGAAAGGTCTTGCAGTTATACTTAATGATATCGATTATTCAAAGTTTAGCTATGGTGCTCAG
>NZ_JBLVTK010000002.1:170064-171431 GCF_048285865.1 Christiangramia marina | reverse complement strand
GAAGATAACGTATCTAGATGGCAGCGTATTAAAAAACGCATTTCTAATTCTAATTAAAATGTTGACGTAGCAGCTCACCATTATTAGCAGATATAGTAGTTATATTCTGCACATATTTAGTCGGGATTTTAATCTCCTTGATCTTTTCCAGATGACTAATTTTGTGTACATCACTACAGATATAGTCTATTAAACCTTCTTCAATTAATTGATAAGCCATTTTCTGTATGCTCTTTCCATAATGATTGGACAGGGATAACATATTGACTTGCATAAGACAACCTCTGGTTTTTAGATCATGATATTTGCTCAGATCTTTCGAATGCATATAAGTATATCTTTCAGGGTGCGCTAAGATTGGTGCCTTGGAACTATTCTGAAGCTTAAAAAGTATCTGGGTTAAGTTGATTGGAGCTTGAAAATAAGACATTTCCACAAGGACTTTATTATCTGTAACTGTAAGTACATCATCATTTGCTAGAATTTCAAGAAAGTGCTGATCCATCATATATTCCGCAGCAAAGCTGAAATTTTTGGGTCCGGCCTTTGCCTCTTTTACTTTCTTGAAAGCTTCTCCAATACTTTTAGAAGTATTAGGATAAAATTCACCTATAATATGCGGAGTTGCCACAATATGATCAATCCCTATCTCAGAATACCCCTTAAATAATTCCCGTGATGTATCAATGCTATCAGAACCATCATCAATACCTGGCAAGGTATGATTGTGAAAATCTGGCATCCCTTCTATAAGGTCAACCAAATATTTACTTCTACTAAATATCGATAGCATATAATCTATTTTACCGTTCAAAATTACAGATTTTAAATTCTAATTAGTAATATTTGCAACCCAAGTAGATCTATGAGGCATCCTTTTATTCTATACATATTTTTTATCCTTGGTTTAAGTTCATCTGGTCAGGATTATTTTAATCTTGATGTTAAAGGTGCTGCAGGACTTTATAGTGGATCAGAATCTCCATTTTGGATGCATTCTAACCGTAGAGGTAGGGTAGATGAGAAAACTTTTTATAGCGGACTATTATCGGGTACGGCTATTTTTGAAATAGATAATACCAGGTCTTTTCAATTTGGAGGTGGATTTCTATATAAGGATGGCTATGGTGATGGCCTTAAAATTGACGAAGCTTATTTTAGTTACGTTTCTCCTAAGATAAGGGTAGATATTGGTAAAAGACAGCGAACCGATCTTTACCAGGGTTTAAGTGTTAGCAATGAAAGCATACTATGGTCGCTGAATGCATCACCTTTTCCAGGCGTATCTATTGAAACGGTTGAACCAATCTTCTTCAACTTTAAAGATTACGGACTGGGATTTAAATTTTCTTTTGGCGAATATCTTC
>NZ_JBLVTK010000002.1:123441-170040 GCF_048285865.1 Christiangramia marina | reverse complement strand
ACCCTAGATTACATCATAAAAGTGGACATTTAGTTTATAGAAGTCAGAAAGATTTCAAAGTGAGTCTCGGGTTGCAACAATTCGTGCAATGGGCAGGAACATCGGAGGAATTTGGAAGACTACCACAGACCCTGGAAGACTATGGACGCGTTATTACAGGTAGAGCCGGAATAGATGACGTGGGCGGCCAGGAAGTAAACGCACTCGGTAATCAGATTGGAAGTTATGAACTTAAGATGAAGTCAAGGATTAATGATCTGGACGTGGAATTCTTTTACAACCATATTTTTGAAGACGGATCTGGTTTAAAACTGGGTAATTTTCCTGATGGGCGTTATGGAATCTACGTGGAAGACAATAGAGATACTTTCTGGGGTAAGGATTGGATAAAGGCCTTTATGTATGAATTCCACTTTACAAAAAATCAAAGCAGGAGTAGGAAGAGTTCATTAGAAGATGGTGCAGATAACTATTTTAATAATAACCTATACAGATCTGGTTGGACGTATCAAAATCTCATCATTGGTAATCCATTTATCTTAACTACAGATGAGCGTTTTAGAATTGGAGTCAATATAATAACGGCTCATCACGTGGGTATTACCGGTAAGGCCTTCAAATTACCCTATAGAGCTTTGCTTTCTTATAGAAAAAACTATGGTGTCAAAGATTCGTTCTTTCCTGTTACAAAAGAAGTAATCTCTTCTTACCTGGAAGTTGAGTTATTGAAGGGCGATTACAACCTGTCTGCATTTATCGCTTCCGACATAAAAAACGTAGATCAATCTAATTTTGGTACGGGTCTCAAATTCTCCAGATCTTTATTCTAGGTCAAGCTTAATTTTTTTTGTATTTTCCTAGACCCAAACCTACTATAGTATCTTGAATTACGTTTCTATAAATTCTATTACAGAAACAGTGATTACCTTAAGTTATGCTAAGGGTGTCATTGCATTCGATAAATCTGCAGCACAATTTTTCGAGGAAAACTTTTCTTCGGAAATTAGTCTGCGATGCACTTTATTCGCTCTTTTTCCTTCCGAACTTGCCGCACAGATCAATGAAAAAATGACCTTTTGCAAAAAAGGTCGCTTTCAAACGCATACGTACCAGAAGAACCTGGATGCACCAGTTTTCAGTTTCTATATTGCTCCAATTATTTCTGAAAATCATAAGATCGAAAGCATATCCTTATCCATCGAAAAAACTCAATTAACATCAGGTAATGAAGAGAACCTGTTACTGAAGGAATTAAATTACAAAACTCAATTCTATTCAAATCTGTTTTATCACAATCCAGATGCTGTTTTTCTATTCGATCAGGAAGGGAATTTTATTAACGTAAACACACAATCTGCTAGAATTGCCGAGACCACTGAAGAAGAATTATTGCAAATGCATTTCTTACCCTTCATCCCCGAAAAGGAGAAGGAACAGGTTTTAAAGTATTTTGGAAGGGCTTTAAAGGGTGAATCGATAGATTACCACTGTAGTTTTGTAACTGCAAAAGGCACCCTCAAATATTTGGAGGTTAAAAACTTTCCAATCGTATACCAGCAGGAAATTATCGGAGTATATGGAATTGCTAAAGATATTACAGAAAAGCTTGAAATTGACCGTAAACGACGCGCAGATAAGCAAATGCTGCGTGCTATCATCGATAATATTCCAGATTATATTTTTGTAAAGGATCGGAATAATCGTTCTATCCTTACCAATAAAAAATTTGCGAATAATATATTGGGTCTGGATGATTTGAAAACCAACTCAAATATTACTCCGCTTGACTATTTTGAGGAAACCAAAGCTAAAAAGGTTATTGCCGATAATGATTTAGTGATGAATTCCGGTAAAGCAGTTTATAATCGCCAGGATATTGTTGAAAAGGGTGATGGAAGTCAGGAAATGGTGCTATTGACAAAAGTTCCGTTGAAAGATGCTGAAGATAATGTCATTGGTTTAGTAGGGATCGCAAGAAACAACACAGATGCTTTTCTTCAGAATAAAAGAAAGGATTTGATTCTGAAAACCTTGAAGGCTTTTGGGGATAAAAGAACATTCCAGGATGCAACGATTAAGACCCTTGAGATATTTAGTCATGAATTAGGCTTTGACTATGCAGAAGCTTATAAGCTAAGTGCAAACAATATAGAATTGATTCGAACAGCTTACTGGCCTGAAAATCTGGATCTCAAGGAAGGAGATTCTGAGAGCGTTCGTTATAAAAAGGACGATGGTCTTCCAGGGAAAGTATGGTCCTCTATGAATATCGAAATTATTCATAAAGAAGATAATACAGGTCTGCTCAAAAATATGATGCTGAATGAAACTGAATCAATACAAACTGCCGTTGGAATACCTATAATATTACAAGGACGCCTGATCAGTATTCTTTGTTTTGGTTCAAAAGTGCACCGTAAAAAAATAGAACAATCTATATATTCAGATGTTAGCATTCAGGTAGCCTCAGCTATGGAAAGAAAACTGAGTCAGAATCAATTATCAGATTTCTTCCAGTATTCCCCTAATCTTATAGCGGTGATCGGGCTGGATGGATTTATCAAAATGGCGAATCCGGCTTTTGTGAAGACTTTCAACTATAGCAAGACTGAAATTTTATCACAACCATTCTCAACTTTTATACATCCTCATGATCTGGATAAAACTTTTGAAGCTATCAAACAAATTTCTGTAGGAGGCGAGGATTTTGAAATTCGTTGCAGGCAAAAAAATGGAGATTATATCTGGATATCCTGGCGTTTTTCAAGGTTCTTTGAAAATGAAAATATCGTTTATATCTACGGAACCAATGTTACGGCAATTAAAAATCATGCAGCCTTACTTAGAAATAGTGAGAAGCGATTTAAAGCACTGGTTCAGGAAGGTTCAGATCATATTGCGATTCTCGATCACGATCTAAAGTTTATATATAATAGCCCGGGTACAGAGCAGCTCTATGGTTTTTCTATAGATCAATTATCTCATACTTATTTTGAACATAGGGTGTGCAGTGATGATTGGTCTAAAATTGATGGTATCCTAAAAGAACTCAAAGAAGGACAGAGAATTCAACTACCTAGTTACAGGGTAAAGGATCAAAGTGATACTATTCACTGGATTGAAACTATTGCCACAAACCTTTCCGATGATGATGCGGTAGGTGGTATTGTGCTTAATTCGAGAGACATAACAGAATTTATAGTTCAGGAACGCCAGCTTATCGAAAGTCTTAAGCGTTATGATATAGTGGCAAAAGCTACCAGTGATATAATTACCGATTATCATATTGCTTCTGGAATTATGAAAGCCAGTGACACCTTGGAATCGGTTTTCGGTTGGACTTCTGAAAATGGAAGCTTTACTTCGGAGTGGTGGAATGATAAGATTCATCCTGAAGATTTCGAGGAAGTAAGAAAATCTGCACAAGACCTTCTCAAAAATAGTATTCAGAATCTTACGATTGAATATAGGTTTCGATGCGCTGATGGATCTTATAAATACATGCTGGATCGAAGTCACTTAATGCTCGACTCTCAACAGAAGCCTATCAGAATCATAGGCTCACTGCAGGATATCACTGAGCGAAAAAGTCATCTTATCGCCATTCAAAATCATAATAAGCGATTAAAGGAGATAGCCTGGATGCAATCCCATGTAGTTCGCGCACCCTTAGCAAAGATAATGGGCTTGGTAGATTTGATGATAAACTATCGAGAAGATTTAGATAACATCGATGAAATACTAGAAAATATATTAATTTCAGCGAATGAATTGGATGGGATCATCCGAGAAATTGCTGTGAAGACAGAAAATGAATTGTAGCAATCCCCAAAATTACCCTATATGTTACGTACAATAATTATTGATGATGATGACATTGTCACTTTTTTACAGAAAAAAATTGTTTCTAAAAGTGGTCTGGATACTGATCCTTTGGTGTTCAAGGATGCACATAAAGCTCTTGAATTTCTGGAACATGAAGCTAGTCAGGAAGAGGAATACTTGATCATGCTGGATATCAACATGCCTGGTATGTCTGGCTGGGAATTTTTAGACCATGTCAAAAAATTACCTTCAGATGAACGCTTGCATGTAGTGATGGCAACCTCATCTATAGATCGAAAGGACAAACGTGAAGCGGCAAATGATCCACATGTCGTAGATTTTATTGAGAAGCCTCTGTCAGCAAGACATTGTGAAAAGTTAAAGGGAATTTCTAAGCTTGCACCCTATTTCCAATTGAGCTAAAGGGAATTTTTTTAACAAGAGGATTTGCAGTTTTAATTTTTTCTTCAGCCCAGTTCTTTTCCTCTTCATCAGGTGCATCAGTGTCTTCATTGATCGCTCCCGCAATAGGTTCGTGATTCAGCTTAATATACATGGGGAAGTGGTCTGAGCCTATACTTTTCTCCCTGGCAATATCGATAAGTGTAAAATCTCTGGTGTGGAAAACATGATCTAGAGGCCAGCGTAATAAGGCGTAACCTGTATGAAAGGTATTGAAGAAGCCTCTACCAATCCTTGGGTCCATGAGTCCGCTCAACTTTTGAAAAAGTCTTGTAGTTCTTGACCAGGCTACATCATTCAGATCACCGAATACTAAAGTTGTATGTTTTTCACTGTCGATATCCCGACCCAACATCAAAAGTTCAGCATCTCGGTTAGTACTGGTATCACTTTCCGTAGGACTTGGAGGCATTGGGTGTAAACAGTGTATATTTACTTTCTTGCCACTTCTTAGAATTACCATTCCATGAATAGATGGAATATCGTGTTGCACCAGATATCTTACTTTTATATCCTCAAGTTCCAGTTTTGAATACAGGTGCATACCATAAAGATTATCCATAGGAATCTTGACTGTGTACTTATAATCTTTTTCGATAACCGACATTTCATCTTCCCAGCGCTGGTCAGATTCCAGGGTTAAGAGAATGTCCGGATCACGCTTTTTGACCAGTTCTATAAGTTTATCACTGCGTTTATTAGGTGTAAGTACGTTACTAACTAAAATGGAAATCGAGGCATCTGGATCACTGCCTTTGAATTTCATAACCTGTTTACCCGAAAGATATGTGTAAGGATAAATTTTGAGGAATTGATACAGCAAACTGATAAAGAGTACAGCAATTGCTATAAGATGCCAGTCTTTCTCGAAATCATAAACAACTATTGAAGCTATGATCACACAAATAATTAAAAAGCTGATCTGTATTCGTGGAAAATCAAATCCTCGAATCCACCATTGATCAAATCTGGTCGCTGATGCTATCGTGGGAATACACATAACTACTGAAAAAAAGATCACGATAATCTCTCCTATACTCATATTGGTCGTTTATAGTTGGTTATTAAGTGCAGGTTAATTTCTATTGAATAATCATCCTATACCTTGTATGTAGCGTATAATCGACTACAGGCCTCTAAGATAGTATTTGCATCGCAATTGTAAAAGATAGCCTTTACACTGGGAGTAACTGAATGCTTTATTCTAATTATAATTAAATTACTAAACCCTTGTCATTACGAGTCTCCAATGAATAATTTAATTAAATTCACTTAGAAACACCACAACATAAGCCCGGGAATTTATGACAAAAATAACATCCTGTGTTGAGAAGGTAGAACATCTTAGTTAACATAACTTTAGTCTCTGTACATCATCTGGCGTTTTCAGATTCTTCTGAAAAGCATTAATTTTATTACTATGAAAAAGAAGGAGAAAGAAGTAAGAGGCTTTGTTTTCAATAAATTCGAAGAACCTGAAAAGTCTGTATTTGACAGGCTTTTTGACATCTTCAAAGAGATCATTACGCATACCTCTGGAGATCTGGACGAGGCTTTAGACTGGCTTAGACAACTGGATGAAGAGTATCAACTTACTACCGATGATTATTCGATCGATGATTTCGTTGAAGAGCTGAAGCAGAAAGGTTACATAAAGGAAGAGATCGAACCAGATGGTGCCGGTGGAATGAGCATTACTGCGAAAACCGAACGTGCTATACGACAGCAAGCGCTGGAGCAGATCTTCGGAAGATTGAAAAAAGGTGGCGCAGGAAATCACAGAACTAGTAAAACAGGAAGAGGAGATGAACATACCGGAGACTTCCGGCAATATCAATTTGGAGATTCTTTAAGTAGGATTTCTATGACCGAAAGTCTTCGAAATGCCCAGATAAACAATGGAATTGGTGAATTTAGTATGTCTGAAGAAGACCTGGTAGTAGAAGAAACTCATTTTAAATCACAAATGAGTACCGTACTTATGATCGATATAAGTCACAGCATGATCCTTTACGGCGAAGATCGTATCACTCCAGCAAAGAAGGTAGCGATGGCACTTTCAGAATTAATAACTACACGTTATCCAAAAGATACTCTGGATATCCTTGTCTTCGGAAATGATGCCTGGCCAATTTCTATTGCTGAACTACCATATTTAAAGGTTGGTCCCTACCACACCAACACAGTGGCCGGACTTGAATTAGCTATGGATCTCTTGCGCCGAAAGAGAAATACCAACAAACAGATCTTTATGATCACTGATGGTAAGCCCAGTTGCATCAGGGAAAAGGATGGAAGTTATTATAAAAACAGCGTTGGACTGGATCCTTATGTAATCGATAAATGTTATAATAAAGCAAGGCAGGCTAGAAAGCTAAGAATTCCCATTACCACCTTTATGATCGCCCAGGATCCATACCTTACCAGATTTGTAGAGGAATTTACCGCCGCCAATCAAGGGAAGGCATTCTATACTGGATTAAAAGGATTGGGTGAAATGATCTTTGAAGATTACGAATCGAACAGAAAAAAAAGAATTAGAGGATAAAGCTATGAATACGAAAGACATCAAGACGCTTGGAGCATTAAAATCTTCAGGCTACCAGACTAAAAGTATTAAAGATGAACTTAGAGATAACTTAAAAGTTAGAATTAAAGAAGGCAAAAAAGCTTTTGAAGGCATACACGGCTATGATTATACGGTAATCCCGGAACTTGAACGGGCCATTTTATCGAAACATAATATTAATTTACTAGGATTACGCGGACAGGCAAAAACAAGACTTGCCAGGCTTATGGTGAATTTACTGGACGAATGGATTCCGGTAGTTGAAGGTTCAGAGATCAACGATGATCCTTTAAAACCAATTAGCCGTTATGCTCAGGAAAAGATCGATAAAGAAGGTGATGAAACTCCTATAGACTGGATGCATCGAGAGGATCGATTCTT
This sequence comes from Christiangramia marina, assembly GCF_048285865.1. Taxonomy (NCBI): domain Bacteria; kingdom Pseudomonadati; phylum Bacteroidota; class Flavobacteriia; order Flavobacteriales; family Flavobacteriaceae; genus Christiangramia; species Christiangramia marina. The sequence continues at coordinate 162,803 of NZ_JBLVTK010000002.1, read as the reverse complement.
CGAGAAGCTGGCGACTCCAGATGTTACAGTAGCTGATCTTATTGGTGACGTAGATCCAATCAAAGCTGCGAATTTGAGACTTAGTTATGCTGATGACCGCGTGATTCACTACGGAATGATTCCCCGGGCGAATAGAAGTATTTTTGTCATTAATGAGCTACCAGATCTACAGGCAAGAATACAGGTTGCCCTCTTCAATATCCTTCAGGAAGGTGATATCCAGATTAGAGGTTTCAAATTACGCTTACCATTGGATATGCAATTTGTGTTTACTGCCAATCCTGAAGATTATACGAATAGAGGAAGTATTGTAACTCCGCTAAAGGATAGGATAGGATCTCAAATTTTAACACATTATCCACAGAATATTGATATCGCCAAAACCATTACAGCACAGGAAGCCAAAAAAGATGGTAGACAGGAAGATACGATCAAAGTACCCGAGCTCGCGAAAGACCTTTTAGAACAAATTAGTTTTGAAGCCAGGGATAGTGAATATATAGATCATAAAAGTGGTGTAAGTGCGAGGATGAGTATTACTGCTTTCGAAAATTTATTAAGTACTGCCGAGAGACGCATCTTAAAAATCGGAAGTGAAGAAACTACTTTGCGATTTGGTGATTTTCTCGGAGTGATTCCTGCGATCACTGGAAAAGTGGAACTCGTTTATGAAGGAGAGCAGGAAGGCGCAGCTTTTGTAGCCATGGAACTTATTGGTGCAGCGGTAAAAACATTGTTCCCGGAGTACTTTCCAAAGATCGAAAAACTTCAGAAGCCAGACGCAACTACTCCTTATGATGATCTGGTAGAATGGTTTTTTGAAAGTTCAGGTTTTGAATTGCCAGATGATCTAAGTGATTCAGAATATAAAGAACAACTAGATTCTATTGAACCTCTAAATGAACTTATCCAGAAGTATCAACCAAATATTGAAAGTTCAGATAAATATTTCATGAAAGAGTTCTTATTATGGGCACTGGTAGAACATAAAAAGTTGAGTAAACAGCGTTTTTCTAAAGGTCTTAAGTTTAAGGATCTCTACGGAAGTTACATAAGCGGATTATAATCTGTATTTTTAAATAATTAATAATCAGCCTGATAATTTGAATTATCAGGCTTTTTTTTGTGCTATTTTAAGAATTCCATAAATCTTTCATTCATTATGGTTTAAAATTTTGTCATGTAATATTATTAAATACCTTTAAAATAAATAAGAACAGAATCGTGAATTTTTCAACTTCATTTATTAACATGATCCAGGAAGAAATCTACTCTTCTACAGTGACTATGTTTATCACGATTACAGGTATTACCCCTTGTGGGGTTCTAGCTATATAATACTCGTCCATACCTAATTTTATTTTAATCATTTAAATAATTTCAGCCATGCAAATCCTGAAATTTGGGGGGTCATCTGTATCCTCTCCAGAGAGAATCAAGTCTTTATCCAAGTTAATTCAACAGTTTAGTAAGAATGAAAAAGTCGTTGTTGTTTTTTCAGCATTTGGAGGTGTAACCAATGATCTTTTAAGTGTAGCTACACTTGCCCGGGACCGTGATGACTCTTATAAAGAACTTCTAACGACTATAGAAAAAAGACATTTGGAGGCGGTTCGGGAATTATTACCTGTCGACCAGCAGAGTGCTGTCTTAAGCAAAGTGAAATCTTTCATAAATCATTTGGAAACGCTTTGTGAGGGTGTTTTTTTGTTAAGTGAACTCTCAGATAAAACGACTCATGTGATCTCCGGTTTCGGAGAAATGCTTAGTACCGAGATCATTTCGGCTTATCTTAAGTTGAGCGAAAAGAATACTTTATTGGTAGATGCCAGAGAACTTATTGTGTGCCATAACTTTAAGGAAAAAGTGCAGGTAAGCTACGAGCCATCGAATACAAAGATTCGCCAATATTTTAATAACCATGATGCTCAGATTTATGTAGTTCCTGGTTTTATTTCGAAAAATTCGGAAGGAGTTCCCAGTACTTTGGGTAGAGGAGGATCAGATTTTACTGCGGCGATCCTTGGTGCAGCTCTAAATCTTAAAAAGGTTTATATCTATACTGATGTGAACGGAATGTATACTGCTAATCCAAATTTAGTTTCACAGGCTTATCCACTTGAACATATTTCCTATGAAGAGGCCATGGAACTTTCTCATTTTGGAGCGAAAGTGCTTTACCCTCCAACTTTACATCCGCTTATAAATCAAAATATTGAAATCCATATAAAATCTACGTTTGACCCGGAAAGTCATGGTACAGTAATTTCCCGATCCAGCAAAAAGAACTTTAGATGGGTAACCGGTATCACCCATATCGATGCTATAAGTCTGCTGAACGTGGAGGGTAGTGGCATGGTTGGTATCCCGGGGTTTTCTAAAAGGCTTTTTGAAGCGCTCTATTTATCTGGGATCAATGTTGTGCTTATCACTCAGGCTTCTTCGGAACATAGTATTTGTATCGCGGTGAGGGATGATGAAGCTCTGGAAGCAAGAAATGTGTTGAATGATTCATTTGAAGCTGAAGTTTCTTCCGGTAAGATCAAAGCCGTAAAAATTGAAGATGATGTCGCGATCATTGCTCTAGTAGGTGATCGTATGAAAAGTCATCATGGTCTTAGTGGTAAAATGTTCAGTGCTTTAGGGTATAATAATATCAACATCAGGGCAATTGCCCAGGGTGCTTCAGAAAGAAATATTTCAGCTGTCATCGCGAAAAAGGATGTAACCAAAGCTCTAAATCTATTGCATGAAGAATTTTTTGAGGTGCCTTCCAAAGAATTGAATCTATTCATCACCGGAGTAGGAAATGTGGGTGGTAAACTTTTACAGCAACTTCAGAAGCAGGAAGCATATTTACTTCAGAAGTTAAGACTGAAAGTGCGGGTGCTGGGAATCTCAAATTCCCGAAAGATGCTTTTTTCTGAAAATGGTATCGACCTGAACTCCTGGCAGGAAGATCTAGCTAATGCTGATGAGTGCTCACCAGAAGCTTTTTTCGAAACCATTAAAAAATTGAATTTACGCAACAGTATTTTTGTGGATAATACAGCAAGTGAAGTGATTGCGGGATGGTACAAGCACTATTTGAGAAACTCTATCTCGGTAGTAACCTGTAATAAGATTGCCTGCGCAGATTCTTTTGAAAACTATCAGGAATTGCAGGATCTTGCCAGGGAATATGGAGCTTCCTTTCTTTATGAAACTAATGTTGGGGCAGGATTGCCAATTATAGATACGCTACAAAATCTTATGGCTTCTGGAGATCAAATCTTGAAAATTCAGGCGGTACTCTCCGGGAGTTTGAATTTTGTCTTTAATAATTATAAAGCTGAAGAGCCCTTTCATAGTATTGTACGTAAGGCAATGGAAGAAGGGTTTACCGAGCCGGATCCAAGAATTGATCTTAGCGGAGTAGATGTAGCGCGTAAAATTTTAATTCTTGCAAGAGAATCGGGACTTCAGCTTGAACTGGAGGATATTGAAAAAGATAGTTTCTTATCTGAAGCTAGCTTGAACGCAGCAAATAATGCAGAATTTTTTGAGATCATTGAGAAAGATGAAGCAAGCTTTCAGAAAATGTATCATGAAGCAGAAGCTGAAGATGCTGAACTTAAATATGTAGCTCAATTAGAGAACGGAAAAGCTAAAGTAGGGTTGCAAAAGGTTCATGCGCAACATCCTTTTGCCAATTTGAGTGGGAGTGATAACATTGTACTCTTCTTTACTGAGCGTTATCCTGAGCAACCATTAATTGTAAAAGGAGCAGGTGCGGGGGCAGATGTAACTGCCTCAGGAATTTTTGCAGATGTGATAAGAATCGGTAAACGATAGTTATGGAAGAAATTAAAATATTTGCTCCGGCTACGGTCGCTAATTTATCCTGTGGTTTTGATGTACTTGGATGTTGTTTGCAGAACGTAGGTGACGAGATGCTGTTAAAAAAGAATGATCTAAACCAACTTCGTATCACTAAAATTACCGGCGCAGATCTTCCAATGGAAATTCATAAGAACGTTGCCGGGGTTGCTGTTCTCGCTCTTCTGGATAGACTCGGTTCGAAGCAGGGTTTTGATATCGAAATCGATAAAAAGATTAGATCTGGAAGCGGGATTGGGAGTAGCGCAGCAAGTTCTGCCGGAGCGGTTTATGCAGTTAACAAACTTCTGGATGATCCATTTACTAACAATGAGTTGATCGAGTTTGCGATGCAGGGTGAATTACTTGCTAGTGGAAATGCTCATGCAGATAATGTTGCTCCAGCTTTACTGGGTGGTTTTAGTCTTGTTAGAAGTTACGATCCACTGGAAATTCTTGGCCTACCGGCACCATCCGAAATAAGAATGGTCGTTCTTCATCCAATGATCGAAATTAAAACGCGCGATTCCCGGTCGATCATAAAACAGAATGTTACGCTGGCATCAGCCATTGCACAATGGGGAAATCTGGGAGCTTTTGTAAGTGCGCTTTATACCAATGATTATAAGCTTATGGGTAGAAGTCTTCACGACGCCATTGTAGAACCTGTTAGATCCATTTTGATCCCGTACTTTGACGAATTAAAAAAACTTGCTTTAGACAACGGAGCCCTCGGCTTTGGGATTTCAGGTTCAGGACCTTCAGTTTTCGCTATGTGTCAAGGTGATAGTGCTGCAGAAGAGGTAAAGGCAGGTTATCTCAATTTTCTTCAGGATAAGGAAGTGGGATTTGAACTACATGTTTCAGAAATTAATAAAACAGGAATCAGAATATTATGAAGTACTATAGTCTTAACAATAAAGAACATCATAGCAATTTTGAGAATGCGGTGGTTCGCGGACTTGCACCCGACAAAGGGCTTTATTTCCCAGAGTATATTCCACAGTTATCTACCGAATTCATAAGCAACCTGAAGAAAATGGATCCCGCAGAAATTGGAAAGCATGTAATTTCGCCATTCGTTGGCAATGAAATTCCTGAGGCTGAGCTCCAAAAAATATTGGAAGAAACGCTTTCGTTCGATTTTCCGGTTAAACCGATCGAGCCAGATGTTTCGGTGCTGGAATTATTCCATGGTCCAACCCTGGCCTTCAAGGATGTAGGAGCACGCTTTATGGCGGGTAGTCTTGGCTATTTTATTCAGAAGGGAAATTTAGGAAAAGTCACCGTACTGGTTGCAACTTCAGGTGATACCGGTGGCGCTGTGGCTAATGGTTTTCTGGGTGTTGATGGGATTGATGTGATCATTCTTTATCCAGAAGGGAAGGTGAGTGATATTCAGGAGAAACAGTTAACCACTCTGGGACAAAACATCCAGGCGATCGAAGTTGATGGAACATTCGATGATTGTCAGGGAATGGTAAAAAAAGCATTTCTGGATAATGAAATCACAGATCGCCGGCAACTTACCTCTGCGAACTCGATCAATCTGGCTCGATGGTTGCCTCAAATGTTCTACTACTTCCTTGCTTACAGACAGTTAGAAACAAACAATAAGATAGCCTTTTCCGTACCAAGTGGGAATTTCGGGAATATCTGCGCAGGACTACTGGCAAAAAAGATAGGGTTACCTATAGATACATTTGTCGCGGCTAATAATGCTAATGATACCATAACCAGGTTTATGGAATCTCAGAATTACCAGGCAAAACAGAGTGTTCAAACCATTTCGAATGCTATGGATGTTGGTGATCCCAGCAACTTTGTTCGTATCCTGGAATTATTCGGGAATCACTTTAAAGATCTCAAACAACATTTGATGGCTATGAGTTATACCGACTCCGAGACTAATAAAGCAATTAGATCGGTTTATGAAGAACATAATTATTTAATGGATCCTCATGGCGCGGTTGGTTATTTGGGGCTTAAAGACTTTCTGAAAATAAATCCGGAATATAGTGGAGTGTTTTTAGAAACAGCGCATCCTGTGAAATTCCTGGAAACTGTAGAAAAAGCTTCTGGAGCAAAAGTAGTTATGCCGGATTCTATAGCAGGAATTCTGAATAAAAAGAAGAAATCCTTTCAGCTAAGCACGTATGCAGAGCTGAAAGAATTTCTACTTGAAGTTGATTAATATTTAGCCGACTGATCCTTTGCAGGCAGTGTATTATTAATAAAACCGCGTAGATCATCATTCGCTTTTTGAAGGTCTTCGCTTCTTAGGTACATCATATGTCCGCTTCGGTAACCTTTAAAACTAAGACGATCCTTCATTCTACCACTTTGATCCAGTTGCCACATGCTGTATTTGGCATTGAAATAGGTGGTCGCACCATCAAAGTAACCAGATTGAATTAAAACATCCAGATTAGGGTTTTGCGCCATTGCCTGTCTTAGCATCTCTCCGGAATTATTTCCACTACGATCCCAAGGGTGAACAGGGCCGAACATAAAGTACTTCAAATCAGTATTGAACTGAAGATCATTTCGTAAATAATGATTGATCGCCGGAGTGAATGAATGTAACCACGAAGTCAACTCTGAATTGTAATCTGGAGAATCTCCTGAGTTCTTGGCGTCCAGACCTTTGTAACGAGAATCCAGTCGGCCAACGGTGTAACCTTCTTTGTCTCTTAAAAGTTCTTTCGAGAAATATTGAAAAGGTACTTCCATATTATTCTGAAGAATGACTTCCTTTTTTATACCGGAGTATTCAGCCATTTTCTCTGCGACTTCTTTCTTTTTTTCAGTGTCTGCAAAACCACCTTTCATAAGAACCGGCAAAAGCTCGTTGATCGCATAAGATTCTACTTCGGGTAATAGCTCTTCAAGATCTTTTTGTTGTAATTCTGAAGGTAGCATTTTATGATACCACGCGGCCGCGGCAAAGTAAGGAAGCCTGTTTGCCACTTCAACCGGACCTTCACGATCTATTCCAATTTCAGTAGGTGATACCAGGATCACGCCGTTTAAGTACATCCACTGACTATTTTGCAATTCGAGAGCCAGTCCAGATACGCGAGTGGTACCATAACTTTCACCAATGAGATATTTTGGTGATAACCATCTATTCTTCCTGGTTACAAAAGTACTTAGCCACTCAGCAAGGTAGGTGATATCTGCCTGTACGCCAAAAAATCGTTCTTTATCAACCTTACCTTCAGCATCTGGAATAGGTCTGGAAAAACCTGTATTTACGGGATTCACATAAACGATATCTGCAACGTCAAGAATGGAGTGCGGATTTTCTTTAATGCCGTATGGTTGTACCGTAAAACCCTCATCATCGATCTTCAAAACCCTTGGACCAGTATAGGCAATATGCATCCAAACGGAAGCAGATCCTGGTCCACCATTGAAAGAAATGACCAATGGGCGGTCTTCAGTATTATTTACATTTTTACGCTTATAATAGGTGTAAAAGAGGCTTGCAACAGGAGTTCCGCTTTCATTCCAGAGAGGCATCATACCAGTTTCCGCAGTATAGTCAATAGATTTCCCATTTATTTTTACTGAATGACTGGAAGTCACCATAGTGTCCTGTGGAATCTCGACTTTTTGTGCAATGGCGATGGAAGAAAAGAATGATAATGCGAGAAACAGTAATTGTATTTTTTTCATATTTGATTTAAGTATTTCTGCTGAAGAGCATATTAATTTACTTGAAAGAAAGTTGATCATTAAGATGGTTGATATTGGTTGGATGCCCAAACAGGTATAACAAATCACCTTGTTCTATAATGGTTTTTGGTGAAATCTCGGTTAAATACCTGCGGTCCCTTTGAATCGCAAGCAAGGTGACCTGAAAATTCTTTCCAATACCAGAATCTTCGATGGATTTTCCTACGATCTGGCGGTTATCCCGATTCACTTTTAGAGTAACTATTTCCCTGTTCGGAATGTTCAGGTGTTGCAGGGCAGGAGAGTGTGGTCTCTTCTTCATGGATGTCAGCATCTCATAATCTGAAGATCTAATCTGGTTGATGAATTCCTGAATTTCATCAAAAGGCACAAGATATTTTTTAAGAACTCTGGTGAAAATCTCAATGGAAGTTTCAAATTCTTCCGGGATCACTTCGTCTGCTCCCAATCTCAGGACTTCTTCCATTTCTTTGACATATTTGGTACGAACAATAATGGTAGCGGTTTTGGTTAATTGCCTTATCGAAGTAAGCATTTTCCTGGTCGCACCAGCATCTGATATTGCAATTACTACAACCCGGGCTTCCTGCACATGTGCATGCTTGAGAATCGTTGTATTGATGGCATCCCCGAAAATTACGGGTTCTTTGAGTTCTTTTGCTTTATCAAAGGCTTCCGGATTGGCATCAATGATCACGTATGGAATTTCAGCCTTTTGAGCCGCTTTAGATATGTTGGATCCATTGATCCCGTATCCAATAAGTACAAGATGATCCTTCAGATTCTCTTCGGAAAATTCTTCGTCGGCTTTGGTACTTCTCTTAATGTTTTCAAGTCTTTTTCTAACCGCTGGAGGAATTGGTGCCTTCAGAAGTGCATAAGTGATCCTTGGAGCAGATTCTATGAGAAAAGGCGTGATGCCCATCGTAATGATAGAAATGGCCAGGAAATACTGGTAAATATTTTCGGGAATGATACCGCTTTCCTTTCCTACTCCGGAAAGCAACAGGGAGAATTCACCAACCTGGAATAGACTGAAGATTGCAAGGAACATGGTTCTGGCTGGAAATTTCAGCACGAGTACCGTGACCCCTATAACGAGCATTTTCAATAATACCACTGCAAGTACAAGACCAATAATAATCAGGATATTTTCAGCAAAGAAATCCAGATTCAACAGCGTCCCTACAGAGATAAAGAAAAAGCTGATGAATATTTCTCTAAAGGGTAATACGTTTGCGGTAGCCTGGTGACTGTAATCTGATTCAGAAATGATGAGTCCTGCGAAAAATGCTCCTAAAGCAAGAGATAAACCTACTGTGGAAGTTAGCCAGGCTACGCCAAAACAAAATACAACGACCGTAAGAATAAATAATTCCTGGTTTTTTGTCTTCACGACCCACCCAAAGATCTTAGGTGCCACATACCGCGCAAGAATATATACGATCACCAAGACCAGTAGGATCTTTAAGACCATGATCCCTACTGTTGTAAGAATATTAGGCGTCTCTCCGGCCAGTAAGGGGGTGAAAAGCATCATGGGAACTACCACAATGTCCTGAAAAATAAGAATTCCCAGACCTATTTTTCCATGCGGTGTGGAGATTTCCCCTTTCTCCTGAAGTAATTTTAAGACGATTGCCGTACTACTTAAACTAAACAGGAAACCCAGGAAAATAGAAGTGTTCAAAGGTAATCCCAAGGCGGTTGATATTCCGGCAGTGGCAAGGATAGTACCTCCAACCTGTAAACCACCACCAAGAAATATGATCTTCTTGATGGATGCCAGACCTTTTAAGGATAGTTCGATCCCAATTACGAACAGCAGGAAAATAATTCCTATTTCTGAAAGCAATTCTACATCATGCTGCGAACTAATTAAGTTAAAAGCATGCGGGCCCGCTATGATTCCAGCAATAAGAAATCCGAGAATTGCCGGTAGTTTCAATTTCTGGAATACGAGAATAATCACGATCGATAATCCTAGTATAATTACAATATCCTGAAGGATTGGAATTTCCATATTTTGGCTGGTTAATTAGATTTTAAAGATAAAAATAATGCGAGAGCGACTCTAGCATTTAAACAAAAAAAGCGGCAGTAAATACTGCCGCTCTATATGAAATACCTGGATATGATTAACCCTTCAACCAGGCATTTCGCAATTCAATTTTATCGCCATCTGCATTCTGTACTTCGCTTAAAGTCATTTGTGTATCCATAGGTGTAGATACCTTAGCTTTCAATTGCATCTCTTCTTCATTTCGAACAATAGTCATGGTAAAGTCATCTCCTTCTTTCCATTCCTGGGATTTGCGTATGAGTTCATAAACATTCTGGACATTATATTCCTCTCCATTTACGCTTTTGATCACGTCCCCGCCTTCAACTCCAAGCTCCTTCAAAAATGTATTAAATTCTGTATCTCCACGGAAAACGATCTGCATAGTTTCCTGGTTTGCGGTAATGTATGGCTGCTGCCCTTTTAAAAAGAAACCAACTTCCGTCATTTGCTCCTGCTCTTCAATTCCGGCTTTTGCAAAAAACTCGTCATAAGGAATTGGTGTTTCACCAGTTACATACTGGTCAAAGAAATTCTGAATTTCAGGATATGTAAGCTCAACGATCGTAGGAATCAATTCATCATCATTAAATGGTTTGTCTTTCCCGTACTTCGCGTTCAATTTCTTCATAAGATCCAGAATTCCCATATTTCCACCGCTAAGTTCTCTTAGCTTGATGTCAAGGGCCATTCCTATGAGCGCTCCCTTAAGGTAAACATTGTAGTAGGAATCTTTATACTCGTCTGTAAGTATATTTTCACTCATTACCGTAAATGGAACGGTATCATCAAACCTTTTTGAAGTTGTAATCTTTTGATTCATACGCTTATAGAACTCCTTATTATCAATAAGTCCTTGGTTTACCTGGAAAAGGTTCGCGAAATATTCTGTTACACCTTCATAAAGCCATAAATGCTTGGACATCTTGGGATCATTGTAATCGAAATAATGGACTTCGTTAGAATGAATTCCAAGTGGAGTAATGATATGGAAAAACTCATGCGATACGATATCGGTCATGCTTTTGTCCAGAGAAGATGCATCCATAGACTCAGGCATTACAACGACCGTTGAGGTGTGATGTTCCAGAGCTCCATAGTTCGAAGCATCTCCTTCACCTTCGGAAAGGTAAACAAGGATGGCATATTTATCTGTAGAGTTAATATCACCTAGAAATTCTTTTTGTGCACGGATCATTTTCTCCATTCCAGGCTTTAATGTCTGCGCTGAATGTTTTTCATTTGGTGAATAAACACTGAGTAAAACCTGCATATTTTCTACCATGAAACTGGTAGTATCTGGCTTTGAATACATGATCGGGTTATCGATCACTTCAAAATACCGATCCAGGTGGTAAACATCTGTTTTAGAGTTTCCTGTTTCAGAATTTTTGGTAGAAGCGATAGTAAGAGAAGTTCCTGCTACAAGATCTTCAGGGCGTACGATCTCAAGCTGATATTTCTTTTCGGTCATTCCGTCGAAATAGCCTACAAAACCATGAAGATTAAGAAGGAAGTTCTTATCCTTTAAAATATTTGTTCCTGCCATGGAATATACACCACCTTCTTCCTCCCAGTCGAAAGAATCGTTTACCAGGTACATAACTTTATCGAGGTTTGCTGCCTTTACGATCTTATAACTATTATCATCAAGCTTTTCGAAACTCAACTCATTTCCTTTGTAATCAATAGCTTTGAAGGATTCTGTGAATTTTCCGTAGTTATCTTCAGAATAAGTTCCGGGAACAGTTTTCGGAATATTGAATATGGTAGATTCTGTTTTAAATTCTGCAGGGTCTACGGTAACCCACACTTTGTCATTTTCAACATTTACCAGATCAAGCTGTGCCAGAACTGGCTTTTCAATGGTTGCCTGGGGATTTTTCTGAGTCTTACAAGCAAACAACATTGAAGCTGCAGCCAGACCCATCACTAATTTTTTCATATGTGTTTTTGTTTTCTATTTATAAGACTGAACAGTCCCTTAAACGTTACAGTTATTGATTTAATTATGTTCGAGAACTGGAAGATTCAAGAATTTACGCATTCTCTTGGATGGGTAAACGCAAAACATTTTATAGTGGAATCCGGACATAAAAAAAGCCTGGTATTTACCAGGCTTTTCAAATTATATAGATTGAGATTATACTCTTACATGTCCTTCACCCAAAATATAGTATTTATTGGTCACCAATTGTTTAAGGCCTAATGGTCCTCTATGGTGAAGCTTGTCGGTTGAAATTGCAAGTTCAGCTCCAACGCCCATTTGCCCACCATCAGTGAAACGGGTGGAAGCGTTATGATATACCGCTGCCGAATCTACCTGCTCCATAAAAGTGATCGCTTCTTCTTTATCTGTAGTGATAATTGAAGCAGAGTGACCTCCGGAGTACTGGTTGATCTTCTCGATAGAATTATCGAGTCCGTCTACAGCTCCAATCACAATTTTCATTGCTAAAAATTCTTCATACCAGGTATCTTCAGATGGTACTTTAGTTTGATCGGTAAGAACTTCAGAGACTTTCTCATCTACCAGAATTTCAACTTTATTGTCGTTGAACAATTCTTCTAACTCCTTTAGTTTAGACTCATATGCTTCAATATTAGTATCTACGAGAACTTTATCCAAAGCATTACAACCAGAAATCTTATCGATCTTGGCATTCAGCATTACTTTCTTAGCGATTTCGAAATCGGCGTTTTTTGATACATACAGAAAGTTATTTCCTCTCCCGGAAACTAATACTGCTCCGGTTGCATGTTCTTTGACAAAAGCGATCAGTCTTTCGCCACCACGTGGTACGATAAGGTCTAATTGCTCTGGTGGGTTTTTAAGGAATTCCTGAGTTTCGGTTCTATCCAGGTGTAAAAGCTTGATCCACTCTTTACCCAATTCGTTTTCCTCAAGTGCTTCATGCCAGCATTCTTCAAGTATTTTGTTACTTTCAATTGCTTCCTTACCACCTTTTAGATAGATCTTATTGTTTGCTTTAAAGGCAAGAACAGCTGCTTCAATAGTTACATCTGGTCTGGATTCATAAATAATCATGATATTTCCAAACGGAGCAGTTTTGTTCGTAATATCCAGTCCGGTATCCAGTTTTCTATGCTCGATTACCTGGCCAACGGGATCATCCTGTTCCATCACTTCTTTTACAGACTGGATCATACCGTCAACTTTTTTCTCATCAACGATTAAGCGGTCATACATGGCCTGATCATCTTTCGTGAAAGCATCAAGATCTTTCTTATTTGCTGCTATGATTTCCTGACGTCTTTTATCCAGGATATTCATCATAGACTTTAATACGTTATTTTTAGTATCTGTTTTTATCAACTTCATTTCTTCGTTTCTTTTAGGTTTTTAATTGGTTATTACGAGGTAAACTTGGTACCTACTGGTTTTCCAGCCATAATGTCGAGAATCACATCTTCACGTTTACCATTAGCGATATAGGTATCGATGTTTTTTGCTGCAGTACCTTTGGCGATCTTGATCTTGGACTCCATTCCTCCACGACCTTCGCCTTCACCTTTCTCAGATTGCTGAACGTATTTTTCCACATTCTCATCAATCTGTACTTTATTCAATTTTTCTGAATCGTCATGTTCAGGATGACCAGTATAAAGACCATCTGTGTCACTAAGAATGATCAGTTTTTCAGCACCGATCAATTCAGCTACAAGACTAGCTAACTCATCATTATCAGAAAACATAGACATAGTTACTGATACAGCATCGTCTTCATTTGCAATTGGAATAATTCCTTCAGATAACAAAGATTCATAACAATTAATCATATTCTCACGGTGTATACCCGGGCTAAAATCTCTTTTTGTAGCTAGTACCTGTGCGCATCGCATTCCGTAGTCATGAAAGATGCTATAATAATGACGCATCATTCTAGGTTGCCCTACTGAAGAGTACACCTGTCTACGTTTGCTAGCATCCTCTATACTAATTTGTCCAAGAATCTCTTTCCCTGCAATTGCAGATCCTGAAGAAACTAGAACAACCATGATGTCTTCTTCGTATAATGTTGCGATCTGTCGCACCAAACTTTTCAATATTGGTCCCAAAATTCTGTTGTCTTTGTTGGTCATGACATTAGTTCCAACTTTTACGACAATTCTTCTTTTCTTATCCATTATAGATGTTTTGGTTATCTGGTTTTGTTAGTTGATTATTTTTCTTCTCCTAGTTCCACGGCTCTATCGAAAGCTGCGTATGCTGCATCCTTGATGAGTTCCTTTACATTGTTATCATCCATGGAATCTAATGCTGCTCTGGTAGTTCCGCCTTTGGAGGCTACCCGGTCCATCCAGGTATCAGGGCTAAGATCGTTCTGGTTGAAAAGTTCCACAGCACCTTCAAAAGTTTGACTTACTAATACTTTGGAATCATTTTTACTGAAGCCCATCTTTCGAGCAGCTTCCAGCATGGAATTCATAAAATAGAAAACGTATGCCGGACCACTTCCAGAAATACCAGTAGAGGCATCAATAAAATTCTCATTCTTAACATGAATAGATTCTCCAGTAGTATCTAGAAGATTGCGAACCATTAGAAGTTCTACTCTGGATACTTCTTTAGATTCTGTATAAGAAGTAACACCCTTGCCAACCTGTGCAGGTAAATTAGGCATGGATCTAACCACTTTCTTGATTCCTAAACCATTCTGAATTTTTTCTATGGTAACACCGGCCATTAAGGATACGAATATCTGATCCTTATTAACCATTGACTTCATCTCCTCAAAAAGCTCATCACAGTGAAAAGGCTTTACAGCTACAAAAACCATATCGGCCTGAGGCAGGCATTCTTCCAGTGATTCATAAACATCGAAATGATCCAAGTCTCTAAGTCTTGCGATCACATCTGCTGATTTATCGAATACCATAAGATTTCTTCTGTTAAGCATAGCAGATTGTGCCATACCTTCAGCATAAGTTAATCCCATGTTTCCTGCTCCAATTACTAATGTTTTCATTTTTGATTTTTTGATTCAAATATTATCGACTTATAGTCGCACGATTTCGAGCTATATGGTGCAATTACCATGCGATACGACACTTTTTATATGTCTCTGGCCCTAATACCCCCATAATTTACCCACATTCGGTTAGAATTAGCATTAATAAAAACTTAAAATCAGATTATTATATCCTGAGGTATAACCCAATTTTCGTTCATAAACTGATAAATTGATAGCGTGAAATTCAGATATTTGTAATTTTTCCATTGGTTTAATGACAGATTGAAAATAGATTATTATAAATGCAATCATAGAATGTTTAGTTATCTTAAAGTTATGTTAAACATTAAACAATGGAAGGTGTTGTTGCGCAAATTTGTCAATTAACTGTAATAATGGCAGAACTTGGACAGTGCATATAAAATAAGGCTCGAGAGAGCGGAGTTCATGAAAACCTCAGAATGATACGCACAAATACTGTCATAGGCACTATAAACACTACCGATTTGGCTCAACAATTGTTGGATTAGGGTTACTTTAAACCGAATAATTTTTTTATAATTACAAATTACTAAAAGCCTTAGTGGCTATTCTTTAATTATCTACTACTCAGATTAATGGAAAGTACAGGAGAACGCTCAATTGTTACGTCTGAATCAAAAACCGGAAACGATCAAACTCGTATTATAGCTGTGGGAGCAAGTGCTGGAGGGCTGGAGGCTCTGAAAGCCTTTTTCGAAAATATAGAAGCTAGCGATCTCAACGCCTATGTCGTAATTCAACATCTGTCTCCAGATTATAAGAGTATGATGGCTGAATTATTGAAAAAGAACAGCAGGTTACCAATAATCCAGATCGATCACGAAATGCAGGTTAGACCCGGGCATGTTCACCTGATCCCTCCGGTTAATAACCTTAAGCTTGAAGGTGATCGATTAATACTTACAGAAAAACCAAAGACACAGACTCTCAATTTACCTATTGATATATTTTTTGAATCTCTCGCATCTCAAAGAAAAGACAAAGCTATAGGCGTAATTCTGAGCGGTACCGGAAGTGATGGAACCCGGGGTGTGCGTGCACTTAAGGAGAATGATGGTATGGTCATGGTTCAGGAGCCAGATGAAGCGAAATTTGATGGCATGCCTATAAGTGCCATTAACACAGGCCTTGTAGACTATGTTCTTTCCGTAAACGATATGGGGCATGAGCTTAAAAGATTTATTTCAACCCCGCCGATATTTCATTCTGAAGATGGTGATGCGAATTTTGACGAAAATGAATTGAATGCCATCCTGAATTATGTTAACGAGAAGTCAGGTCTGGATTTTAGAGAATATAAATATGCTACACTAGCGAGAAGAATTGCAAGAAGAGTAAATATTTGCAACTGCAATAATCTTAATGGTTATTTTGATTATTTAAAGAAGAACGACGAAGAAGTCGAAATCCTTTATAGAGAATTTCTGATTGGTGTTACTAAATTTTTCAGGGATGAAGAGGTATGGAATATTCTAAGAGATGAGGTATTTCCAGAATTAATTAGAAACAAAAGCAATGGAGATATTCTAAAAATCTGGGGTGTTGGTTGTAGTACAGGTGAAGAAGCATATTCATTTGCTATATGCCTGCACGAAGAAATGCAGAGACAGCAAAAGAATATTGAAATTAAAATTTTTGCAACAGATATCTCTCAGGCTCACCTGGACATTGGAAGCAAAGGACTCTATCCTGAAAGTATTGTCGCAGATGTTCCAAAGGATCTTTTACTGAAGTATTTTCTTAGTAATTCTGAAGGCTATCAGGTTACCGACAAATTAAGGAGGTCTGTTATTTTCTCCAGACATAATATCATTAAAAATCCACCCTTCAGTAATATGGATATGGTGGTGTGCCGTAATCTTTTGATCTATTTTCAGAATAGTATTCAGAAAAAAGCAATGAATATGCTTCATTATGCTTTAAAACAAGATGGTATTCTTGTGCTGGGTACCAGTGAAAATCCTCATACGCTCAGGGATCAGTTTACTGAAATTAGCAGGAAATGGAAGGTTTTCAGAAATAAGAATGTCAGCAAGAGACTTAGAGACGGGATTAGCCATGCTTCTCAAATGAATAATGATTATTCCAGAATTCTTGAGAACAATGCAAAAAGAGAACGTAAAAACCGAAGGGCTCAGGTAAATCCTATACGCCAGAAATTGCAGCATGAATTAAATGAGGCAATTCTTGGTCAGTTTGGTGGCGCTGCGGTTTTTGTTGATACTGATTATAATATACTGCAGGCAGTTGGTGAATTTAGAAAATATGCCGCTCTACCTGTAAGCGGATTTTCTATAAACTTATTGGATATGCTGGATTCCAGCTTAAAATATGTCGTCCAGTCTACTTTTAATAAGGCTCTTGAAACTGGAGAAATTTCGGTTTACAAAGACGTAGTTATTGAAAAAGATGATGAGAAACTTGGAGTTGATATTATTATAAAACCGCTCAAAGAGTACTCTCTCGAAAACGAAGTGAATTATGTCATCACCTTTATAGAGAAGGATGTTGACTTCTCAAAGGTTCAGGAAGTCGAAAAGGTGAGTCCTTCCAGCCAGACGAAAGAATACGTTAATAATCTCGAGAATGAGTTAAAGCGTACCCGGGAAGACCTGCAAACTTCGCTGGAAGAGATAGAAACCAGTAATGAAGAACTTCAGGCGGCGAATGAGGAATTACTTGCATCTAATGAAGAGCTGCAAAGTACCAATGAAGAGCTGCAAAGTGTTAATGAGGAAATAAATACAGTTAATGCAGAGAATGTCCAGAAAATGGATGATCTCGCCGCATTAAATGCAGATATGAATAATTTATTGAAGAGCACCGATATTGGTGTGATCTTCCTGGATTCGCAATTCAATATTCGAAAATTTACTCCGGCAATTAAAAAGCACTTCAGTTTACTAAATAGTGATATTGGCAGACCAATCGATAATTTCACTAATAGTTTCGGGCTCACACGTAGACGGAGTTTTATAGATCGGTGTAAAAGGGTACTTCAAAGTGGTAAGGTACTGGAAAAGCATATAGTTTCCAGGGAAGGACGTAATTACCTACAACGTATATCTCCATATTTTAATTCAGAGAACGAACGGGATGGGGTGGTAATCACCTTTATTGATATAGAAACGATTCAGAAGTCCAAAGAGAAACTGGTGGCCAGCGAAAAACGTTTTAGATCTTTCTATGAAGATGATCCTGTCTTACATATGAGTGTGGATCCAAAGTCTTCAGAGATCGTACAATGTAACCGTAAGGCTGTTCAGAAATTAGGTTATACGGAAAAAGAGGAAGTGATTGGAAGGTCTATTCATGAGTTTTTCGATAAAGACACAAAAGTTTCATCCACAAAACTTAAATCGAATATTAAGAAATCTGGTGAAATCATCAATGTAGAGCAGAATATGATCACCAAGAATGGAACTATTTTGCCGGTGATCTTAAATGCAACTGCTGAAAAGGACGAAGCCGAAAACCTCAAAACCATTCGCTATACCTGCGTGGATATTTCAGCCTTGAAAAAAGCAGAAGCTAAACTCCAGGAGCAAAAAAGTGATCTAGAAAGAGCAAATAGAGATCTGGAGCAATTCGTTTCCATTTGTTCTCACGATCTACAGGAGCCCTTGGCAACTATAAAATTTGGTAGTGATGTACTAGGGAAAATGTATGCCAAACATTTGGATGAAAAAGGAGAGAACTATATCAAGTATATCAAGAATGCTTCAGATAGACTATCCGGACAGATAAAAGCGCTACTGGAACATTCCAGAATAGGAAAGAATGGAGCAAAAGAACTGGTCAACATAAAAGAGGTTGTTGAAATTGTGAAATATGATCTTGGTAAGAGTATTAGGGATACAGATGCAAAAATTAATGTTGGTTCTATGCCACAAATCATGGGGTATGAAGTAGAACTTAGATTATTATTCCAGAATCTTATTAGTAATGCTATTAAATACGTTCCAAAAGAGCGAAATCCAGAGATCAGAATTTCTTCTTATCGTGAAAACAATTATTGGGTATTTTCCATCATGGACAACGGTCTGGGAATATCGAAAGAAGATCAGAAAAACATTTTTACAATCTTCAACCGTGTGCCTGGAAATGAGGATATGGAAGGAACAGGAGTTGGACTGGCACACGTAGAAAAGATCGTATTGCTGCACGAGGGAACCATCTGGGTCGACTCTCAGGAAGGAGTAGGAAGTACCTTTTATTTTAAACTGAAGGCTTAAGTATTTTAATGACAGAAGAGAATAAGTACCCGGTAGAAGTAGACCTTAGTAGCTGTGAAAAGGAGCCTATTCATATTATAGGAACCACACAATCACATGGTTTGTTGATCGCCTCGTGTATTAAGACAGGTAAGATCACTCAGGTTGGCGAGAATGCCGGTCATATTATTGGTATTGCTTCAGAAGAATTACTGAAACTCAATATTTCTGATATTTTATCTTCGGAAGTGCTTAAAAATATCAATGATTCTCTGCTGAAGGATGAGAGACTGGAAGTCGAAGAATCCCTTGTAAATGGTAAGAAATTCATTTTAATCCCACATTTAAGCGGTGATTCTTTAATTCTCGATATTGAACCCACACACGAAAAGAAAGATACTTTCGACTTTCAGAAGGAGTTGTCCGGGTTACTGAATACCTTATCTGCAAGCGAAAATCCTCAAGAGCTTTGTCAGGATGCAGCCAATCTTACCCGCCAGATTTTTGAATATGACCGGGTGATGGTCTATAAGTTCGATGACGAATGGAATGGAAAGGTGATTGCAGAAGCAAAGAATGATGATCTGGAAGCTTTTTTGGGATTGCAGTATCCGGCAAGTGATATTCCGAAGCAGGCGAGACAACTATTCTTTAAGAACAGGGTGCGTATCATCACTGATGTTAATTATGCTCCTGTAAAAATTGTTCCTCAAATTTCACCAATAGGTGGTGAACCTCTGGATATTTCGAAATCAAAACTTAGAGGTGTATCCCCAATCCATATTGAATATCTTCAAAATATGGGCATTGGTGCGAGTATGACTGCTGCTTTAATCAGCAACGGGAAATTATGGGGTCTGCTGGCCTGCCATCATCGGGAGGCTAAATTTGTGAGTTACTACGAAAGACAAACCTGTGAATTCCTAATCCAGATATTCTCGAATGAACTTTCACTAAAAAACTCCAACATATTTTTAAATAAAATAGGAGAGGTAGAAAAAGTAGCAGGACAACTTATGGATCAGGTATTGAGACAGGATTCCATCAAAAAAGGACTCTCAACCAATGATCTTAAACTTACAGATCTCATTGAATCTTCTGGAGCGGCAATTGTGATAGACGGCAAAATCAAGCTCGTTGGGAAGACACCTTCTAAAAAAGAAGTAAAAACGCTCATCAAAAAGTTTCTAAGTAAACAACAGGATAACATATTCTATACAAAGAACTTATTGAGTTTATATCCTGAAGCCAAAGCTTATAAATCAACTGGGTCGGGTATTTTAAGTTCGCGATTGGGTAATGACAATATGAACTATTTGATCTGGTTTCGTCCTGAAGTAATTCAACAAATTGACTGGGGCGGTGATCCTAATAATAAAGCATTCTACGATTCAGAAAAAGAGCGGCTGACTCCGCGAAAATCTTTTGAGAAGTGGACCGAGGATTTAAGCGGTGTAGCAACTTTCTGGAAGGACTATGAACTTAGTGGCGCCAGGAAACTCAGTAAAAACGTTAATTATGTCATTCTCGATAATCAAAAACGTGACATAGATAATCTCAATGAGAAGTTGGTGACTGCTCATAAGGAACTTGAACTTTTCAGTCAGGGTCTTTCGCACGATCTAAAAGCACCTTTGCGTGGTGTAGATGGCTATGCTCATATATTGAAAGAAGATCACTTCAGCAGTCTCAATAAAGAAGGGAGAATGGCGGTAGATACTATTCTTTCATCAGTTCAGGAGATGCAGGATCTTATCGATAACATTCTGTCTTTTGCAGGTGTTTCCAACAAAGATATTAATAAACAGGTCGTCTCTACAGATACCATGGTTAGTGATATACTGAAGTCATTTAATATAAAGTCCAACTTTAGCAATACGTCTGTTAGTATCGATGAGTCCTTACCAAAAATGCTGGGAGACAGAAGGATGCTGGGTCAGGTCTGGTCCAATCTTATAGCAAATGCTTTGAAATACAGTGAAAGAAGTTCCAGTCCAGCAATTGAAATTGGATATAATTTAAAAGAAAACATTACTGTATACCATATTAAGGATAACGGGATTGGTTTTGATCCAAAATATAAAGAGGAAATCTTCAACTTGTTTTCAAGACATTCAGGAGATAATTACCAGGGAACAGGGATTGGATTAGCGATCGTAAAAAAGATTATCGAAAAACATAATGGTAAGATCTGGGCAGAGAGTGAACCGGGTAAAGGTTCAGCCTTCTACTTTCATGTTTAACTTTTAGCAATTGTTTCATACTTTGTTTTAGTTTATTTTCGCTTTAGATATAGGTATAATCATGATTCACAGAAAACTTAACATACTTCTGGTTGAAGATAATGAGAACGATATTTTTCTCATCAAACGGCAAATTTCAAAGATCGTAGAGGAACCTGTGATCGAAACTACAGATAATCTGGAGGATTGTAAACGATTACTTTTGAACTTCGCACCAGATGTCGTTCTATCAGATTATAACTTGCCTAACTGTACGGGTCTGGATGTGCTAACTACCGTGCAGGAATTTGATGATTCTATTGGATTTATTTTTATTACCGGAACTATCAATGACGAGGAATTAGCGGCAAACACTATTTTAAATGGAGCTTCAGGTTATATTCTTAAAAAGAACATTAACAACCTGAGTGAAAAGCTGGAACCATTGCTGAAAAAGCTGGTCATCAACATGACCTCAAAACAGGAACTTAGAAGCATGATTCGCCAGAATAAAATAACGGTGAACAAAATCTACGATTATCTGGATAAAATGAATTCTGAAGATCAGGCTCAGAAAGAGAATATTAATAAGATCAGGGAAGCGATCGGTAATTTCGATATAGATAGAAACGATGTTGAATAAATTACGCGAAGCAACCAAAGCTCAACATGAGGCATTGGAAGGTGAAAATCTGGCCAACAAGATCATGGATCACAGTATAACTGAAGAAGAATACAAATTACTCCTGCTTCAGAATCATGCTGCATATGCTGCTACTGAAGACTCTATAGCCCTCCATCTGAAAAATTATTCTTCTACTAAAACCCATGCAATCAAACTGGATCTTTTAAGCCTTGGAATAGAAAAGGCTGAAACTTCTCTTGAATTTCAGTGTGTCAATGAAGCAGAAGCTGTAGGTGCAGCATATGTTGTAGAAGGTTCTGCAATGGGAGGTTTGATGATAGGGAAGGAGCTGAAGAATTGTCCTCATCTTGAACATTTGCCGGATCAACAATTTTTCAGTGGAAAAAGAGACCAGATCAAAAGCTGGAATGAATTTTTGAAATTCCTTCGGAATAAGGATTTTACTGAAGATCAAAAAGAAATTGCTGCCAGAAAGGCTCAGCAAACTTTTGATCTGTTTGAAGAAGCGTTCAAAATTGATTTAATAAAATTATAAAGTCCTTTTCAGGGCTTTTTTCATTAATATACCTTGCTATGTCCAAGATAAAATTACTTCTACTTGTATTTCTCTCAGTTCAGCAAATTGATCTGCAGGCACAATCGGGAAGGATTCCCGTGGAAGCCGAAAATGGGATGGTGGCAAGTTCTCATTATCTAGCCTCAGAGGCAGGTGTGGAAATACTCGAAAAAGGAGGAAATGCTATCGATGCTTCTATCGCAACTGCTTTTACGTTAGCTGTGACTTTGCCTTCCGCCGGTAATATTGGTGGCGGTGGATTTCTGCTTTATAAACCGAATGCAGATAAGGCAACCGGATTTAACTTTAGAGAAAAAGCTCCTCAAAAAGCTACAAAAACTATGTTCTTGGGTGAAGATGGTAAAGTCAAGGATAACTCGAACCACGAAACGACATTATCTGCAGGTGTACCGGGAACTGTTGCTGGATTGTTTCAGGCACATTCCAAATATGGAAACCTGGATTGGGCCAGCCTGGTTCAACCTGCGATCGATCTTGCCCAGAATGGATTCACGGTATATCCCGATCTGGCCAGATTTTCTGAATGGGTTTACGATAACAAAGAAGGATACTCAAGTACTGCCGCTGTTTTCCTGAATAGCAGTGGAGAAGCTTATCAAACGGGCGATACGATTATTCAGAAGGATCTTGCAGAATCCCTTATTAGAATACGTAATCATGGAGCTAATGGTTTTTATAGTGGTAAAACTGCCCAGCTAATTCATGATTTCATGAAGAAGACCGGTGGTATTATTTCCAAAAGTGATCTAACAGGTTATGATTCGGAAGAAGTAGAACCACTCGTGGGAACTTATCGTGGGAATGAGATTATCGGGATGCCTCCTCCAAGTTCTGGTGGAACTGCAATCATAGAGATGCTAAACATTCTTGAGAATTACGATCTTCATGAATACGGACTTAACAGCGCTCAGAGCATTCATTATATTAGTGAAGCAATGCGATTAGCATTCGCAGACAGAGCTCAATTTCTTGGCGATCCTCAATTTAATCCTGAGATGCCACTGGATTCACTTTTATCGAAATCCTATGCTAGTAAATTACAATCAGCAATTAAGGAAAAGACAGCTTCTATCAGTGATTCTGCTAATTTCAATAAGAAACATCTTCAGTTTGAAAGCGATGAAACTACGCATATCTCGGTGGTCGATAAAGAAGGAAATGCTGTTTCGCTTACCTATACATTAGAACATTCTTACGGAAATCGGATCATGGTAGAAGGAGCCGGATTTCTTCTGAATAACGAAATGGGAGATTTCAATGCGATTCCCGGATTGACAAATTCTGAAGGTAGAATTGGAACAGAACCTAATCAAATTGCTCCGGGTAAGCGAATGCTTTCAAGTATGAGTCCAACCATTGTAGCGAAAAACGATAAGGCCTATATCGTTATTGGGTCACCAGGAGGCCGAACTATCATTAATACTGTTCTACAGGTGATTCTCAATGTTGTAGATTATGATCTGGATATCACAAAAGCTATCGAATCACCAAAATTTCATCATCAATGGTTGCCAGATCTGATCACCTTTGAAGAGTGGGGTTTTTCGCCAGATACGATAGAGATCTTAAAATCCTACGGACACGAAACAGGAACGCGATCTTCACAAGGTAGAGCCATGGGAATTATCATAGATCCTGAAACAGGAGTTTACCAGGGTTCTGCCGACTCCAGAAGCTACACTGGTAAAGCGGTGGGATATTAGAAACTAACGCGTTCTATTTCTCGCACTTCGCCGCTATCTAAATTATCGAGTTTTTCATTAGCGATACGCACCCGTACCAGTCTTAAGGTGGCAAAGCCAACTGCTGCGGTCATTTTCTTTACCTGCCGGAACTTGCCTTCGATAAGTGTTATACTTATCCAGCTTGTAGGCCCATGACGTTCATCGCGTATTGGTTTGCTTCTTTCAGGAAATTCTGGAGTTACATTTAATTTAAAAACCTTGCATTCCTTAGTTTGGTATTTCTTGCCCTGTATCCCTATTTCAACACCTTTATGAAGTTTTGCTATGGCTTCTTCTGAAATGTCACCATCAACCTGTACATAATATTCCTTTTCAGAGTTACCGGCTGTAACCTTGGTACTAAGCTTACCATTTGTGGTCAATAATAAAAGTCCTTCAGAATCTTTATCCAGTCTCCCAATGGACATCGTACCTTCAGGAAAATCACCCAGCTCTCCCAGAAGTTTGTGCTTTCCTCCCTTTCTCTGATTGGTTATAAACTGACTCAAATAACCGTATGGTTTATAGATCTTAAAATGCCTGTGATAATCTGGAGTCATAATCTTAGTAAGCAATTGTAGATTTATCAAAACTTTAGAACTTGTTTTAAACGAATCTACTTAAATTATTAGGAGACAAATTTAAAACCTTATTTATGAAAATTGCTATAATATATTACAGTGCAACCGGTACAAACCATCAAATGGCGAAGTGGGCAGCTGAAGCAGCAAAGTCTAACGGAGACCATGATGTTCGATTCCGAAAGTTGAAAGAAACTGCACCAATGGAAGCTATTGAATCTAACGATGCCTGGAAAAAACATTATCAGGAAACCCAGGATGTTGAGATAGTGGTACTGGATGATCTTGATTGGGCAGACGCAATAATTTTTAGTATTCCTACCAGATATGGAAATTTACCTTCTCAACTTCAGGCGTTTTTTGATACCACAGGAGGATTATGGAGTAAAGGGAAATTAGTTAATAAAGTCGTTTCCGGTATGACAAGTGCACAAAATCCACACGGTGGTCAGGAGACTACCTTACTAACACTCTATAAAAGCATGTTTCATTGGGGAGCCATAGTTGCCGCTCCTGGTTATACTTCAGAAGAATTATTTAAAACTGGAGGTAATCCTTATGGTTTTAGTTCTGATGGAGGAGTGGACGATCTTAATGAGCAATCTAAAACTTCTATAACACACCAGGTAAAGCGAACTATCAGTATTGCTGAAAGCATTAAAGGTGGAATGAGTAAAGCTTAGAATATAGTCATTAAAATTTTAAGATATCTTAAACAAAAAATGCCCTGAAACTTCAGGGCATTTTTGTTATTAAAAGTTCTGAATTTAGTCTTCAGTAGTTTCTGAATTTTCAAGAACAGGAAAACCACGGTCACGCATCAACGCATCGATTTCAGCATCCCTTCCACGGAACTTTTTATAAGCTTCCGCAGGATCCATTGCATTTCTAGGAGCAAAAAGATATTTCACTAATTTGCGAGCAACTTCCTTATCATAGAAGCCATCTTCAGCTTCAGCAAAAGCTTCCGCAGCATCAGCAGTTAAAACATCTGCCCATAAATATCCATAATAACCGGATGCATAACCCTCACCAGAAAACACATGTCCAAAATGAGGTGTTCTATGACGCATTACGATCTCTTCTGGCATATTAAGCTCTTTTAAAGTTTCCTTTTCGAATTTGGCAGGATCGATCTTGTCTGGATCTGTAGTATGATATTTCATATCCATGATCGCAGAAGCTAAAAACTCGGTCGTACCAAATCCCTGGTTAAAGGTAGAAGCCTTTTTGATCTTTGCTACCAAAGCTTCAGGAATCACCTCATTAGTTTCGTGATGTCTAAGATACTGGTTGATCACCTTGTCTGTAGACAACCATCTCTCTAATAATTGCGATTGAAATTCAGTATAATCACGTACGCCACCATTTAAGGTAGGATATTCCACATTAGCTGATAGAAAGTGCAGGGCATGACCAAATTCATGGAAAAATGTTTCTGCATCATCCCAGGAAACCAGTACTGGCTCACCCGGAGCAGGTTGTATAAAGTTTGAATTGTTAGAAGCCAACACTGGTTTTTCACCTGTAAGCTTCGTATAACCTCTGTAAGTAGTTGCCCAGGCTCCAGAGCGTTTTCCCTGTCGCGCATATGGATCTAAATACCATAATCCTACTATTTCTCCGGAATCCTTATCACTAACTTCCCAGACTTTTACATCTTCATGAAAAACAGGAACACTGTTATTTTCTACAGGAGTAAATTGAAAATTGAACAATTCACCAGCTGTGAAAAATAACGCCTGGGTAAGGTTTCCTAGTTCCAGGTATTGTTTTACTTCTTCGCTATCCAGGTCATACTTTTCTTTTCTGACTTTTTCAGCATAGAATCTATAATCCCAAGGCTTGATAGTTATATCAGCATTCTCAGAATCTGCAATTTTCTGCATGTCTGCTACCTCTTCTTTTACTCTGGCCAAAGCCGCAGGCCATACCTGCATCATTAGATCCATGGCGTTTTCAGGATTTTTAGCCATACGATTTTGCAAGCGCCACTGGGCATAATTATCAAAACCAAGTAATTCCACTCGCTCATCTCTAAGCTTCAGGATCTTTTGAATAATCTCTTTATTATCAAATTCATCGTTATTGTCACCTCGGGAATAGTAGTTCTTCCATACCTTTTCACGGAGTTCTCTTTCCGTAGAATAGGTAAGAAATGGATCCATGGAAGATCTTGTATTGGTAACTGCATATGAACCTTTATGATCACGATCCTCAGCAGCTTTAGCGGCAGATTTCACATAAGATTCCGGGAGTCCGCCAATTTGTTCTTCTGTAAGGTAGATCACATAATTCTCTTCATCTGCCAATACATTGCTTGAAAACTTAGTATATAATGCCGAAAGTTCCTTGTTGATCTCTGCATAACGTTTCTTGTCTTCCTCATTTAAATCGGCCCCCTGCATGGCGAACTCCTCATATACTAAATCGATCACTCTTTGTTCTGCGGAATCCAATGGCTTCTCCTGAGAGTTCTCATAAACCGTTTTTATGCGTTTGAATAAAGCTTCATTCTGACTGATCTTCGAGGAGTATTCTGAAATCTCTGGAGCCAATTCCTTCTGGACTGCTCTGAATTCAGGACTGGAAACATTGCTGCTATAGATTCCATAATAGGTAAAGGCACGATCCAGTTCCTTTCCTGCTTTTTCCATTGGAATAATGGTGTTTTCAAAGGTAGCTTCAGCAGAATTATTAGCGATCTGGTTGATCTCTTCCAGATGCAATTCCATTCCCTTGCGAATTGCTGGCTTGATAAGTGAAACTTCCATCTTGTCAAAAGCCGGAACTCCTTCATAAGGGCCCTGCCATTCTTTAAGTAATGGATTTTGCATAATTTCCTGATTATTTTCCTGAGCAGTGGACTGACTTATTAGTGCAAATAGTGCGATCATACTCAGGCCTGTTCTTAATTTCTTTTTCATATTCTATTTTAATTCGAAGTCTGTTAACTTACAAAACCTGGACCAAAGCGAGGCTTCGAATATCCTGGTTAGTCTATTATTTGAAAAATTATTTAGTTGGTAATTCATTTTTGGAAAGTACTTTCCTTGGCGAAACTCCGTATTTTTTTTTGAAGATCTTTGAAAAGTAACTTCGGCTGGATAATCCTAATTCATAAACAACCTCACTTACATTCTTTTTTCCTGAAGAAAGCATATGTAGTGCTCGAGTTAGGCGTATGTCACGCACGTATTCGTTAACGGTTTTCCCATAAACCTTCTGAAAAACTTCCTGAAGTTTATTAGTATTAACGCCGGCAATTTGTGCCAGTTCGTTCACTGTTCCAGCCTGGGCGAGATTGGAATCTATATACTTGACAACTTTCTCTACAGCCGCCCGGTCTTTATCTTTTAGTTCATTCTGAGTTTGCTGATCTTCCTTTTTAAAACGATTCAACATATAGCTAAGGATCTCCAGAGATTTGGCTCCTACAAAATTAATCCTTGGAAATCCTGTAAGATCACAGGTTTTAATCTCCTTGATAATTTCTGAAGTTTGGAGGCTAATATTTCCAAGGTTGGAAACCCGATTATGTGCCTGTACATCACTAAATAATTTGTAAAAAATGGGCTCAAGTTCATGAAGGTCAAAACTGAAGTATTCCTGAAATTTTAAACGGTCAATTTCGAGATAACAGAGCGTGGTTTCTATGTCTTTCTTCAAGCTAATGTTGTACGTCTCCTTACTTTTTGGAGCAGCAATCACGAATTCATGATCTTTTACAAGATCTTCAGTATCTATAAAATCAAAACTACTTCCAATCATTCCATCCAGACAATAGATAAAGCGAATCGGCTTTATAGTTGGATGGGAAATCCTTAGCTCCGTGTCTTCTCGAACCGTGACATGATACATATATAGACCTATACCATTAGGAAAATTGATTCCACGAATGTTGCCATCGCCAATAGAATCAGGTATAAATAGAGAGAATTCGCCGAGGTGTTCTGAATGATCAATTCCTAAAGTCTTCGCAAGTTCAGGAATAAAATCATCCACATCATTTATTTCTAAATGATAAGTCTTCATAAAAATTGAGTTAGCTTGTTAACTCATACAAGGTACACAGCGGCTTAAACTATCATGGCTAAAGAATTGTTAAATTCATATTGACCTTGACAACACCATCAATTTCATTTATCCTAACTCCTTCCGAAGAACGGCCAGTGGTGGGCTTTTCACTACACTATAGCTATTTGCTAACCCAATGATTACCACCAATGCAGTTATCGCCGGAAATACCACGAAGAATGGAATCATTGATGGAGTAAATGTAGTATCGAACAGAAAATAGCCAATTAGAAAACTGGAAATGCATGATAATAATATTCCAGAAAGGCTTCCCAGCATTCCCAGAAATAAGTATTCCAGTCCTAGGATTTTTAAGATTTGCCTGTTCTTGGCACCAAGGGTTCTTAAAAGAACACTTTCGCGAATTCTTTGATATTTACTGGTTCTTACTGCACCAATAAGTACAATGATACCGGTAAGAATACTGAAAAATGCCATGAAATTAATTAGCCAGGAAATCTTTCCTAGAATTTCTTCAACGACTTTTAAAACCTGTCTTAGATCGATAATGGTCACATTCGGAAATTGCTGTACCAGCTTTTGCTGAAGTTGCGCGGAAGCATTATCATCTTCCACCCGCGTTGTCATCACCGTGAATTGCGGCGCATCCTCCAGAACACCGGTCGGGAATAAAATTGAGAAATTGATCTGCATATTACCCCAGTCCACTCTACGAATACTTACCACTTCAGTTTCCAGCTGAACGCCCTGAACATTGAATATTATTTTGTCTCCAATAGTGGCCTCGGCATCTTCAGCAAGATTATCACTTATAGAAATCGGGATTATTCCTTCTCCGGTAAAATTAGCTTTCCATTTTCCATCGAGAATTTCTTCTCCTTCAGAAAGTGAGTGCCTGTAGGTAGTTCTAAATTCGTGATCAAGAACCCAATTATTGATCGTACTGCTGGTGTCTTCACGAATTTCGTTCGCACTTCTACCTTTCAGCTCAATAACACGCATAGTGACTATGGGAATATTCTGCAATAGTTCCAGGTTGCTACTGTCAATTACCTGTTTAACCTCATCTTTTTGCTCACTTTGAACGTCCAGCAAGATCATATTCGGCGTATTCTGTTGACTTTCCAATGTAGTTTGAGCCAAAAGCAAATCCCTGGTAAAATACAGAGTGCTAATTAAAAATGTTCCAATCCCAATGGCTAGAATGAGAATGAGCGTTTGATTCTGCGGTCGGTAGAGATTTAAAACACTTTGTCTTGCCGGGAATCCCCAGTTCTTCGGAAAATACCTTTTCAGCAATTTCATGATCAAAGCTGCAAACCCGCTCAAAATAGCAAAGGTGATGGATAGTCCCAGCACGAACCAGATCGCATATAACCAGTTATCGAGCAACCAGAATGCAAAGACCCAGATGAAAATTATGACTGCGAATGATACGAGGATCTTATATTTTTTGTTCGATCCTGCAGATTGCTGCATGCGTAGAGTCTGCAAGGGTGAAATATCCAGGGTGGTAAGCAGTGGGTATAAAGCAAAAAGAACCGACATGCTTACTCCAAGTATAATTCCTGTAATAATTACTACAGGTGAAATTTGCAGATCTATCTCCACCGGCAAAAGATCCTGTAACAAGTAGGGGAATAATTCCTGCAAACCGAGTCCTAACAACGTTCCAATCACAGAACCGATCAATCCAATAATGATCACCTGAATCAAAAAGATCTGAAAACTTTGTTTTCTGGAAGCTCCCAGGCACTTTAAAATAGCGATCGATGCAACTTTTTCTTTTATATAGATATGTATGGCGCTGGCGATTCCAACACAACCCAGTAATAGCGCAATGAAAGCCACCAGGTTCAGGAATTTCGCAAAATTCTCATACCGTCTTCCTAATCGCTGACTAGTGGAGAGGTGAGTGTCCAGATCTGCATCGTTCGCATCAAGTATAGGATCAAGTTTTTCATCAAACTTCTCCATATCAAGATTTTCCGGAGCGGTAAAGTAATACCTGTAATCAATGCGGCTACCAGTTTGAACCAGACCCGATTTTTCTATGGCAGAAAAGGGCACCAGTAGAGGAGGAGCTATAGAACTAAAAACGCTGGAACTTCCGGGAACATTGTTCAAGGCTCCGCCAATTTCCAAACTTGTATTTCCAATTTTTACAAAATCGCCAACTTTAAGTCCCAACTGAAGCATGACCATTGCATCTACCAAAGCAACATCAGATTCTTTAAAATTTTTAGCTGCCAGGGCAGGTGTAGTTTCTATTTCTCCATAAAAAGGAAAACCGCCTTCTATTCCCCGAACCTGCATCAGTTTTGTTCCCTTCTTTTTAGGAAATGAAGCCATGGACGCGAAGCTAATCTCTCTTGCTTCTGCGCCTCCAAGAGAATCAATAATGCCGTAAACTTTTTCCGTAGGAAGTTTATCACTGTCAATAATATAATCGGCACCCATTAGGGATTTCGATTTTAGAGAGATGTTACGTTTGAGGTTAGCGCTAAAAGACTGTATAGAAACTACCGCAGCAATTCCAAGTACGATCGATGCGATAAATAAAAACAGTTTTCTGCTGCTTGCTTTCCCATCCCTCAAGGCCATCTTCATTAACCATGGGAAACCGGCGCTTGATCTTTTTGAACTCATATTACTCCTGGATTTGTAATTCCTGAACTTTTCCTCCGCGAAGTTTAAGAATTCGCTGCGTTTTTTGAGCCAGATCCATGTCATGAGTAACTATTACCAGGGTTGTCCCAAGATCCTTGTTCAATGTTAAAAGCAGATCGATCACATTTTGGCCTGTAGCTTCATCCAGGTTTCCAGTAGGCTCATCTGCAAAAAGTATCCTGGGTTTGTTGCAAAATGCTCTAGCTAGAGCAACTCTCTGCTGTTCTCCTCCAGACAATTGTGTTGGGTAATGATGCATTCTATATTTTAAACCAACTTTTTCCAGTAGGGCCGTAGCTTCAGTTTCTGCACTCGAATCTCCCCGAAGTTCCAAAGGAACAGCAACATTTTCAAGAGCGGTAAGGGTAGGAATGAGCTGAAAGTTTTGAAATACAAATCCTACGTGACTGTTCCTCAATGCAGCGCGACCATCTTCATCAAGTAGACTTAGATTTTCGCCGCAGAGTTCTACAGTGCCTTCATCACTTCGATCAAGTCCTGCACTCAGGCCAAGTAAAGTTGTTTTCCCACTACCTGATGGGCCAACGATAGCAAAAGTTTCTCCTTCTTCAATATCGAAATTGATATTGTCCAGGATGACCAGCTTTTTATTACCATTTTGATAGGTTTTGCTGAGATTTTCAACCCTTAAAATTTTTGCCATCTTAGTTCTTTTAATTTTCTTTACTCGGGCCAACAAAATAAGAAATGATTTTATGAATACTGCACCTATCTTTCGAAGCTTTCCAATCTTTGCGCTTAGTTTAGTTTTACTGCTGAATCTATCCTGCGGAAACGAAAAAAAATCGGTTGCAGCTGAAGAGAAATCTGCTACTGAAGAATCTGAGAATAATTCAGAAGAAGAAAATTCTAAAACCATCCTCTTTTTTGGAGATAGCATTACTGCAGGCTACGGGCTTGAGACAGATGAAGCTTTCCCGAATCTAATTCAGCAGCGACTGGATTCTCTTGGGTATGATTACACGGTGATCAATGCCGGGCTTAGTGGAGAGACGACTGCCGGAGGACTCAACCGGATCGATTGGGTGCTAAAGCAAAATGTGGAAATTTTTGTTCTGGAGCTTGGTGCGAATGATGGATTACGCGGTGTTCCTTTAGCTGAAACCAGATCTAATCTCAATAAGATCGTAGATTATGTTCAGGAGAAAAATTCAGAAACTAAGATTATTCTTGCTGGGATGCAGATCCCACCAAATCTTGGAGCAGATTATACTACAGAATTCAGAGAGTTATTTCCAGAGCTTGCCGAAAAAGAGAACATCTACTTAATTCCATTTATACTGGATGGTGTCGCCGGCGATCCGGAACTCAATCAACAGGATGGTATTCATCCAACTGCTGAAGCTCAGCCAATCTTAGTAGAAAATATCTGGGAAACTTTAGAACCCCTTCTTAAAAACTAATTGCTGAAACCCCAGGCTGGCAAAAAATGCGATCGCAGCAGTGGTTCCTAAACTTCCACCAAAACCTTCAAAGAAAACTCCGGTACAATAAAATAGAATTCCGAAGAAAATAGAGGATAGGATAATGATGCGGTTCCTGGCCGCGATCTCTTCCGAAGCCATTCCAACAAAGCTTGCACCCATAATTACCAGAGGTAAAGTTTCTTGCAAAACTTCCGATACTGGAGTGTAGATCAATAATCCTCCTGAAATGCTCACCAGAGAAGAAGCAATGACAGCACCCAGATTTAAACTATTGTTTAAGGTATAAGTGAGCTGACCTGAAAGTACACTGCAGGTTAATATGAGTAAAAAATTCATCATAGTAGCACATAGGTTAAAAGGCTAACCAGACTTACTCCAGCAAAAGCGATACTACCAAGTTTTCCAGCATAACCATTAAAACTCTTACGTGCAAGTATGAGTATAGTACCAGCGAAAAATGAAGCTAGTATTATAAATAGATAATTTCCTGCCAAAACCGGAGGAGTCATTCCAACAAAAGCACCACAATATATGGCTGGCGAAGCGATCTTAGCTAAAGGCTTATTAATGAACTTAGGTAGAATTCCGCCGAAAAGGCCAATGGTTCCGGCAGAAAGCACCGCTGTAAGTTCAAGTCGATCCTGCAGGAAAAAGGTTGTAATTCCACCTAAAACAGCAAATATGATGGTTGATATTTGTATATCTTTTTCTGCGTGTTCCTTACTTTTCGAAAAATTATGAAGATAAAAGTATAGAAGCAACGAAGTGATCAGCGTTAGCGGTATAAGCTGCGAAAACTGCTCCTGACTCTCGTACACTGCGATTCCAATAAAAAGTGTGTGGAATAATAGGAAAATGAATTGGGGTAAATTTTTCATTGATGCCTAGGTCTGAAATAAAATAAAAACCTTTCGAGAACTAACTGAAATCTTCAGAATAACGGGAAAGTAAAAGCGTACTTTTTATTTAACAAATGTTCACTTATAAATAGTATAAATTAATCACTATTTTTAGCGCAGATCTATTAATTATTTGATTTTTAATGGTATAAACGTTTTGGCCGCTATTAATTCTATCATTTTAAAATGAATTTGAACTGGTGCTTTTATAAATCTAAGTTTGTTAATAGATCTGTTTTAATAATGTTCACTTTCGAAAAAAGCTTCTTCCCTGAAGCTTTTTTCTTTTGTACAGTTTATCAAAGAAGGCCCCTAAAATAGAAAGAGTCTAAACCTGCTTTGAATTATCTTCGTACTTCAACTTATAGAAATTATGGCGAAAACAAAACTAACAGTGAATAGTAACGGATCTCTTAAAGTAGAAGGAGATTTTGAGATCGTAGATAAGAATGGAAATGTGTATGATCTGGGTGGAAGAGACCTGGTTTCAGTATGTAGATGTGGGTTATCCAACAATAAGCCATTCTGTGACGGAGCTCATAGAAATCATTTCGAACACGAAGCAATAGCTTTTGACTTACCTCCAAAAAAGAAATAAAAAAAAGCCTCTGATCTGTCAGAGGCTTTCTTAATTTTTTGAACTAAATTCTTATTTCAACATATCATATAATCTGGAAGCAACTGCTCCTGAAGATTGCGGATTTTGTCCTGTGATCAAATTACCGTCTGTTACTGCATACTCATTCCAATCAGCTTCCTTGGAATAGATTCCTCCATTTTCCTTAAGCATATCTTCCACTAAGAATGGTACAACATCGGTTAACTGAACCGCTTCCTCTTCAGAATTTGTAAATCCGGTTACTTTTTTACCTTTTACAAGAGCGTTTCCATCCTTAGCTTTTACATTTTTCAAAGCTGCAGGTGCATGGCATACAAATGCGATTGGTTTTCCAGCTTCGTTAAAGCTTTCAATTAGCTTAATAGATTTTTCATCTTTAGATAAATCCCAAAGTGGTCCATGTCCTCCTGGATAAAATACACCATCGAAATCTTCTTCTTTGACTTCAGAAAGCTTATGCGTATTATTGATCACTTTCTGTGCAGCTTCATCGTTTTTAAATCGTTTGGTATCTTCTGTTTGATTATCTTCAGAGTCGCTGGTAGGATCAATGGGTGCCTTTCCTCCTTCAGGAGTTGCAACAGTAATATCAACGCCTTTATCCAACAGGCTATAATATGGATTCGCAAATTCTTCAATCCAGAAACCAGTTTTGTTTCCAGTATCTCCTAATTTATCGTGTGATGTAAGTACAAATAAAACTTTCATAATAATTTTTTTTTGGTTTATTCTAAAGTTCCAACTTAATGTTCAGTCAGAGAATTAATTAGCACAAATTTAAGCATGTAACTGTCGTTTCGAGTTGATCTAAATCAATTGAACTGGTTAAAATCTTGTTAGATCTCGTTAGGAAATAGCTAGCTAAATGGTAGTAAGGCTGGTTTCGCTTGGAATAATTACGTAATTTTTAGGAAAATTTAAGATATGGCGGCAATAACCCTCAACATCAATGATAAAGAACACTCTTTCGACATAGATCCCAATACTCCGTTACTGTGGGTTTTAAGGGATCATTTAAATCTGGTAGGTACCAAGTTTGGGTGTGGAATCGCTCAATGTGGCGCTTGTACTGTACATTTTAACGGCAGTGCTGTAAGATCCTGTCAGTTACCGGCATCTTCTGCAGCAGGGAATAAGATCACTACGATCGAAGGTCTTTCTGAAAACGGAGATCATCCCGTGCAGAAAGCCTGGCTGGAACACGATGTTCCGCAATGTGGATACTGCCAGGCTGGCCAGATCATGTCTGCAACTGCACTGCTAAAACGGAATCCAAATCCTACAGATTCTGAGATAGAGAACGCAATGAATGGTAATATTTGTAGATGTGGAACCTACACCCGTATCAAAGCAGCCATCAAAACCGCTTCCAATTCACAGGAAGTTTAATTATAGTCAAAGAAGATCGAGATGAGTAAAGTAAAAACAACATTTGGACGTAGATCCTTTATAAAGAGTGTTTCTATCGCTAGTGGCGGACTAATAATTGGCTTTAACTGGATGGCTTGCAAAGGCCCGGCGGAAGAAGGTAGTGAAGAACTGGCGATGCAAATGCCAGATAAGTGGTTCGAGTTGAATGGCTATCTTAAAATTGGAGATAATGGTATAGTTACCATCTATTCACCAAACCCTGAAATTGGTCAGAATGTAAAGACTTCCATGCCTATGATTGTGGCAGAGGAACTCGATGTAGACTGGAATAACGTAATAGTAGAGCAGGCTCCGCTTAATACTGAAATTTTCACAAGACAACTTGCAGGTGGAAGTCAATCTATTAGACAGGGCTGGCAATCTTTAAGAACAGCTGGTGCTACTGCAAGATATATGCTGGTTGCAGCAGCTGCAAAACAGTGGGATGTACTTCAGGAGGAAATTACGGTAAACAATGGTATCATCGAGCATGCCAAATCCGGACAGAAGATCGGTTTTGGAGATATTGCAAAATCGGCAGCCGCTATTGAAGTTCCAGAGGAAGTAAACTTAAAGGAAAATACAGATTTCAGGATTATTGGTACATCCAGAAAGAACGTAGATGCCAGAAAGATCGTAACCGGGCAACCATTATATGGACTGGACACCCATAGAGATGGAATGCTAATCGCAATGGTGATGCAGCCACCCGCCTTTGGAATGGAATTTAAAAATATGAATGCTGAAAAGGCCAAAGGCCTGCCCGGTATTACTGATATTTTTACCATCGATACCTATCCTGAGGATATGGAGAAGGAGTGGAGTGATGTTGGATCGTTTTCAAAACTGGTTGTTATCGTTGGCGAGACCACCTGGCAGGTGATGCAGGCAAGAAAAGAACTGGAGGTGGAATGGGATCTTAACCCTGAACTTACTAAAGAAATTGAAATTCTGGAGAAGTCGGCTGGCATGCAGGATGCAAGCGGACTCGAAAGTAGCGATATACACAACTCCTTGATGGCAGAAGCGGGCAGTAAAAATGCTGAAGTTGTAAGAAAAGATGGAGATCCTGAAAAAGCATTTAGGAATGCAGCGAGAGTGATCGAGAGGTCATATAACTGCCCGTTCCTGGCGCATAATTGTATGGAACCAATGAATTTTTTCGCGAATGTTTCCAATGGGAAAGCTGAATTAATAGGTCCTATACAAACTCCGGAATATGCTGAAAAAAGCGTACAGAAGCGCCTTGGGTTGGATCTTGAAAATATTGACATCCAGATGACGCGAATGGGTGGAGGCTTTGGAAGAAGACTTTACGGTCATTTTCTGGTGGAAGCAGCGGTGATTTCAGAGAAGGTAGGTGCACCTATCAAGCTAGTGTATACACGTGAGGATGACATGACCAATGGCGTATACCGGCCGGCTTATCACGTAACATACAAGGCAGCATTAGATGCTAATAATCAACTAACTGCTTTCCATGTGAATGCAGGAGGGATTCCTGAAAGTCCGCTTTTCGCCAATAGATTCCCGGCAGGAGCTATTAATAATTACCTGGCAGAAAGCTGGGTGGTAGAATCCAATATTTCCGTAGGAGCTTTTAGAGCTCCAAGGTCGAATTTTATTGCTGGAGCCGAGCAATCTTTCCTCGATGAACTTGCTGAAGAAATGGGAAAAGATCCTATAGAATTCAGATTAGAAATGCTGGAAAAAGCAAAAAATAAGCCAGTAGGCGAAAACAATGATTACGATCCTGAGAGATATGCGGGGGTATTGAAACTGGCAAGGGATAAATCAGGCTGGAATTCTAATTCGACGATGGCCAGAGGGGTTTCGGCCTATTACTGTCATAATTCTTATGTCGCCCAGATCCTCGATATGACCGTTGAGAATAATCAGCCTCTTATAGATAAAGTAACCTGCGCCGTTGACTGCGGAATTGTGGTAAATCCTGAAGCTGCTAAGAACATGGTGGAAGGTGGTACGATCGATGGAATTGGTCATGCTCTATTCAGCGAAATGACCTTTGCTGAAGGTGCTCCGCAACAAAGCAATTTCGATGGCTACCGACTTATACGGCATAAAGAAGCTCCCAAGAGGATCGATGTTCATTTTGTAGAGAATGGGATCGATCCAACAGGTTTGGGAGAGCCACCATTCCCGCCTGTTCAGGGAGCATTGGCGAATGCCCTGTACAAGGCGACCGGAAAAAGGTTTTATAAGCAACCGTTTATCACCGGTTTGCAGGGCGATCTTAAGACCTGAAGTATATGAAAAGTATCAAGGTGAAATGCTGGATCGAGACTAATGGAGATAAACTCTATGGTCCCGGTCCACATGAATTACTTCGGAATATTAAAGCTGAAGGGAGTTTATCCAAAGCAGCTGAGAAAATGCAGTTATCCTATCGCAAAGCCTGGGATATTGTTCAGCAATTAAATAAGCATTCCGAAGAACCTTTGGTGATATTAAGAAAAGGAGGGAAAACTGGTGGTGGTGCAGAAGTTACTATTCATGCTCAAGAAGTAATGGAAGCCTACAATAAACTTCAGAAAAAACTGCAAGAGGTTACTGAAGAAGAGAAGCAGCTACTTAAAATCTTAAATTAAAACTAAAACTGAGAAATTTAAAGCCTTCTTTCATAGTTTTAAAGTCCGATATATATTTAAATACATAACGCTTAAAGCATTTGATAAAATCCGAAAAAATATACCTTGATTACAATGCTACAACCCCGGTTCATGAACAGGTGTTGGAAAAGATGCTGCCATATTTCACTCAAAATTTTGCAAATCCTCATAGCGATCATGCATTTGGGTGGGATGCCAGTGAGGCATTGGAACAAGCAAGAAAACAGGTGGCAGCTTTGATCAATGGCAAATCTTCAGAAATCACATTTACTTCAGGAGCTACAGAAGCAGCCAATCTTGCGTTGATTGGGTTTGCAAAAGAAAACAGGAATAAAGGACAGCATATAATTAGTTGTAAAACCGAGCATAAAGCTATTCTGGAAACCTTAAATGCCTTAGAAAAGGATGGTTATGACATCAGCTATGTAGAGGTCAATGGCAACGGTATAGTAGATTTGGAACAGTTTCAAAGTTTGTTGTGTCCAGATACGAGTATGGTAGTGATGATGCTGGCTAATAATGAAACTGGCGTCATTCAGGATATTACTAAAATTTCAGAGTTAGCGCATCAGAATGCTAGCGTGGTCATGAGCGATATCACCCAGGCAGTTGGTAAAATCGACGTTGATATAAAGGCTATGGGAATAGATCTCGCAATTTTTTCGTCTCATAAGATTTATGGACCCAAAGGAGCAGGCACTTTATACAGTTCCTCAACGATCGACTTAGAAAGGTATATGTACGGAGGAAATCAGGAAAATGGTATGAGACCGGGAACTGTAAACGTTCCGGCAATGGTTGGATTTGGTTTTGCTGCAGAATTGGCACAAAAAGGATTGCAAGAAACTTCAGAAGAATTGCTATTACTACGTACTAATTTTGAAGAGCAGCTGCAGGCTTTAGAGGATGTTCAAATAACTGCAAAAGATCAGGACCGACTTCCGAATACCATAAGTTTTAGTGTTCACAATGTGGATGGAGATGCACTCTACCGAAGAATGAACAGGATCGCGATCTCTAGAGGTTCCGCCTGTACTTCCAATA
>NZ_JBLVTK010000002.1:91505-123394 GCF_048285865.1 Christiangramia marina | reverse complement strand
CTGGCGCTGGCTAGCTACCGTGTTAGTCTGGGTAGAACTACAACGCAGCAAGATCTGAACCTGGCATTCGAAAATATTCAAACTGCGATCAATAGTATTAGAAAAACCAGCCTGGTATGAGAGAGATTGTTACGATTGTAGCAGAATATAACAAACTGAAACATGCACAAATAGCTTGTGTTCTGGCGACGGTGGTTCACGTGCAAGGTTCTTCTTATCGAAGAGCAGGTGCGAGAATGTTAGTAGATGAATTCGGCAATCTCACCGGGGCGATTAGTGGTGGATGTCTGGAAGGCGATGCACTTCGAAAAGCTCTGCATGCTATGCATCAGCAAAAGAATAAACTGGTTACTTATGATACAAGCGATGAAAATGATGCAATTATTGGCGCACAATTAGGTTGCAACGGCATCATTAAAGTGTTGTTTGAAGCGATCGATTTTGAAAATGAGCGAAATGCCTGTGAATTGCTTCAAACTGCCTCAGAAATTGAGGAAAATGCTTCAATTTTGATTGAATTCGATCTAAAAGAAACCAATTTACAACCTGGTACGGTTGCTTTGATCTATTCTGAAGATAAAATATTCTCTTCAGCTGAAATTGAACAGGTAATTTTATTTAAAGCTTCAGAAGTCATTCAGAAAAAGCGATCTGATTTTTTAAAGTTGGAGCGAAACGGCAACAGCTGTATGAACTATATCCAGTTTTACGAACCACCGATTAAGCTGGTTCTGGTTGGTGCAGGGAATGATGCAATGATTCTGGCTAACCAGGCAGAAATTCTGGGATGGAAAATCATTATTGCAGATGGAAGGCCAACTCATGCGAATACAAACCGATTTTCTTCAGGTTGCCAGGTGATCGTGACCAGGCCGGAAGATACTTTGGAAAAGATTGAGATAGATGAAAGAACCTGTTTTGCATTGATGAGTCATAATTACCATTATGATCTGGCGGTACTTCAATTATTGCTTAAAAAAACAGAAGTTCCTTATATAGGTATTCTTGGCCCGCTTAAAAAATGGGAACGCATGAAGGATGATCTGGATCACGCAGGGATTGAAGTTTCCAGTTTCGATGATGATCGAATTCATGCACCAATAGGCCTGGAACTGGGAGCTGAAACGCCAGCTGAGATCGGTTTGTCCATTCTGGCAGAAATTCAGGCAAAACTAACCGATTCCAGTGCTAAATCCTTGAAATTTAAAAATGCTCCAATTCACGAAAGAAGAACTTCAGAAATACCGAGTATTTAAGATATGAACGGGAAAAAATCAAATATTGCCGTTCTAATTCTCGCTGCAGGCTCTAGTAAGCGATTGGGAAAGCCAAAACAATTGGTGAAATTCAAAAATAAAACGCTGCTGCAACATAGCATCGATGTTTCTGAAGCTTTAGATCTTTCAGAAAAAATAATTGTTCTGGGCGCAAATGAGGAGAAAATTTTAAACGAGGTTGATCTTAAAAA
Source organism: Christiangramia marina (assembly GCF_048285865.1). Taxonomy (NCBI): domain Bacteria; kingdom Pseudomonadati; phylum Bacteroidota; class Flavobacteriia; order Flavobacteriales; family Flavobacteriaceae; genus Christiangramia; species Christiangramia marina. The sequence continues at coordinate 121,926 of NZ_JBLVTK010000002.1, read as the reverse complement.
TCACAAACTTTTAATCAATAGCAACTGGCAGAAAGGCATGTCCACAAGCCTAAAAAAGGGATTGGAAGAAATTCGAAATTTGCATCCTACTATAGAGCATGTCCTCGTATTACTATCAGATCAGCCATTTATAAGTGAGTTGGTTTTACAGGAACTTATAGATAAACACTTAACGGCAAATTGCCTGGCAAGTTTTTCACAATACCAGGAAATTCCGGGTGTACCAGCTATATTTTCTAGAGAAATTTTCCCGGACCTGATGAGGATCGAAGGTGACCGTGGAGCGAGAGATTTGATTAAGAACGGATTTACTAATTACCAATTGGTGTCATTCGAAAAGGGTATTGTGGATATTGATACAGAGAAGGATTTGCAATTTTTAAAAAAATTAGAGCATGAAGCTTAAACTCAAATACTTCGGAAAGCTTGCAGAAACGGCAGGCTTACAGGAAGAATATAAAGAATTGGAAAGTGCCGATACACTTGCAGAACTCAAAAGAATAGTATTCGAGGAATATAAATTTGAAGATTCTGAGACCATTCAGGTAGCAGTGAATCAGCAACTTAATGAAAATAAAACTTTAAAAGAAGGAGATGAAATCGCATTTCTGCCTCCTTTTGCAGGAGGATGAGATACGACAGGCAAATAACTTTAGACGATATTGGGGTTTCCGGACAGGAGAAGCTCAGGAATGCCAGTATTTTAATTATTGGAATGGGCGGCCTTGGATGTCCCGCCGCCACGTATCTTGCAGGAGCCGGGATTGGCAGACTTGGCTTGCTTGATCACGACAGCGTGTCTGTTACAAATTTGCACAGGCAGACATTGTATGCTGAAGCTGATATCGATAGGAAAAAAGTAGAAGTTGCAGCTGAAAAATTACGGGCTTCAAATTCAGAAGTTTGCCTGGAGATCTACGATGAAAGACTGAATACTTCTAATGCCCGCAAGCTGATCTCGAATTACGACTTGATTATTGACGGAACCGATAATTTTGAAACCAAGTATCTGATCAACGATGTCTGCTTACTGGAAAACAAAACCTGGATCTATGCTTCGGTTTATAAACATGAAGGTCAGTGTTCTGTTTTCAACTACAAAGGTGGTCCAAGTTATCGATGTCTTTTTCCTAAGATAGCGCATGAGAATATAAGTTGCGAAGTTACGGGAACCCTTGGAATGTTACCTGGAATTTTCGGAATGTACCAGGCAATGGAAGCTGTAAAAATCATTCTTGGAATAGGAACAGTTTTATCTGGAAAACTAAAAATTCAGAATTTGATGTTTCAACACGATCAGCTTATTGAGATAAAAAAACGACCGGAGCAGATCGCAATGATACTGGAAAAAGGTATACAAAGTATGGTAACCAACTGTAGTTTAAAAGATACAGATCAATTTTACCTGGATGTTCGGGAATTGCATGAAGAGCCGTTGATCGAATCGAAAAATGTACTAAGAATTCCGCTTCAGCAATTGGAAAAGCGGGTGGAAGAAATTCCGAAGAATAAAGAAATACAGGTCTTTTGCCAGTCAGGAATTAGAAGTCTGCGAGCAAAGGAATTATTAGAAAATAAATTTCATTTTGGGAATCTTAAAAATGTTTCCGGTGGAGTTCAAACAATCATAAATGGATAAAAAAAAACCTAAAAAGGTATTTGTAGAGGGAGCAATTCCTCCAGAAAAGATCGCGAAATCCATCGCAAATCATCAGTCCAAGACCAATATTGGTGCACATAGTATCTTTCTTGGTCAGATTCGTGCAGATGAAGAAGATGCTAAAATTGTTCAGGCTATAGAATACAGTGCTTATGAAGAAATGGCAGAACAGGTTTTTCACGAAATAAGGGAAAGCGCGTTCTCGAAATTCGATATTACCTGCGCACATATTTATCATAGTATGGGTAGGGTGAATGCCGGCGAGATCTGTTTGTTCGTGTTCACATCTTCGGCACATCGTAAAATAGCAATAGAGGCATGTAATTTTTTCGTGGAAGAGATCAAAGCGAAAGCACCCATTTTTGGAAAAGAACTTTTTGAGGACGATTCTCACCAATGGAAAGTGAATAAATAATGGTAGACATCACACACAAAATAAACACGCTGAGAGAAGCAACGGCAGTGGCGGTTGTAAAAACATCTTCGGAAGAGACCATTAAGGCCATTCGAAATAATATGGTGCCTAAGGGAAATGTTTTCGAAATGGCTAAAGCTGCCGGACTTTTAGGGGTGAAGAAAACTCCAGATCTGCTTCCAGATTGTCATCCATTGCCGATCGAATATACCGGTATTCATTACGAGATAAAGAATCTTGAGATTCATATTTCTGTAGAAGTGAAAACTATCTACAAGACCGGGGTTGAGGTTGAAGCTATGCATGGGGCCAGTATCGTCGCTCTAACCTTATACGATATGCTGAAACCCATCGATAAACAGGTGGAGATTGGCAGTATAAAACTACAGCAAAAAAAAGGCGGTAAATCTTCCTTTAAAATTAATTCTGAAGGGATTACTGCAAGCATTATCGTATGTTCCGATACTATTTCGAAAGGGAAAGGCGAGGATAAGGCTGGAGAAATGATCCTTTCTAAATTGAAGGATCTGGATATTCCTGGCACAAAATCGATCATTGCAGATGAACCTTCAGAAATTGAAACAGCTTTGGAAAATGCCGAAGGAAACCTGGTAATTTTTACAGGTGGAACTGGTGTAAGCGATCGAGATAATACTCCCGAGGCAATTAGTAAGATGCTAGACAAAAATCTACCCGGTGTAGAAGAACAGATTAGAAGTTATGGACAACAACGTATGCCTTTTGCTATGCTGTCAAGATCTGTAGCAGGGGTGATGAACGGAAAGCTTGTACTTGCATTTCCAGGTTCCACCAAAGGCGCTGCAGAATGCATGGACGCCATATTTCCGCATGTTTTGCATGCGTTCAAAGTTTTAGAAGGAAAGAGACATGATTGAAGAAAGAAAGCAGATCGTAGATAATTTCGGAAGACCACATACCTATTTGAGGATCTCACTTACAGATCGTTGCAACTTGAGATGTTTTTATTGTATGCCTGAAGATGGAATTCAGCTAATGGACAAACCCAGTATTATGACCCTGGAAGAGATCATTAGTCTGGCAACCAGCTTTAGAGACCTTGGAGTGGATACTATTCGGCTTACGGGAGGTGAACCTCTGGTTCGCAAGAATTTTGGTTATCTCGTGGAGGAACTTTCCAAATTGGGAGTGACTTTAAAGATTACTACAAATGGTATTGTACTGGATAAATACCTCGATCTCTTTCAAAAAATAGGTTTGAAAAAGATCAATTTTAGTCTTGATACTTTAGATAAAGCAAGATCGATTTTTATAACCAAGCGGGATTTTTATGACCGCATAATGGTTAATTTGGAGAAGGCACTTGAGATGGGTATGCATATCAAACTTAACATCGTGTTGATAAAAGGAGTAAATGATGCCGAGATCAATGATTTTATTGCACTTACAAAGCATAAGAATCTAGTGGTGAAATTCATAGAATTCATGCCATTTAAGGGAAATGAATGGGACTGGAGCAAGGGAGTGAGTAAACAGGAAATACTGGATACAGTTGAGAAAAAATTTGGAGAAATTGAAGTACTCGAAAATCCTAAGCATAGTACCAGTACAAATTTTAAAGTGGCTGGTCATACTGGAAGCTTTGCCATTGTTAGTACCATCACTAATCCTTTTTGCAGCGAATGTAACCGGATTAGAGTTACTGCCGATGGAAAGATGAAAAACTGCCTGTTTGCCAATTCTGAAACCGATCTGCTAGGTCCTATGCGAGCCGGTGAAGAACTAAGCCCGATTATCTTAAATGCCATCAAATCAAAGAAACATTCCAGGGATGGGATGGATGTAAAGATGGATGCAGAGCATTATGAACAAAACCGGTCTATGATCTCAATAGGTGGATAATGGTAGAAATTAAAGGGGCATTAGAAATTATCAGGTCACAGCGTGTTCATCTGGATTCTGAAGTAGTAAGACTTAAAGATTCACTTGACAGAGTTTTGGCTGAAGATCTGAGAGCAGGTTGTGATCTGCCTGGTTTTAATAACTCGGCTATGGATGGTTATGCTTTGGGCGGACTTCAGCAGGCATATAAAATTGTTGGTGAAGTCGCTGCAGGTGATTCACAGGAGTTTATACTGAAGAAAGGTGAAGCTGTTCGAATCTTTACCGGTGCAAAAGTTCCGGAAGGATCTTCCGCAGTGATCATGCAGGAAAAAACGGAGGTAAAAGAGAACCTACTTATTCTTAAGGAGTTACCAAAAGAAGGTCAGTGCATTCGAAAAAAAGGTGAAGAGCTAAATAAAGATGAGCTGGTTTTTAGCAAGTCTTATCAAATTACCGCTGCAGGAATTGGGATGCTAGGTAGTCTTGGGCTCCATAAAATAAAAGTATTTAAGAAACCGATCATTCAGTTGATCACCACTGGGAATGAACTGGTCGCCCCGGGAGAATCATTGCAAGCCGGGCAGATCTACGAGTCCAACAGTGGTGCTATAGAAGCGGCATTGAAAAGCAAAGGATTTTCCAGTTCCGCAAGCATACAGATGGAGGATGATTTTGAATTGATCAAAACTGGAATTTCGGAAGCTTTAGAAAATACGCAAGTATTGATTCTTTCAGGTGGAATTTCAGTGGGAGATTACGATTTTGTAAAGCAGGCGCTGGAGGACAACGGGGTAGAAGAGCTATTCTATAAGGTAAAGCAAAAACCCGGAAAACCTTTATATTTTGGAAGGAAAGGAAATCAATTTGTATTTGCGCTACCAGGAAATCCCGCATCTTCTCTTAGTTGCTTTTATATTTATGTGTTACCGCTTTTACAAAAGCTCAGCGGACTTCCTGGTAAAGGTTTACTAGAACTTAATTTGCCAGTTTCCAAAGATTTCGAGAACAAGGGAGACCGTCCGGTTTTTCTGAAAGCTAATATTGATAATAACTGGGTAGAAATTTTAAACGCTCAGGGATCTTCCATGATAGGTTCAATGGCAAAAGGTAATGCCCTGGCCCATGTTGAAGCTTTCGAAAAAATAGAAAAAGGATCATTAATTAAAACATTACTGATCTCCTAACATGCCTCTGGAATACCTGCCATTGTTATTTTTCTTTATCGCGCTATTCTATAGTTCGGTTGGGTTTGGTGGAGGATCCAGTTACCTGGCTATACTTGGCCTCGTTATGGCCGATTTCTATGAAATTCGTTCTACCGCTTTGGTGTTGAATATATGCGTTGTTTCAATTAGCACCATTGTTTTCGCGAGAAACGGTGTCTTAAAACCTCGTATTCTCTGGCCATTTTTCGTACTGAGTATTCCCCTTGCCTATCTGGGTGCTCAGGTGAAACTATCACAGGCTATTTTCTTTATAATTTTAGGATTTGCACTTTTACTGGCGGGCGTTTTTATGTGTCTTCGATTTTGGAAATCTGCTCAGATATCTATGGAATTTACCAATCTTAAAAAGACAGTTCTGGGTGGAGGCATTGGATTGTTATCAGGCATTTCTGGTATTGGAGGTGGAATTTTTCTTTCACCTGTTCTTAATCTAATGCGTTGGAAAGATGCACGTATTATCGCCTCACTGGCTTCAGTATTTATACTCGTAAATAGTATAGCTGGATTAGTGGGACTTCATATGGCAAATACTTTTAAACTTGATACAGATCTGCTTTTAAAATTAATCATAGCTGTAGTTTTAGGGGGAATAATTGGTTCTTATCTAAGCAGTAAAAAATTCAATTTAAAAGTCCTCGGGGTTCTTACTGCTGTCCTAATTTTTTATGTTGGGCTTCGGCTAATCTTCAAGTTCGGACTAGATCTAAGTATCTAATATTTTCCAATTAATAATAAACTTTGGTTAAAAGGAGCTTCAAATTCCTTATTAACGCTGGCTGTTAACTTTTCAGTAACATTTGCTAAATCCGAATTCTGTAATTTTAAAGGGTAGACTTACCTCCAAAAATAATTACATGAAAGATTTAGACAAATGGAAAGCCAAGGTAGAGGCAGATGACTTCACCGATGATGAAAAGAAGGTTTTTGATGAAATGGGGCTGAAAGGCTCTTCAAGGCGAACCTTTTTAAAGCAGGTCTCAGTGGCGAGTATGAGTCTCTGGGCAACATCATATTTTACAAATGATTTGTTTGCCAGCAATATGGAAGACCTTCCGGAAGAAGTACGGGTTTTACTAAACGAAGTAAAAGTGAATTTGCAAGTAAATGATATGAGCAAACCACTGAATATCGATTCTAGAATGAGTTTGCTCGATGCGCTCAGGGAGCGTCTTGCTCTTACCGGTACAAAAAAAGGTTGTGACCACGGGCAATGTGGTGCATGTACGGTGATGATCGATGGTAAAAGAAAATTGTCCTGTTTAACTCTTGCAGCAACCTGCGATGAAAAAGAGATTACCACGGTAGAAGGTCTTGCCAGCGATGGTAAGCTTCATCCTATGCAGGAAGCCTTTGTGAAACACGATGGCTACCAATGTGGGTATTGTACTCCTGGACAGGTTTGTTCTTCTGTAGCATTACTCGAGGAGGCTAAAAATGGAGAAGCCAGTTATTTAACTGAAGATCTGAAAACGATCAAAAAAGACCTGAAACTTTCCGAAGCAGAAATCAGAGAGCGTATGTCTGGAAATATTTGCCGTTGTGGTGCTTACAATAATATTGTGCAGGCCTTTAAGGAGGTTCATTCCGGAGATAGTGAAATGCCAACCTGGGAATTTGCTACCCAGGAACAAATGGAGAATGCAAAGAACGCTTAATACCAACCAGATATGAGACCATTCACGTATACGAATGCTAAAAACACACAGGAAGCTTTGCAGGAAACTACTGCAACGACCCATTACCTGGCCGGAGGAACTAATCTGGTTGACCTTATGAAAGAAGATGTTGAACGTCCCGATCAATTAGTGGATGTTAATAATCTTGAATTCAATAAAATTGAAAAAAACCAATCTGGAGGCTGGAGTCTTGGAGCAATGCTAAGTAACTCTGATACTGCAAATCACCCGGAGATCCGTCAGAATTACCCATTATTATCCATGGCGATGCTATCTGCTGCGACTGCACAGATCAGGAATATGGCTACCAATGGAGGTAACTTACTGCAGAGAACCAGATGTCCCTATTTTTTCGAGACTTCGATGCCTTGCAATAAAAGAGAACCAGGTTCTGGCTGTGGCGCCATTGATGGAATGAATGCAGTGCATGCAATTTTTGGCTATAGCAAGGAATGTATCGCTACACATCCTTCAGATATGTGCGTTGCGCTTGCTGCGATGGGAGCAAAAGTTGAGGTTCAAACGACAGACGGTTCCAGTCGTAAAATTCCATTTAACGAATTCCATAGATTGCCCGGCGATAGACCTGAAAAAGATACTACTCTAGAAGAAGGAGAGCTTATAACTCAGATACATTTATCTTCTCCAGAATTTGCAGATAATTACTATTACCTTAAAATTAGAGAGCGTTCCAGTTATGCCTTTGCGCTTATTTCAGTCGCAGCAGGATTGTCTATTAAAAATGGGATGATTTCCAGAGTAGGTCTGGCCATGGGTGGAGTTGCTCATAAACCCTGGAAACTTTCAGAAGCTGAAGATTTTCTAAAAGGTAAGAAAGCGAATACTGAAAACTTCGAGAAGGCGGCTGAAATTGCTTTAAAAGACGCTAAACCATTTGAGAAGAATAAATACAAGGTCGAGATGGGTAAGAAAGCTATAGTGCGCGCACTGGAGCAGGCCACAAATCGAACAGCATAACCAATTTCAAAAATTTATAAAATGAACACAAGTAACAAAACTGGAGTTGGTGCAGCTATAGACCGGGTAGAAGGACACTTGAAGGTTACCGGAAAAGCCACGTATGCTTCAGAATTTCCTATAGAGAATAAAGTATACGCACAGGGTATCAATAGTACCATTGCAAAAGGAACCATAGTTTCTATAGATACCACGGAAGCAGAAAACGCTGCTGGCGTACTTGCGGTAATTACCCACAAGAATGCTGAAAAGCTCAACGATTTTAAGAAAGATCGCTATCAAATCGCTACAGATACAATTGCGCCGGTACTTCAGAGTAATAAAGTGCACTATTATGGAGAATATGTAGGGGTTGTGGTTGCTGAAACTTTTGAACAGGCTCAATATGCTGCAAGACTTGTTAAATTCGAATATAGCAAGGCAAGCGATCCTGCGATACATTTTGATAAGCAACGGGATAATGCATTTTTCCCAGGTGAGGATTCAGATTATTCTCGAGGTGATATGGAAAAAGGACTTGCTGAAGCCGATGAGGTTATCGAGCAGACTTATATAACTCCTATCGAACATCATCATCCCATGGAACTTCATGCGGTGATCGCCGAGTGGAATAATGGGAAGGTAACAGCCTATGCTAGTCAGCAAATGATCGAAGATGCTACTATTGCCATTTCAGATACTTTCCAGATTCCGCAGAAGGACGTGAGAGTGATCGCAGCCTATGTTGGTGGAGGTTTTGGTTCCAAACTTAATGTAGAGCGGCATGTAACCCTGGCGGTTATGGCGGCTAAAATGGTGGGCAGACCTGTGCAGGTTACAGTGACCAGAACCCAGATGTTTACCAATACAGGTCTTAGACAAAAGAATGAGCAAACAATGAAGATTGGTGCTAAAAAGGATGGAACCATGACAGCCTTATCTCATGATACCCTGTCGCATACTTCACCTAATCTTGTTTACCAGGAACCCTGCGGAATGGTTTCCAAAATGTTGTATAATAGTCCGAATGCCAAGGTGACTGAGCGACTCATGCCCATGAACCTACAAACACCGTTTGCCATGAGAGCTCCGGGAGAAGCTACGGGAAGTTTTGCACTGGAATCTGCGATGGATGAAATGGCCTGGAAGTTAAAGATGGATCCATTAGAATTCAGGATTAAGAATGATACTCAAACAGATCTTCATAAGAATCAACCTTTTTCCTCCCGCTTGCTGGTAGAATGTTTGCGGATTGGCGCTGAAAAATTTGGATGGAAAAATCGCAAGGACCAACCTCGAACTAATGTAAAAGGAAACTGGCTTGTAGGATATGGTGTTAGTGCGGCATCCAGAAATTCACCTTATCGCAAAACCCACGCAAAAGTACTGCTGGAGCTTGTTGAAGAGAAGGTAGAAGCAACTATACAAATGGATGCGACCGATATTGGTACAGGAACTTATACCATCGTTGCGCAAACTGCAGCGGAATATCTTGGGATTCCTGTAGAACAGGTCAAAGTAGAGCTTGGTGATTCTAACTTCCCGGTAACTCCCGGGTCTGGAGGATCATGGGGTGCTGCATCTTATTGTAACGGTGCCAGAGCGGCCTGTGAGAATGCCGTCATGAAACTAAAAGATAATAGAAGTATTCCTAAAGATCAGAAGGTTGCTTTAACTGAACTTTTGAAGCAGAACCAGATAACCAAATTTGAAATGACCGGGATGGCCGAGCCTTCTACAGAATTTGAAAAACATTCTGTATTCTCTTTTGGTGCCAACTTCGCTGAAGTGTGGGTAGATAAAGATACAGGAATGTGGAGAATCGAAAGAATGGTTAATGTGGGAGCTGCCGGAAAAATTTTAAATCCCAAAACTGCATACGGACAAATAATTGGCGGACTTACCATGGGTGCTGGAATGGCCATTGCCGAAAAGACAGATGTGGAGCCAAATTTCGGGAATTTCATTACTCGTTCCTTTGCAGATTACCATGTTCCGGTGAACCTGGATATGGCGAATATTGATGTTATTTTTCTTCCAGAAGAAGATAAGATCGCAAATAAAATGGGAATTAAAGGAATTGGGGAGCTGGGAATTACCAGTGTCGCCGCTTCACTGGCAAACGCCATTTTCAACGCTACGGGTAAAAGAATGAGAGATTTACCTATAACCCCTGAGAAATTAATCGAAGCACCGCTGGAACCCGGTGTTCAGGAAGTTTAAGATTATAACCCGGAAAATTTTCCGGGTTTCTTATATCTATGAAAGCTTAACAACTGTTAATTAAGATACAAACTATCATATATTAATAGTATTACTATTAGATTTGCCTGAAATAAGATTAGGTGGATAAATTATATCAGAACATTAATATTTCGGTAAATTCAGAATTATTTCTGAAAGATCCTGAATCCAGCGAGTTAGGCAAAAAGATCGTAGGTCAGGGAATCCTTCTCATTGATGATATAGGTTTTGAGAAGTTCACCTTCAAAAAACTAGGTGTCAAGATCAAGTCCAACGAAAGTTCTATTTACCGCTATTTCGAGAACAAGCATAAGTTTCTGGTATATATTACTAACTGGTTCTGGGGCTGGAAAGAATTTCAATTAACAATGTCGACATATGGGATTTCAGACTCTAATGAAAAATTACTGAAAGCCATCGAAGTGATCACGCATCCTGTTGTTCAGGATTTTAGATTTCAGCATATTAACGAGGTTGCCCTGAACCATATAATCATAAATGAATCTTCAAAGTCCTATCTCACGAAAGAGGTGGAAACAGATAATAAAGAAGGTTATTTTTCCATCTATAAAAGACTGGTTACCAGGATAGCAGAAATGATTTCTGAAGTATCATCAGATTATCAATATTCTCTTAGTCTCTCCAGCATGGTTCTGGACGGCGCCTTACATCAGCATTTCCTAAAAGATCATATTCAGTCGATCACAGACTGTACAGAAAAGAAAAGTGTATCCAATTATTTTAAAGACCTCGTGATCAATACCTTAAAAATGGAACTCAATGGCTGAAGAAAAAATGACCGCCTGGCAGCGATTTGTTGGCTTGCTAAAGCTTGATAAAAAAGATTTTCTACAAATCCTTTATTACGCAGTATTCGCTGGATTGGTAAACCTATCGGTACCATTGGGAATTCAGGCAATTGTAAACCTAATTCAGGGTGCTCGTATCACTACTTCGTGGATCATTCTGGTAATTCTGGTAACTCTAGGAGTTGCTTTTGTTGGAGTGCTTCAGCTAATGCAGATTAGAATTCTGGAGAACATTCAGCAGAAAATATTTACCAGAGCGTCTTTTGAATTTACTTACAGATTTCCGAAGATAAAGATGTCTGAGCTTGAAAACTTTTATCCTCCGGAGCTCGCCAATAGATTTTTTGATGTCATTACGATACAGAAGGGGATCGCGAAACTGGTTCTGGACTTTCCAGCGGCGATTTTGCAGATCGTTTTTGGATTAATACTGCTTTCTCTATATCACCCTTTCTTTATTTTCTACGGAATACTACTGGTGCTTCTAATTTATTTAGTATTCAGATTTACCGCGAAACGAGGTTTGAATACGAGTATCAAGGAATCCAAAATGAAGTATAAGATCGCTCATTGGATACAGGAAGTAGCCAGAACCTTAATTAGCTTTAAAGTAGCTGGTAAAACCAAACATGCTATCCAAAAGAATGATGCGCTTGTAACCAAATACCTTGAAGAACGCGAGAGCCACTTCCAGGTGCTTAAGCTTCAGTTCATTCAAATGGTAGGTTTCAAAACACTTGTTACTGCCGGTTTACTTTTAATTGGAGGTTTCCTGGTGCTAAATCAGCAAATGAATATCGGGCAGTTTGTAGCCGCAGAGATCATCATCCTATTGATCATTAGTTCTGTAGAAAAGATGATCATGGGACTGGAAAACTTTTATGACCTGCTAACTTCCCTCGAAAAACTTGGGGAAGTAGTTGATAAAAAGCTTGAAAGATCTGGTGGAGATACTTCTTTTTCTGAACATAAAAATCTGGAAATAGAACTTAAGAATATTGGTTTTAAAACGCCTGATGGACAGGAAGTACTAAAAGATATTAATTTAACGATCAAGGCGGGAGAGAAGATTCTGCTCAAAGGTCCAAATGGTTCCGGGAAATCTTTGTTACTCAGGATCATTGCAGGACTGGTAGAACCTACTCAGGGAAAGATCTACGTGAATGGGATTTCGTTGAAGAATATTGATCTCAACTATTATCATGGTTTGCTTGGGCAGTCGCTTACAGAAGAGTCATTGTTTGAAGGTACATTATTAGAGAACCTTACATTTGCTGACAATACCATCACTAATTCAGCAATTTTTTCGGTACTGGATAAAACCGGTTTAAAGGAATTTGTACGGCAGCAACCCGACGGACTGGAAACATTGATCTATCCAGAGGGTATAAAATTGCCGCATACGATCGCCAAGAAAATCATTTTAGCAAGAACCTTATTGCGAGAGCCAAGACTGTTGATTTTGAATGAACCATTACATCAAATTGATTATGAAGATGAGAAACGGATTGTAGATCATCTAATGGCTGAAGATCAACAATGGTCTATCATAGTTGCCAGTGGAGACGAGGTATGGCAGAATCGTTGTAATCGTCATATCATTCTTCGGGATGGTAAACTTGAATCTAATCTTTAAAGACTATGCTTAATATTACAAGAAATCCATTGAATGAGCAGGTTGACCTAAGGCAATTCAAAGCCGGGAAAAAGGTTCTGCATACAAGACACTTTAAATACTTCAACAGATTCCTGAAGTTCTCTGCGATCTTCGGAGTCATCGTACTTTTTCTTCCGTGGACCCAGACGATATCGGGAAATGGATCTGTGACTACTTTAAGTCCAGAGCAAAGACCACAAACAATACAGTCGGTCATCCCGGGTAAAATCGAAAAATGGTTCGTAAATGAAGGAGATTATGTTGAAAAAGGAGATACGATCCTGCATATAACCGAAGTTAAAAATGAATATTTCGATCCATCCCTGGTAGAAAGAACTGGAGACCAGGTAGCCTCCAAGTCTAATTCCCTGAAATCCTATGATCAAAAGATCTCGGCTTTAGGCACGCAGTTGCAGGCGCTGGCTCAGGAGCGGGAACTTAAACTGGAACAGGCGAGAAACAAACTGGAGCAGGCAAAACTGAAAACCAAAAGTGACAGCATTGATCTGCAGGCTGCCAAGACAAATCTAAGCATTGCAGAAACTCAGTTTAATCGTACTAAGACCCTTCAGGAAGAAGGTTTGAAAGCGATGACAGATGTTGAAGAAAAGCGACTTAAACTGCAGGAAACTCAAGCTAAACTTATTTCGCAGGAAAATAAGCTTATGGCGAGTAGAAATGATATTATAAATGCCAGGATCGAAATTAATCGTACTGCTGCAGAATATAGCGATAAGATTTCCAAGATTCAAAGTGATCGCTCCTCTGCAGAATCTGGAAAATTCGATGCTCAGGCTGAAGTGAGTAAACTGGAGAACGCCTATACGAATTATGAAATGAGGCAGGATCTTTATTATGTCAAAGCGCCGCAGAACGGATATATAAACAAGGCTATTAAAGCCGGGATTGGCGAAACTTTTAAGGAAGGAGAACAATTGGTGAATATCATGCCTTCAGATTATGATCTTGCTGTGGAAACCTTTGTGAAACCAATTGATTTACCGCTATTGCATAAGGGTGAAGAGGTTAGAGTTCAGTTTGACGGCTGGCCAGCGATCGTTTTCAGTGGTTGGCCAAATGTATCTTACGGTACTTATGGAGCCAAAGTAGTGGCTATAGAGAATTTTATTAGTCCCAATGGAAAATACAGAGTTTTACTGGCTCCAGATGAAAATGATCATGAATGGCCAGATGCTTTAAGAGTGGGGTCGGGAGCTAATACCCTGGCTTTGCTGGAAGACGTACCGATATGGTATGAATTATGGCGTCATTTGAATGGCTTCCCTCCAAATTACTATACTCCGGAAGGTCAAACTCAAACCGATAAGAAGAAATGAGTTTAAAAAAGACTTTGCTTATTGCCTTACTACTTCTGCCTATGTTACAATATGGCCAGACTCAGGATAGTATCGTACTCAATTTTGAAGATTACCTGCAGATGGTTAAAACCTTTCATCCGGTAGTTAGACAGGCAAGATTGAAAGCCGATCTTGGTGACGCAGAATTGCTCAAGGCTAGAGGTGGGTTTGACCCGAAGATTGAAGCTAATTACGATCGAAAGGATTTTATGGATACTCAGTATTATGATCTATTTAACGCAGCTTTCAAGATCCCAACCTGGTATGGAATTGAACTGAAGGCAAAATTTGAACAAAACGAAGGTTATTATTTAAATCCTCAAAATACGGTGCCAGATGATGGTCTGTTTGCAGCTGGGATCTCTGTGCCTATAGGACAGGGATTGTTCATCAACGAACGAATGGCTGCCTTACAACAGGCAAAAGCATACCAGCAGCAGTCCATTGCAGATCAACAACTTGCGGTAAACAAAGTCTTGTATGAAGCATCAGTAGCTTATTTTGACTGGATTAGTGCATATCGGGAACTTAAGCTTTATAAAAATTTTATTGAGAATGCACAATTTCGATATGACGGAATCCTTTCCAGTTTTGAAGTAGGGGATAAGCCGGCTATTGATACCCTGGAAGCCGATATTCAAATACAGGACCGTAAGCTGAGCCTGGAGCAAGCACGATTGAAGTTTTTTAAGGCTTCTCAACAGTTAGGAACCTATTTATGGGCTGAAAATAATACGCCTTTAGTAATTAGGGAGCGTGTGTATCCTGAAGATGCGTTGTTCGAGAATAGCACGATTCCTGCCGAATTTTTAAGCGATACTGAAATTACCACGCACCCGAAAATTCGGTCATTAGAGTATAAGGTAGAGATACTGGAATTTGACAGAAGATTGAAAGCGAATAAATTACTTCCAAAGCTGGATCTGGAATATAATTTTTTAAGTGGCGATCCCGATGTTTTAAGAAGTTTTGTCAATGAGAATTATAAGGTAGGCGTAAACTTCAGTATTCCTCTATTTCTTCGGAAAGAACGTGGGGATCTACAAAAATCGAAGATCAAACTGCAGGATGCAGAATTAGAATTATATAGTGAACAGCTCAATCTTCAGAATAAAATTCGGGCATTAAAGGAGCAATTTTTGTCTTACCAGGAACAGGTGTTGATGATCAATCAACTGGTAGAAAATTACGAAATAATGCTTAATGCTGAAGAACGAAAGCTGCAACTTGGCGAGAGTTCTGTATTCCTTGTTAATACCCGGGAAAAGAGTTTGATAAGCGCAAGACTGAAGCAAATTAGCGTACAGGAAAAACTCTGGAATACCCGGGCCGAACTTACGCAGGTTCTGGCAATACTGGAATGAATTAACATTCTGGATCATCGTTTTTTCCAGTGAATTCTATTTTTCAAGACTTGGTTCATCCTATCTTTGCGGTCGGAAAAATGACCATGCAAAAGTCCTTCAGTCTATTCGTACTTTCCCTCTTTATCTGGAGCATTTTAGCACCCGTACTTCCGGCTTTTGAATATTTTATCAATTATGATTATATAGTAGAGGTTCTATGTGTCAATAAGGATAAACCCGAGCTTGAATGTGATGGAAAGTGCTATCTAAAAGATCAGCTTTCAGAAAGTTCTATTGTAAAGAATGACACTTCAGAAAAACAACTGGTCGATTACAGGTATAAACCTTTACCGCTGTATTTTCATAAGGGAACTAAGATCAAAACAACTCAATTAGTTACATGTTGTAGTCAGCTTTTGCCTGATTACAAAATGGTCGCCACAGAATATATTACTGAAATTCCTTCTCCTCCTCCGCGGAAATTTCTGCTTTCCGTGTAAAAAATAAGTCAATTTTTAATATCAAGAAATGAAGAAATTTTTAATCCCTTTTCTGGGATCAGTATTGCTGTGCTCAAACATGATGGTAGCGCAGGAGAAGTGGAGTAGTAACAGGGCAGATGGACATGCGCCAATAAGTATCATGGGTGATCATACTCATAACAAGGGTGAGTTTATGCTCTCATACCGATATATGCCAATGTGGATGGATGGATTGATAAATGGCAGTGATGAGATCGAAAATGGTGAAGCATTTGACAGGTACATGGCGGTTCCTCAGGATATGCGCATGGATATGCATATGATTGGAGCAATGTATGCCGTTTCTAATAAAGTAACGCTAGCGGCTATGATAAACTATATCGATAATGATATGGATTTAAGATCTAAAATGAGCATGGATTTCACTACAGAATCTTCAGGTTTTGGAGACATAGCCATTAATGCGTTAGTGAACTTTTACGATAAGAACAGGCAAAAAATGCATGCTAATATTGGTGTGTCAATTCCTACCGGTGATCTGGAGCAGTCCGGTGATACGCCAATGATGCAAAATGCGAGACTTGCATACCCCATGCAATTGGGTAGTGGTACGCTAGATCCAGCTATAGGAGTTACTTATCTTGGACAAACTGATAAACTTTCCTGGGGTTTACAGCCAAAATTCAAATTTAGATTAGGTGAAAATTCTCAGGATTATGCTTTAGGAAATCGATTTGATGCAGTTGCATGGACAGCTTATAGTCTATTCCAAAGCTGGAGTATTTCAGGTAGTTTAAGTTACTTCGATCAACAGGAGATCGATGGAGTAGATGCAGCAATGAACCCTATGATGATGCCCTTGTTCGATACTATGAATTCGGGAAGAAGTCAGTTAGATCTGGGTATAGGAAGCAATTTTTACGTACCAACCGGTACTTTTAAGAACCTAAGAGTGGGTGTTGAAGTAAAGCTGCCTTTATACCAGGATGTGAATGGTATTCAGATGAAAAACCAGCTTGCTGGAACCATTGGAATTCAATATTCATTGAGTACCAACGAGTAGTCTTTAAAGCTGCTGAATATAAAAGCCACTCTGCAGAGTGGCTTTTTTTATAGGAACTTTCTGGTAGTCATTTTATAATTTGAGTATTCGGGATATTTCAGTAGTAGTAACTGCTCTTCATAATTTGATTTGAAGTAAAATAGAACAAACATTAAAACAGTAATGATCAGTCGAAAGGCCGATTCAGAGAAAATTCCGAAGCTAAAAGCAGAGAGAATTATTGCAGTATAGATTGGATGTCTGGATATCGAAAATGCTCCACTGGTCATTAATTTCCCGCTATCTACTGGTGTAGGAAATACCGACATTATATTTCGTAATTGAAATACCGTGAATAAAGCCAGCCCAATTCCAAAGATGCCGGGAGCTAAGATGATCATTCTTAACCAATCTGGCAGCTTTATGCTCAAGAGATCTACCGGTATGAAATACGCAATGAATAATAAGATTTGCAAGCTTACGAAAAGGTAATCTTTCACCTGCAAATTCTTTGAGCGCTTCATATTAAAAAGTATAACTTAAAATGGTATCCTATATATGCCTGTGCAGGTCATTACCAGATCGAGGTAACAGTATATAATGATAGCCTGAAGTGATGTTCAGGCCTTTCGCTATTCCTATTTGCGGTCCTATAAAGATCCAGTTTTGATCTACAGTATCTGGTAAGATCCCGGAATCAAAATTCAGAAATAACTCGTCATACGCGACCATGGATATGTTTGGATTTTTCAAGATACCTATGCTGGCTGTCAAGCGGTATCTTAATCGGGTGCGGTAATTTCTACCATCGATTAGCTGCTGGCCATCCCGCGCTACGATCGCATCGATAAATCGTTCTTCAATTCTTAATCGATGATTAAAATTCATTAAAACAATTTCGTGGGACAGCGCAACCTGTTGCCAGAGATTATGTTCGTAAAAATCTGGTTTGGCGATATTTATATTTTGATCATTGTGGAGATAACTATACCCGGCAGCAAAACTAAAAATACTATCAAGTCGATAATTGACAGATGGGCGAATTACAGTCTGTTCGTGATATTTTAGAAAAGAAGTGGTACGACGATGATACTCCAGCCTTGCATTCCAGTCCTCACCAAAATTTTTAGTTATAAAAGCAGCATTCCAGCTGCCATATTCCTGGCTATTCTGAGCATGACCTGAAACTGAAAAGCCTAAAATTGTTAATAAGGTGAATGCATAAATTATTTTTCTCATGAATTTTCTTTAGAGATCATAACCTGAAATTCCTCCTCTTAACTCATAGATCTTCGTAAACCCGTTACGTGACAAAAGCCTGGCAGCTTTTATGGATCTCATTCCAGACTGACAATAAAGATAAACAGGCTCAGATTTTGACCATTGAAAAGAAGCCTTTAGAAAATTATTCTTTTGCATAACATCCTGGTTGATCGCGCCAGGAATAACGCTGGTTGCGAATTCTCTTTTTGTTCGTACATCGATAATTTTCCCGGAATTTTTGGAAATAGCTTTCTTGAAATCATCCGGATCCAACCTGACAATATTATGATTGGTGTTTCGCTGAATTCGAAATAATCTTTGGAAGAGGTTCATTTAATTTTTTTGCTAAAGTAACATACAATTGCCACCTGTTGAGTAACATAAGTTGCTTCTCTATCTTTGTTTCGAAAATAAGACTCAGATGCAAGAATCACAAATATTTCAGTACATACAAAACATGGATATTTATCTGCTCGACCAGATCATGAAGCAGAGGTATAAGGGCAATGACAGAATACTTGATGCAGGTTGTGGTGAAGGAAGAAATCTAAGATGGTTCGCCGGCTTTGGTTATGATATTTGGGGAATTGACATGGACGTTGAAAGGTTGAGCATCGCCAGGGAAATCTTTCCAAATCTAAAGGAGAATTTGATCCATGCAAGGCTTTCAGAAATACCATTTCCAGATGTTCATTTTGACCATATCATCTGCAGCGCTGTACTTCATTTTGCTGAAGATGAAAACCATTTTTATAAAATGTTATCAGAATTGATAAGAGTGCTAAAGCCCACAGGAAGTCTTTTTATTAGAACAGCTTCTAATATTGGTTTGCTGGATGCTACAGAAGAGTTATCTGATTCTTATAATGATAGGAAAGCAGGCTATTATTTAGACAGGGAGACTATTTCTCAATTAATAGATAAATATGATCTTAAACTTCTGGAATCTATAAAGACTACGAATGTTCAGGATATTAGAGCGATGACCACCCTGGTCCTACAAAAATAAAGGCGATCAAAAAGACCGCCTCATATATTTAAAAGTTTATTGCTTATAATGCAGAAGGACACACGTAATCAGTCGTTTTGAGACCAGCTTCCCTCATAGCTTTGAAACCACCCTTTACATCGATAAAATTATGAATTCCCCTGCTTTTTAAAATTGATGCGGCAATCATACTACGGTAACCTCCCGCGCAATGAAGATAAAATTTCTCATTTTCAGGATATTCCGATAGGTGATCATTTATTTCTGAAAGAGAGGTGTGAACTGCACCTGGCAAATGTTCAGATAGGTATTCAGCTGATTTTCGTACATCAAAAACAGGTGCATGTTCTACAATTGTCTTCAGGTCTGTCGCACTGATTGTTTCCACAGTATCAGTTTCTTTAGAAGCCTCGATCCAGGAATTAAAACCACCCTTAAGATAGCCTATGGTATTGTCGAAACCAACTCTGGACAATCTGGTGATCGCTTCTTCAATTCTGTCTTCATCACCAATTAATAGAATTGTTTGTGCAACGTCTTGTATAAGATCGCCTACCCAGGGAGCAAAACTGCCATCAAGACCTATAAATATGGAGCCAGGAATATGTGATTTAGCAAATTCATCCTGATGTCTAATATCCAGCATGACGGCACCAGTTTCATTCGCTGCCGCCTCGAATGCTTCAGGACTAAGAGCCTGCAATTCTTTAGCCATCACTTTATCGATACTTTCGTAACCTTCTTTATTCAGCTTGACATTCATTGGAAAATAGGCAGGCGGAGGAAGCAATCCATCAGTCACTTCTTTCACAAATTCAGCTTTGGTCATATCTGCTCTCAAAGCGTAATTCATTTTCTTTTGGTTACCCAGGGTGTCCACTGTTTCCTTCATCATATTCTTTCCACAGGCAGAACCTGCACCGTGGGCGGGATATACTATAATATCATCTGCAAGAGGCAAGATCTTTTCCCTAAGACTGTTAAATAGTATTCCTGCGAGTTCTTCCTGGGTCATACTTGCGGCCTTTTGCGCAAGATCGGGACGACCAACGTCTCCAAGGAAAAGTGTATCACCTGTGAATAATGCGTGATCCTTCCCATTCTCATCCTTCAGTAAATAGGTCGTACTTTCCATGGTGTGTCCCGGAGTGTGAAGCACTTTGATCTTCAACTTACCAAGGTTGAACTCCTGTCCATCTTCAGCGACGATCGCTTCAAATCCTGGATTCGCCTCTGGACCGTAGATGATAGGTGCGTTTGTTTTTTCTGAAAGTGTTACGTGACCCGAAACAAAATCGGCATGAAAATGTGTTTCAAAAATATAGCTGAGTTTTGCGCCAGCTTCATTTAATCTGTCAAGATAAGGTTGAACTTCCCTTAGCGGATCTATAATAGCGACTTCTCCATCACTTTCTATGTAATATGCGCCCTGAGCCAGGCATCCCGTATAAATTTGTTCGATTTACATAATTGTAGCGTTTAATAAAGCAAAGATAGGATGGCAAAATGAAAGAAAAAGTAACATTGGTCACCTAAAGCTGTCTTTACTGTCAATCGTGTGCTTAACAAAGAGATAATGCTAGCCCACTTTTATTAAAATAGCTGAAACACCTATGCCAGACTGAGAAGTTATATTTCCATAAATAATTCTATGAAAACACAACAACTTTTCGATAGCCTGTTAAACTGGTTTAGACCAGGCGAGAAAACCCATGTCTTCTATGTCGAAAAGCGAATGAAGTTCGGGAAATATCATGTACTGCACCGGGAAAATTGCGAGGTATTGCCAGATGTGAATGGCAGGTTGGAAGTTGGAAGAGGAAGTAATATGGAACTGATACTAACGCAGGCGAAAAAGCACTACCAGCATGTAGAACTTTGCCCGCAATGCTGTAAAATAGAGAAACCTGAATCTAATGCATAAAAAAAGCAGCCGTGTAAAGGCTGCTTTTTTTCTAATATGCCTGTAATATTAGGCATTCCACTTAAAAGGCTCAAAACCTTTATCGATCGGAGTTTCAGCAATATGATTTGTGTAGTTACTAATCACTTTTTGAGAAAGCCCCAATACGATATCAAGCAATTGTCTTTGAGAATACCCAGCATTATAGAATTCCTGAATCTCAGATTTTGAAATATTTCCACGATTTTTAGTAAGCGCCAATGTTGTATTTCTAAGAACTTCCAGCTTTTCTGAAGGTAGTTCAGTTTTATCACGCAGCGCATTGCTAATAGCATCATCCACTTTCATCGCTTTGGCAATTGCTGTATGCGCAGGCACACAATAGTGGCATTCATGTTCCACATTTATGGTTTGCCATACAACAGTTAATTCATCTTTATCGAAAGATGAGTTGGAAAATAATTCGTGTAATTGCTGGTAAGCGTCCAGTAATTGTGGTGAACCGGCAAGCACTGCGTGAAGATTAGGTATATAACCATAAGCTTTTTCAGATTTTTCCAAAAGTGCTTTCCCTCCTTCAGGAGCAGATTCTTTAGTGTGTACAGTTAAAACTTCTGTGTTCTTTTCAGTATTCATAATTATCAATTTTTAATTAAATATTTGATCGTATCTAAACGACCGTTTAGTTTTAGGGTAAATTTTTTTATATGTTTTTAAATATGTTCTCAATATAATGTTTCAGTTGATCTTCAGTAAATATTCTGGTGGCAGAGGAAAGTCCGAACATCGAAATTAAAAGATAATTTGCCTGTTCCTCGATTTTATCCAGATCGTAATTTCTTTCATCTTCTAGTTTATCAGCAAAAATCTGTTTGATCTCATCGGTAAAACTTTTTAAAACCTGCGAAATTTTCTCTTCGCTTTCAAGGCCAATTTCATTAGCGGTATTCGTGACCAGGCAACCTTTACCATTTTTAGTGTCCCTCGTAAAATCCACAAAGTCGTAAAAGTATTCCTTGATAGCTGGAATACCTTCTGTAGATTTAACTAGTTTATCGATTAGAACGAACAACCTTGACTTATAACATTCCAGACTTTTTAAAAACAGGCCGTCTTTATTGCCGAAACTGGAGTAGATAGAAAATTTATTAATTCCCATCTCTTTCTCGAGCATTTGCATCGAAGTATTGCCATAACCATTTTTCCAGAAAAGATTCATTGCCTTTTCTGCTACTTCTGCTTCGTTATATTTTTTTGTTCTTGCCATTATGCTTGCACAAAACTAACCAAACGTTTAGTTTACGCCAAGAGCTTTAAGAAAACCTTATCATACTGAATTTTCACTGAGGGTGTAACTGATCTATAATCAGTTATTTATGTTTTTTATTATCAGTATACTTCTTACAAATGTTCCTAAGTATTTGGAGATCATTCTTCACTATAAATTCTTCTGAAATGTTCACAAACAATGATCATGTTCTCATCAAATTCATCATTATAATTTTCCATTTCTCTTTCGTAATAAGCCTGATGTACTTCTTTCCAATACTTAAGTGACTTGTCTCCCTCCCCTTCAATCTCTGCAAATTCCGCGGTAATTTGATTAAAAGCTATGTGTTCTATTTTGGTAGTTTCAATGATTGCTTTGGGATTTCCAATCCAGTCTGTTACAATAGCGAGATCGCCAGCTTCCGGTAAAACTTCGTTATGCTGCTCGAAATACCAAAGTGAAGTAGCCGTGGCTTTTTTAATGTCTTTGACTACCAGGTCTGCACATTCATCTGCATCCTTCTTATTATCACAAAAATAGTAGTGTGGAGGAATTGTCTTCCTAGAATAGTCAGGGTTAGAACTTAGAAACCTGTTCCAAAACTTTTCATTATCGGGCTTAGTATTCGTATTCATGCCTTTTTTGTAGTTATTGGCATTACTAAGATCACTAGAAAACTTCAGTTAACTACAATGGTATGTAGAAAGAATCTGCTGAGCTCTATAAAGAATTATTTCAGTTTACTGATTTTCCAATGCCTCAGACTAATTGGAGTATTCCGAAGACAATCTTCAAATTCTTTATTTCCGGAGAATGACGCCTTTTCCAGCATTTTGTATTCACAACTTAACTCGAAAGAATCCTGTTCAAAGATCCACGGCTCTATAAAGACGTCATCAGCTTCATTTCTTGAGATCACATATTTGGTATTCTGAATACTTGTGTTGATTTCAAGTTCCCGATTTTTGGCGGGTACTCCATTCTGGCAAAGGATGAGTGAACATCTATCTGCAAATACCATGATCTGGTAAAGGTCATGTACCTCCTGGTCAGTCATTGAATTTACTTTCATGAGTTCCTTTATTTCCACACTGATCTCATTCATAAAGCGATCAATCATTATGCTCTCTTCGGAAAGATCCTTGTATAAGAACTCAAGGTGTTTCATGACTAGAATAGTGACCCAACTAGACTTAAGTCTGGCTTGTTCCAGTAACCTGCGACTTCTTTTAATGATCTCGTTAATATTTCTGTCCTCGTCAAGAAAATCCTGAGGAGTACCAATATTGGTGAGGTAATCCTTTTCTCTGAAGTTTAACTGCCGGTCGTCATGTTCTACGATCGCAGTGAGGGTAGCTACCCAGTTTCTACCTTTAATATCTGGCTTCAGTTGGTCTGCAATTTTACCCGCCAGCAATCCATGTGCAGAATGTGAGAAGATCTCCCAGCCTTCAGCATTAGAATTTACGATCATACTTTTTCCTTATTTCTTACGGCAGTTGGAGTCATTCCATACTTTTCTTTAAAGATCTTGGAAAAATGACTTCTGCTGTTGAGTCCGATTTCATATACTATCTCACTAATGGTCTTATTGGTTTTCAGCAATAACAGCATCGCAGTTTCCATCCTTTTACGCTGAATGTATTCATGAACTGTGCAATTAAAAAGTATTTGAAACCCTTCCTGTAATTTGGTTTCGGTTATTTCAACAGATTGTGCGAGGGAGCTAATATTGCCAAGCTCTGCGATATTCTTATCTATTTGAAAGATCACCTGTTTTACTTTTTCCAGATCTTTTTGCCTTAGTACATTTTGATGGTCTTCAGGTTTACTGTCATCCCGGTAGAGCATGAGCATGTAAGTAAGAAGCTCCAGAGCTTTTGCCCCGTGATAACTTATCCTTTCCAATCCAGGAGTTGTGAAATCTCTTAATTCCTGTATGAGATAAGACATCTTAAGGCTATATTGCGTATGGTGATAAAGCGTGCGCATGGCATTAGTATCTGCAAATATCCTGTGATAGATGTCATCCATTTCTTCCAGGGGAAACGTAAGTTGCTCTACAAATTTCTTTCTATCTACATCGAGCACTACTGCAGAGACCGTCATACCTCCAGGAAACATGATCTTATTGCCGCTGCCACTGTTAGCCCCAATTATTACTGACTGATCCTTCTCTATGTGATGCACGATATCTTCATCCCGGAACCTATGGTCAAGACGACCTTCAATAACATATATAAATTTAAAAGGATGCACCAGATCACCATGGAAATCTAAACAGGTATCATTCTCCAATTTTGTTTCGAATCTAAAAATGCCGACACCGTTAGGAAAATTTATTCCTGATATTATACCATCCCCATGCTCATTGGAAAACTCGATATAAGCTTCTCCATAATTTTCTGTATAGTCCGTTTCAAAAAAAGAAGCTAGTTCTTTTAATAGTGATTTGGCTGACGTTTCAGCTATTTTAATGGTCTGCATTATTAGTGGTTGGTTTTAGTTATACTAAAATATTAACAAGATTCTATTACTACAGGAACCTGAAGTTAAACCTTTCCTAATAAGAAGAATATCGTTAAGCTCAAATGTAAAACCGCACACTTTCAAGCGCGACTTCCACCAAATTCGTAAAAAGAAAAGGAAATTTTGAAAGTATCTCAAAACATTTTAATGCTTTGCTATGTCATCACCATTGTGATGATCATATCCTATTTTGCAGTAGGTTTTGAAACGACTTTGATCATAAATTTAAGCCTGTTAAGTCTTCTAATGTTGGTAGAATCGATCGCAAGGATTAGATTCTGCCGCCGCCAGAATAAAATTAGTTCAAAATCTTCCAGGCTTCAAAAGTCACCAAGAGTTTCGATACATATTGCCATTTGTAATGAACCTTCAGAATTGGTTATCAAAACAATTCGGGCAGCTCTTCAGCTCAATTATGAGAATTACGAGATCGTAGTTCTGGATAATAATACTATAGATAAAAAGCTATGGAAACCGGTCCGGGAATTTTGTAACAGGTATCCTGAAAAAGTGATCTTCAAACATTTTGACAAACTTGATGGATACAAGGCAGGTGCTTTGAACCAGTGTCTGAAACTAATGCATCCAGCTACGAAATATATATTTACTGTAGATGCAGATTATATTTTGAAACCTGATAGTCTTTGTAAAGCTGTAGCGGTCATTGATGGTACAGATGCAGCAGTGGTTCAATTTCCTCAGCATTATACCCTTCATCACGAGCGTCATGGATTATTCAACGAGCTAGAACACTTTTTCAGTGGGTATGCTCAAGCAGGGAACCGTAGTCTTTCCACTTTACCAACCGGTACCTTAAGCATGGTAAGAGTAGAATCATTATTATCTGTTTCAGGATGGCCTACAGATTCCCTTACAGAAGATGCGCACCTGGGAATTAAATTTCTATCTGAAAAGTTTACTACCTACTTCTCAAATCAAATTTTAGGGCAGGGAGTTATGCCGGGAAGTATTGTAGATCTACGCAAACAAAGACATCGCTGGGTATATGGAAATACTCAGTGTTTCCTGAAATTTTGCAGTCTTCGTGTGCAAGACCAGTGTAAATTATCAGTTTTTATGCAGTTATCTGCGTGGGTAAATTTGCTGTCCTTTCCAATTGTATTTAGTTTAATCTATATACTGGCAGAAATATTAACGACCTGGCAGATTTCAGACTGGATTCCTATGCTTATCCTGAGTCAGTTTAGTATTTATGTGTTCGGTAAATTATTCTTATTTCTGTCCAATTCTAAAAACACCTTTCAATATAATTTTAAAGCCTTCCTGATTCATTTAGCACTAAGTTTTGAGATGGCTTTTTCACCTATTATGGCGTTGATAGGAATGCCGGCTAGTTTTGTTACGACCAGCAAATTTGCATCGGTTTCCAGTCTCAAACATATTCCGCTCAGGATTCCAACGCTTTTATTCATGATGACGATGTTATTATTTGCGGTGGGAAAAACTGGAATCGCCATGTATAGCCTTCAGGTAAGCTTGCTTTTTCTTTTATCAGGAATTTATCTCTATTCTGAATTTACACCTAAATCGATTAACCAACTAAAAATACTTCCAGATGAAAATAGCCATTCTCGCGCATAATAAATTTCCCATTGCCGAGCCGTATGCCGGAGGATTGGAAATGATCACCCACCAGCTGGTGCAAACGCTTATGGAACGGGGACACGAAGTTCATTTGTATGCGCTATCCGGTTCAGACCCTCAGTTTGACGTGACTTCTCTCGATATTGTTCAGGTTGCAAATAATGAGCTGACCGAATCCAAGATTGATGAACTTATGTATAGAAATGTACTGGAGATCATTGAATCCATAGATTATGATGTGGTACACAATCACAGTATGCATGAACTACCGATCATTTGGGGAGCAAGTAGCAGGCACCAGTTTCTTACTTCCTTTCATACACCGGTTTTTGATAGCATTCATACGGGCCTTGAAAATATCTTCGGAAGAGATCATAGTGAAAAATTTAGCGTGGTAAGTAAAAAATTAGGCGAAACTTATGCTCACTTACTTCCGGAAAAAAATGTAATCTATAACGGAATTGACACTGCTGCATGGACTTATTCCAATTCTGCTGAAGAAGATAAACTTTGTTGGATTGGTCGTATTTGCAAGGAAAAAGCCCCACATCTGGCTATAGATTATGCCTTAAAAGTAAATAAGAGAATTGTTCTGGCCGGACCACTTAGCAATTCTGAATATTTTAAAGAATATGTGGAGCCAAGATTAGAACTCGATGGAGTCGAATATATTGGACATCTGAAGCATAAAGGTTTAAACAAACTAATTGGTTCTTCTGAAGCGACCTTATTTACCAGTGTGTGGGATGAACCTTACGGACTCGTAATTGCTGAATCGCTCGCTTGTGGAACGCCTGTGGTATCCTTTAATGTAGGAGCTGCCCCTGAAATCCTGACGAAAGAGACTGGGTTTCTTGTGGAACTTGAGGATGAAGCAGGATTTGTAAATGCAATCAAATCCTGTAAGAAGCTTGATAGAAATGATTGTCGCCAGAGAGCTATAGATTTTTGTGACAAGGTGCAAATGGTGGATGCCTATGAAAACCTCTATGAAACAATGATCTCTGAAAAGCTAAAAAAGGTTGCGGTATGATAGGGTATTACGCACATCAGCATGGTAGTGGTCATCTTAATTTTGCCCGCTTGTTTGCAAAGGTTTTTGGTGACGAGATCTGCACTTTTAGTAGTTTAAAAAAGCCTGAGGCTTTGAAAGGGCAATTCGTGCAGCTGGCAGACGAAAATCCTGATGCTACAGCAAGCGAAGAAAACCAGATTGCAGAACCAGATTATTTGCACTACAGTCCGGTTGGACAAAGATCTATACAATTGCGCAGCGCTCAGATCTTAAAGGAAGTTGTGGAAAGGAACATCAAATTGATGATCGTTGATGTAAGCGTAGAAATCGCAGCGTTGATGAGAAGTTCATCAATACCTTATGCTTACGTCAAACTTCCAGGTCACAGGGATGATACCGCACATGTACAGGCTTTTCAAGGTGCTGTATTTGTTCTTGCCTATTACCCTGAAGAATTTGAAAGCGAGCAAACACCTTATTGGCTTCGGAAGAAAACGATCTACCTGGGCTTTATTACAGATCGGAAGATCGGGCAACAAATAACGACTGCTTCAGAAGAAGTGAATAATATCCTCGTGATTAGTGGGGGAGGAGGAAACGAAAGACTTCTTAACGCGATCAATGTACTTCCGGAGCGTTTTATTTCCGCAGAAATCAAGGTTATCGGGATGCCGGAGGAAAGCTTCAGTAGTGCCAGAATCAGGAACTGTGGTTATGTTCAAAATTTTCAGAATTTGCTTGAGGAGGCTGATCTTGTAGTGGCGAATTGCGGACTCAACTCCGTGACCGAAATCTTACAGGCTAAAAAAGCTTTTGTGGCGATCCCGGAAGAAAGACCCTATAAAGAACAGGAAACTACAGCAACTCATCTATATGAAACTGATCTGGCCATAGATCTCAACTCACTTTTTGAACTGGAAGATTCAGAAATATTAAAGCATAGAACATGGGATGTGGATGATGAACTCAGGGCCATTAGCAAATTGAAAAATCATTTAAACGAGAATTGTAACCGACTACCATTAATTCCCGAAATATTTGCAAACCAACC
Source organism: Christiangramia marina (assembly GCF_048285865.1). Taxonomy (NCBI): domain Bacteria; kingdom Pseudomonadati; phylum Bacteroidota; class Flavobacteriia; order Flavobacteriales; family Flavobacteriaceae; genus Christiangramia; species Christiangramia marina. The sequence goes on along the minus strand of NZ_JBLVTK010000002.1, from coordinate 93,567 downwards.
AAAACAGCAGCATGCAGAATAAAGTAAAATTTACAGTCATCACGATCGTTAAAGGTCGCGAAGAACATTTACATAACTTACTACGAGGTGTCAGGAGAAGCAGTCTGCAGCCAGATGAGATCAGAATTGTGGCGATTGATGATTTACCAGATGTATCTGCTTTTAACGATTTACCTATTGAGGTTTCTCAAATTAGTTCCAAAGGCGCAAATCTTCCGATAGCTGAAGCAAGGAATATAGGCGCTCAAAATGCCAAATTCAACCACTTGATATTTCTCGATGTGGATTGTATTCCTCATCCAGATTTTTTTGATGATATAATCACTCAAGGTCTTTCTCATAAAACATTGATTATGGGTAATCCACATTATCTTGAGAGTAGCATTCCGCAGAATTTTGAATTGAATGATCTTGAAAAACTTAGCGCTGCACATCCTGCCCGGCCAGCAATCAAGGAACTAGCCGAAGCCAGTGATTATATGCTTTTCTGGAGCCTCGCTTTTTATATTCCGAAGCAGTTATTCAAAGTACTGGAAGGTTTCGACGCCCAGTTTACAGGCTATGGTGCAGAAGATACAGATATGGCTATGAAAATAAGTCAGCTTAAAAGTATTTTTCCATTGCTATTGTCACCCGCCAGGGTTTATCACCAGCAACATCCGGTGCATTCACCACCAGTTCACCAGGTAGAAGCGATTGTGATCAATGCACGAATATTTTACGAGAAATGGGAACGATGGGTGATGGAGAACTGGCTCGAGGATTTTAGAAATCTCGGGTTGATCCAATGGGAGGCAGATGGAAGCACTATTGAAATATTAAAGAAAGCTGATAAAAATTTGATAGAGCAGTCCTACAAGCCACAAGCTGCATACATGTAGAATTAAAATTGAATGAAGATGAAAACGAAAGAGAAATTTGAACACTGGATCCTTGAGGAGGATCATCCTTGTATCATGGCGCAAACGGTATTTAGCCAGGAACATGTGAAAACCAAGCAATACGGTAAACTGGGAAATCCCCAGTATACCAAAAATTTGCTAAAGGACCTTCAAAAATATATCGCAGAGTATGATTTTGAGACAAACGATTTCAAATCTTTCATCGCAGTTTTTCCGGAATCAACTATTGCCACAGAAGATGAATTTGAGCGATTGTTATGGAAACAATTAGAAGAAATTGAGAAAATAGATACGGTAGAGTGGGATCCTTCAGTAAGTCGGGATCCGGAAGATGATAATTTCAGTTTCAGTATTGCCGGAAGGTCTTTTTATATTGTAGGTATGCATCCTAATAGTTCCAGAAAGGCTCGTAGAAGTCCGTTTCCTTCCATAGCTTTCAACCTCCATGCACAGTTTGAGAAACTTCGGGAAATGGGAGCTTATGAAAAGGTGCGTGATAAGATCAGAGAACGAGATAGGGAACTACAGGGTACTATGAATCCAATGTTAGAAGACTTTGGATCATCAAGCGAAGCAAAACAATATAGTGGTAAGGCAACAGGCAAAGACTGGGTTTGTCCATTTCACCAGTAAATAAATCATGAGTAATGAGAAATTTTTTTAAGGAGAACAGAAAAGCAATTTATGGCGGAATAGTAGCTACCGTATTTACAGGGTTAGGAATATTCCTGTTAGGTCAGCTTTCCGGTTATGAAGCTAAAGAACTTATTGAATCCTCTCATAGTGGTCTAAACATGCTTTGTAATACGATCACCCTTGCTTCGGCGACGATACTTACGTTGTTACTAACTTTACTAGGAATAAGTACCGGAACTGAATCGAAACTTAAAAGTGAGCATTATTATCAGGTTCTGGATATCGCAAAACTCGATACCATCCTAATAGTTAGTGCTATTGTAATGTTTCAATTATTCAATATTCAAATCACCGAAGCAGATAATGTTCCTTTAAACTGGTATTCATCGATTTACTGGATAAGCTTATTCTGTACTTCAGTATTAAGCGGAATGATGATCACGGTTGTACTGATGCTTTATACCACCATTACAGCGATCATACACATAGTTGGTCTTAATAATGACCATAAATTGATTACCAGG
>NZ_JBLVTK010000002.1:71765-91458 GCF_048285865.1 Christiangramia marina | reverse complement strand
AATGTCGAACGAAAAATGATATTATGAATGCAACAGCCAAACACCTGCAAACGATCAATTCAATCCTGTCCAAAAAACAACTGAGCAAGAAAGAATTTCAATTTTTAAATAGAATAAATGCAGACCATATAAGAAGTATATCTGTTACCACAGATGGTGGTTTCGATCCTGAATCGGGGGAATTCCATAAAGAAGATCGCCCTATGAATTACAAGATCCGTCTTAAATATACAGATGCAGGAAATCTTCGGTTTAAATGTTTACATGCCGAAAAAGCATAAAAAAAAGCAGATCATAATTTGATCTGCTTTTTTCTAAATAGTTCAAGACTATAGCTTAATCCTGTAAATACTGAATTCCATATCTGAAATATCTCCTTTCACCTCATTGATCCTAGAATTCGTATAATATAAATATCCGTCGTAAAGACTAAAAGTATCTGCCCAGCGTATTTTTTCACCCTGTGCAAGAACTTCCTGCACTTCCAATTTCGTATCGAATCTCATGATAGCATTATTTTCCAGATCTGCCAGGTAAAGCATTCCATCGGAATCTAAAATCATCCCGTCTGGTGCAGTCGTTTTTGCAACTTTCTTTACCGAGTTCTGAATCTCCTCCTTAGATCCATCGCGAAGAGTTTTTCTAGGGACTTGATAAAGGGTATAGCCCGTTAAGGCATGGTAGTAAAGCAACCCCTCAGCTTCATTTAGTGCAATTCCATCTGAATGTATCGTGTTCTTATATTGTTCCCCATTTATCGTTAATTCGTCGGTTTCGGCCAGAGTAGAGTAATGGTCGCTTAAAACACGTTTGCTTTCTCCAGTTTCCATATTTATAACAACTAGACCAGCGTGATTTGAATCGGTTAAATAAATGTGATCGTTCGCTCTATCCACACGCAGATCATTTATATATGAATCCCTATAAAAACTATCTTTTCCTAATTCAAATATATGCTTCAGCTTATTTGATTCCAGGTCAAAGACGAATATTCGCGGATTATTCACCACTCCTTTAAATAGCGGATTTCTGGTGTCCAGAACGAACAACTCATTTTCAGAAGCAATGACAGATTGCACTGCTACAAATATAGAGTCCTGCTCTTTTGCTCCAACCTTCCAGGAATTCCATCTGGCATTTGGATAAGCCAAAGCCTCCTTGTTTTCACCGATCTCCACAACTGAATGCTCGACATTCTTACGCCATCTTGGAAAATTCGCGAAGATCCTTCCTGTCTGGCTAATGCTAATTCCTGTAACCTGCTGCCCCTTGAATGCCGTCACTTTTTCGACTTCAGATTGGGAAACTATCGGTTCCTGGCTCGTTACTTTCTGAGAAAGAAGTATCAGGAATAAAAGTAATAATCTTTTCATAGCTCATTTTTTAGAACAGAAAAGAACTGAAGTTCATTCAGTTCTTTTCAAATATTTTGACATATTATGCCTTTACAGCATTGTTAATTTCAGTATCGCCGGAAAGAATTTCAAAAGTTTGATTACTTCTTACATCATCTTCCAGAACGGCTACTAATGTACGGGCAACATCTGCTCTGGAAATCTCACCCATTTCTGAAAACTTTTCTTTTAGTTTGATCTTCCCAGAAGCATCTTTGTTATTTAATGATCCAGGTCTTACAATCGTGTAATTTATACCACTGGATCTTAGATGTTCATCTGCATTCTGTTTTGCCTGAAGATATTCTTGAAGATCTTCGCTTACTGAAGGATCATCTGCTCCCATAGAACTTAACATCACAAATTTTGAAGCTCCGGAATTTTTAGCAGCATCAGTAAGCTTTTTAGCTCCTTCCTGGTCTACACCTATAACATTCTTCCCACCAGAACCAGCAGCAAAGATCACTTTATGTGCGTTTTGAGTGGTATGGCTCAGGTCTTTCTCCAGATCCCCCAGAATAGTCTTTACATTCTGAGATTCGAATTCTTTTTGTTGCTCTTCCTTCCGTACCATGGCAATTGGCTCATATTCTGAAGAGTTTTTAAGTAGATCAACAATAATTTTTCCTGTAGTTCCGGTTGCTCCGGCAACTAATACATTTTTTCCTTTACTCATAACTATTATTTTAATTAACAATTTCTAAATTTAATTACTTGTTTTCGAAGGTTTCGGCAAGACTTACGATAACTTTACCCTGGGCTCTACCTGTAGCCAGATACTCAAAAGCATCCACTGCTTTATCGAAAGAATAAACCAGGTCAATAACCGGTCTAATTGTTCGATCCTCCACCAATGTTTTGATCTCTTTAAGCTGAGGCGCATTTGGCTGCATCCAGGTTAAGGTATATTGAGCAGATTTCTTCTTAATAAGCTTGCTGAGTTTTTCCGGCATTTGATAGTCGGTCATTCCCATTTGCTTAGCCGTTTTTTCATCTGGTGGTCCAACGATACTAGTCACTTTTCCACCATCCTTAATGATCTCGAAAGCATCAAAAGTATAATCATCTCCGAGGGTATCGAAAACGATATCCAGGTTGTTCGCAACTTCCTTATAATCTTCGTTCTTATAGTCAATCACTCTATCTGCGCCAAGTGCTTTAACCCATTCCACATTGGTATCACTCGTGGTCGTATAGACTATAGCACCTATAGATTTGGCGTACTGGATTGCAAAGCTACCCACACCACCGGAACCTGCATGGATAAGGATTCTATCGTCCTTCTTGATATCTGCCTTTTTTAGCGCCTGCATCGCGGTAAGCCCGGCAAGTGGCAGAGAAGAAGCTTTTTCGAAAGTTACGTTATCAGGCTTATGTGCGATCACATTAGCATCTACAGCTACAAATTCAGCCACAGTACCCATGTATTCCTGTGGTACACGACCAAATACTTCATCTCCGACTTTGAAGTCTTTAACTTTACTCCCAATTTCGACGATTTCTCCGCTCATATCATAGCCAATCCCGGTAGGAAGATCCAGTTTAAGCATATCTTTTAGATGACCCTGAACCAATTTGTAATCTATTGGATTTAGAGCAGCAGCCTTTACAGCAACTAAAACATCATTATCGGCAATTTCGGGTTTGCTGGTTTCAGTGAATTCAAGACCGTCCTTAATTTCTCCGTATTTCTTTATTTGTAGTGCTTTCATATGTGTTTATTTTTCTGAATTTATATTTATTTCCTTTTCATTGTTCAAAATCTCGATCCAGGAATCGAGTGTTCTTTTTAATAGCATAACATCGGTAACCTGCACGTCCTCATTAAGTAGCTTTCCAAGTAGATCTTTAGGGATATTCCTGGCTTGTTCTTTATTGTCAAGTCCCTTCTTGGTTAAATTGACTTTTACTGTTCTTTCATCTTCGGAAGAACGGGTACGTAACAATAAACCATTCTTTTGCATCCGCTGAATGAGAGGTGATAAAGTATTGGTATTTAGTAAAAGTTTTTTCCCAATTTGATTAACGGTTTGCTCATCTTTCTCCCAGAGTACAAGCAGAACCAGGTATTGCGGGTAAGTTAGTCCCATGGTATCCAGGTAAGGTTTGTACGCTCTCGTGATCAGTCTGGACACAGAGTACAAGGGAAAACAAATTTGATTTTCTAATTTTAGATTCTCATTTTCTTCCATCATTGTTATTTCTTTGAGCTTCTCCAGGCAGTCCATGCGCCGGTAGACCATAAAACCCAGGCTATTAGTACAGGCTGAAAAAACAATCTTATAAGTCTTGCTCTATCTGAATCCAGCACTCCGAAAGCATCTTTACCATCAACATACTGCGCGATATTTCCTGGAAAGATCAGTACAAAGAAAATGGCCAGGAACCAGCCAACATTGACACGCTGGTTTTTCCAGAAGAGTAGGGCAAGACCCAGAATCATTTCAACGATCCCGGAAAGAATTACCACAAGATCTTTACTCAGTGGCACCCAGTCTGGCACTTGCGCCTGGAAGTCCACACGGTTAAAACTTAAATGACTAAATCCTGCGTAGATCATGAAAACCGAAAGTAGTATTCGGAAGATATTCTGTAGGGTAGTAGTTTCAATATAATTCTTCATAAGATATGTTCTACACGCGATTATGTCGCGCACGATGCAAATGTAAGTTGAATGACTAGTTATGGCTACAGACTTATCAAAAGTTTAACTTCTACGGGTAGTATTCTGCTTTCAATGATGTATGAAGAAATCTAGTTACACTTATTTCCTACGTACATCTTTTAAGAGCCAGTCATTTACAGGTCTTTTATCATGGGAGTGGATTACCACAATATTCCCAGTTGTTTCAAAAACTACTGCTTTTACATCTTCAAGTTCTACGATATTTGCTTCTCTTAGTTTGGAACGAAGGTCGGTTACCGTTAATCTGGCTTTGGTAAGATTATCATGAAGGATATCATTTCCATCCATTAATAGGAGCGGAGAGTTATCTATAGCTTCTCTGAAAAAATCCCACCTACGTAGATAGGCTGCCACTAACTGGAATAGGTATATAAAGAAAAGTCCGATCATTCCTTCCGGAAGCGTTACAGAATCAGAAAGTACCGTGGTGGCCAGCATCGATCCAACAGCAACGGTCATCGCAAAATCAAAACTGGACATTTTTGAAAAGCTTCTTTTTCCGAATATTCTGGTATAAATTATAATGGATATATAGATTCCCAGACAGGATATTACAATCGCTAAAGCAGAATCTAATGTTAAGTCAAACCATTTTTCCATAATTATATACTTTTAAAAATCATTGAAATCAATACATGTTTAAATAAAAAAACCGCTGGTAAATACCAGCGGTTTTTCTTCCAGAATACAGTTAAACAGGTATAGACATTGCTTCTTTTTGTCTCGACCAGTTTCTGTGAGCTGCAATTTGTTCAATGAACTTTGCTGGAGCTTTATCGATCAAAACTGCGGCATCTTCCTTGAACTTCTCCAGATAAGTATTTTCGATCTTACCCATCACTTCTTTATCCAAAGCAATTGCTTTGCAATGTTTCAGCGTTTCGTTGATGAACTTTGCAGTTTTCGGAGCTTTGTTTAAAGCTTCGAGACTTTTAGTGCCTCCCGGAATATAAATCGCATCAAATAGAACACTTTCCGTAGTTAATAAAGCAGCGTCCACTTTATGACTTTTGCCTTGATCACACTTTACAGTACCACCATGAGGGGCCAGCAATTGAACCATCGCTCCTTTATCTTCTAAAGCTTTTTTCATTTTCCCCATCGACTCACCATCAAATCCATTTCCAACAAGAAAACCGATCTGGCGTGTAGCAATACTATCAGATTTTAAATGAGTAAGGCTAAGTGCTTCAGATTTATCGAGATAGTTCTTTTTCTTAGGTGGTTGATGCTTTTCTACATCGGCATCTGCTCCTATTGCCTGGTTTACCGGACCTTCAACTTTACTTGGAATTTCCATACCCAATCCTTCAGCAACCTTAGCTGCAAGATCCTCATCGATCTGATTGATGATATAAAGCATACGTTCCTTGATATGATCGTAGGTACATTTTCCTATTTCGAACGTATAAGCATCTGCAACGTGATCTTTCTCCCAGTCGGTTAAACTTCTGTAGAACAGCGCTGGTTGAGAATAATGATCATTAAAGCTTTCGCTTCTAGCTCGCGTCTTTCTACCATCAATTCTTTCTTCATAAGGAGTAAATCCGCCCTCAGCCATTTTTGCAAGATGCGGGCATCCTCCACCAATGGAATTAGGAAAATATGCAGTCTTTCCTTTGTTGATCGTCATTCTCATATGAGCGTCACGCTGATTGTTATGCGTTTCGTTCACCGGGCGGTTAATTGGTAATTCATGAAAGTTCGGACTTCCAAGCCTCGATAACTGTGTATCTGTATACGAGAATAATCTACCCTGTAGTAATGGGTCGTTGGAAAAGTCTATTCCGGGTACGATATGTCCTGGATGGAATGCCACCTGTTCAGTTTCTGCAAAGAAATTGTCTGGGTTACGATTTAAGGTCATTTTACCAATACGTTGTACCGGCACCATTTCTTCAGGGATGAGTTTTGTTGGATCCAGAATGTCGAATTCGAACTTATGTTCATCTTCTTCAGGAATGATTTGAAGACCAAGTTCCCATTCTGGAAAGTGTCCCGCATCGATCGCATCCCAAAGGTCTCTTCTATGAAAATCGGAATCTGCTCCGTGAATTTTTACTGCTTCATCCCAGGTAACTGAATGTGTACCTAATAATGGCTTCCAATGGAATTTAACGAAATGAGATTTACCTTCAACATTAACTAATCTAAAAGTATGAATTCCGAAACCTTCCATCATTCGCAGACTTCTTGGAATAGCACGATCACTCATTACCCAGATGTGGTTATGCAAGGTTTCCGTAGTAAGGGAAACGAAATCATAGAAAGTATCGTGAGCAGATGCCGCCTGTGGTATTTCGCGATCTGGTTCAGGCTTTACCGCATGAATCAGATCAGGAAATTTCATGGAATCCTGAATGAAAAATACCGGCATATTGTTTCCTACAAGATCAAAAATTCCTTCCTCTGTATAGAATTTCACAGCGAATCCACGAACATCTCTCGCCAGGTCTGCAGAGCCTTTAGAACCTGCCACGGTTGAGAATCTTACGAAAACAGGAGTTTTTCTGCTGGTATCTGTGAAAATGGGAGCTTTGGTATATTTGTCCATACTTTCATATAGTTCAAAATATCCATGAGCACCACTTCCTCTCGCATGAACGATCCTTTCCGGAATTCTTTCATGATCAAAATGGGTAATTTTTTCTCTTAAAATAAAATCTTCCAGGAGAGTAGCTCCTCTTTCCCCGGCTTTCAGGGAATTGTTGGTGTCATTTACCTTTACACCCTGGTTGGTAGTCATTGTTTTACCTTCCGCATTCTTAGTATCCCTGGTGAGATCCTGGGATTTTTTATCCTTCTCTTTCTCGCTCATCTTTTAATTAATTTATTAATATGGTTGAATTAAAATTAGCAAGTAAAAATGAAACAAGTGTGCGATATAGGATCGCCTGTTTGTCGTTAGAATATTTTTAGGAGAATTATAACAGTAAGTGGTCTGTCTTTTAAAATCCTTAACAGAACTGACCCTTCCATTTTCATCTCGAATTTTGAAGATGGATGGAAGATGATCAATTTTAATTTGCTTGAATTTGGTTAAATTCAGGTTTTGAAATGGAAAAGTTAAAGGTAGTACCTTTATTAAGTGTGCTTTTTACCGAAATATCTCCATTCATGGTATCCACCAGTTTTTGCACTGTGCTTAGTCCAATTCCATGACCTCGCTCATCTGGTGTACCATTTACGTTAATGACAGTAAATAGCTCAAAGATTTGATCCAGGTTTTCTTCAGGTATACCAATCCCATTATCGGTAACAGAAAAATGATAGAACTCTTCATTCTCAATACAGTCTATATCGATCACAATCTCTTCAGCATCATTATATTTTAAACTGTTGCTAATTAGGTTCATCATTATTTGTCCTAATCCTGCACGATTTCCCAGAATATTGAGATTTTCTTCCGGAAGGCGAATATCACAATTGGAATCTATGTGCAATAGATCAATGGTATCTTCAAGTAGATCATTCAGAAAAAATTCTTTTACTTCCGAAGCTTTTGAACCATCTTCAGAATAATATTCCAGTAAACCAGTGATGTATTCACTTAATTTTAATCCGGAATTTTTAATATAATCGAGATATTCTTTTCCCTTATCATCGAGTACGCTGGCATATTTTGCCTTTACAATATCTGAGGTGATAATCATGTTCGCCAGGGGCATTTTGAGATCATGGCTTACGTTACCAGCAAATTCACGGAGGATCTTGTTATTTTCAAGCTGATTATTTTGTGCCTTTTTTAGTTCGGTGTTTTGAAGGTGATATTCATATAAGATCTCTACCTGTTTACCCAAAGCGATTAAAGATCTTTTTTGATGTATGCTTAATTTTTTAGGTGTTTTGTTGATCACACACAGCGTTCCAAGCGGCAATCCTTGTTTATTTAAAATTGGAACGCCAGCATAGGATCTAAAATGGGTTTCTTCATCCAGAACCAATGGATTGTCCTCAAAGCGAGTATCTTTAAGAGCATTATCCACCTCGAAGACTTCATTGGGTTTTAGTATTGCATGTCCACAAAATGAAACATCGCGGTCGGTTTGATCTGCTGCAAGACCTTTTTTAGATTTGAACCACTGAATATCCTTATCGAGAATGGTAAGCAGCGCTACAGAAGTACCACAAATCTCACTGGCCAAAGTGGTAATATTATCGTATGATTCCTGCGGAAGTGAATCTAACAAACCAAGTTGTCGTACACTTCGTAATCTCAGATCTTCATTTTCCGGTATTTCGGCTTTATTCATGTAGTAGTACTATTAATAACGCTGGTTGTAGCATTCCTTTTTCAGGGTCCAAAGTACGGCTCTCCAGAGCGTCTTCCAAATATGTAAAATTAAGTCTAATTCTGCAGGATCAAGGGAGCCTTCGATCCATAGATTAACAAAATCATGTTTTAAAATGGTCCAAAAGCGATTCCCGGCAGATAGGTTGATGAGCTATAAGATTCTCTATATCTTTAATTTTTGAAATAGAAAGACAGATCTATGCGCATCATCAATGCTTACCAGAATAACCTGAAGAATCTTAGTCTTGAGATTCCCGAGAATAAATTGATCGTTCTTACTGGACTTTCAGGTTCGGGTAAATCATCGCTGGCGATGGGAGTTATCGGGAATGAAGGCTACAGGTTCTTCCTGGAAAGTTTGCCTGCTTATAATCAACAGAATGCAAATCTTATTCCTACTGCGGAAGTTGACGATATCGAGGATCTACCTCCGGTTATTAAAGTAGAACAATCCAAAAGGTTTCAATCCATCAATACCACCTTCGGAACGCTTTCTGAAATAGCATCGGTTTTCAGAATAATTTTCGCCCGTTATTCCGCAAGTAAGCCAATGAGCAAATCGTTATTTTCTTTTAATCATCCCAAAGGTGCCTGTGAAACCTGTCGCGGAATTGGTGAAGCTGAATATATTGATATTGAAAAACTGGTTGGTGATGAAAATAAGACGTTAAGAGAAGGCGCTATCACTACCACTTTGCCCGGTGGTTATATCGTCTATTCTCAGATCACTGTTGAAGAACTCGATAAAGTATGCCACGCGCATGGTTTTAGCGTGGATATTCCCTGGAAAGACTTAACAGACGAGCAAAAAGATGTCGTCCTGAATGGAAGCGATCGCCTCAAAGTTTTCTACGGAAAACATACGTTAGAATCAAGATTGCGCTGGGAAGGCTTTAAGGCGAAACCAAGAGAGGAAGGTTATTACAAGGGAATGCTTCCCATTATGCAGGATATTCTTAGAAGAGACCGAAATAAGAATATATTAAGGTTCGCTAGCTCCAGTATTTGTCCTGCATGCCATGGCGCCAGGATCAAGCCAGATCACCTGAAATTCAAGTGGCAAAAAAGAAATTTTGCGGAATGGATGGATATCCCTCTTTCAGAATTACATAATATTTTAGGTCAGTTTGAACTTAAGGGTGGAGAAATGGACCTGGTGCGCAAGATCCAGGTACAGCTTAATGATCTGGTACAATTAGGAATGGGCGATTATTGTCTAAGTACGCGAAGCTCTAAGATATCTTCTGGAGATGCACAACGTGTCAAGTTGATCAAACAGGTAAACAGCAATCTGCAGGGAATACTTTATATTTTTGATGAACCTTCCATTGGCCTGGCAGAAAATTATCAAAAGCATCTACGTTATATTCTACAAAGATTGATCGCCAGGGGAAATACGGTCATGGTCGTTGAGCATGATCTTGGCTTTATTCGCTCAGCCGACTGGATCATAGAACTAGGTCCTGATGCCGGAAAAAATGGGGGAGAGATTATCTTTAACGGTCCAATAGAACAATTTCTAAAATCTGAATCCATTCCCAGTCCTACTCTGGAGGAAATGAATGCTTCGGAAAAGGATTCTTCAGAAGTTTTAATTAATTCCGTAGCTACAATAACAGCAGAAGAGGGCCAAATGACAGTTGTTAATCGGAAGAATGAAGCCATCGAAAAGAGGCTTCAGGAAATTTCAGAAGAAAGAGATCTGAAGCTGGTTACCGTGAGTGATCAGCCCATTGGAAAAACTCCGCGTTCCAATCCCGCGACCTATACCGGCTTAGCTGATAAGATTCGTGATCTTCTGGCAAAATCAGATGACGCAAAGACTCGCAAATTAGGTAAAGGTTCGTTTTCATTTAATAATAAAGCAGGTAGATGTGAAGAATGTGAAGGTGCCGGGGTAATAAGTCTTTCCATGAATGTGATGGGAACGATCAACCAGGTTTGCCCTATTTGTAAAGGTAAACGCTTTAAAAAGGAAGTGCTGGAAGTTGAATGGAATGGGAAGAACATTGCAGATATCTACAATCTAAGCATCCTGGATGCAATCGATTTTTTTTCAGCAGACAGGAAGATTTTGAATATCCTCAAACTTATGAAGGATCTCGGACTGGAATATTTAAAATTAGGACAACCTTCCAATACCTTATCTGGAGGAGAAGCCCAGCGAATCAAATTGACCAGGCATTTTGCCAAACCTTCCAGGGATAACATTTTAATACTTGAAGAGCCAAGTATTGGACTGCATCAGCGTAATGTTCGACAATTAATTACTGCTTTGCATAAGCTAAAAGAACAAACAGCAGGTATCGTTTGTTTTGAAAACCATGAACTTTTCAAATTACAAGCAGACGCTTATTTCGATAATTCGCAATCTGTGATGTTATCTTCTAAACCAGAGTTAGTGAACCAGAAGACAGATAAGATCAGGATTAGGGGAGCGCGTACGCACTACTTGAAGGATCTTGACCTTGAATTGCAGAAGAATAGCTTGAGCGTGGTCACAGGTATCTCGGGATCTGGGAAATCTTCCCTGCTCATAGATACTGTGCATGCTTATGGGATGCAGGAGATGACGAGGCAATTTTCAGCATATCAACAGTCCAGGGTTGGGGTAAATTTTCAAATGGAAGTCGATCAAGTTGACGGATTAACTCCCACGATCTGTGTGACCCGAAAAGTGCCTAATTTTACAAACAGGTCTGATCTTGCAAAGCAAACAGGTATCGATAAACTTTTAAGATTTGCTTTTTCCCGTAAGGCTGAATTTGAGGGGGAAGAACTTTCAGCCAGTCATTTTTCCAATAATCACGAACTTGGTAAATGTAAGATCTGTGACGGGTTGGGTGAAGAACTGCTACCAGATGTTAAGAAGCTTGCACCCGACATTAATTTAAGTATTTCAGAAGGAGTTTTCGAACATAATAAGGCGCTTGCCTATTATGGGCAGAGAGACAGCCAGTATATGGCAATACTCGAAAAAGTAGGGCAGGAACATGGTTTTGACCGCAATACTATGTTCAACCAGTTTTCCGAAGAACAAAAGAGGATCATTTTCGAAGGAACCGGGGAGAAAGTTTGGGAAACCCAGTGGAAGTTCAGAACCAAAACCAGGGAAGGAACTCAGCAGATCAAAATGAAATGGGAAGGCCTGGATAATTACCTCAAACAGGAATATTATAAGACCCGAAAAAACAAATTCACTGAAAATTTAACTGCTCTGTTCACACCGGCTATATGTAGCAATTGCTTCGGAAGTGGACTAAAACCGGAAAGATTGAAATTTGAGATTGGTGGCCTTTCTATTCGCGAGATCAAGAACCTTGATTTTTCCGGGATTGATATCTGGATTCAGAATGCAAGCACCTATTCACAAATCGATCAGGAATTAATTGAAAAGATTCAGCCATTTCTTAAAAATACGATACACAGGGCAACTCAGCTACATGTAGATCACCTTCAGTTAAACCGAAAATCTCAAAGTTTATCTGGTGGGGAAAACCAGCGGTTGGCTTTGATCACGCAGTTAAATAGTCCGTTAAAGGGTGTTACTTATCTGCTTGATGAACCTTCCGCAGGACTTTCAGGTCATAATATTCCAGATCTTATAGCGATTCTAAAGGAATTGGTAGCCAAAGGAAATACTGTACTTGTCATTGAGCATAATAAGGAGATCATAGAGGCTGCAACCGAGCTGATTGAAATTGGTCCAAAGGCTGGGAAAAATGGCGGACAAATTACTTTTCAGGGAACTCCTGCAGATTTTGTGAAACAAGAAGATACCCATGGCTATTTCAAAAAACAAGATGCCGGATTCGAGTTTACTTCTGATAGTGAGCGCAAAATCGAAATACATGGAGTTTCGCGTTATACTTTGCAACGCAACTCTTTGGAAATTCCAGTTGGAGGAATCACTGCACTTAGCGGCAAGAGTGGGATTGGTAAGACAACATTAGTAAAGGACATCATTATCCCTTCTATTAGAAATCAAAAACCAGTTTATTGCGAGCAGATAGCATATCCCGAAAATTATAATAATGCCCATTATTTTGAGGCAAAGAAATTAAGATCACATTCTGCCACCTTAGTGGTTTCTTACCTGGATTTTCTAAAGGAAATTGGAAAGATCTTTGCTGAAAATACGAAATTGAAACCTAAAGATTTCTCTTATAAAACGAAGACGAGTCAGTGTCCCGATTGTAAAGGCAAGGGTTACGTGGAAACGAGTCTTGATGTTACTGCGAATGCTATGGAAACCTGTGAATCCTGCCAGGGACAGCGGTACAAACCAGAAATTCTCGAACATAGAATTAATAGTAAGAATATCGCTGAGGTCCTCAATCTGGATCTTCATGGCTTTGAGGCCTGGTTGAAGCAATATGGTGAACTTGAGAAATTATGGGAGGTTCTGGAAAAACTTGAGGAAATAGGTCTTGGTCATTTAAACTTGGATCAGCCTATCCAAAGCCTGTCTTCAGGAGAGAAGCAGCGTCTATTGTTGCTGAACTGGCTTTTGCAAGGTAGTAAGGATGTGCTGTATATACTTGATGAGCCTAGCACTGGCTTACATTATAAAGATATAGATCTGCTCCTAAAGATCCTGAAAGATTTAAGTATCGCAAACGATATTCTGGTGATCGACCATAATGCATATTTACTGGAAAATATAGGTGTCGGTTTAGAACTGAAGTAGCGTTGTTTTTGAGATTAAAGATCCGGTATGAATATGGGTTTTCATACCGGATCTTAAAATATTGAGCTTTAACTCTATTTGATATCTTCCACGAACTGAGAAAATACTTTTTTATGCATCTCGAGGTCAAGGTCTGGCGAAACTGAAACCCTCGCAATGTAATCTTTATCATCCTCTTGTGTGGTACCCTGAGTTGAGGTCGCAGGTATCGTCCAGTAACATCCTTTTAACTGGCCGTAACTTACACAATACTTGCTTTCTTCAGGAATTCTGGTGATCATCATATTGATCAGTTTTTGATTCAGGGCCCTTTTGTAAGATTCGCGGTCTGCAGCCGTTTCTCCTTTTGTGGGAAGGTCGAGAGAAAATACTGAAGGAGTAAAATCAGCAGCTGCTAACTCTTCAGAAACAAAATTGATCTTTGCTTCGGGAAGTTCAGATTTGATGAAATTTACAAATTCACGGGTGTTTGTATAGGCATCTGCAATTCTTTGATTCATGGAAGGCAATTGTTCCGCCAGAATTTCGACCTGCAAAGAGGTTGCTTCATTATCGCAAACCTTTAAATGCGTATCGATCATATCCATCAATTCTGCAGCTCTTTGATTCGCTACAGCATAACCGGCGGTACATTTTCCACCACTCGGGAATTTGGATCCACTTACGTAAGAAATTACCTTGATACCGGAAAGAATACCGTCTTCACCACAGAATTGAACGTTCGGGCAAAAGGTTTGATCCAGAATAAATACCGGGTCTACAGCAGCTTTACCATCTGCAGTTTTTCGGGATTTCGACAGAACTTCCTTTAGTTTTTCAAGTTCAGGAACTTCCACACGTGGATTTGTAGGGATTTCAGCAATGATCAAGGGCACTGCATTTTCATTTGCAGCCTGAGTCAGCACTTTATCGGTGCTTTGCACCATATCATTATCGCCATCTACCGGTAGATCCATGATCTCTACATTTTCCAGACAGGCGGCAACACGACGAGCCTGATCATTAGTTCCTCCATAACAGTTTGGTGGTACAATAATTCGAATGCCTTTTCCTGGATGTTTAGCCATCGCGTCATCGATAAGACCCATCATAATAGCGTACTGCATGGAAAGACCACAAGAACCTACAAGAACTTTTGAACTTGTCGCAGTGATTTTCTGAACTTCTTTGATCACCTTTTTGAGGTTACTATCATATTTATCAGAATTCTCTTCGGAAGCTTGGGTAACCAGCCTGTGTAATAATTTATGAGTATCAGCCGGAGTCATCGAGACCGTTTCCCTTCTACGAACATGCTGAATTTCCAAAATATAAGCAGCGTTCTTTTCCCCGTTTACAATAATAACACTACCAAGTTCCTGCTGAAGACTTAGTAGAAAATCAATATTTTGCTCAATTTTCAAATCTTTAAGATCTGCTTTGGAGGTGATATAAATGCTACTACCATCGAAATCTGGAAGTGTTTCACCTTCTTTGGTCTGCAACGTCTCAAATTCATATCCATATACACTTCGGAAAAGCTCAAAATTGAAATGTTCCGGAAGATTTTCAGAATAGATAACTCGGGTACTTTTCTTCTCAAATAAATTCTTCCGAAGTACAGCTAACAGGGGAGTAGTTTGAGATGAAAAACCAATAATATGATCAGATTCCAAAGCATTCAATTTACCCACGTACCATTCCAGAATAGAGGAAAGCGGATGCCCTAACCTTATGTAGTCATAGGCGGTTGGCAGCTCTGCCAATTTTTTAGCGCTATGATCATTGTTAGCGTATAATTTCTCAAACTTCTCTAAAAACTCTGTTTTAGCCAGATCTTCATTATAAATATCCAGCCTGTGTGTGGTTAATTTTACCCAGTCTTCGGGAATGTTCGGGAGTATGTTCTGTATATATTTTGTCACTTTAGACTTTTGCATTACCTGTAATTTTAGATAGGCGGGAATATAGTTCAAATGACTTATTTTAAGAAAAATTACGATCGTAATTCTCTATGTGGATATTAGAAAGTCAAAAACACTTCAGGATGAAAATGAAAACTGTAGTAGTTGTATTTTAGAAAGAAATATTGATTTAGGTTCTAAACTCTGGGAGTGAAAAAGTTAGAAAAGCGGCAACTGTAGTTCAATTATAGTTTATGACCCTACTCATAAAATACAATTAGATGGTTACATCTTATATAGCAGCTACCGCCATCTAATTTTTGGTGAATTTATAACTTATGTTCAGCACAAAATTACCTGTTTAGTAAACGTATCGATTTCTTGAGTTATCGTTGCAAACGTAATTTCAGGCTTACCATGGTACCTTTTCCAGGCTCAGATTCTATGTTCAGCGCATCTTCAATGTCGTAGTCTAAAAGTGCTAGTCTTTCTTTTACTAAGCTTAGACCTTTGGAGTTATGCAGCCGATTCTTTCCAGTAGCCGTAAAACCAGAACCATTGTCGATGATCTTGCAGGACAGGACATGCTCATCGAGCTTTTTAAAAATCATATCCAGTTTTGGATCTATACTTTCTACGGTAAAAGCATGTACAAATACGTTTTCGACAAATGTTTGAAGAATCATGGTAGGAACCTCTACATCATAGGTGTCGATCTTAGGATCCAGCTCAAAATTAACCGCTACAGCATTGTTCATACGAGTGTTTTCTACCCGAATGTAAGATTGTAAATATTCGATTTCTTCAACCAGTAAAATAGTAGGTTTAGTACAGTGATCAAGATTCAGGCGAATGAGTTTGGCAAAATCACCCAGAAATATCGTGGCGTTATCAATGTCGCTATCCATAATATAATTCTGAATGGAGTTCATGGCATTGAAGATAAAATGCGGATTCATTTGAGCAAGTAATGCTTCCATTTTAGTTTCTTCAAACCTTCTTTGGATAGCCCGCTTTTGCCGCTCGAATCTTTTGTTCTTAGCAAGTTCATATTTATAGATCGCATAAACGATCGCCATTAGTGCCAGAAAAATATAGGTAAAGAACCACCAGGTTTTCCAGAAGGGAGGTTTTATGCTGAAATTAAGAATATTCTGTGAATGGTTTAATCCTGTACTGGAATCAAGAACACGAACCTGTACCTCATAATCATTAGCTGGAAGATATGGCAACAGGATTTCAGAATTGCTGGTTGGGTTACTCCATTCTTCATCCTGGTTTAGCCTGTAATGATATTGTAATTTTTTAGGATATGGATGGGCATTGGTCGAAAAGCTGAGCAGCACCGTATTCTCATCGTAATCAAGATCGAGATCATTTAGAGCATTTTCAGTCAGTTCGTACTCATTATTATTAATAGCAATATTTTTTAACTGAATGCTTTTAACCCGATTAGATGATGCAAGAACTTCTTTAATATTGACCCTGAATAATCCATTTTCGCTGCCAATATGTAATTCATCGTTCTCGATTTTACTGCTGAAAAATGGCTGCTCCAAACCTTGTTCTTCGTCCAGAAATATAAAGCGATCATCATCAACGAGTGTAAGTCCACGTTCTGTACCAATGATTAAAGTACTACCATAGGCGTTGAGGAAAGAAATGGTATTTCCCTGAATACTGGCCCGGGGAATTTTTCTTAAAACTTCAAAAGATCCAGGTTTATCCCGAACGATGAAAACATCGCCGAATTCACTGGAAACAGCCAGATTGTCATTGTGAGATACCATATGCCGAAGATTTTTTTCCTTCCAGATTTTTAAATTCAGGTAAGATTCGAAACGGCCATTCTCATATTTATAAAGTCCAGAAAATACTGATGTGAAATAGGTTTTATTATCAGTTTTCAGACTGCTTACCACCATGGTAGGTGTGTCTTCATGATCCTGTGGATAATATTGGTAAGACAATTTGTTTGGATCGTCGTAAATTCGAACACCTCCATAAGGGTTGGTTTCGATCAATTTGCCATTGGCCGTGAAATTGATCTCTTCTGAATGTAATGGTAAATAGGTATCCAGTTTTCCATCTGTATCTATCGAAAATATCCCAACATTAGAATTTATCCAATAAAGGTTATTTGAAGTTTTGATGTCATAGAACTTGATGTTACTTGCTGTGGTGTTATGGTCCAGTTCATAAAAATCATCTTTATGTTCTGGTAGTGGCCTCGTTGTGGTCCTGAGATAATTTTGCTGCCAACGCTTAAAATCTAATAATTGAATAAAAAACTGGTTCTTTGCAGAGTTGATTTGAACGCCCTGCTCAAGCAAATATGCTGTGTTCCCATCTATCTCCGCAAAACCCTGGATATTTCGATTAAACTGTTCTTCAAATTTTACTAGTGGTTTTAGCTGAATTTCGTAGACTCCTGAAGATAAGGTGCCTATGTACAACCTTTCAAAAGCTTCGTCGTAGGCCAGAGAAAACATATCATTTCCCTGTATTCCGAAGGAATTTGTACGGTCTCTAAAATCTTCATTCAGTTCGAAAATCCCACCATTACTGTCATAAATTCCCCAGGCTGCAGCATAGATAGTTGAGTCACTAGTTTTTACGTAGTCCCAGAGTATTGAATTCCCGAGTTCTTCTGAAGCAGGCTCTCCTGATTTTATATATTCTGAAATTTCAGATTTTGTATAATGTCCCTTATTGCTACTGAATATGCTGTTATTGTCAACGAATGCAGAATAGATATACTTTTGATCGTTTACCTGTTCTAGACTGAAAGATCCTTCCGAAGAAACTTTAAAAACTCCGGTTCTATAGGTCGTAACATAGAGTTCTTTCTCAAATTCGAAAAATCCAGTAACTCTTAGTAAAACCTCAGACCCTTCATTTTTCCATGACTGAATATCGAATGTGTTTATATCAATTCTTGAGACACCATCACTGGTTCCAACGTAGATATAATTTTTATATGGAAAAAGTTGGACTATTTCATCATGAACGAGTCCGTCTTTTGTAGAGAGGATCTTGAAATCATCACCATTGAATACACTTATCCCGCTGCCGTAACTTCCAAACCAGATCCTGTTTTGCTTATCCTCAGTGATTGCCCAGCAACTATTCAGGGCGAGTCCATCTTCTTCAAAATAGCTTTGGAAAATATTATTCTGCTTACTTACAATTCCGTTCTCGGTTCCTATCCATAGCACATTTTTGCTATCAAGGAACAATGCGCGGACTGCATTATTCGGCAGTTCGTTCGCAGCAGAATAGTTCCTGGAGGGAAAATTCTGGGCCCAGAGGCACTGGACACAAAAAAGAAAGCCTAAAAAGCTTCTAATTATTTTGTAAGATAGCATTGATGAATTCCTCTTCTTTACGGAAGGAAACCGGAAGTTTCTCCCCGTTGGTTAACTCAACTTCCTTATTCGCTTTATGGTAGCGCACAACAAAATTCAGGTTAATGACATAACTTTTATGTATCCTTAGAAATACTGAAGGGAGGATTTCTTCTACAAACTTAAGTGTTTTTGTGGCAGTTTTTGTAGTTCCATCAATACCTTTTATCGAACAATAATTACTTTCAGCCTTACAATAGAGGATCTGGTTAGAATGGATTAGCTCAAAACCTTCCAGCGTAGGGAAGGCAAGTTTTGCGATATTTTGATCATTTACATTCAGGTTCTCGAGAAGCAATGTTAGTTTATCTTTAGTGGATAATTTTCTTTTTCGTTCCTCAAAACGTTTGATCGCATCTCCCAGGTCGATATGATTGATGGGTTTCAGAATATAATCAAGAGCGCTCTGCCTTATGGCCTGGACAGCAAAACGATTATGTGCGGTGGTAAAGATCACTTCAAAATTTACAGGATCGAATTGCTTGAATAATTCAAATCCGCTCTTTTCCGGCATCTGAATATCAAGAAAGACCAGCTCAGGTGTATAGTTGTTTATAGCAATAACGCCGCTGTCAACAGAATGACATTTGGCTACAATATTGAATTTGTTGGGAAAATGCCTTAGAAGTGTTTTTTCTAGTACGTTTTGAGCGCTTAGCTCATCATCGATGATGACTACTTTGATCATTACTATTTCTATTTAAAGGAATGAATACCGATAATATCCTGGGATCAGCCTGTAAAATTCGTTGTTATCTATTCAGTTTTCAAGATTATTGCAGGCTCGTTGGAAAAAGTTTGCCTGCCATTTTTAAAACCTGCGATTGGCTGGGCAATACTTCGTACCGCATCAATAGAAGAATTGGTTTCCAGTATGAGTAAAGTTGCCGGTGAACCTTCCTTTATAGGCTTATACATACCCAGCAAACGCGCGGCATTTTCGCCTATCATCCTGTAAACTTCTTCCAGTTCATCATCCTTGGCAATCTGAGCAATATTTGCATACATATTACCCATGCGAAGAAGTGATGCGTCTCCAAATGGAGTAAAAGCATTTAAAATATTATTGCTGGAAATGGTAGTTCTTATCCCGAAATTAGCGATTTCATTAGCATTTACCATTCCGCGTGGAATCAATTTCCTGTAATCTCTTCCGTTCAGGAAAATATCGGTTGCCGGTAGAACGGTGAGAGTAATCTTAGCTTCCAATAACAAATTGAACATTTTCTTTTTCTGCTCAGCAGTCATTGCTGAAAGTTTAGTGACATGACCAATGGATACACGTCCCTGATAAGCTCGTTTTCTCACTTCCTCTGCAATCTTTGGAATACTGGAATTT
>NZ_JBLVTK010000002.1:62126-71720 GCF_048285865.1 Christiangramia marina | reverse complement strand
TACTCCTGGGCTATATCAAAGATCATTTCTATATGTGCTGAAGGATCTTCATCTTTATAAGGGCAGCCGCCAATTAGATCTGCACCATTTTCCAATGCCTTTTGGATAAGATGTTGGGTAGCAATGCTCCCGGTAAGTCCTTCCTGGGCAAAAGCACAGATTTCTATATCGATAGCAAATGCATATTGCTGCCTGACTTTTTGAATAGCCTTAAGAGATCTAAGTTCCGTTTTGGGATCGGTTTCCACGAAGGTGCGTATCCCCATAGTTCCCTTTTTAATTGCCATTTCAACTACATTTGCGGCGCGTTGGTAGACGTCATCTTCTGTAAATGATTTTTTGGCTTTTCCGGTCTGTTCTACAGCTTCTTCTAAAGTTCCTTCTTCAATAGTGCAACGGTCTAGAATACATGCTTTATCGAGATGAATATGGCTCTCAAAAAAGCCTGGCGAAACAAGATGACCTTTGGCATCATAACTATTTAGGAGGGTAATTTCTTCTGAAGAATTGGCGAAAACCGAATCAATTTTAGCGATTTCTCCATCCAGAATCCTAATATTTACAAGATCTTCATAACCTTCTATTCTTGCATTTTTAATTTCCAGGTCATATTGACTCATAAATATATATTTCTTTTAAAAATTATGATATTTTTCATCTTAAGCCTCTAATGTATTTAAAAAAGGTCATTTTTTTGCTGAATTTATAGCTGGCATGGGTAAATTGTTGAAATATGAGATACGTAGGTGTGGACGGTTGCAAATATGGCTGGGTTTCAGTTTGTTTTTCTTCGGAAGAGATTATTGCGGTAGAAAGTGTAGGGAGTCTCATATCTTTTTATTCATCTCAAGCTTTAATTTTTGTTGATATCCCAATTGGTCTGAAGAGTGAGATAAATAAGATAAGAAATTGCGAGGAACTGGCCCGACAGTTCCTTCCGAAGAACAGGAAATCAAGCATTTTTCCTGTGCCTTGCAGAGAGAGTCTTCAGGCTGAAACATATTCGGAAGCGTCATGTATCAATAAAGCTATCTTAGGTAAAGGTATTTCAAAGCAGACCTGGTTCATTATTCCTAAAATCAAAGAAATAGACCAGTTTTTGGTTCAGAATAAACAAGAACGAAATAAAATTAAAGAATCACATCCAGAAATTTCCTTTCAGTTCTTAAACGATGGAAAACCTTTGAAATACACGAAGAAAACTGAAAATGGGATTATTGAAAGACTTCACATATTATCACAATTCAAGCCTGAAGCTGAAAAATTATACAATCTAGGTTTGAAGAAATATCGACGCAAGGAGATAGCAAAAGATGATTTGTTAGATGCAATGTGTCTGGCTATTACCGCTGAACTTTCAGAAATTTATGGAAAGCGCATACCGATTCAACCGGAAAAAGACGAGTACGGAATAGAAATGGCCATTCATTATGCGGATTTATCACGATTACATAAAAAATGCCCGAAAACTTAAGTAATCGGGCATCTTATTATTTGAATACTCCTAATCAATCGTCTTTAACATCGTATCTGTCCAGCATCATAACTTTATCCCAGGCTTTTACAAAGTCCCGAACAAATCTATCTTTTCCATCTTCAGCACCATAAACTTCGGCAATATTTCTTAGCTGAGCATTAGATCCAAAAATTAGATCACAACGAGTAGCGGTGTATTTCACATTTCCATTTTCACGATTTTTAATATCAAAAATCATTTCCTGGTCATTTTGTGGCACCCACTCATAGTCCATACTTAAAAGTACTTTGAAGAAGTCGTTGGTAAGAACACCAGGACGTTCTGTGAATAAACCATGTCTGGAACGATCAAAGTTTTGTTCTAAAACACGTAATCCACCAGTTAGAACAGTCCATTCTGGTGCGCTTAATGTGAGTAATTGTGCTCGGTCCAGGAAAATCCTTTCCGGCGGCACATTGTACCCAACTTTGTCATTGTGATAATTTTTGAATCCGTCTGAAACCGGTTTTAACCAGTCAAAACTTTCCTCATCGGTTTGTTCCTGGTTTGCATCATTGCGACCCGGCGTAAAAGGCACTTGAATATCGAATCCAGCATCTTTTGCAGCTTTTTCAATAGCGGCACATCCACCAAGCACAATCAGGTCTGCCAGCGAAACCTTTTTATTCCCACTCTGGCTGCCATCGAAGTCAGATTTCAAGGTTCTGTAAGTCTCAAGAACTCTGTTCAGTTCATCTGGCCTGTTAAGATCCCAGTTGTTCTGAGGTTTCAGGGAAATACGGGCTCCATTGGCACCGCCACGTTTATCACTATTACGGTAGATAGCTGCGGAAGACCATGCTGCAGAAACTAAAGCAGACACACTTAAACCGGTATCAAGGATCTTTCGTTTTAAAGCAACTATATCACTGCTATCAATGAGGTCATAATCTATCTTCGGGATAGGATCCTGCCAAAGCAAATCTTCTTGCGGGACTTCCGGTCCAAGATATCGATCTTTTGGCCCCATGTCTCTATGAGTTAATTTATACCAGGCTCTTGAAAATGCATCGGTAAAATAGTCGAAGTCATTCAGGAATCTTTCGCACACCTTTCGATAGTCTGGATCCACCTTTAAAGCGATATCTGAAGTCATCATCATCAAAGGATTCATTTTACCTTCCTCATGCGCATCTGGTGTTTTTGGCGCATGTTCATCAACCGGTGTCCATTGCACGGCGCCAGCAGGACTTTCAGTCTTTTTCCATTCAAATTTGAACAGATTGGTCAAATAATCATTATCCCAGGTTGTAGGATCTGGCGTCCAGGAACCTTCGATCCCGTTGGTCATGGTATATTTTCCAAAACCTGTACCTTCAGGATTCTGCCAACCCATTCCCATGGCCTGCAAGGGAGCAGCTTCTGGCGCTGGACCAATTTTATCTGCGCTAACCATCCCGTGGCTTTTTCCGAAGGCATGTCCACCCGCGATAAGGGCAACGGTTTCTTCATCATTCATAGCCATACGCTTAAATGATTCTCTAATGGCCATCGCCGAATCCCTCGGTTCTCCATTTCCTCCCGGACCTTCCGGGTTTACGTAAATTAAAGCCTGATGTGTAGCTGCCATTGGGTTCTCCAGATCACGGTTTGGATCGGAAGGTTCTCCTTTCCAACGAAGCTTCTGTGTCACCATTTCTTCCGGATGTCCATCATAGTACTCACCAACATTAGATTCTTTAAATGGTTTACCATTCCAGAATTCTGGTCCCCAGTAGGTACTACGATCTGGCTCCCAGGCATCTCGTCTACCACCGGCATAACCAAATGTGGGGAAGTTCATAATTTCCAGTGCGCAGTTCCCGGTAAGAACGATAAGATCTGCCCATGAAATAGATGCACCATATTTTTGTTTAATCGGCCAGATGAGTCTTCTTGATTTATCAATATTCCCGTTATCCCACCAGGAATTGATAGGACCAAAACGCTGCATTGCCTGTCCCGCTCCACCGCGACCGTCGGCAATACGATAGGTGCCGGCAGAATGCCAGGCCATTCTAATCATTTGAGGACCATAGTTATTATAATCTGCAGGCCACCAGTCTTTCGATTCTACCAGTAACTGTTTGATTTCATTTTTAAGCTGTTCAAGATCAATTTTATTGAAGGCTTCTTTGTAATCGAAATCGCTTAGAGGATTCGCAACCGCCGATTCCTGATGTAATAATTCAACTTGTAGTCGGTTAGGCCACCAGTCATCTAGCTGCGGCTTCGAGCCAATGGCTCCGCCAACCCTTGTTCCTCTAAACGGACATTTGGCAAGATTCTCTGGATTATCCATGTCTTTCATAGTGAATGTTTTGAAGTTTGAAATGAATTAAAATTAAAACGTCAATATTTTTCTTCTGAAGTTCATTCTGAACATTCCAAACTTGGAAAATGGAGTAGATAAGATTTTATTCTCAACATTCTAAAAGCAAAGGGAGGAAAAAGAAAAATGGTGGGCGTAATTAAATTTTAGTTTATGAGCAGAATTTAGGAAGTTGTGGTAACAATTTGGAAACTGCTGCGTTAAATTTTTTTTAAAAATTATTTGCTGGATCGCCCTGAAAGTAAATAATTCGCAGTAATTGAGCTAATTATTGCCATATTAGAAGTATTTGCCGATAGCTTTCTGGTCTTGCTAAATGAGCGTTGGAAAGAAACTAAAGAAGTTTCGCTTTACCCATATGGGATTATATCTATAAAGTGGAGATTATGGTTGCAAAAAGTATGAAAACATTCAGATTAGTTGCAGGTCTTTCATAATCGAGATAAGGTGAGGATTTGTATTTGCCCTGAATTCTTCACGAAGTTCTTTCAGTCTTTTTTCGATCGCACTTTTACTACTTGGCTTGATATTCTTATTTTTTAATTCCTTTTGAATTTCGTCCTGTGTAAAACCGTTTGCCAGATATTTAACAATATTGATTTCGAAGTCATTTAAAGTAAGCACATTATTCTGGTTCAGGATCTTTTCAATCGACGGAGAATTATAGTTGGCACCTTCATTCAAATTCAGGATCGCCTCTTTCAGCTCTTTTAAGCCAGTGCGGTCTTTGCAAACATAGGCATCTATATTTCCGCTTGCCCAGAGTTCCCTGACCGTTTGAGGGTGGTCTTCTATCGAGTTAACGATAACTTTAAGTTGAGGATCTTCGAGTTTTAATGCCGAGATAAGGTCTTTTCCGGACGTTAGTTTTTCCTCCCGGTAATCTGGTTTGAAGGAAAGATCACAAATTAGTAGATCATAAGGACTGCCTTCCTGAATAGCTTTTTTGGCCAGAAGCCAGGCTCTATCACAATATTGGGCGTGATCTACCTGTGCAATTTTCAAATCTTTCAAAACAAAAGCGACAGCATGATTTATACTGTCCATATCTTCAGCAACCAGAACTTTTTTAAACATGTTAAAATTATATTGGAATTTGAATTAAAACCTTCAATCCTTTTTCCTGTTCAGTTTCAAAATTAAGTTTTCCTTTGATAGAAAGAATACGGTTTTCCATATTAAGAAAACCATTACCGGCTTTCAGACTTTGACGTGAAGTACCTTTCCCATTATCAGAATATTGAATATGCAGCGTTCTGTTTTCTTCGGAAAATACAATAGCAACCAAACTGGCCTTACTATGTTTGTTCATATTGATCATGATCTCCTGAAGGACACGGTAAAGAATGATCTTTTTCTCCGGGCTTAAGCTTTTCCAGTTGAAGCTGTTTTCCCCACGAAGAATTAGTCTGGCATCTGCAGGTAAACTGGAACTAAGCGTGGTGAGTAAATGGGGAAGGAAATCTGCTCCTGTAGGAATACTGCTATTTTCCCTGGAAATATTACGTGTCCGGTTATAGATATTTTCCAGCTTATCCATAAGCATATTGGGTGCAATCGAATCCATACTGCTCATCACATTGTAGACATCGTTTGCCAGTTCATCATGGATTTTTTTGGAAATTCTGGATTCTGTACGATGCGCTTCGCGAATTTTATCCCTGGTATGTCTTTGTCTTAAATAGTAATAGCCAAATCCACCACTAACTAAGACCAGCAAACTTCCTAGTGATAATATGATGATCTGGTCCTGCAGTTGCTCTTTCTCTATAGCCTGTAGAGCAGTTTGATCCTGTAATTGATCGATCTCTAATTCTTTCTGTTCCTCATCAAATTTAATTTTAGCGAACATATTTTTAGCCTGGGCATTTTCCGAACGGATGCTATCGCTTAGCTGAATATAGATTGTTGAGAGTTCTTTGACAGATTCCATTGGCGATAGCTGGATCAATTTTTCTATGGCATTCAATTGCGCCGACCTACTATCGAGTTCCATGGCTGTAGTGAGCAAGCTATCTGCGTAAAGTTTTGATACATTTGCATCCTTTTTTCGGTAAAAATTGGAAAGGTGATCATAACTGGCGAGCAGGCCATTTTTCCCATTTTTCAGCAGTCTTATATTCCTGGCTTCTAACAAATCATCTTCCACGTTAGCGGTAGAGTCTTGCAACCACCTGGTGTAAGCCAGATTATCTAAGAACCTGGCCTTAGAGAGAATATTCGTTGAATCAGAACTTCGCAGGATGTTTTCAAAAATAACTATGGCCTCATTGTAATTCTTTTCATCCTGGAGAGATAGTGCAATATTGTTTAAATTACTCAAACTGTCCTTCACATTGGCAGCAAATGCAAGCGCGTTTCTCCATTCACGTATGGCATCACTTTGAAAACCCTGGTTGCGATATGCTGTTGCAATAATATTGTAAGCTGTACTAAAGTAAGTGGAGTCAATGGGATCCAGTAGTTTGAGGGCTTCAGCAGCAGTTTCCTGAGCTCCGGTATAATCTGTTAATTTACTTTGTGCATTAGCCATTTCTATAGTTCTGCGCCCAGCTTTTGCAGAATCTTTATCGGCAAGGTGTAATTCTCTGGAAATAAATGCATTTCTAAAATATTCCTTATAATCGTTTAAAGAGCGATGAATAATAGCTTTACGGTAAAAGCCTGTGGCTTCAAAATGAACATTTCCATAGATCCGTGATTGATCGATCATTTTTGAGGAATAGACCAGAGAGCTGTCATAATTCCTTAATCGATTAAAGCTGTAGATGACGCCATCTAGTAACTTGAGATGCACCGTATCATTGTCGATTTTGGAAGAGTCCAGACCATATTTAAAATTTGCAAGCATTTCTGCTGGCAACTTTGAATTTAAACCTTGTTGAAAATAAAATTCTCCGGTTCCTGGTTTGATTTCTTCTGAATTGTTTTCGGAAGTCTGGTCACAAGCGATCAGGCTTAGACAAATAGAGAAGCTCAGCAGGAAATACTTTGAGATGTGCATTTAGCGAAAATATATAAAAACTGAGGAATCCAGAATACTTAATTGGAAAGTTTGAAAACTAGCAAAGAATGCAAGCCATCCCAGCCATTGAAGGCGAATTCCGAAGATCTTATAAAAAATATTATGTCACGAAATGGAGCAAAAAATGAAGTAGATAAACATCCATAAAGTTCTAACTGTTTCTAATATAAATAATCACCTATACTTCGGAATATTTTAATCTTCAGTTCTTCTGGAATTTATCGGGCCAGCTTCAGAATAAATAATATCAAATATCGATCTCATTATTCCGGAATAAAGTAGGGGAGAGCTCTCTTTGTTTACTTCTGGTCAAATATTTCCGAAGAACGCCTCCAGAAACCCTGTTTACATCAAATTCTATCACAAAAGCATCCTTATCTACCTCATTCAAAATTCTATAGGCTTTTTTGGTGTCTATCCTGTTTACAACCGTATGAATGATCTTTAGATCCTGCTTTTCTCCCTGACTTCCATAGCCTTTACTACCGTTAGAGATCGTTAATCCCTGGCCTATATTCTTCAGCAAAGCGATCTGCATTTCCCTGGATTTTTCGGTAACAATCATGAGTCCAACATAATCCTCGAAGCCTTCCAGTATCAGGTCTATAGTTTTTGCAGTAATAATATAGGTTAGCACAGAATACATGGCGACCTCGATCGAGTATAGTAAACTAACCAGTAAAAAAAGCACCACATTGAACCAGAAAATCATAAGACCAATGGAAATTCCTGTTTTTTCATTGAGGAAAATACCCAGGATCTCGCTCCCGTCCAGAACAGAGCCGTTCTTTATGGCGAGACCAATTCCTGCACCCAGAAATAAACTGCCTCATATTGAAATTAGCAACTTATCATCTGTAATGGATTGAAAGTTCTCAAAATGAATAATGAGCGAGAGTACAAGTACTGAAATGATCGACCGTATCACAGTTTTTCGTGAAACTGTATACCAGCCAATTACAAAGAATGGGATGCTAATGACTGGAAGAATTATTGAAATTTCTATTTCTTGTGATTTTGCTTAGAAGAATTGAAATTCCGGTTACTCCGCCATCAAGAAAGCCCGTTGGGAAGCAAAAAAGCTTTTAGTCCAAGGCTCGCCAGAAAAACTGCGAGTGCCAGCTGACCAATTTCCCAAACCAAATTTGCCTGTAAAAATCTTTTTATCATACAGTAGAGTTCTTACTGAAATGAAACTCTCAGCTACTTTTTTCAGCTGATTTTATCTTATCTATTTCCTTCAAAATTTCGTTGGCTTCATGCATTTTATCATCACTCAGTTTTCTATTACTGGTAGATAAGCGATGCGCTTCCTCAAGAAGTTGTTTGTACTTTAGGTTCAATTTCTCTACTTCAGATTTCTTTTTAAATAAACCAAACATAACTTTTTCTTTAAATATAGGCTAAAGTCTAGATTATCCGGTTATGCTGCGGGGTTCTTTTATATCGTCTAAACTAAATGTTGCGCTCTATTTCTGAAGGTTCATTAAATATAATCTAATACTTCAGCTTAGTTAGCTGACATTGTATTTTTCCACCTCTGGCGGCTGGTTTGCCAGGTTCTTCAGCACATTCACACAACTTTGTAGTTCCGTAGTCATTGAGCTTTTCATGAGCATCGGAGCGTGCCCAAATGGATACAAGCGCATTTTCTTCCGGATCTTCTTCACAGTCCCCGTCGATTTGAAATGCATGAATAGTATTTTCGTAAAAATAGACCAAAGGATCCCGATCATACGATGAGGTGGTCCACATCCTGAATTCATCAGGCATTCCCGTGTCAAACTGAACAACGCGTTCATCTTCATTTTCTGAGATGGTTGTAAGCTTTTCGTTAGTATCCCTGATGGCAAAAGTTTTAAATTGATTCACACAGGATGGCTGGCGCATCGTATAATACAACTCAGAAGTAGCGTGGTTATGGTATGGATATAAGGTGTTTACAGCCTGAACGGTCATTCCAACTTCGGCACCAACTTTTTGTCCGTTGATCTCATCTATTCTTAGCAATCCCCAATGTCCCAGGATTTCAGCATAAGCATATCCACCTCTTACATTCGCGAAATTTTTTCGATTTCTTTCACTTTCTTCAGCATACATTGGGAACCAGCCTACAGATGCCCAAAGATTTGGTAGTGATCTAGCACTTATATCATAAGGGAAATTTTTAGGTGTCTTCACCTTTTCACCGGTCACCATTCTAAAGAAATTCTCAGAGAAGGTATAACCTTTAGCTTTCACCTCTGGATCGCTAACTTTAGTTTCAAAAAATTCTTGAAAAGTGGTTCTATCAAGCCATTTAGCGACTTCAGACCTTGCTTCCAGTTCACCGCCGGGACTATAGAGCCAGTCAACATTGCCTCTTGCAGCGAAGCAAGCTTTTGCAGCCTCAAGATTGTGCAGGATCTGGTAGATGTTTTTGACCATTAATTGCATATCGCGACGCTCCATCACATATAACTTACTAATTCCGTCCACGGTTTCATAAGTTGCCACGTCTGAATCAATGCAAGAGCTTCCAGCTGGAGAGGTCGTTAAAGCCACCGCATAAGCTTCAAGATACTGCAGCGATTCTTTCCATAAAATATCGATATACTTCTGTTCCTCTTCGGAATACACTTCGGATTCTTCCAGACATTTAAATTTTACATTTTTCAGATCTTCGGGATTGATAAAATCCGGAATTTTCTGTGCATAACTGAAGGTGATGGAACTAAGAAAGAAGATCGTACTCAGGATATA
>NZ_JBLVTK010000002.1:51752-62090 GCF_048285865.1 Christiangramia marina | reverse complement strand
ATCAGCCTTAGAGATATGTAAACTTTTAGTTGCCAGAAAAAATAGCAGGCATCTGGAAACAGTTTGTTGTAACTCTAAAATAGTTCAATTTTAAGAAACTATAGAAGCACTATCACTTCGGAAATATCTATCTATGTTATTTTTCACTTCCGAAGTACATCATTAATTCTCATCAAAAGTCAGGCATCAGGTTCTATGAAGATTATGATTTTATTCCTGTTTTCAACTAACCAACTTATTCCAATTAGCTTCTGATACCTAAGTTAGTTCTACAGAGAAGTTTTTTTTTCACATTATCGTCTAGGTTAATCAAATTTCCTTTTCAATCCGAATCTTTACCGACTTGCTGATGGGTGTATTACTACGCTCTGCAAAATGGTTGTAAGGCACTAGCGGATTGGTTTCAGGGAAATAGGCAGCGGTGTTGCCGGCTGGAATGTTATAAGGCAATACTTTAAATTTGTACGCCATTCTTTTCTTGCCGTCATAGGTGCTACTTAAATTAACGATCTCAAATTTCTTTAAACCGCGCTTCTCCATATCTTGCTGATTCATAAAGATTACCCGACGTTCGTTATAAACTCCCCGATACCTATCGTCTAAGCCATAAATAGTGGTATTAAACTGGTCGTGACTTCTAATGGTCATCAACATTAATTCATCTTCCTGTAACTGGTGGTCTGGAAGTTTATTCAAAGTGATCTGTGCTTTACCATTAGGCAACATACTAAAATCTCTGTGCCGCGCATTATTAGGAAGGTAATATCCAAAACCTTTAGATCGTTCACTGGTCTTCTCAAATCCTTTTGCTACCAGATCGATTTTCTCGCGTATTAATTCGTAATCTTCTCCCATTGCTTTCCAGTCTACGGGGTGATTTCCGTTGAAAAAAGTATGACCAAGATTTCCTATAATTTCAGGCTCGCTCATAATACTACTGGATGCAGGTTTTAAAACACCTTTAGACTGCCGGATGCGTCCCATACTACTTTCCATAGTGAGGAAACGAAGATTTCCGTTCTTCTCATCTTTTTCAGACCTTCCGAAAGTAGGTAAGATCAATGCTTTTTTACCCGTTACTAAGTGCGAGCGGTTCAACTTGGTGCTAATTTGCACCGTTAGTTTGCAATTATTAAGCGCCTGAGCAGTATAATCTGTATCTGAGGCGGCCATTAAAAAGTTTCCTCCTAAAGCGAAAAATACACTTGCTTTCCCATCATGCATCGCCTCCATGGATTCTACCACATCAATACCTTTTTCGGTTGGCGGATCAAAATTCATGTGTTTTTTGATGCGTTCATTCAGATCTTCATCAACAAAATGCATAATTCCCACGCTTCGATCGCCCTGAACATTGCTATGTCCACGAACGGGACAGGTACCGGCGTTTTCTTTTCCAATGGCCCCCTTTAGAAGCAATAAGTTCACGTATTCCCGAATTGTTTCTACCCCGTTTTTATGCTGGGTAAGTCCCATTGCCCAACAGACAATGATTTTAGTCTTTTTGGCGAGCACCTCTACGGCTTGATTTATTTTTTCATTGGAAACTCCGGTTAAAGCAAGAAGTTCCTTTTCATCAAAAGATTTAAAATCCTCGATCAATTCTGAATATCCCTGTGTGTATTCTTCAAGAAACTCATGGTCAAAAACTGTATGGTCTAAAGCATCTTTTTCAGCAAGACGTTTAAGAATCAATTTCACCAATGGAATATCCTGGTTGATGTTTACCGCTAAATGCAAGTCGGCAATATCTTCACCACTGCCAAGTAAACCCTTGATATTTTTGGGATTTTTAAAATTAACCAGACCGGTTTCTTCTAATGGATTTATCGCAATAATATAGCCGCCGTTTTCTTTGCATTTTTCAAGTGCAGATAGCATTCTTGGATGATTGGTGCCAGGATTTTGTCCGGCAATGATCACCACTTCAGCTTCATAAAAGTCTTCAAGTTTGGTACTTCCTTTTCCAATCCCCAGGGTTTCGTCAAGGGCGACTCCGCTGGATTCATGGCACATATTGCTGCAATCTGGCATGTTGTTGGTTCCGTATGCGCGAACAAACATCCCGTATAAAAAAGCAGCTTCGTTGCTGGAACGACCGGATGTATAGAAAATAGCTTCATTTGGAGAATCTAAACCACGCAATTCTTCTGAAATTAATTCAAAGGCATCCTGCCAGGAAATGCTTTCGTAATGAATGCTGCCCTCGCGTAAGACCAGTGGTTCTATAAGTCGCCCGAATTTATTTAGCTGAAAATCACTTAACTCTGAAAGTTCTTCCACTGAATATTTCTGAAAGAAAGCGGCATCAATATGACTATGCGTAGCTTCATCTGCCAGGGCTTTTGCTCCATTCTCGCAATATTCTCCAATTTTGGAAGGATGTTCAGGATCGGGCCAGGCGCAGCTAGGGCAGTCAAAACCATCCTGCTGATTAATAGTGAATAGAGCTCGCATGGAATCTACAACACCCATTTCTTTAAAGGTATGCTTTACGGTTTCTCTAATTCCCAGTTTTCCTGCAGCATGGGTAACGGGATCTTTAAATTCAAGTTCCTGAAATTTAACGGGTCCTCTATGATTGACGTTTCTTTCGATTTTCTTTTTCATCTAAAGCGCAAGAGTTTTTGGGTTAGGGTAATTATTAGATTCGTCTTCACCACGATCTTCCAGGCAGGTAAAATCTTTCTCGAGAAGGACATCTATAGATTTGCCTTTAGAAGTAACGACAGAATGAGAAAATCCCACCCGATTGTTAGTATCCCAATTTGTCAGAAGAGCATCAGAAATTTGCAAAGAGATCTTATTATTCACAAAATCAATATTTAAGTACTTAGTTGTTGCAACTTTCACTTCATAAGTGAAATCCAGGTTTGGGAAATTTGTGGTTTCTTCGATAGATCCTTCTCTACATAAATGTTCCACTTCATTTTTCGTCAATCTATATCTCACCGAATTTTCTCGAATCCTAATTTTCATTTTAATGTAATTTTATTGGC
The DNA here is from genome assembly GCF_048285865.1 of Christiangramia marina. Classification (NCBI taxonomy): domain Bacteria; kingdom Pseudomonadati; phylum Bacteroidota; class Flavobacteriia; order Flavobacteriales; family Flavobacteriaceae; genus Christiangramia; species Christiangramia marina. The sequence continues at coordinate 59,091 of NZ_JBLVTK010000002.1, read as the reverse complement.
TGCTGACTATTCAAACAACCATTTAAAGTTAAGCCTAATGGTTTTAATTATGCATAAGAATATTATCCGAAATAAAACTTTTAGGGTGCTTTTAAGGTTTTGTGGTAATTTATGATTGATACGGAATAAGAAACGATCTAAATTTTCTGGATTTCAAGCTGTAGTTTACTATCTAAATTTCTGCTTAATTACACTACATCTAGATTTTCAAATCAGGTTTGTCTTTTCAGAATTAGCTTATTTTTATTTTCTGAAACTCAATTGAAAGTGATAGAAAAAGAAGCGATCGAAGTTTTTATACTTGCGGGAGGGGAAAGCAAAAGAATGGGAACAGATAAAGGTCTGCTCAATTTTCAAGGAACGCCAATGATCTTGCATATCATTAAGCTTCTCGACACCTTAAACTTGAAAACCAGTATAATTAGTAGTAACAAGGAATATTTGAAATTCGGCAAACCTTTGTATACCGATATTATTCCGAAGAAAGGACCTATGGGCGGATTATATGCTGCTCTTGAATATTCTAAAGCTCCAATGGTTTTATTGCTGGCTTGCGATATGCCTTCCATTAACAAAGAAGGAATACAGAGTTTGATGACTGTAGCCGAACCTGGAAAAATAACTGTCGCTACAGATTCGGAGCGAATTTCTCCGCTTTTTGCCTGCTACCCAAAATCAGTAATAGAAATAGTAGAGAAAGCTATTTTGGCAGATGAATTAAAAATGCAGGATTTTGTTTCAAAGCAACCCCATGTGATATTAAATCTAAACGCACTCGAGAATACAGCGGTTTTACGGAATATAAATACTCGAGAACAGTTAAAAGCCGCTGAAAATACAGAAACAGATGGCGAATAGTTATTAACTATTGTCAGAAATTTATTAGATAGCAGTCGATCTAAATTCTTTCTTTAATAGTAACTTTTTCTTTTTTTTCTATGACATCCCATTCCCAACCATCATTTTGAAGATATGCTAGTAATAGTTTCCTTCTAGCAGCAAGTTTGCGATTTGCTGAGTCATCGATCGCCTGATCAGATTTTTTTAAATCATGTAAATAATCAGTATTAGGATGCTCAGGCTCATCATCTCCGGGATGTATGAAGGCAGAAGCTAAGGTAGATAAGTAATATGTCAGGGATTTATAGGTTCTTTCCATACTCAGCCTATCCTCAAAATTGTCTTCCTCAACCTGATAAAGGAGGATGGATAAGGTTTCATCAAGAGTAGCTAATTGAACCGGTAAGGATTCATAAATATTTACTGAATGGAAATAATGAATTACTGGGTAAGCTAAATGACTTTGGGCCACTTTTAATAAGGGCGCTTCCAGATCGCTTAATGCTGAAGATAATTGCTCAAAATTATTACTATTATAATTGGAAATTATTCTTTCTGGTGTTTCGCCCAGATTGTGAATTTGCATACTCAACTTTCTTTTTAAAGTAATTCCTTCCACTACCGGAATTAAGAAGGAAATCCCCAAGCTGATGAATACCACTCCAGTATAGGAAATAAAACCTGTGAAGAACAACCACCAGTCAGAAGCAGGAGTGTAGTCACCGTTACCCATAGATGAAAGTACATAAGCTGCAAAATAGAGCTTATTATAAAAACCAGTTACGTATGCATTATCTTGAGAGGACCACAAGGCTTGTGGATCTGAATAAACAATTAAAGTATTTCCAAGCCATAAGATTATGATCCAGGTTAGAACGATACCCAACAATATTAACGGACCAATATATTCTAGAAGCCTGTTCCTACCATTTTTACCGGAAACCTTTAATGCAAATCTCCAAAACCATCTCGATATTCTATCGGCTATTAGCGCGGAACCTCTAGGGGATAGAATTGTATAAATCATATCGTAAATGGTCACTAAAACAATTACCACTCCGGTAACGAAATAGAAAATATTCATAATCTTTTAAAAAAAATGGTTTGCAATCTAAATGATGGTTCTTAAATTACAATATAAGCTTCAAATTGGAGATACTGAAGTGATCAAAAGCAATAAAATTTGCCGAAGGTATCTGTAAGTCAATTGTACCTTGAATTATTTCATGTATTTAAAACATTCAAAAACTAAAATTTGAAAGATAAACATTTAGAAATTAAAGGTTTAATTGAGGAAATTTCGGATCAGAGGAAATCAAATGATTCCAGTTTCTGTCCTTCAGAAATTGCCAGAATATATTTTGATGAGAATTGGAGAGATGGAATGGACATGGTGCGTATAGTTGCTGATGAACTGGTTAAAGAGAATAAATTAATCACGTTGCAAAAAGGAGTCCTTATTCAGGATTTACCTTCAGAAGCGAAAGGTCCAATTCGGCTCAAAAAAAAGGATTAGTACTTCCAGTAAATTGCAGAAGTAGTGAGTCGATGGACTCGTAAGCTTAACTGAAATGTATAGAGTGAATACCTGTTGGATGCTTATGATTTCGAAAAAGATCACATCGATATTCGGTATAATAAAATTTTGGTAATAGCGCAGGCTAGTAAACTGATAGAGTATATTGATTCCATTGGAAATTCTTGCTGCTTCGTTTATCTAAGTTATTCGAAGGGCATAAGGTAAATACTTTGAAAAATTTGGAGTCGGTAAGTCTTGCAGTGAACTTGAAAAACAGATCCTCATATTTGAAACCTGAAATATTGAACCAATTCTATTATACGTAAAATAGCGAGGTAGAATAAATTAGCATAAAAGTTAGCGATAGCAATTTTCTACTTTTGGCGATTGTTATTTGACCAATCAATAACTTCAGCTTAGATATTGTAAGTTAAAAAGTGTAAAGAATTATCATATTGAATTGAAGATACCAACTACCTACTTGAGAAGAGTTTATAATGCTCTTATAAGAGGGTCAATGTATGTAACATGAGATCTGGTTACTTTCCCGGAAAATGTAGATCTTATAATGTTGCAATAATATTACGATTCCTTTAATATCCTTACTATTAATGTTTTAGTAGTTTTGATCCAAACCTTTAAAAATTATGAAAAAACTAATCGGACTTTTTGCCCTGCTTTTAATGATAGTAGGATGCGAAAACAACAACAAAGAACTATCTGAAGAATTTGATAAACTAAATCGTCAGCACGACAGCATTTCTGAAGCACATTCTGAATTTAAGAGCACTCATGATGAAATGAGAATAAAATATCAGCAAGTGAACGAGAAACTGGGTTCTGCTGATATTCAGGATTCAACCATTTTTGATGATGTTGCGCGACACAGTACTATTCTTGAACAGCACGATGCGATCATTAAAAGTCATGACCAGATCATGGAAGGTCATAATGAAATGAAAGCCAACTTTGATGGAAAATCTGATTCTGAAAAAAAAGCGCAAATCGATGAAATAATCGAAATGCATAATAAACTGATGGTTGAACACAGCACCATGGAAGAAGATCACCAGGAAATGAAAAAAGAACATGAGGATATCATGGCTAAATTAGATAGTACGAATACTTCTAACTAAAATTTGATTATCAATATCTTAAGCCGCTGATTAAATCAGCGGTTTTTTTATTTTTTAAACAATATGTCAATTAGCGATTCTATTTTCACATATACTCGTGTAGAGTAGTGAACTTATTTCTGTTAGAATCTGATCTTCCTAAGTTTGCAATGTTAGCTAGGTTTTCTTCCGAATAAATTATGGAATTACATTTTGTAAGAGACTTCTAGTGCTTATATTTGCGAGCAATGCAAAAGACAACGGGACATATTTCCATACTCACTGCGCTACTAGTTATGTTTGCGCTGGTATATCCATATGTGCACGTCTTCGAGCATTCCTTATCTCAAAATTTAAGTATAGAAGATCATACGCATCTTGTGAAAAATGACAAGAATATCGTGACTTCTAACATGGATTGTAAGATCTGTGATTTCCACTTCTCAGGTTTTGACAATCCCGATTTTCTTTCTTTCGAACCATTTATTCCGCTGAAGGAAACTGTTTATTCTCTTTCTCTTACTCAAACTGTCTGGAGTTCCCCAGATCCTTATTTCTCCTTAAGGGCACCACCGTATTTCCGTGTTTAACTAGTGTTTATTGATCTCTGGAGTGCTTCTGCTTCAGAATTTGTCACATTAATTATTTACGGTTTTACTATATGAAATTTTTCTGGATAGGATTGGTCTTATCCCTGATTTCTTACAATACATACGCTCAGAACACCAATAGTTACAAGGTTTCTGGTAAAGTTAAAGATAGAGCAGGGGATGCTTTGGAAGGTGCTTACGTCAAAATAAACGGCAAGTACTTCTGGACTTCAAAACAAGGTACATACGATACAAATTTAAAGGGCGGCAACTACGAAGTCCACGTTTCCATGATAGGATTCAGGGATGTGGATACCATTATTGAACTTTACAAGGATCTCGTTCTTGATTTTACATTAACTGAATCTATTACTGGCCTGGAAGAAGTTCTGCTCGAGGGACATATGCATAAAAAGACCAGTCAGCAGGTTGTTTATGTAGATGATGAATATCTTGAAAAGCAGTTTAATGGTTCTTTGGCCTCAAGCCTCGAGAGAATGCCTGGTTTTAATGCCTTGCAAATAGGATCGGGTGCCTCCAAGCCTATAATTCGTGGTTTAGGTCTCAATCGTGTTGCAGTAGCCGAAAATGGTATCAAACAGGAAGGGCAGCAATGGGGAGCCGACCACGGACTCGAGATTGATGCGCTGAATGTGGAAAACCTGGAGATCGTAAAAGGTGTAGGTTCTATTGCCTACGGAAGCGATGCCATTGGTGGAGTAGTGCGCATTAATAACAATACAATTCCTTCGGAAGGTCTTTCCGGGAGCATTTACAGCTTTGCTCAAAGTGTGAACAATAGCATTGGAACTTCAGCGAAACTATCTTATTCTGAAAATGAATGGTTTTTCAAAGCCAAGTTTACGGGTATATCATTTGGAGATTATAGCCTTCCTGCTGAAGCAATCTCTTATCTCAATTTCAACATTCCGATATTCGATGAGAAGCTGAAAAATACGGCAGGAAAAGAACTCGACTGGTATACTCAGGCGGGCATTGTGAAGGATGATTTTTCAACCACCTTAAGCATCAGTAAAGTTTATCAGAAATCGGGTTTCTTTCCCGGTTCCCACGGAATCCCTGATATTAGCCGCGTTCAGCCTGATGGAGATCTTAGAAACATTGAAGAGCCTTTCCAGCGTGTCTCTCATTTTAAGGTCATCAACAACACCAAATTTTTCTATGAAAATGGGCAGTTAGATCTGGATCTTTCTTATCAGAGAAACCACAGGCAGGAATGGAGTTTATTCCACACGCATTATGGCGGGCAGGAACCTCCCAAAGTTGATCCTAATTTAGAACTGGATTTCGACCTTAAAACCTATTCCACACGAGCAATTTATCATCACAACTTTAATCGTCAAAATGAGACGCAGGTAGGAGTTGATTTAAACTGGAAGGATAATGACATCGGCGGCTTTAACTTTCTGTTACCGGAATATCAGGCGGGTAATTATGCCATTTTCGGAATTCACGAATTTGAACCGTCTTCTAAAAATCTTTGGACTTTGGGATTGAGGTTCGATTATGGAACTATCGACATGCAGGGTAATTATGATCCAAACCTGTATGAATTCCTGATTAGGAATGGCCAGACTGAAGAACTTGCTAATTCATACGCTCAAAGAAGTGAGGGAATTAATCGAGATTTCAGCAGTTTCAATGCCAGAATGGGGTGGGACCATACCTTTAATGAACGCTGGAGTTCGAAAATAAACATAGGAACCGCTTTTCGTCTTCCTACGGCGATTGAATTAGGCGCTAACGGAATCCATCACGGTTCTTTCAGGCATGAACAGGGAGATCCGGACCTTGAACCGGAACAGGGTTTTATGGCCGATCTGAACTTAAACTATTCCCAGGATTTCTGGAATATTAGTTTGAGCCCGTATGCCTATTTTTTCAATAATTATATCTTTTTGCGACCAACAGGAACTTTTTCCGTACTTCCTCATTCCGGTCAGTTGTTTCAATATACTCAGTCTGAAGCTTTACTCAGTGGGATAGAATTAGCCGTAAATAAGGAAGTGGGTCGCTGGCATTTTAGCCTGGCAGGTGAATATTTGTATAACCGGCAGATCACTTCAGATAGATCAAGAAATTTTCCACTTCCCTTTACACCAGCAAATAACTTGTTTACTGAAATAGGTTACGAGTTATTTCAGGATTCAGAACTATTTAAAACTTCTGAAATCAGCATCAATAACAGGCTGGTCATGGAGCAGAATCGTATTGCCCAGGGCGAGCTGGTTACTCCGGGCCACGCGCTTTGGGGATTGGGATGGCAAAATGAAGTAAATCTGAATGGATTCAAGGCCAATATCAATTTTAGAGTAGATAATCTTCTAAACGAGCGGTATTTCAATCATACTAGCTTCTACAGAAGGCTGCAAATTCCTGAAATGGGAAGAAATATTCAGCTGAACATCAAAATTCCATTTGGTAGTTAATGAGTCTTGTAATTGTACATATCAGCCGATTGCTAATTTTTCTGCTTTTTGCGGGACCTGTACTGCGTACTGCACATTTTCTGTTGGAAGATCATTCAGATTTTTATGAAGTAGGGGACTTTAAATTTGAACAGAAAAACATCCGACACTGGTGTGAACATTTTATACATGCAGAATACAAAGGTTTACTGCCGGGTTATGACAGGCAGGATCTTTTCAGAAATATTTCTGAAAGAAAAAAGAGATTATTCGGTGCTGGAATTAGCCAGATTGTAGCAGCACATATCAATTTTTATGTTCGAGGACCGCCTGAACATTTCAATTAACCAGGATTAAATTAAAAGCATAGAACATAAATCGAATTATTATAAAGATTAAGAAAATGAGAAATTATTTTAAAATTTTAGTTGTACTACTTACTGTATTTGCATTCACTGCTTGTAGTGATGATGATGAAGCGCTGGATAGCCAAAAACCAACAATTGTCATGAGTGAGCCTGAAGATGGCGAAGCATTCGAAATAGGCGGAGAACTTCATTTTGATATCGACCTTTCTGATAATGAAGGTCTGGCATCTTACAAAGTGGATATTCATAACAATTTTGATGGACATACCCATTCTGTTGTAAAGCAGGAAGCAGAGGAGCCATGGTCTTTTCAGCAAACATTCCAGATCGCTGGAAATCCAAGAACTTTTGAAGCTCACGAGCATATTCAGATTCCTGCAGGGATCGCTGAGGGAGAATATCATTTAGGAGTTATTGTGGTGGATGCTGCCGGAAATCAGGAAGAGGCATTTGTTGAGATCGTATTAGGTCACGAAGG
>NZ_JBLVTK010000002.1:46955-51697 GCF_048285865.1 Christiangramia marina | reverse complement strand
TAGAAAATAAATGAATGTTTATACTTAGATTGTTTGGTTTACTAAGTGGAAAAGAGGTGCCTGTATTTGGCACCTCTTTTTGTATAAAAGCCTAAGATTTTTGAAGAATAGGCATGATACAGGAATTTACTGAATTTAGTATTTAGAGACTATAAATTACAATAGTAAAAACGAACTCTATAAAAATCATGGCTCGCAGAGTTCAATTAATCTATTTTAGATCATTTTATATTCTTACTTGAAAATTAAGTGCAAAAAATATTCCTGAAAATAATTAGACTAACTGCCATTAAATTCAAAGCAAATAATCTGATAGAGTTTTTACGCTAAATTTGCCGCTACTGAACATATTATGAAAAGAGCTTTAGTAAGATATAGAAAAAGTGCATTTGGAAGGTATATTGCTCGCAATCAAAAGTACGCACCCATTCTTTTTTTTATGGGTGGTTTTATCTTTGATACCTTGACCTTGGGGCGAATAGATCGTGTTTATGATACGTTGGTACTTTGCTCGCATTTGACCTTGGTTACTATCACTCTTTATTTATATAATGTAGTGAATGAGGAAAAGTGGGAAGGTACATTGATCAGGCGTTATTCCGAATACTTTCCGCTAGCTATACAGTTTTTCTTTGGTGCACTTTCAAGTGCATTTGTTATCTATTTTTTCAGAAGTGTTTCCCTGTCAAAAACTATGTTTTTTTTCATATTGCTGGTTTTGCTCTTATTTGCAAACGAATTTCTCAAAAAGAAAATCTCTAATAAATACCTTCAGTTTAGTGTATATTTTTTTATAAGTTTTATCTTTTTTGCCTTCATGATTCCCACGCTGATCAGGGAGATGAATACCTTTATTTTTATCATTTCGGGACTTGTAAGTCTGGGGTGTACGCTGGCACTCATCATGTTTATTTACGGTTCAAGCTCGGGCACCAGAGCTGAGATAAGTCTGAAAAAACTGATCGGTCTTATCCTTTCTATTTATATCACAATTAATGTTTTTTACTATTTTAATCTTATTCCACCAGTGCCGCTGGCTATGGATACCGGGTTGGTGGCACATGATGTGCGAAAAATAGATAATGAATACATCATCACTTACGAGAAGAATCCATGGTATATATTCTGGCGTAAACATCACACGACATTTCATCGTGCGACGGGTCAAAGAGTTTATGTGTTTACTTCGGTTTTTGCACCTACAGATTTAAAAAAGCCCATTTTTCATAGGTGGCAACATTATGATCCTGAAACCGAAACATGGCAGGTCACTGATGACCTTGGCTTTGAAGTTGCCGGTGGGCGTGATGGTGGATTCCGAGGATATACCTATAAAAGCAACCTTAGAGAAGGTAAATGGAAAGTTGATGTGATTACAGAAGAGGAACTTGTACTAGGTGTTGTGGATTTTGTCATTACAAATACTTCTGAACTTCCTAAAAGCGGAATGGTAAAGAAAATATTTTGAAAACCGTTCCTTGAAAATGACGTTTTCGTACTTATAAATAATAGCTAATTTAAACTTTCATTTCATTTATTATAGCTGAAGAAATTATCCTTTAAATATCTATTCGCCCTTGCTATTGCCGGGAAATATTGCGAAGTACAAAAAAGAACAAGAAATTAAAACAAAAAATAGCAATAAAAAACTCCCCATTTTTATTTGTGTTATTTGTTGGTGAAATCACCTGAATTTAAATTTTCATTAGCACGAACAATTCCAATTCAAAAATAGAAGAAGTTTAAAATATAATTTTCAAGAACTTTGATTAAAAATTCTATTCTTTACCGTCTCATAATAAGTGTCACTTACGCTGATGATAAATTCAGATAGCATTAGATCTCTGCCTTTCATTCCGGTTACTTTTTTGGAATTTATGATATTTGATCGGTGCACCCTGAGAAAGTAATCTGGCAGCACAGATATTAATTTGGTCAAAGATTGATGAGCCATTATTTTTTTATTATTCTCCAGATAATAATGAACATATTCGCTGTCACTTTCAATATGAATAATATCCTTAAATAGGATTTTATACAAATCATAACCGGATTTGACAACCATACTTTCTAGAACTTCAGACTTATTGGTGGGATATTTTTCAACGGCATCTACAAACCTTTTAAAAGTAATGGGTTTAAGCAAATAATCCAGGGCACTAAGCTCAAAGCCCTTCAGCGCATACTCAGAATAAGCGGTAGTGAAAATTATTTGAATTCCTGATTTTTGAATGAGTTCAGCAAAATCGGTTCCTTTCAACTCTGGCATTTGAATGTCGAGAAATATTAGATCAACGGAGTTCGATTTAATAAACGACAATGCTGCCAATGGATTTTCAAATGTTTTCAGGCAGTTTAAATCTTCTAGTTTTTTGGCATAGGTTTCCAGTAATTTTCTTGCCAGTTCTTCATCATCAATGATGATACAATTCAGTGATCTCATAGAAGGGATAGTTTTAAAGAAACCTTGAATATGGTAGTTTTTGAAATATTTAATTTATGTTTTTCAGGATATAGCAACTTTAGTCGCTTTTCGACATTTTGAAGCCCAATACCTCCCTGAGAATCTACCGACGCAGGCTTGTAAGACAGACTATTTTCAACTACAAATTCTAAATCAAATTTATTTTGTGTAAGTAAAATATGAACAAAATTATCATCGCCTTTTTCGATCCCACTGTGTTTAAAGGCGTTTTCAATATATGGAACAAATAACATAGGTGCCACCAAAATCATATCATCTTCTATATTTTTAGAAAACGAGATATCAAAATATTTACTGCTTTTCAATTTGAAGGATTCTATATAATTGGCGATATATTCCAATTCCTTTTTTAAAGGAACTTTCGGCTGTTCGCAATCATATATAACATATCTCAACATTTCAGAAAGGTTGCCAATACTTTCCTGGGTTTTTTCAGAATTGATTACAGAGAGTGCATAGATATTATTCAGAGCATTGAATAAAAAATGTGGATTGATCTGCATTTTCAGGAACCTTAACTCACTTTCCTTTAATTCGGCTTTAATCAAAGCTGCGCTTTTCTCATTTTGTTGAGCGTAAACAAATGTTTCAAGCAGTATAGCGGTTACGCTGGAGATCGTCATTATTAAGAGATGAATAAGAAACCGTGGAGGAACGTTTATGGGAGGTCTATCCGGACTGCCAAACTTAGGTCGGCCGCTAGGAGGTGTTGGCCCAAACTGTGATGCGATAAAGGCAGTCAGGATGATTGCCGGAATTGTAATTGCAAAAAATAATATATACTTCTTTTTAATTAGTAAAAGGGGTGCCGTGTAATAGATTAATGCAAAAAGCAATAATTGCTGAAGAATGATAGCAGCCCCGTTATCTGCAAGAAATCCTGAATTTGTATTCCCAACGACCCAGAGTAGGCTCCATACTACAAGCCACAAAAGCACCTGGTATAAGTATCTTTTTAATAAATGCATACTACAAATTAAGGCAATAATATTTCAGCAAAGTATTGAAATTAGGTGTTCTGGGTCACTGTATATTACTATTTACTGTATAATATCAGGAACTCACTGAAAAGTTCCAGCCATTCATTGAATATTGAATTTCTGCTTGTTCTTATTCCACAACTTTGTATTGATAATAATGATTATTAATATAAAAATTTTTAAAGATGAAAGTTAAAAAAGGAATTCTAGCATTTTTATTTATCGTTGGCTCAGTAATCTTTTCAACTACTCAGGCGCAGCAAGGAAAAGAAAGAAAAGAGCGTCCAACCTTCGCTGAATTATTGGAAAAAATGGATACCAATGAGGATGGAAAACTAGCCAAAAAGGAAGTTAAAGGACCGCTAAAGAAGGTTTTTGACAAGGTCGATACCAATGATGATCGTTTCATTTCTGAAGAAGAATTTAAAAAGGCTCCAAAACCAGACGGAAAAAAACAGAGGAACTAGAAGTGTTTAAGGTTTGTTTGAATTAGCCAAAAGCTTCGTAAGTAATACGAAGCTTTTCAAACAGATCGGACCATTAACAACAATCAGAATTCAAAAATGATTTTCAGAAGCATAAGAAAGAAATTAGTGATTTCAGGAAAGATTAGAAATTACTTGGTTTATGCACTGGGAGAAATTCTATTAATAGTTTTTGGAATTCTAATAGCCTGGAAAATCAACGATCAAAATGAAATTAGAAAGAATCAAATCGTTCAGGAGAAAATCTATGAAAGTCTGTACGAAGAATTGAACACTAATTTAAATGTATTAGATAGTGCCTTGGTTAGGTATCGCAATAATACTCTTTCGTTGGAAAAATCACTAAAATTAGTCGGTCTACAGAACCATCAACTAAGTGTTGAATCAAAGGAACTTATAATTCAGCTAAAATTCAGGAATTCGAATTTGAGGAGTGAAGCATTAAGTTCGATTAATAACACCAATAAATTTCAGTTTATAGAAAATGAGTCGCTAACTGAATTGATTGCCCAATATCCCTCGCATTTAAAATCATTCGAAGAACAGGAAATTAAGATTAGGAATATTGTAGATAACCGGTTAAAACCGGTATTGGAGAAGCACATTTCATTAGTAGATATGTTACCAGATGATATTAGATATAAGGAAATAAAAAACCATGGTAAAAGCTCAGATTACTATAGTTTACTCAACAGTATGGATTATCAGAACAGTGTAATTGACCAATTACTGCAAACAAAAATACAGACTGATATAATTAAAGCTTTACGGGCAAAAACAGCCTTATTGGCC
>NZ_JBLVTK010000002.1:38806-46888 GCF_048285865.1 Christiangramia marina | reverse complement strand
TGTAAAAACAGCTTAATAGCCGCTTGCGCAGGTCTATTTATAATTTCTGTAGGGTTTGTTGCTTGTTCAAGCGATGATCCCGATGCAGAAACTAACGAAGAGATAATTACAGAATTACATGCCGCTTATTCAGCATTTAATCCTGAAGCAACTACTATTTATTTAGATGGATCTGAAGTAGTAATTGAAACTACCGGCCTGCCAAATCATGAATCGGTTTACTGGGGTGAAAATCATCCTCTTTATTTAGATGAGCCAGTTGTGAGGTTGACACCATCTATAATGTCCAGTAATAATAATGCTACAACAATTAGGGTTGATGCTACACCAAACTACACAGGAAATACAGTTGCAACGCAATTAGGAACTATTGGAATTGCAGTTAGCGGTGCTTCGTTATTTAATGATCAGGAAGGTGGAGGAGCATTGGACCAGGCTGCTGCTAGTCTGGATTGGACAGGAGGACATATTGGACCTGGCGTTTATCATTACCATTTAGAACCAAAAGCATTTACAGATGACGATGATAAATTGGTTGGAATTTTACTTGATGGAGTATTTCTATATGGAAGAAAATGTAATTCTACAGGAACTTATCCTACAGATCTGGATGGTTCTGGTGGTCACACTACAACCACGCAATATACATTAGGTGGAGAAGAATATCATTACCACATCATCAATGAGTTGTATTCAAATACAGGATCTTATATAGCATTTACCGGCCCATACCAAGGTTATTAAGAGTTATGAAACCATCATCTTATATAGTAGTCTTTTTTTTATTAGCATGCATGGGGTGTATGGAAAACAGAGATCCCGAAGGATTGAAAGAAGTTTTAAATGCTGACCAGAAAATCGTCATCGATTCGGTTGAGGTTTTAAAAGAAACGCTTGAACTTAACCAATTAGAAGGTCGGTGGTATTATAAGGGTAAACCTTATTCCGGCTATGCATTAAAATTACACGCTAACGATACGCTTGGAGAAAAACTGGGTTTCCATAACGGAAAAAGGGAAGGTCTTGCACAACAATGGTCAGAAAACGGAGTATTGCGAATAGAATCCTATTATTCTGATAATAAATTAGATAAATTTTATCGAACGTGGTGGGAAAATGGAGTTCTGGCTTCAGTAGTAATCTACGAGAATGGAAAAAAACAGGGAATGGAAAAGCAATGGTATCCAGACGGGACTTTGGCTAAACAACGAATGCTGGTAGAAGGAAAGGAAAGTGGTTTACAAAAAGCATGGTTACCAAATGGGGTCTTATACGTGAATTATGAGGCTCTTAATGGAAGGATCTTCGGAATGCGAAGAGCAAATTCTTGCTATCAATTAGATGATGAAAAAATTATAGAATATGATGAACTTTAAATATTTAATATCTGTAGCACTAATTAGTTTTACCAGCTGTATGGAGGTGAAAAAGGAGAATATCGCAGTGGTTGAAACCAGCAGAGTAGAGCATCTGCCATATTACGACGACGAGTCTTTTACTCCTAAATGGTTGGAACCCGGAAGTGAGGAAGAGCGGAATTTCCATTCAATTTCAGATTTTCATTTAGTAAATCAAATGGGGGATTCTATCACACAGAAAACCTTTGAAAATAAGATTTATGTAACTGATTTTTTCTTCACGATCTGTCCTGGAATTTGCCCACAAATGACTACCAATATGAAGATGATTCAAGAAGAGTTCAAGGACGAACCCGATGTCCTTTTACTGTCACATTCCGTGATGCCTTCCACAGATTCTGTAGAGGTACTAAAGGAATATGGAGAAATAAACGGAGTGATAGATAATAAATGGCATTTAGTAACAGGTGATAAAAAAGAGATCTATAGCTTAGGTAGAGAACAGTATTTTGTAGAAAATGATTTAGGTGAGCCAAAAAGCATTGATGATTTTCTGCATACCGAAAATTTTTTGTTAATCGATAAGAACAAACACATACGGGGTATCTATAACGGTTTGAACAGGGCTTCAGTAGCTCAATTAATCACAGATATCAAAACGCTTCAGGAGGAATAATTTGCTTCGGAACATTGCTATATCAAATTATTTCCCAATACAGAAATATTGAACCCTAGCTATTACTGGGAAAAAATGCGAGGTACAAAAAAGGTACAAGAAATTAACACAAAAAATAGCAATAAAAATCTCCCCATTTTTGTTTGTGTTCTTTCGTTAGTGAAATCACTTGGTATATATTTATTATTCAGATTCTGAAAAATGGTAATCCAGTTTAGTGAATTCTCAAGGTTTTACTATCCAATTTAAACGGTTTTTGATAATTCATTCCAGGTTATTCAAGTTCTATCATCTTCATTTTAATTAAAGATAACAGGATTAAGTATAGATTGTTTAAACGGTTGTAAAATGATATCGGGGATGTCTAAGTTAATATCTGAATAATTCTCACAACAAAATAATGTAGAACTAATAGCTCTTCAAATCCTAATTTTTAGTAAAGTGGAATAATATTTTAATCCTGAGCAACTTTCAACTTACCCCATTGGTATACATCATTTACGGTAAGTAGTACCATTAGAATCAATCCAATATGTAAATAATTCAAATTGCTAAGATGAAAAAATCCAATAATAAATAAAAAAGCTCCAACGGCATATCGAGGAAGATATATTCTCTTAGGGTTCTCTTTGGAGATAAGAATTTGAATGGTACTCATTATTATTAAGAATAAACTTATGGAAAAGAGAACAATCTGTCCTGGCAAGAATTTTCCATTAACATGATCGCTGTGAATATGGTGTAATGTATATTCTAAGGAAATACCTACGAGAGCTATAGATAAATAAACAAAGAATTGGCCATAACCAAATTCAAATACATTTTTAATCCTTTTAGATAAGTTAGCTGAAAACCCATAACCGCAATCAAAATACATCCACCATAAACATATAATGAGTAAATACGAACCTGCTAGAGTGAACCACGTTTCAGCAGTAAGTGACTCAGAAAAATTTGCAGCAATAGCCACCACTGATTCGCCAAGCAGTATTATAGTAAATAATCCATGACGTTCTATGATGTGTTCTGAATGCAGAGGAACGTTGCTTTTGCTCATATACCAACCTAAAATTGGACCCAAGACTTCTAAAATAAATCCAGCTCCAATTAAGTAAAATGCTAATTGGCCGGAGACAAATAATGAAATAAGGATCATCAAAGTGCTTAAACCATAGCCTAGCAAAAAACTCCTTGCATTATTCTTGAGTGTCTTTCCTCGTCTTAGAACTCTACTCCACAGATATAATAATATACAATTTATTAAAAGGTAATAAAGGGAGGCGATAAATATGTCGCCCTCTAAAATTGATTCTAATTGACTAATGATTCCCAATGCAGGAAAAACTAATAGTAGATAAGCTAGTCTATAAGGGACATCGTCGTTATCATACATTGTTGCATACCAAGTAAACCTATTCCATATCCAAAACATTAAAAGGAATAAGAAGCTATAATTCGTAAGAGACTCCCAGTGAAAACCATCCTCAAAAATTACTCCTAGTCTGGAAATACCCACCACAAAAGCAAGGTCAATAAACAGTTCTATCCATGTTGCTTGTCGGTGATTTTCAGTATCACTTCTAATTTCAATTGGTTTTCTAAAAATTTTCATAAGCATAAGTGAGAATTCATAATCCTAGAATTTACCTAAAACTCTTATCATTCTGCAGAAGCACGAACTTCAACTGTTAGATTTACTTATTCTGAGAGTCTTCCGAATTTATTTAAACATTTCTTGATTATCAAGTGCGTGTAATACCAATAGATAATCTAATTACTATAGGTTTAATTGATCTAAAATAATTGATTTTGCATCAAAGCTTTTTAATTCAACCTAACATACTCGATTTGAAAGAGGTACAACTATTCTCCTTCATACGACTTCTTCTCTCTGGTTATTAAATTTAGGTAATAAAACTTCTTTTAATTGATTAATTGCCTCCTTCACAGGAGTCTCAGATTTACGAAGATTTATAGCCATATGATTTACTCCGGCGTCCTCATATGATTTAAATATTTCTGTAAGATTATTTATACCAACTGCTCCACCAAATCGATGGGGCGCAAATTTGGCATTCTCATCCTTTAGAAGATTTAAGTGAAATGCGGAAATATATGGTTTGGATGCCTGATCATTATCATATAAAGCATTGCACCAGTATTTTCTGTTTTCAAATGTTTCATTGACAGGGCGCGGATAATTGAACCAGGCATTAGCATTTCTAGCTATATAATCAATACTCTGTCCCGAATGACCAGCCACAATAATTGGTATATGACCTTTCGGCTTAGGATATACTTCTATAGCGCTAATTAAAAAATCGAACTTAGTTTTTAAATTACTGTTTGTTTTCCAAGCTTCTTTTATGATGTCAAGATTGTTTCTAAAGATTTCTGGTCTTTTTTGATAGTCGATATTATACATTGGGAACTCCACAGGTCTGTCTCCAATACCCAAGCCCAACAAAAGTCTCCCATTGCTTAAATTTTCTATGGTAGCAGCAGCTTTCGCTAACTTAATTGGCTGCTGCAAGGGCAAAACAATGGCAGCAGTACCCAATAAAATGTTTTTAGTTGCTGCAGATAAATATCCCAAGTACGGCAAAGTGTCAAACAATTGTGCACCATCACCGAAATTAGGGTCATAGACAGGAACATCTCGCATCCATAAAGCTGCGAAGCCTGCTTCGTCAATTTGTTTTGCCAGTACTAAATGGTTAGAAATATCTGGAACTCCAAAAGGTCTGTTATCTTCCAATCTTTTGAGATTTCCTTCTGATGACCAGTCATTATCTAAAGGAAATTCTACACCAAGTGTCATTTTACCTGGTTTGTATAGCTTTTTAAATCGATTCATAATATCTTTATTAAATTCATCAGATATCCTTTAAGGACACCTGATGAATGATGGTATTAAGTATTCCAGATTTTTTCTGCAGTGTATGGTCCGTTTTCAACTTCCCAAAATTTACCATCTATAAAACGGTGTCCTTTATCTAAACCCTTCAGCAAAGCCATATCTTCTTCAGTAAGCATATGGTTTAATGTCTCTAAATTCTGAAGTAATCTGGCTTCATTTGTAGATTTAGGAATTACTGCGATGCCTCGTTGTATGGTATATGCCAATGCGACTTGTGCAGGCGACATATGTCTTGCCTCGGCAATGGTTTTTATGGTATCATTTTCTAACAAACGAAGCGAGCTATTGTCATCTACAAGCGAACCCAAAGGTGCATATGCTGTTAAATGCATATCATAATGTGCGCATATTGCTTTTAGTTCCTTTTGCTGTAAAAATGGATGCATTTCCACCTGATTCATCTCTGGTCGATGCACTGCAGTTGTCATTATTTCTTTTAAGTGATTTTCATTGAAATTGCTCACGCCAATATGTTTTACACGTCCTTGCTCCAGAGTAGCTTCCATCCCTTTCCAAGTATTAGTTAATGGCACTTCTGATAATGGAATAAAATCACATGCTTTTTCTGGCATTTCCGTTCCTTTTCTAAGAGCTACAGGCCAGTGGATTAGATACAGGTCTAGGTAATCTAGTTGTAAATCTTTTAAAGTTGTATTCAGAGCAGGAATCACATTCTCTTCACCGTGGGAAGCATTCCATAATTTTGAAGTTACCCATAAATCTTCACGCGTAACTAAGCGTTGTTTTATGGCTTCGCCAATGGCGTTACCTACTTCTTTTTCGTTTCCGTAAGCCGCAGCACAATCTATATGTCTGTATCCTATTTTAATAGCTGAAAGTACAGCATCGTACACTTCATTTGGTTCAGAACGAAACGTTCCCAAACCTAAAATTGGCATTTCGTCGTTGTTTCTAAATTTTAATGCAGTCATTATTTATACTATTTATATCTTTTCTCTTTTGAATAAAACTAGGGTTAACAAGAATCCTACGATGACTAAAATACCTCCAACCCAAGGAGTCGCTTCAATACCTAAGCTCGATTCTACAACTATTCCACCTATAAAGGCACCAATAGCGATACCGACGTTAAATGCTGCAATGTTTAATGCAGATGCTACATCTTCGGTACCTGGTAAGTATTTTTCAGCCATTTTCACCACGTATAATTGTAAAGCAGGTACGTTTGAAAACGCTAATATTCCCATAAAAAATAATGTGATTATGGCAAAAATCTGACTGGTGGCTGTGAAGTATAATACAAATAATACCACTGCTTGTAAAGCAAACATGACCAATAATGCTTTGCCTGGTTTGTTGTTTGAGACTTTACCACCGACAATGTTTCCTATAGCTATGGCAATACCATAAATTAGCAGGAATACACTAGTCATATTTGAAGAAAAACCGGTTACTTCTTCCAACAAAGGAGTCAAATAGGTAAATGTGACAAACGTACCTCCATAACCAAATGCAGTAATGGCTAATACTAATAAAATAGAAGGATTCTTAATCACCTTTAATTGGTCAATCAGTCGTAATGGCGCCGATTGTTTGATTTTTTTAGGAACCAAAGCCAAACTAGCTATTGCACCAATTAATCCTAATAATGCAACCCCAATAAAAGTAGCTCTCCATCCAAAATTCTGACCTATGTATGTTCCTAAAGGTACACCGGTTACGATAGCCACAGTAAGACCTGCAAACATTATAGAAATGGCCGTTGCTCTTTTGTCCTTTGGTACCAAACTAGCTGCAATGGTAGACCCGATAGAAAAAAATACACCGTGTGCAAAACCTGTCACAACTCTTGATACTAGCAACAATTCAAAACTTGGTGAAATGGCTGCTAATCCGTTACCCACAATGAAAAGCAACATAATTCCCATCAGTAATTGTTTTCTAGGAATTTTACCGGTTAAGGCGGTTAATACGGGCGCACCAATGGCAACACCAATGGCGTAAAGACTGACTAATAAACCTGCTGATGTAATTGATGTGCCAAGATCACTTGCAACTGTAGATAGTAAACCTACGATTACAAATTCTGTTGTTCCTATGGCAAATGCACTTATAGTTAACGCCCACAATGCTGCAGGTAAACCTTTATTCTTTACTTTCTTTTTTTCTAAGCTTAATGTATTCATAACTTTTGTACTCAAATGAAACTGTTGAGTCTAAACTGAGACTCAACAGTTTTAATTATTTATTTAATAGCAACAGGATTTATTTGTACTTGAGTAGATCCTTCATATAAAGGATGCCCTAACACGAATAAGAATTCCCATACTTCATCTTTAGCCAATTCATCAACGAGGATATTTTCAAGAACTTGTACTCCGTAATCCGTGGCCATCATTTGATTGACTGGAAATGAAACCTCGCTGTTTTCATGGGGTACTGCTTCGAAAGACCAATTGTCTGCACCTACTGCTACAACACCTTTTTTTCCAAGATATCTGGCAGCTTCGGTTCCAATTCCAGGACCACCGGCTAAATATCTTTCATTGTCTTTACCCATTAGTTGAGTCCAACCAGTATAAAACAGCACTACATCACCCTTGCGGATTTCAATATTCTCCTTCTTCAATACTTCTTCAATATCCTTAACGGTAAACACTGTGCCTTCCTTGATGATGTCCTGATCAAAATGTTCTCTCATGTCTAGAAGAACCCCTCTTGTAACTATTGGAGGTAATTTTTCCAATCCCAACTTTTTAACTCCGGTGACGGTGAGGAAATCCTCTACTTTATGCCCGTTATAGTGAACATTATTCTTTCCGTAGTGAGCTAATCCATTGATTTGAGATCCTACGCCGGTCCATCCAATTAACTTATCATCTACATAAGTAAATTTATTAGCCCCAGCAGTTCCAGTTTCAGGTTGAGAGGTTTCCACATGAAAATAACGGTGTCTAAATGCTGCTGTATTTTCATTAACGACCATACCCAGACGATATACTTTACCTTCAGTAACCAATTTAACTGCATCCAATACTTTATCCTCGTCTAAAAGGTTAAGGGCGCCAATCTCATCGTTTGGTCCATAGGGAGATTCCGGAACCTCCTGGGCCATAGCAGATGTTCCAATGAACGCTATCATTAGGATATTTAAACATGCAGTTGAT
>NZ_JBLVTK010000002.1:30467-38745 GCF_048285865.1 Christiangramia marina | reverse complement strand
ACTAGAAACGGAGGATTGCTGGCATCTTTACCGTTATTTAATAGCGGTAAATTGTGAAGTTGATTTGCTACGATGTATAAGGTATCACCATATATAGCAACTCCATCTGGCCAGGATAACTTTTCAACATCTTTAGCCAAAGTTTTCATGCCTGAGCTGTTGCTCCTAACAATTGCAGAATTTTCAACATCTGTTACATAAACATTTCCATTCTTACCAACTTTAAAACCATCAGATTTTGGTTTATTCGCGTGGAAGGAAATTTCATCATTCAATTTTTCTGGTGAAGAACTTAGATCTGCTACTGCTTCTGCAGAAATTTTATAAATTTTAGTATTCCCCATAGCCCCGTAGTAGATAAACTTATTTTCTTCATCGATAGAAATTGGATTCAGCGGATATCTTGGTTCAATGGTAGATCCATCCTTCCTTTTATGGATAACTTTCTGATTTCCTACACTTACAGATTCATCTACTGGTTGAAAACTTTCATGGTTTTCTAAAATCCTTTTAATGTATCCAGTCTTTAGATCTATCACAACGAATGCAGGAGCGATTGGCGGATTTAGAGCATCCGTCATATCTGCTATTACAGCGACCTGGTGTTTATCATCAATTACAAAATCCTGTAAAAATGGTTTATCAGTAAGAACTGTGGTAGGTATTGTGAACACCTTGTTCATCCTTCCTGAGTCAAGATTGAAGGAAACCAATTTAGGTGCTTGACCTTCTTTGATATTCCCCATATCAAGCACCCAGAGATTTCCAGATTTATCAGTCTGGATTCCAATTGTCGAATTAATACCTTTTATACTTCCTTTTTCAGGTTTCTGAATCCACTCCTTCTCTCCAAAGGGTTTGCTGGTACCATCTTCCATAATCTCCATTACCATATATTTTGAGGAACTTAGTGCACTCATTGTAACAAACACTCTACCTCCTTCAGAAACTGTGATGTTTCCTGGTCTTGCTTCGGGGAATTCCGAAACGATCTCTAAATTATTTTGTGCATAAAGGCTTAAGCTCAAGGCTAAGCTGAATAAGAATACTATTGCTTTTTTCATTTTATAATATTTTAATTAGTCTAAAAATTCTTTTTGTGTAGCCGGATCTACCCATATTACATCGCTTGGATCACGAGCATCTGCATCGAAGACAAGAACATCCAGGGGACCTTCCAGAATCTCTCCATTTCCATGTGGTGTTCCTTTTGACCAGAAAAGCAAATCACCTTTTCCTGCAGTTATAGGTCCTTTATCTGCTACATAAAATTTAGCCTTACCATTTAAGATATACAGGTAGGCATCGCTTTTCGCATGGTAGTGAACTGGAACTTTATCATACAACCTAAATACTCTAACTCCAGCATGTTCGCGATCAATCAATCGAATATCTTTAATAATACCTTCGTTCTCGGCTGGTAATAAATCAAGATATTCTTCGATGTTTAATACCCCATACTGATTTCCCATCATGGGTCTCTGTTCCTCTTGCGCTTGAAGACAAGGAATTAAAATCCCGAGCGCCAATGTTAATAGTGCTAATTTTGTTCTCATAATTTGGTTTTAAATGTTTGATACAAAGATCTTGTAGAAGTGCCTCCTGTGCGAGGATGCAGATCACCAAATTGAAGTGAGAATAATCAACTGAAATGTGTGATATGGATCACATTTCCTGTTCAAATGAAGTATAACGGGGTTAAAGAATTCTTAACCACAAATTTGAAAATGAAGTAATATGCTTTAGCTAAGAATTTGACCTATTTAAGCTTTAAGTCGACTAAGGGTTTCTCGGCTAACTCCTAAATATGCTGCAAGTAATTTTTTGGGTACTCTCTGAATTAATTCCGGCTTTCTATCCAAAAGTCTTTCATATCGTTCTTCAGCCGTTTGGGTTAAAAAGGATAGAATTCTTTTTTGAAGATTCACGTAACCATATAGGCCTTTAATTCGAAAGAAATTGGCCATTTTTGGAAATTGGAAACACATTCTTTCTCTATTTTCCTTGGAAAGACAGAAGAATTCGGAGTTTTCAAGACAATCCAGATTTAAATCTGCGGGTAAGTCATATTGGAAAGCATAATGATCACTTACCCAGGAATTTTCCATAGCAAACTGTAGTATATGTTCTTTGCCCTTTTCATCTATAAAATAGGCTTTTACAATACCTTCAATAATCCAAAATTCACAATCTACAGTTCCACCTTGTTGTATTAGAAATTGGTGTTTCTTTAAGGTCCGATACTCAAAGCTTTGAGAGATGACTTTCCATTCTTCATCGGTCAAAGAAACAACCTCTTCAATATGCGATCGCAATTTTAGAAATTTTGCATTCATGAATAGAAATAGTCATTTTGGCAAATTTAGTAGAATAAATTTAAACTTTTATAATTATCAATTCATTCAATCTCGTACTAAACCTGTTGGATAACCTTTCCTGCTTAATCTTCCAGGTACGTCCTAGATCCTGACCTCCGAATTTCACTTTACCGTTCTCTCGGAAGTTTAATTGATCTACTACCTTCATCAACTGCTCATGTTTTGGGTTTTCTTCTGAAAATAATTTGAACTGCTTTTGCTTGGCTGGAGTGAGTTTTGATGCGATGATGCCTGCTTTTTTGTACTGATATCCTTCTTTGTATATCATAGATAGTCCTGTAAGTGCAGTTTGGACTAGGGTTATACTGGAATTAGTTGGAGTAGGAGTATAGACAGATATACTGGCTCGATACTGCTTTAAATCATTTCTAAATTGATTTGTAAGTACAAAGACTTGAAGTAGGCTACAATTACTTTCCTGCCTTCTAAGTTTTTCGCCAATCTTAACTGCATAAGTTGAGACCCTTTCTTTGAGTTCATTGTAATCACTATACATATTCTCGAATGCTCGCGTGACTGCGATATTCTTTTTCTTCGGAGTTGCTTCTAAGGATAGGGTAGTAAGGCCTGAAAGATCTCTTTTCAAGCGTAAGCCTACCACAGAAAACTCTTTTCGAACGTATTCATCATGTAACTCCACAAATTGCTGAGCGTTTCTAATATTTAATGCGAGTAGCCTTTTTTCGTATTGCCGGCCAATTCCCCATACATCACCGATCTTAGTCCATAACAACGCTTTTCTATTTTTCTCTGGATCATCCAGAATATAAACTCCTCCAGTACGAGCAGAAAATTTCTTCGCTATTTTATTAGCTACCTTGGCTAAAGCTTTGGTAGGTGCGATGCCAACACTTATTGGTATTCCTGTTCTACTTTTCACCGCCAAAATCATTTGTCTTCCATAGTATTCAAGATCGAAATGTTCTTCAAATCCAGCCAACAGTAGAAAAGCTTCATCTATGGAATAGATCTCAATATCAGGTGTAAACTCAGAAAGGATGTTCATTACTCTTTTACTCATATCCCCGTACAAGGCATAATTAGAAGAAAAGACATGAACGCCATTTTTATCAAATAGCTTTTGAAATTGAAATGCAGGAGCACCCATAGGAATGTCCATAGCTTTTGCTTCATTACTCCGGGCGATGACACACCCATCATTATTAGAAAGCACCACCACCGGTTTATTTTCCAGAAGTGGATTGAATACTCTTTCGCAGGACGCATAGAAGTTATTACAGTCTACCAGGGCGTACATCAAAAATATTTGATTACGTTAGTAACTATTCCCCATATTAAGAAATCATTCTCAGCGGTGACCTTAATTGGTTTGTATTTTTGATTTTCAGCGACGAGCCAGATAATATCCTTCTCAATTTTGATGCGCTTTACGGTAAATTCTCCATCGATAAAGCATACGGCAATTTTACCATTTCTAGGCTCTAATCCTTTATTGATCACTAAAAGATCGCCATGTTCAATTCCGGCTCCTGTCATGGAGTCGCCTTCAACACGTCCGAAGAAGGTGGCATCTCTATCCTTTATTATTTCTAAATTGAGATCTATAGAATTATCAAGATGATCATCTGCAGGTGAAGGAAATCCAGCTGTGATAGAGCCTATGAATGGTAAAACTGGGATTTTGGAAATCGATAATAAAGCTACTTTCATAAAAACAAAAGTAGTTATTGGAAATATTACATAAAAATGGAAGTAATCCTAATTTTTAACTATGGAGATCGTCAATTTTACCACTTAATTTATATACTATTTAAATATGAAGAGACTGGATTTAAATGGTTTTCCCCAAATACTTTAATATTTAAAATCAATTTTGTTCTGCTATATCATTTTTAATGTCAGAAAGTTCATTCTTAACTAAAAATCTGACCAAGCCTAAATATTCTTTATCATCTGACTCAATCCTCTTTAATTGATTCATTTCGAAATGAAATCTGTCCAAAATATCCTCATCTAAAGTTGCTGAGTATTCATTCCAGGCCCTTCTTATCCTTTCGATTTGAACTTCAACATCTATCCATTTTTCTCTTCTCTCTTTATGTAATTCACTTCTTCTTAAACCAAACGTTTCTATTGAAGTTTTAACCTTTTGGTCATCTTTTTCATCTAATCCTTGCTCAGGTAAAATTGCACCATCATCAGTATATCTAAAAAGCTTTTCTGGTTTATCGACACAGGGGTTTATCAATAATCTCACTTTTTCCTCTTCCTCTAAATCACTACCATAAGAAGCTCTTTTAGTTTCATCTGACAAGGGAAAATAATCTAACTTACCAGCTACGATTGGCTCGCCCTGAGCTATATCATGGGTCCCTGTTCTATTGCAATGAGCGCAAGCTGATAATAGATTATCCCAATCTGCTGCTAGCCAGTAATATCCTCTAATTCTCGGTCCTACTCCAGTATTGATTTTTGTTTTTGGTCGAAAATGTTCCTTATCAATAGGTGATGTAATAGTTATTTTAGATTCACAATAAGCACATTTACCATTGAATAGACGAATTAGCGCATCTTTAACTTGCTTATCTTGATAAGATTTATGATTGAAAGCGTCATCGTTCCCCTCCACCACATAATGTGTATGTGCAGCTAAATGTTCATCATCAGCATCCTCCACTAGTACCGTAGGTTTTGGTTCTTTATTCCTGTCTATAAATATCATTCTTCTAAATCACCTAAAAATTCATCAATTAACTCAATTGCCTTCACTCTTACTTCCTCTTCAATTTGTTTTCTCTGAAAGGGTTCTTCAGACATTTTTTGCTTTGCTAAAATTTCGTCAATTGCTATATATAATAATTCCTCTCTCAAGCTATCACCTAAATGGTTCTTAGCTCTAAGTTCTATCTTCAGATTTTTTAATCTTATCTCTTCCGACTTGTTTAATGAATCTTTAGGTTTATATAAAAGTTCATAATACTCTTTAAAATCCTTTTCAATTTCGGGGTCTACTGTACTATACAAACCGAAAAACTCTGATGTTAATAATTGATCTGCCCTAAATTCTGAAGGACTGGGTAAATCTGTCAGTACTTTTAATTGACCATTATTAAACTGTAAAACATAAGTTTCATTTTCTTCTATACCTTTTAGGCATAAAGGATCGTGGGTGGTAACTAAAAACTGAACATTGGGAAATGTTCTCCGTAACCTTTTTACTATTTGCATTTTCCATCGAGGATGGAGATTAGCACCTATCTCGTCTATTACAACAAAACCTGATGCATGTTCTATACTTTCGTTATTGATTAATAATCCCTCTATTATATTGCACCCCAAAGTAATTACTGATTGATAGCCATCACTCAATTCAGAGAAATACTGCTTTCTTTTAGATTCATTATATTGAAACCAAACCTGTTTAGTATTTAAATTCCTATGAATTCTTGCTACATTCTCAAGCATGAGGAGATCTAATAAAGCAATGGCAACATATTCAAATTGTTCCGGGGTCAGTCTAAGTATAAAATTTAAAGAATTATGTAAGGGTATTGCGGGATTAAAAAAATTATCGATAAAACATCCATCTTTAAATTTTCTATAATTTTTGTCGGATTTATTAGAATGTTTGAATGGCCCGAAAGCGACAATCGAACTATCTTTAAAATAATCTTTAGGATGGAAGTACCTTATTTTTTTCCCTATATGAACATTGGCGAATGCCTTATTATTAAATGTAATATGTACAGCAGCATCTTCTCCTTTTTCTCGATTAATTTCATCTTTACTAAAACTAAGACCTCTGTAATTCCTGCCAATTAGCGTCTTCAATGTTGCTGATAAAGTAGAGCTTTTTCCAACACCATTTTCACCAATTAGAATTGCCCAACCAGCATTGCCATTTTTAGTGCGTTTGAAATTGATTGAAATATCACTAAGGGATTTGTAGTTCTTTATATTTATCGTTTTTACTTCAAACTGATTTGTCTCGCTCTCAGGATTAATATTTTCATTTTCATGTTTAAGTTTTAGTCTTAAAATTCGTCTTACATCTAAAGATAAAAGCTTTTTAAAGCTTGGTTTTAATTTTAAATCATTTATAAACTGACGGAAAAAAAATCTACGTATTCCTAAATAAGGATCTGAATATATATTAAGGTCTTTACCAAGACTGTCTATCTTTCTAATTAAATTCTCTTTTTCTAAATTATCCACATCGCTAAAATTCGTTGAGATGGGAAAGTCATTTAAAATGGAAAGTATTTCAGATGCTATAGATTGACGGGATTTGACCAATTCTTCTCGATTCAAACCCAATAAATTTATTGTTATTACTCCTCTTTCAGTATCTGAATAAATTAATCCATCTTGATCGTAGTAGAAGTATTCTTCCGGATTTTCAAATTCTGGATCTATTAATAGAGGTTTCTCCTTATTAAAAAGCCTATCCTTGGCGTAATAATTTACAGTAGCCCTTTTTCTGGCAACAGGGAAGAAATTTTTCTTATTAGAATTACATATTTGACAGGACGGAAGTAAGTTATTCCATACAAGAGCTAACCACCAATAATGTTCTGAAGAAATTTTACCTTCTCTATCAGCTGCTGCAGATTTAGGTCTGAAATGATCTATGGTTAAATTTTGAATCTTAAGTTCAGATTCACAATAAGAACATTTGTTATCAGTTTTTTTTGAAATCTCAGTTCTTATATTATTAAAACTTAGTTGTAATCCACTTATCGGAAACTTTTTCTGTGTACGAAAACTTTTTGGCTGATTATAGAAATCAACTAGCTGTTTCCGAAATCCTTTTACTTGTTCTGATTTAAAAAACTGTGGTTCTTTTATGCTTTTTGTTTTAATCATAGTATTATCCTAAGAAAATATGTTATTTTCTCTTACTTGCATTTTTAGCATTACTAACAATATTATTCTTCAACCCCTCAATCTCCTTCAACAACTCCCTGGCATCTCCATCACTTTCTAATTGAGGAACAAGCTCACCTTTAAATGCTTTATGCAGGATGGCCTGGGGTAAGTGTTCTATTTTAGTTTTTAAAGCCTGGTAATGTACCTCAATCGCATCTGCTTTTGCCAAGAGAACTTCTACACGATTGACGATTTCTTGCTGTTCTTCAACTATTGTGACTGGAATTTTGAAGTCTCTAATTTCAATCAGATGCAAATCTGGGACTCCACTTCCACTAACTCTATGTCTAGCTTGGTTAAAAATCAATTGAGAATTAAATAGAAGCTCTATATACTTGCCGAGCAAGAGTTTTGAGGGTTTAATAAGAGCGAGGCTTACATAAATACTAAATGGTAGAACATTTTTAACTAATGCCGCATATCCAAATGTAGCTCCAACTTTAGTATATAAAATATCACCAAATTCTGGATTACATCTTTTTATATACTCATTATGATCATTGTCAGATATATATTTGCAATCTTTTTCTGAAATACTAAATGGTCTAACGTTTTTGACGCTCAAGAATGGAATGCCATTTTCAGTATATTTTGGTCTGAAATGAACTCCATCTGTGATGAGATAGCTTAATTCCTCAGCTCTAGTGTATTTCCATACAGAAGGAATTTTAGGAAGATTATTATCATCTTTATCTGATTTTTTGTTTTTTCTCTGATCTTTAGGTTTTCTATTTCCTATCTTTTTTGCTTCAGAACATTTAATTTCGTAAGCTTCCTGAATATCAGCAGATATTTTTTTTAGATAAGATTTTGTTTGACTATCTAATTCCTTCCCCTTTCGCCATTCCTCTGTCAACTTACCGGTGACGGCTTGGGTCAAGACTTGCTGTCTAAAGTTTTTGAGTAGGGTAGGCATGTGGTCCAGGCTTTTATTGATGCTTTCCAACTGCTCAAATAAACTATCTAATTTAGCTACAATACGATCTTGTTCATTGCGTGAAGGGAAAGGG
>NZ_JBLVTK010000002.1:0-30423 GCF_048285865.1 Christiangramia marina | reverse complement strand
ATTGCTACCTCCTTGATATTGAATGACTTTACCAGAAATGTAGAAATATTCTAAAAATCGACTAATAAATTTTTGATTCAGTAGACTATTAACTCGCAACAACCTAAGAAAATTGGTACAAACTTTTGGCAAGCTATTTATTTCTAATGCTTCTTCATCAATAAATAAAATTCGTCCAACTGGTTGGTCTGGTCCACCACCTGATATTTCTATAAGTATATCTCCAAGTATCAGTTCGCGTTTTTCTAAACTTGTTTTTTTAATTTTTCTGATAGAAGCAGTTGAGCCTTTATCCTCACTCCAGTTTTTTATTTCACTACCCCTGATACAACTTACTTCTTCAAAATTAAGATCATCAATTTTAGAAGGATCTTTTCCCCAATCTCCTCCAATGACAAATGAAATGATATTATTAAGCTCCGTTTCTACCCAATTCTTCGGTAATTTATTTTCCATTAGGCCAATTCTTTTAGCATCGCATTCAACTGAGCCGTAATGCTATTTAATTCAGCTAGCGCTTCTTTTGCAATATCTTTCGGATCACCCAAATCATCACCATTACTTACACTATCATCTGCAATAAGCCCTAAATCTAAACTGTCATTCTTTTTAGCAATTTTTTCTCGCGTAATGTAGTTCCAGCGTTCGTCTTTAATGTTTTTACGCTTGGTTTCGTCAACAGCTCCTTTAAACTCCTTTTCTAAGTTGTCTACTTTAATACCACCTGTGTAGGCTTCTACAAACCCTTCAAAAGCTTTTTCGGTAAACGGCGTGCGTTTTCCATAATTTGGAACATTGGTACGCATATCGTAAAACCAAACCCCTTGGGTGTTATTCAATTCTTCCTGACCGCGGCTAAAAAACAGGACGTTTGTTTTTACACCGGCAGCATAGAATATTCCGGTAGGTAGGCGCAGAATGGTATGCAGGTTACATTTATCCATTAAATCTCTGCGGATACGCTGCCCGTCTCCATCTTCAAAAAGAACGTTGTCCGGCAGTACTACTGCAGCACGAGCTTTGCCATCTTTTTTAAGGCTTCGGTAAATATGTTGTAAAAAGTTGAGTTGCTTATTACTGGTTGGGAAAGTAAAATCATCTCTTGATGGACGTTCGCCTCCTTTTTTAGTTCCAAAAGGCGGATTTGCCAAAACACCGTCAAAGTTCTTTAAGGTTTTACCAAATTCTGTCAAGGTGTCTGCTAAATAAATCTTGCTTTCCATACCGTGTAAGCGTGCATTCATCAATGCAAGTCGGTGTGCATCGGTAACTAACTCAACACCACTAAAGGCTTCTTCTTTTTGAAACTTTCGATCCTTATCATTAAGTGCGAAATAGTTCTGATACTTATTCCGTAAATATTCATCAGCCGAAAGCATAAAACCAAAGGTACCCGCTGCAGGATCATTCCAACGCTCGCCTAATTTTGGGACTAATAGAGCAACCATAATATTAATAAGCGGTCGAGGGGTAAAATATTGACCGGCACCACTCTTTTTTTCTCCGGCATTCTTCTCTAAAAGACTCTCATAGATGTCTCCCATAGTATCGCGGTCATTTTCTTCATACCAGTCCAAATCATCTATGGCTTGTACTAGAGTATTGAAGTTTACCGGCTTGCGTAAACTGGTAGATGCATTAGCATAAATTTCTTTTATACTAGCGCTTGTACTTTCATTACTAATTTCAGCAAGAAATTTACGATAGCGATTGAATGCTTCTATATTATCAGTCTCTTCTACAAAACTTCTCCATCGGTATTCTTCGGGAATATGCTTTTCAAAGTCTCTAACCTCGCTGAGTTTAAGAAAAAGAATATAGGTGAGTTCGTTTAAATATTGGTGATAGGTTACCCCGTCGTCGCGTAATACGTTACACAAGTTCCATAGTTTATTTGCGATATCTTCTGAGCTCATTGATTTCTAATATATTTCTAATTTGTATGAATATTTTGGATTTGAATCCTCAGGCTTATCATCAGTTAAGCACCTTCAGAATAAAGATTGTCATTCAATATTTGTATAACTTCATCAACATTATCATCGAATATTTTATTGATACGTTTATAACCACCTTCTTCTTTAAAAGGATCATTATTTAAATCTTGCTTGGTTAAAATTGCCTCCGCCATTAACTGTGCTTTAAAACGATCTAACCAACGTTGCTGAATTTTATTCCAGGGACGTAAAGCGTTTACTTTTGAAAAGGCATTAGCAATACGTTGTTCTTGCGGAATCAAATCTACATTTAGTGCCAGAGTGCGAATGTACGAAATGATATCCGCGGCGATGTCTTCATTTTTAGCTTGTTTCCAAGCTGTATGCAGTATGCGCGCATTGAAACCTTCAGCATCTAATTGCAACTTCAAATCTTTTAGGCTTTTACGGTCTAATGAAGTTGGACTGGAAACGATAGCCTGTAGTGCAGCTATTTTATTTTTATTTTCTTCAATGTATTTTTTAAAACCTTCAATGTAATCTTCGGGTTTCTGAGCTTTCCCATAATCCCGTTCAATACCTATAAATTCATCCTCATGTTCAGAAACTAATTGCACTTTTGGCTTATAGATTTTCTGGTCTAAATATCCCCACAAACTGGAATAGGACTGAATGATCTTTTTGACTTCACTATGAGTGGCATTTTTTATTGTCTCAATAATTTCCTGAGGTTCTAATCCACCGGAACGATATACAAACTCTTCTAAATCTTCTGCTTCAATTTTTTTACGCTTCCGTTGAAGTTTAGATAATAATTGTTCCACCTGAGTTTGTGTTCGTTCTTCTGTTTCTATCTCCTCAAGTTCTTCTGCTAACTGTGTAAAAGAGGTGGAAGGATTACTCACGGGTTTCATTTGTGTGTAATCTTCTAACGCTTCGTGAACCCGTACTGCATCATAGATCTCAAAATATTCTTTACCAATTTCATCACACTTTCGGGTAGCACGTCCAATCATTTGCTCATACAAAATACGTGAACTTACTCTTCGTAAGAAAACCAGATTACAAATTGCCGGAACGTCAATTCCGGTAGTAAGCAAATCTACGGTTACTGCGATATTCGGGAACTTCTCATTTTTATAGCGTCGCACCAATTCTTCTGGATCGTAAGCCTTTCCTGTTATTTTTTCAATAGCTCCCTGTGGAACATCATATCCTATATTTTTGAACTCTTCGTGTAGTTGGTTTACAATGAGATCTGCGTGAGTATCTCTTACGGCAAAAATGAGTGTTTTCTCTTCACTATTCGGATCCAAGAAATTGACAAGTTGTTTGATTACTTCCCTATTAAAGTTTGGTGTTATAACCATCTTATTAAACTGCTCAATCTCCACCAGCAAATCATCTTCTAATTCCGCAAGATCTTCAATTTTATTAGTTTCCGCATTAAAGACCTTAGGCCGTTCTCCTTTTTTCCACAAAATACCTTTCTCACTTAACCTGGTTTTGATGCGGTGTGGAGGTTCGTGATCTGCCAAATACCCATCAACAACCGCCTTGCGGTAGGAGTATGAATACACGGGTTTTCCAAAAATCTCAGTAGTATGCAATGCAGGTGTTGCTGTAAGCCCAATAATGTACGCGTTGAAATATTCAATGACCCTTTTATATTGACTCACATAATCTTTCTGATCTTTAAAATGAAGATCTTCTTCGTCCATTTCTTTATCCAGATTATAACCTCTGTGGGCCTCATCTATAATGATACAGTCATAGGTATCAATCGGTAATTCGTCTGTACCATTATAAAATAATCTTTTTACCAGGCTTTGAACTGTGGCAAAATGAATTCTAGTATCGGCATCAGGAATACTGGTTTTCATATCCTCGATTTGATACACTTCAGCAAAAGTATTGATACCTTCTACCTTATTATCCTTGTAATTTCCCAGTGCCTGTTTTGCTAGTAATCTTCTATCGGTTAGAAACAAAATACGTTTGAACCTGTTGGCTTTTATCAAACGATATGTTAATCCGATAACTGTTCGTGTCTTTCCAGTCCCGGTAGCCATCACCAAAAGAGATCTTAGGTCGCTGGTGTTTCTAATAATTTTGTTCTCGACGGCTTTTATTGCTTCTATTTGGTAATCCCGTAATCCTAGTCCGTTTTTATCTTCAAGATATTCGTAATCACTAACCTCAAGGCGTTCATTTTCTGCTTCAATATTTTTCTGATACAGACCCTGTAAACCCTGTGGTGAAAACCAACCTTTAAGCGGATAAGGATGGTTACGATCTTTACGAATGTCTAAAAACCAGATTCCGCTTTTAGTTTTAAGTTGTTCCAGATAGTCGCGACCGTTGGTAGAAAATAGAAATGGAGCCTTATAGCTATGCCATTCAGCTAAAACTTCGAAGTGTTCTAGTTCTTTTATACGCTCCGCATAAATCTTTGATTGTCTCAAGTCTGTAGAAATATCACTGGCATATTTCTTAGCTTCAACGATTCCATAAAGTTTATTGCCGATAAATAGGGCATAATCGGCCCATTTACCATTGCACGGCCATTCTGAAATAGCCATAAATCTACCTTTTTCGGGTAAAGTTTTATTTGTTTTATAGTTAAGAGTCTCTGTATCACATTCCCATCCTGCAGCTCTTAATTTTGGGTCAATAAGGGTGAGGCGAGTGTCTTTTTCATTTAAGTCTAATTTTTTCGCAACACGTTCACTTCTCTTTTTTCTTGAATCTGTAATGGCTTTCGAACTGTTTAGACTTTCAATTTTTTCCTTGTAATCAGAAACTTGCTTTGATAAAAATTCAACCTGGTGAGAAAGTTCCTCAACTGAAAAACTATTTTCTTCCGGAAGGCTGTACTGGGTTTGATCTATATAATCATTCTCATAGGTTTCATAAAACCATTTAGAAAGTTGAAAGCATTTTTTTAGAATAAAGAGAGCCTGTGGTTTTGAACCAATACCATCGTGACTGGCTTTATTTCCAGATGTTCTAATGGTATGTAAAATTCCTTTAATGATATCAGGAATACAATTGCGATATGCCAGTTGATTGATTCGCTCTACTTGCTTCCCTGTAAAATCATCTAGCTCTTCAAAGTCCCAAATTAAGACACTTATTTTTTCTGCGAATAGTCGAGCCTTAGCAATAGAGGAACTTGGATCAACGGAGTATAGTTTTTCTGCAAGTATTCCGATACCATAGATTTCTGGATAATCGGGTTTTAAGAAGCTAAAATTTGATGACATTAATGGTTTGTTAGCGTTTACAAGCTGCAATACTAACTAGTAGGGTAGGAGTAGTAGCAGATATTCGGTTAGTAAAGCTAAACAATCTGAAATGATATTCAAATAAATTAGGCAAATAGCACGAAGCCACGTGAGCCCAAAAAGAATTTATTCAATTCTAGTATATACCTGGCTTAGTTGATCAATCTCAACTTCTTCAATAGGATCAAAGAAATTCTGACAAGACATCATTTCCATAGTATTTGCATTTGGGAATAAGATAGAGTCCCTTACCGAACTTCCAATCCGATATTTGCCTTCTGAAATCTTTTCCCACGGGATATTTTCGCTGTGATTATTAGCCGTTTCATTTACTTCACAACCACCAGTTACAATAGGAGAATAATTCATGGAGGTAATGGTTCTATTCGAGCGGAATGTCACTGTACTACTGCTAATACAATCATTCGCATCTTTTGTAAATGAATCTCCATCTACTGTATAACTTTTAGTTCCTATATATCGCCATTGGCCAATAATCATATCATTGTTTGATTCCTCTGAATTATTGGAATCGGTTGTGCAGGAAGTAAAAATGAGTGTTGCAGAAATGAGGGCAAGAACTTTTTTCATGTGTAGATTGCAGGTTAAATCGGTTTTGCGAAAGTAGTAAAAATCATTAATGCTAGACAAATTCGAGGTTTGACATAAAAAGTTTTAAATTCTCAGTTAAAAGCTCTAAAGTAATCCTCTAAGTCATTATTGTAGATTCCTTTATTCTTCAATTCTTCATCGCTCTTACCATTGCGCATATCCCATAGATTGATGTTCACTCCGATTTCCTTTAGTTTTTCTACTTTTTTATGACCGGCTGTAATTGCTTGATTACTAATATCAGGAATCAATAGAACTTTATGACCTTTTAGACAGGCTACTTTATCATCAGTTAAACCGTTTAATCCTCCATACGCTAACCAGGTGAATTGTGGTAGTAGAATATCACCAACAATAGCTGTTTTCTCGCTTTCTACCAGAATTACAATATATCTGCTTTTATTCAAATCAATCAATAAATGTGCTCCAAATAAACAATAACAGTAGCCATCTTCATTTTTATAAGGAACCTTGAATTTATTGGTTCGTTTGCCGTTTTGATCATAAAACGCAACTTTACATTTTTGTACTTGCTGGTTTTCATTGATCATCCAGAAGACAGTACCACCATCACGACAGGATCCTACAGCATATCTTTCTAAGGTTTCATTTACGTTATTACTATTGTAGGTTCTCTTCAAGTATCTGATAAGGTTGTTTTCAGGTTTTAATTGAAAGTAATTCCAGATTATTTTTTCCTGAATAAAACGTTGCTTTACAGCCTTAGATGATGTTTCTAATTGGAGAGATTTGCCTTGTTTATTCGAAATTATACCTATTTGTTCATAATCGGTAAGTTGTCCATAATCCGGTAAAGTTGTTTTTCCACAGCTATGGCAGTAACCGAATTGCTCCGCAAATCCCTCATAATTGACGAATTTTCCATCTTTATTTGATTTTCCGCAGCATGGAGTAATTATTTGGTAATTTCTTTTCTTCTGAAATTTTAAAATAGATTCCATTGTATTAATTTGAATTGCAACGTGCAACGTGCAATTTTGTTAGTATGATGTCTTAAACCGCCTATAATAAGGTTGTTGAATAGAATTTGATCATTAGTTGCTTGTTGCAGGTTGCACTTAAAGCTTTAATTTTTTAAGGTTTCGACTCACCGTTGATTTGTTCACGCCTAATACGGCGGCAATTTGTTCGCAGGTGGCTCCATTTTCTTTTCCTTTCCTTAGAACAGCCTCTTGGTCAAGCTTAACTGGATCTTTTCCGGCATATTTTTCAGAAATATTTTCGAAATTAAGCTGGTAGAATTTCATAATTCTTATCGATTCTATCATCGTATGTTCTTCAATTATGTTTTTATATCCTGCATGCTGCGATTCTTTCATAGTATGAAGTACAAGAGCTACCTTATGAATATTAATCATCATTTTTGAAATATAAGCTTCCATAGTAGGGTTTGATTCCTCTTGCAGATTCAAGAGATATTGAGAATAATCTTTTAGTTTGAGCTCTGCTGCAGGTGTACAGGAAATTCTAATACAAGTGTCCTCATGATTGGTTTCAGACCATTCCTTCCTAAGATCAAGAATTCTTAACAAATTATCTTTATAGGTTTTTTGAACTTCCAAATTAATATCCTTGCCGGATAGGTGACTATTTTTCGTCAATTTATCGGTAAATAAAATGCGATCTACTAGGCCGCTTTCCAGATTTCC
The DNA here is from genome assembly GCF_048285865.1 of Christiangramia marina. Taxonomy (NCBI): domain Bacteria; kingdom Pseudomonadati; phylum Bacteroidota; class Flavobacteriia; order Flavobacteriales; family Flavobacteriaceae; genus Christiangramia; species Christiangramia marina. Next base: position 22,917 of record NZ_JBLVTK010000002.1, on the reverse strand, counting down.
ACCACCAAAAATCTTATATGAGAATTCAGTTTGAATGGAACCTAAAAGAACTGGGTATGATTTATCAAGTCTAAAACTTTCTACGGTTTTTCTAGAAATATCGATGTGTTTATTAGTATTTCCTTGTAGAAAAAAGGTTCGCCAAGCAGGCCCATCTTTACTGGAAGGGTTCCCCATTTTTTCAATAAGTTGATACAACTCATCCACATAAATACCTAAAGAGCATGGGTTCTGATAATGTTTGAGATAAGCAGCCTCAATAGTAGCATCTTGAATTAGCAATTGTCTTCGAATAGTCGGCTCTTCAAATTCAGTTTCTTTTAATTTGTTCTTAAATTCTCTATACTTTATAGAATCATATTGATTCAATGGTTCCGTAGCTAATTCCATGGCAGGTGACTTCATATCGCCACGACTACCAATTAGTGATAGGTATAAATTTCCATAATTTTTAAAGCCCATAGAATTCAGGCAAAATGCAAGTCCGCACGCATTACTGTAGGCGAACAATATTGAACTAAATAGATACTCTTTAGGGATTCTCTTATACTCAAATGCCTGATTTATTAGTTGGTTATGATTTTCTGGCAAATCACTAATTATTTCTTCTAGTAGCCTTAAGCTTTTCTCTTTCGAAGACTCACTTTTTTCGATGATCTTATTCTCAATCTCTTTTATGCTATCAAATTCCATTCTACTTAACTTTTAAGTATACAAGTGATTCAGTTTTCTTATCACAAAAAGCATATGTGCCATCACTTCTCATAGGAACATTTCTTATTGGGATATATCTTTGATCAATCTTTTCGATCAACTTGTCTAGATCATTTCTCGTGACCGATTTACTGCCAGCTGGTGTCAACAATCCTTTGATTGCATCATAACCAAAAGCAGCTATAAATGCATTCATGATAGAAGCTGCATTGATGGTTGCTGAAGAATCATTTTTGACTTCTTTTGATTTGATTTCAGATGGTATAGAAAGCTTTTTAATACCAGCGCTTTTACGTAGTTGATAGGCACGGCTTCTACATGAAGTAGTACAATACTTTTGAACTCCTCTTCTTTTTGGAATGTAAGTTTTTCCGCAGTTTTGACAATTTTCTAGATACATATGCGTAAATATTACGTTTGTTTTACGTTTAAAATCTTTTGTTCTTAAGTAAATACTCACTTGCTCTCATTTTTACATCATCTTTACTAGATGGCTTTACTGGATTTGATCCAGCCTTTAACCACTCTATCAAGGCTGATTTTGAGAAACGAAGTTTCTTTCCTCTCTTAAAAAATGGAATTTCATTTCGGTGAGTTTTTCCGTATACTGTTGCAGTACTTAAGCCTAGAATTTCAGCCGCTGATTTGACATCTATAATATCATCCTCTGCTGATTGCCTTCCTTCATTCTTTTTAAGAAGTTCATACATTTTTAAAGTGAATTTTTCAAGATCCTTCTCCTGGATCATTATTACGTTTTCCATATAATTAGTTTTAATGGGTTAATAATTTTTGGCTAAATTATGGAGAGAGTAGAGGGTAGGAGGTCCAGAGTGTATAGGGGGTGATAAAGAGTCTTTTTCGCTAAGTAGAATTGGATCAGGAATTTATCATCCTGATATTTTGAAAAAAAGAAACAAAAGGACACAAAAAAACCAGCAAAGAATTACTTGCTGGTTTTTTTGATAGAGTAGGTTTTATTTGTTTTAAGTGGTTCTAGTTAGCAACTTTCTTAATTCTGGGATAAAACCATCCACTTTAAGTTTTTGCAGTTTCTGAATAAGGTTTTTGATATTTTCTCTTTCGGATTCTTTACTAACGTCAACATGCTCCCCTAGTTTTCTATAGACCGATTGATTTGATAACTTCTTATCAATTATACGGTTATCAAATAGGTCTTCCGTTAAAAAGATCAATCTATAAAATTCAGGAGGTTTAATAAGTCTTTGAACCGGAACATCCAGCTTGTATAGCACCTTCACAATGAGAATTTTTTCATCTTGGGTCAAGCTTTCCGCCAGTGTATTTTGTTTCGTATTATCGATTGTATTTACGCTTTGAACTGTGATACCAGGATCATCATCCATTTTTAGAAGTCTGCCTCTTTCATGAAAATCATCTAAATTGTTATACCCATCTTCAAATTTATACAGAGTAATTTTCTCAATAGCATTTGTTTGGTAGCACCTATCAAAATACGGCCAATTGTTACTATAATTTATGAACCCTTCATCGATAGCTTGAAGTTGGGCTAATCGAGCAATGAAATGTTTATAAGGAATTTCAAGTTCAAGTTTTTCAAACTCTTCTTTCACCTCATTTGAAAGAATTCCACGAAGTGCATGTTTTATGTAATATGTTTTTTTAAGGCCTATGATTTCAATGATTGGCTTTAGTTCCTTGTAATTCCACTTCTCCTTTATCTCAGCTAGTCGACTTTCGTAAAGTCCTAGAATCCACGGATTAACATATTTAAAAGGACGACCTTGATTCTGATACTTGGATATTTGAGATTGAAGAACATTGGATAATCTACGTTGGGTAGCATTAAAGAAATAAGTGTAGGTTGTTTTATAATCCATCCAGGTCTACGTTAACGTTGTTAGCTGCTTTTATTTTGTTGGTATCTATACTTTGGAGGTAAATCTGGGTGGTTGTTATATTCTTATGGCCCAGAAGGTCTTTTATAGTATAAATGTTTTCATTCTTTGACAAATTGATGATTGCAAAAGAATGTCGAAAGTTGTGAAATGAAATCTTCTTATTAATTCCGGCATCTTCGACCCATTTTTTTAGCTCTCTAATAACCTGGTAATATGGAATCTCACTAAATATCTTACCTTCAGTGCTATCCTGGGACTTAAGAATTTTTAACGCTCCTTGAGAAATGGGGTGCGTATGTCGATGATCTGTTTTTTGTTCTCTCAGATGAATATAGGATCCTTGATGGGTATCTTCATACAAATCATTCCATTCCAATTTTGCAACATCAGCATAACGTAAGCCGGTCATTGCCGAGAACATTGCCATATGTTTAACCGTAGGAGTTTTTATGGGAGTTTTCCAGAGCACAGCCAGTTCTTGTTCAGATACGTATTCCCTAATGTTTCTTTTTTCTTTAATATACTTCGCATCCTCTGCTAAATTGCTCGAAAGAACTTTTTCCTTGTTGGCGCGCTTGAGTACCATTATAAACTGTTTATAATAAGCAGAGGCTGTATTGTTTGAAAGCTTTTTCTTATTAGTTCTCAAATTATCAGTTGTCAATAAGAAGTTGCGATATTGATCAACGTGCCACTTAGTAAGTTGTCTTGATTCCAAATCTTTTCCTGTAAATACAGCCCAATACTTCAAAGAAGCTTTCCAGGAATGATAATTACCTTTGCTACCAGTATTATAGTATTCATCGACTATTGAATTATAGAAGTCATAAAAATTCACATTATGCTGAATGTTGTCAACTAACCCAAATTCCTTATTCCGAATTTGTAGAAATCTGGTAGCTCTAATTTCTTCGGCTAATGCCAGGTTAGATTCATTGTGTTGATGCTGCCATTCATTTTCTGGTACATCATAAATTTTCAGTTTCAAGAATTCTCTTCTGGATAATTTCGCAGTTGATGGAATAACCACCGGCGGATAGTAATCTAGATATAGACTAAGCATTCCGCTTTTCAGTTTTTTTGATCTCAGCGTGACTGATGTTTTTTGCATGCTATTTTTTTTGATTGAATAAAGTGTCGATATCAGTTCTCTTAATTCTTGTCATTCGCTCTCCCAGGTTGATAGCCTGAATGGTATTTTTAGTAACCATACGATAGATAGTTTTAGATGAACAACCCAATAGGAGGGAAGCTTCTTTCACGGTCAAATAGTCCTTCTGCTGAATATCGCTTAGCTCAGTTTTTTTGCTTTGCGATTTTACCGAAGAAGCTTTTGACTTATTGATTTTCTCCGCTCGCTTTCTAGCTTTATACGCCAATTTAGCACAGTTGTCTCCGCAGTATTTTGTGACTGTGGTCTTTGCGATGAAATCACTGTTGCATAACTGGCATTTCTTCTTAATTCGAATATTAGAGCTCATAGGTTTGATTTAAAGATTCGTAGGAAACCTTTAGAGGAATTAAGAGACATTTCGCTAGGGCTTTTTGGAGGCAATTGAGTGAAATAAGAGGACATTATTTCTCCGATGCTAAGAGACACGATTTTTAGCTGCATTTTAGATGAATTAAGAGACATACATAATGCGAATCTAAAAAAACTTTTATTAAAAAAGGTACAAATAAGCTAATATTTGTACCTCGTAACGAAAACTATAATAATAGAATTATGCTTTAAACCTTTACTATTGTTGCGATTTGGTTGATTTTTGTTTTTGTTGTTTTGTTTGTCTATTTCCCAATACAGAAATTTGCAAAAATATTCCCCAAAAGATCATCATTCGTGATTTCCCCGGTGATCTCACCGAAATGATGCAAGGCCTGCCTGATATCTATAGCTAAAAGATCTCCGGAAAGGTCTGCGTTCAAACCATCTTCTACTTTGTTGATCTCTTCCAGGGCTTTCAATAATGCTGCGTAGTGTCTACTATTGGTTACAATAGTATCACTATTTCTAAGTGCTCCGGTATTTACAAATTCCAGTAGTCTTTCTTTTAACTCTTCTACACCAGTCCCTGTTTTGGCAGACAATGGCTGAAAACTTGTATTCGAAATAAAACCTAAATGAGCTTTTAACTGATCAAGTTCTTCAAAAGTCAGTTGATCAATTTTATTTGCGATAATTACGATCGGTTTCTGAGGGAATTTGTTCTTGATCTTTTCAATTTCAATTAAAACCTGCTTTAGTCTATCGTCATCATTTTCTATGCGGGAACTATCCACCAGGTAAGCAACAACCTGTGCCTGACCAATTTTCTCGAATGTTTTCTTGATCCCAATACTTTCTACTAAATCCTGGGTTTCTCTGATCCCGGCAGTATCTATAAACCTGAATCCCACACCGCCAATACTTAGTTCATCTTCAATTGTATCACGAGTAGTTCCGGCAATATCTGATACTATAGCCCTTTCTTCGTTTAGAAGGGCGTTGAGCAATGTAGATTTACCAACATTGGGTTCACCAACGATGGCAACTGGAATTCCGTTTTTTAGTACATTTCCTGTAGCAAAGGAGTCAATCAATCTTTTTAGAACGGTCTGTATCTTAGCAACAAGGGATTTGAATTGATCTCTATTTGCAAATTCCACGTCTTCTTCAGCAAAATCCAGTTCAAGTTCAATAAGTGATGCAAAGTTCATCAGTTCTTCGCGTAATTTCTGAATCTCGTTCGAAAAGCCGCCACGCATTTGTTGCATGGCCATCTGGTGAGAAGCGGCATTTTCAGAATTAATAAGATCAGCCACAGCCTCTGCCTGGCTAAGATCCATTTTTGCATTTAGGAACGCGCGTAAGGTAAATTCTCCAGCTTCCGCAGAACGGCAGCCTTTTCTAATTAATAACTGAATGATTTCCTGCTGAATATATGGACTCCCATGACAGGATAGCTCCACGGTTTCCTCACCGGTATAGGATTTTGGAGCACGAAAAACCGAAGCTAGTACTTCATCTATCGTTCTCTCTCCATCTACCACATTTCCAAGATGAATGGTATGAGTAGGCTGCGATGAGAGCACCTTTCTACTTTTTGCTTTGAATATTGGCGTAACTATTTTAATAGCATCGGGGCCTGAAACTCTAATTACAGCAATGGCACCGGCTCCTGAAGGTGTCGCAAGAGCAACAATAGTATCATTCAATTTCATGCGGCAAATTTATGAAAGAATTCATTGCTGTAGCAAATTCTGTAACAAACATAAGTTTTTACCGTCTTTTAAGTAGAATACATCACTAACCATCAAAAATCAAAAAATGAGAGAAGACAATCAATTACTGGTCATCACACATCTAAGTCAGTTACTCGACCTGGTGACTGGCATAGGAGGATTTATTGTTCCGTTAATTATATGGGCTACCCAGAAAGATAAAGTGGCAGGTATGGATATGCACGGCAAAATGATCATCAATTTCCAGATCAGCATTTTTATATATAGTATTATCTGTATTCCGCTCATCATTTTATTTGGCCTCGGAATCATTTTACTCATTCTTGTTGGTTTGCTGGCGCTTGTTCTACCAATTCTGAATGCGATCAAAGTAAGCAATGGGGAAATGCCATATTATCCGCTTACCATCCAGTTTTTGAAATAGTAATGCTGAAGTATAAGAATGAAAAAGCCCGTTCGAGCGAACGGGCTTTTTCTATTATTTGAGAATTTTGTTTAGCTATTAAGCATCACCGGCATAACCAGCATGGTGATTTTTTCTCCCGGGTCAAGCCCATCTACAGGAGTTAATATTCCAGCTCTGTTTGGTAAGCTCATTTCCAGCATCACCTCGTCTGCTGTAAGATTTCCTAACATCTCAATTAGGAAGCGCGAGTTGAATCCAATTTGCATATCGTCACCCTGATAATCACAGGTCAAACGTTCTTCGGCTTTATTGCTATAATCCACATCTTCAGCTGAAATATTCAATTCGGCCCCGGCGATCTTGAGTCTTACCTGGTGCGTGGTTTTATTGGAGAAAATAGAAACCCTTCTTACAGAACTCAAGAATTGATTTCTTTGAATAGTAAGTTTGTTCGGGTTTTCCTTAGGAATTACCGCTTCGTAATTAGGATATTTTCCGTCGATCAACCTACAGATCAGTTGAGTATCATCGAAAGTAAATTTAGCGTTCGAATCATTGTACTCGATCAAAACTTCAGATTCACTTCCTGCCAGAATTCCTTTTAAAAGATTCAAAGGTTTCTTCGGCATGATAAATTCTGCTGCTTCATTCGCCTGGATGTCTTCACGTGAATATTTTACAAGTTTGTGAGCATCTGTCGCTACAAAAGTTAATCCGTCTTCCTTAAACTGGAAAAAGACACCACTCATCACTGGTCTGAGATCGTCATTTCCTGAGGCAAAAATTGTTTTACTAATTGCTGAAGAAAGAATATCGGCTTCCACGATCGTACTGCTAGGTTCATCCAAAGCCACCGGATTCGGGAACTCCTCCCCATCGGCATATGCAAGAGCATATTTACCATGGTTCGAACTCAATTCAATCGTGTTATTGTCTTCAACTACAAAAGTTAGAGGCTGCTCCGGAAAGGTCTTCAAGGTATCAAGAAGTAGTTTTGCAGGAACTGCGATCTTTCCTTCTGAATCTGACTCTACTTTAAGCTTTGCAGACATGGTAGTCTCAAGATCTGAAGCAGATACAGTTAATTCGTCATTCTGAAGGTCAAAAAGGAAATTATCTAATATTGGTAGCGTGTTGCTATTATTGATTACCCCTCCAAGTATTTGTAGCTGTTTCAGCAGGTAATTGCTGGATACAATAAATTTCATCGGCTTTTATTGATTTATTTTGAATCAATTACAAATATATTTCAATATGTATAAATTGACCCTTTAAACCTGTAGTTTTTATTAACAGAAATTATCTGGTTTGCATAGCTAAGTAGCTGTAAAATATGCTGTTATAGATTTTTATTCAGTAATAATTGTTAATATGTTCAAATTGAATATTCTGTAGCCTTCTATCGAAGTTTTAACGTATATATCTTCGTTTACGTAAGTAGGTAAGGGCAGCACCAAACAGTGCAAGCAATGACAATGGTGCGCCAATAGCAATGATCTGCCACATTTCACGTTGAGCGGCAACTTTGTCCTTGTTTAGAAATGCCAGGTTAATCTCTTTTGTCCTCACGTCCACAAGTCCTGAGTCATCTAGCAAATAGTTGACAGTATTGAGTAGAAACTCTTTATTGCCATAGGTCATCCCCGTATACCGTTCAAAACCAAGTTCCAGTGGTTTTCCTTGTTGCAGGTCGTTCTTTATCACATCACCATCAGAGATTACCACCATTTTGGTATTCTTGCTGTTATCGAGGTGAGTTGTCTCAAAAGGTTTTAATCTATTCCTATACACAGATTTAAAATTGCCTTCCAGTAACACCGCCAAAGGTTGTTCACCGGCATTATAACTTTCCGTTACTGGCTTTGAACCAATTATATCCAGTCCAATTTGCAGCGGGACCCCTTCAAGTTTTGTTTTTGGAGAACTGCTTAGTAATACAGTTTTCTCAAGGTCATTCTCCAAAAGATCGATTGGGTTGGCGTAATTAAATTTTACAGCTTCAATATTGTTGACTATAGGATGATTGGCCATAGAACTTGTAAGCGGACTATAATACCATGGATATGGATTAAAACGGGTTTCATTTCCAGTTCCGCTGGCAAGAATAATAGGAGCAGAGTATAGGTCATTTACCAGTTCAGAATTAATGCGCAGGCCATAAGAGAAGAAATAATCACCAAGATTTAGATTTCTTGGTAGGGCAAGTGCTGAACCTCGTTCATTAAAAAGGCTGTCATTCTCCATAATGGTCATTTCTGCAAGCCAGAGCATTTTGCCGCCATTCATTAAATATTGATCGAGCACATACTTCTCTTTTTCAGAATAAGGGATTATGGGTTTCGCTTCGATCACCAGGTCATAAGATTTTAGATCCTCCAGTGTTTTCTGCGGATTACTGGCAACCGAATCCAGCGTAAAAGGTGCCAGGAAATAATATTCCTGTACGGTTTTGATAAAGTCTGCTATTCTCGCGTCTGGAAGTTCTCCATTCCCGCGCATTACCGCGATCTTTTTTTCTCTTGGATATATAAGTTTGTTTAAACCGTCAGCAAAAGCATACTCTAATTGCTGCACGGAAGAATTCACTCGCTCCTCATCGGTTGCCCCAATCTGGTTCTTCAGCAACGGAATTTTGACCGTTTTATCTTCGAAATTAGCAATAGCCCAGGGAAAAATGATGGTTTCGCTGTTTTTCCCGTTTTCCTGAACATTCAGTCGGGCAGGTGTCATCCCTAATTTATAGAATTCTTCAGCAATAGCAGTGGCATCATCACCTTCGGCTAAAGGATCGATAAAATTGAATTTTATATTCGAATTATAGGCGGCAAACTCCTCAAGCATTTGCCTTGTTTCTTCTTTTAACCGTCTGAATTCCGAAGGAAAACTGCCTTCAAGAAAGACATCAATAATAATAGGAGAATCGACATCGTCCACGATCTCTTTGGCCGCTGAAGATAGGCTGTATCGCTGGTCTTCGGTAAGATCAATTCTTGTGAAGAAATTAGCAGCAATGATGTTAAGCACGATCAAAATGATCACAAAAACCAATAAACGCGATATCTTATTATTTCGCATCATCTTCGGTTTTTTGCTGATGAAATATTTACCTGGGTAAGCTTCAGAAACAAAGCGATCACACTTACAAAATATATAAGATCACGAGTGTCTAATACACCCCGGCTAATACTACGATAATGATAACTTATTCCGAAGTATTCCAGTAAATAGGTGAATTCTCCAAAAATGTTGATGGTAGCGAGTGCTTCGAATGCATAGTATATGGCAAAACAAAGAAAAACTCCTAGTAAAAAGGCAACAATTTGATTGGATGTGATACTGGAGGCATAATTGCCAATTGCGGTATAACTTGCAGCCAGAAAGATCAAACCAAGGTAAGATCCAATAGTTGCGCCGTTATCAAAATTATAAGTTGTCTGTCCCAGTTCTCCTATGGCTAACAAGTAAATCAAGCTTGGAATGATCGCAAGAAGTACTAAGATTAGTCCGCCAAAATATTTACCAAACACAAGATCCCAACTACTAATTGGGCGGGTTTGCAAAATTTCCATGGTTCCCATTCGCTTTTCTTCGGAATAGCTGCGCATACTTATCGCAGGAATCAGGAAAATAAAGATCCAGGGTGCGAGATCAAAAAACGGTTTAAGGTCAGCAAAACCGCTATCCAGAATATTGTAGCCTCCACTAAATACAAAAAGAAACAATCCGCTAATCAGCAGAAAGACACCAATTACCAGGTAACCGGTAAGGTTTGCAAAAAATGATTGAATTTCTTTTTTAAAGATCGCGAACATTTAGTCCAGGCTTACAAGTTTATCAACGCTCCAGGCTTCGGGTTTTGCATTGAAATGAACTTTCGTTTCTGCCCAAACCTTTTTGAATAGATCTGAATGCCGATAGTTCTCCAAAGCATCTTCGTCTTCCCAGTAACTATACGTAAAAAATGTATTCGTATTGTTTTTATCACGGTATAGTTCCAGAAATTGACAGCCTTCAAAATTTCTTATCCTGGATTTTACCTGCTCAAAGTTATTCAGAAATTCTTCGATCTTATCTTCTTTAAAGCCCATTTTTACAATTCTCACGAACATCTATTCAAAATTTATGGTTACAGTGTCGAGATATTCCAGACCAAATAAACTGGCCGCACCACCCACCGTATTAGGATTACTTTTATAGATAGCAAGTTCTATATAGCCAGCAGAATTGAAAACTGCCAGTTTCTTACCATCTTCTTCTTTCCTGTTTTCTTTCTCTACCTCAAAATTAATAGCATGACTGTAGGTTTCATAGATCGCATCGAAATTATGTCTGCGCGCACTAATCTTGAAGGGTCGGCCTTTACCTGTACTTTCAAACAATTTTCGGGAAATGTTTGTGATCACATTTCCGTAGTTATCAATATAAATCACGTGTCCCAGTATCTGGTTCTGTTCGCTATTAATAATGGGTTCGAACTGTTTGAGATGCTTAATTTGCTCAATATTCTTACCAATAACTTCCAGTGTTCCACCCCGGGAGATATGACAGGCTACTTTTACAAAAACATCCAGTACAGGAAAATTGGTTTGTATTTTATCATGAATATTGATTTCCACGATTTTCTCCGGTCTTATTTCTGAAGCTAATAAAGATAGTATCCCGTTATTGGCACAAATAAAGTAGTGGTCATCCAGTTTTACTGCGAGGTGTTTGTTCTCTGGGGTAAGTTCTGAATCGATCCCAATAATATGAATACTTCCCTTCGGAAAACTTCTATAGGCGTTCTTGATGATATACGAAGCTTCACTAATATGAAAGGGTGAAACCGAATGTGATATATCAACAATTCTAACATCACTTAGCTCATTGTAGATAGCACCTTTAACCGCTCCAGCGAAATAATCCTTCTCCCCAAAATCGGTCGTTAAAGTGATGATTGCCATAGGCGATTGTTAATATTTTTTTAACCTGAAACAGGTAATTTTCCTTAAGTTTGTATAGGTAGCGAATATAAATTTTATTTTAGTGATTCGCTCGAGGACAGCAGTCAAAAGTAACGCTTTTCTCCGCCCAAAATTAGAACATACAAATACGAAGGACAAATAAATTCTAACTGAAAAATTCACAATGCTTCATCTAAAATTCTAGCTTTTGAACGAACTTCTTATTGAACTCTCAGAAATAAGCCCACGCGAATTCTTCGGGCAACAGAACGAACATATCGAATTACTAAAAAAATACTTTCCCAAGCTCAAAATAGTTGCCAGAGGTAATAAAATTAAAGTTTTTGGTGATGAGGAAATGCTGGAGGAGTTCGACAAGCGCTTTTCCATGTTAATGGATCATTTTGGAAAGTATAATAAACTGGACGAAAATACAATCGAAAGAGTTCTCACTAGCGAAAGTGAAGAGGATTATCAAACCACTAAGGAAAGTGGCGAGACGATTGTTCATGGTTTAAGTGGAAAGGTGATCAAAGCTCAAACTGCGAATCAACGCAGGATGGTAGAACTTACCAAAAAGAATGATCTTGTATTCGCTATTGGACCTGCTGGAACCGGAAAGACCTATACGGGCGTAGCACTCGCGGTAAAAGCTCTTAAGGAGAAGCAGGTAAAAAGAATTATTCTTACCAGACCCGCGGTAGAAGCTGGCGAAAATCTTGGATTTCTGCCGGGTGATTTAAAAGAAAAACTGGATCCTTACATGCAGCCATTATATGATGCATTAAGGGATATGATCCCACATGAAAAGCTCGAATTGTTTATTGAAAAAGGTGTTATCCAAATTGCACCCTTGGCATTTATGCGAGGTAGGACTCTGGATGATGCTTTTGTGATCCTTGATGAAGCACAGAATACAACGCATGCTCAAATGAAGATGTTCTTAACCAGAATGGGAAAACATGCGAAATTCATGATCACGGGGGACCCTGGACAGATAGATCTACCTAGAAGAACTATTTCAGGCCTTAAGGAGGCATTACTGGTACTAAAAGATGTGAAAGGTGTTGGTATGGTTTATCTTGATGACAAAGATGTGATAAGACACCGACTGGTTAAAAAGATCATCGCCGCTTACAAAACTATTGAACATAACGACTAAATTCTCAACTCGTGAGGAGTAAAACAATAATTAAAACAGACTTTCAATTTCCTGGACAAAAATCGGTTTACAAAGGAAAGGTCAGAGATGTATATACCCTGGAAGATAACAGGTTGTTAATGATCGCGTCAGACAGGCTTTCAGCTTTTGATGTGGTCATGCCGAAAGGTATTCCATTTAAAGGTCAGATCCTTAACCAGATCGCTACGAAAATGATGGAAAAGACTGCGGATATCGTTCCAAACTGGTTAGAAGCAACACCAGACCCTAATGTGGCAATCGGTACAAACTGCGAGCCTTTCAAAGTTGAAATGGTTATTCGTGGTTATCTTTCTGGTCATGCCGCAAGGGAATATAAAGCAGGGAAGAGAGAATTGTGTGGAGTTGAGATGCCTGAAGGAATGAAGGAAAATGATAAATTTCCTGAACCTATCATCACTCCGGCTACAAAAGCAGAAATGGGAGATCATGATGAGGATATTTCCAGAGAGGACATTATAGCTAAAAATATCGTTTCAAAGGAAGATTATCTTCAGCTTGAAGATTACACTCGTAAATTATTTCAAAGAGGATCTGCGATCGCCGATCAACAAAACCTGATCCTGGTAGATACCAAGTATGAATTTGGAAAAACTTCCGAAGGAAACATTGTATTGATCGACGAAATACATACGCCAGATTCTTCAAGATATTTCTATAAGGAAGGTTATGAGGAAAGACAGGCCAAGGGTGAAGCGCAAAAACAACTCTCTAAAGAATTCGTTCGGCAATGGCTTATAGGTGAAGGTTTTCAGGGACTGGAAGGTCAGGAAGTACCATTGATGAGCGATGAGTATATCGAAACGGTTTCTGAAAGGTATATTGAGCTTTATGAGAATATTACCGGAGAAACTTTTAAGAAGGCTGATATTAGTAATATAGACGCAAGAATCGAACAGAATGTGCTCGACTATCTCGAATCCCACAAATAAAATGTTCATAATATGAACATTTCTAATAATTATGTAATTGATACCATCATTTTTTAGCAGTTCCTTTTTCTGATTGCTCAGTATTTAATATTTTTAATGAAAACCGGTAATTCCGGTTTTCTTCTTTTATAAACGATATTATTTATGAGTAACTACCATATAAAGAACCTGGAGGAATATTTTCAGGTATACCGAAAATCCATTCGTGAACCTGAAAATTTCTGGCAGGAAGTTGCTGAAGAACATTTTACGTGGAGAAAAAAATGGGATAATGTACTTAGCTGGGATTTTAGTAAGCCAGAAGTAAAATGGTTTGAAAACGCCAAACTGAATATTACTGAAAATTGCATTGATAGACATCTACTCGCCAAAAAAGATAAAACCGCTATTATCTGGGAGCCGAGTGATCCTTCAGAAGAAACTTTGAAGATCAGCTATAATGAATTACATAAAAAAGTAAGTCAGTTTGCAAATGTTTTAAAAGCAAACGGCATCGAAAAAGGAGATAGGGTATGCATTTATCTTCCAATGATTCCAGAACTGGCTTATTCAGTTTTAGCGTGTGCAAGAATTGGAGCAATACATTCTGTCGTATTTGCAGGTTTTTCAGCTTCGGCTCTAGCCGCCAGAACTCAGGATGCCGATTGTAAGATGATGATCACTTCCGATGGTTCATTCCGTGGAGAAAAGACTATTGATCTTAAAGGGATTGTGGATAAGGCACTTGATAGTTGCCCAGATGTTGAAAAAGTACTGGTTGCTAAAAGAACCGGTGCTAACATACATATGGAAGCAGGAAGGGATTTCTGGCTGGAAGAGGAAATGTCTAAAGCTGCTGATTCCTGTACTCCTGAGATCATGGATGCAGAAGATCCACTCTTTATATTGTATACCTCGGGATCAACAGGAAAACCAAAAGGTATGTTGCACACAACTGCTGGGTACATGGTTTATTCAGCTTACACTTTTAAGAATATATTTAATTATCAGGATGATGATGTCTATTGGTGTACTGCCGATATTGGATGGATTACAGGGCATTCGTATATAGTATACGGACCGTTATTAAATGGTGCTACCACTCTAATGTTCGAAGGTGTTCCTTCATATCCGGATTACGGTAGATTCTGGGAGATCGTTGAAAAACATAAAGTAAATCAATTCTACACGGCACCAACTGCGATAAGAGCTTTAGCGAAGAAAAATCTTGATTTTGTCAATAAATATGATCTTTCTTCCTTAAAAGTGCTGGGAACGGTAGGCGAGCCAATTAATGAGGAAGCATGGCACTGGTACGATAATAATATTGGAAAGAATAAAAGTCCGATAGTTGATACCTGGTGGCAAACGGAGACTGGCGGAATCATGATCTCTCCAATACCCTTTGCTACTCCTACAAAACCAACCTTTGCAACTTTACCCTTCCCAGGAATTCAGCCTGCTTTAATGGATGAGCATGGAAAGGAGCTAAAAGGAAATCAGGTTGATGGCAGATTGTGTATTAAATTCCCGTGGCCATCCATGGCAAGAACAATATGGGGAAATCACGATAGGTATAGGGATACTTATTTTTCAGCATTTGAAAATAAGTATTTTACCGGAGACGGAGCGATGCGTGATGAGGTTGGTTATTACCGGATTACGGGGAGAGTAGATGATGTCATTATAGTTTCAGGACATAATTTAGGGACTGCACCAATTGAAGATGCTATTAACGAACATCCGGCGGTAGCAGAATCTGCTATTGTTGGATTCCCTCATGAAGTAAAAGGAAACGCTCTATACGGATTCGTTATTCTGAAAGAATCTGGAGAATCGAGGAATCACGATAATTTAAGGAAAGAGATCAATCAGCAAATTGCTGATAAGATCGGGCCAATAGCAAAACCAGATAAAATTCAGTTTGTAGAAGGTTTACCGAAAACCAGGAGCGGAAAGATCATGCGTAGAATATTACGAAAGATCGCAAGCAATGATACCTCTAATCTTGGGGATACTTCAACATTACTAAATCCTGAAGTTGTTGAAGAAATTATTGAAGGATATCTCAAATAAATTATATTCGGCACCGTTATTGATATTATTATTTTAATTAAATCGAAAAATCATGAAGAAATTTTTACTTTTTGCAATCATTTTATCTACATCCTTTACTCAAATCAATGCACAATATTGGGCAAATGTTGAGAATACCGGTATGCAAATTTTTACTAAACAGAAGGAATCTGAAGGTGTAACAGGATCAGCATATTATGAACAGGATTTTATGATGGGAACTGTAATAGATAAGGACCGTAGGGTTAATTTGTTAATGCGATATAACGCGGTAGAAGATGTAGTTGTTTTGAAACCAGATATAACTACAGGGAAAGAGTATGTACTACCTAAGATAAAGTCTATAAAATACAAAATAGGGAATTACACTTATTTCATTGATGAACTCAATACAGAGGACGGTAAGCTGGAAGCCTATTTCGCCAGATTTTATCAGGGTGATAAGAGCGATTTTGTTGGGCAACCTGTTGCTGATTATACACCGGCAAAAGCTGCTTCAACTGCCTATGGAGAGGATAAACAGGCTAAGTTATCGGTAGATATGGTGTACTACATCTCAGTAGATGGAGCACCATTCAAGGAGGTTCGTTTAAAGGAAAAGGATCTGGAGGATTTATTTAAAGGGGATAAAATGGAAGATTATTTGGATGACAATAAAATAAAAACAGAGCAAGATGTTGTCTCTTTGCTTAAATATTATGAGCAATTAAACTAAGTCAAGTAAATTACTAACCTGAAATCAGTATCATGAAAAATATTCTTTTTAGTTTGATAATTTTGTGTCCACTCCTATCCAAGGCGCAATTCTGACCGGCAGTTCGTAATGTCGCAGGTTTTAATGATGAACTTAGGGAGGTTCGAATGTTTGATTTTGAGGGATCCCCGTATTATGAGAATGATTTTGTGGAAGGTAAGGTTACAAATAATAAGGGAGAATCAGAGGATCTTTATTTTTGTTTCAATGTACTGGATGAGGTATTTCACATCAAAAAGAATTTAAATTCTTCGAAAGTTTACGAATTGCCAGATGCATCAGATTTATTATTCTCAACGAAAGATTGCAAATACTTGAGAAAAGATAAGAACTCAAATTTACCAGGTGGTAGTCAAAAATATGTTCTTGAGTTTAGAAATGAAAAAAACTATCAGGTAGTAGGTGTTCCAATGATCGATGTCTTTCCAGCCATTCCAAATAGTACCCCCTTATCATTCTACTAGAAATGGTGAAGATAAAATTGTAACTATCTATTACGCCTCTTTAGATAATGAGGAGTTTAGTCAGCTAGACTTGGAAGGTAAATACTTAACGGATTAAATTGAGCATTCTAATTTTCTTAAGGATTTCGAACAGGATTAATTTCAGTATTTCAGTTACAAAACTTTAAAGCCCCATAACGGGGCTTTTTTAGTATCTATATCTAAGTAATTTTCGAATCTTGATATTTTTCGCGTCAATTTTAGCTATCAATTTCATAAATATGAGCGCTGTAATAAATGCATCACCAGAAGCAGTGTGCCTATCGGTAAGATCGATGTTATAATCTTCAGCGATCTCATCCAATGAATAGACTTTATTCTTATCTATAAAGTTTGTTACTATTCTGGTCTTCTTATAAAGAATTGCGGTATCCAAGAATTTATTCTGAAGCTTTAGCAAACCGTTTCTTTCCAATGCTTTATTGATCATGCTTTTATCAAAACCTACATGATGGGCAACAAGAATAGAATTGCCGATATATTTAATGAAATGCTCCAAAGCTTCAGCTTCGGGTAACTGAGCAAAACGTTCGTTTTTGATTATCCCATGAATCTTCACGGTTTCAGGATTAAAAGTGTTCTGCTTCAGATAAACTTCAAAATGATCTTTCACCTTAAGTTGATTATTCTGAATAACGATTGCGCCAATGCTCAAAATCCGATCTTCATGAATGTCAAAGCCGGTAGTTTCGGTATCAAAAATAACAAAACGTTGGACTGCTACATCTTCAGCTTTATCCTTATCAAATAAAGAAAGATACCTGGAAAAATATTCTGGTAAATCTTCAGGTTGCTCGTTTTTTTTAAACCATTCTCGAATCATGAATAATAAGTAGTTTCAAAACGTATCTTGATAAGTTCCTGGATTTCTTTAATAGATTTGAAGCAGCGCTTTAATTTGATCTTGTCCTCTTTTCCAAGATCCTCAAGATTTATGAATCGGCCATTATCCTTATTTTTAAGACCTTGTTTTGTTCTGAATTTAATAAGTGCTTTGGAAGAATAGGCGCAAGCCTGGTAGATTTCCTTGTTATTTGGTTCCAGCTGTGCAAGCTTTTCAAATCTTTCCGCAGTATTACTTATATTCTTAACCCGGTGTTCCAGAATTAGAAGTCTTGCTGCATCTGTAAGCGGCATGATTCCACGTTTTTTAATATCGAAAAGATCCTTTTTCTCTCCATCATGCTCTACTAAAAATTGTCTGAAAAATCCTAAAGGTGAAGGATTTCTCAACGCCTGTGCTGCAAGTCGATTCAAAAAATTGCGATTACCTTTTAGAATGTCATAAACATGGTCAGAAAGTTCATTCGTTAGCCTTGATTCACCATAACTAATATCGTAGTCAAAAAAGATCTGGCAGAGTAGAATTTCATCATTTCCTGAAGTGGTAACCCAGTCCGAAAATTGATTCTTCCATTCAGATAATGAGAGGCAGTATTTTTCATTTCTGGCCATCATCTCCGCTGGACAAAACTGATAACCAATGATATTAAGTCTTTTAGTGACTTTTCTGGCTAGCTTGAGAAAATAGGCTCTGACTTCTTGAAGTTTGTTTTCCTCTACATTTTCAAACACCAGCGCATTGTCCTGATCTGTGAGTAGTAATTGTTCCTTTCTTCCCTGACTTCCCAGAGACATCCAGCTAAAACTACAGGGTAGAGGTTCCTCCATTTTATCGATGCAACGAAAAATTGTCCTTTTGATGGTTGCATCGTTTAATTCGAAGATGATCGTACTTATATGAGATACCGGAATATTGCTTTTGATATATCCATCGAGCAAAAGCATAATCTTTGTTCGAATCTTCTTGAGCTTTTTGGTGGAATTCGCTCGATTGATAGCTTTCATCAAAACAGCAGGATTATTACCCTGAGAAACTATAATATCATGTTCGGAAACAATTCCCTTCACCTTTGTATTTGGAGTGCCATCTTTGGTGATGCATATATGATTGATCTTATGTTTCATCATCGTAAGTTGCGCCTGTGCTATGGTAAGGTTCTTCGAGTAACAGATCACCGGAGAATTCATTACTTCTGAAATGTTACTGGTGATAGGTAAAATACCGGTAGCAACCAGTTCTCTAAAATCCACATCGGTAACGATCCCAACAGGTTTTTTATCTTGCACCACGATAACAGATCCAACCCTGCGCTCACTCATAAGGGTAGCAGCTTTTTGAATGCTGGTGTTCCTGGATACTGTCACCATTTTCTTGACGATCGGGATAGGTTGAAGCTCAAATAGAGGATCTTTATTTAGCTGAATATCCTCTTCATCTGTAAATAGTCTCCCGCGATGTTTTTCTGAATATGGATTACGGGTGTTTGAAGCAAAGCTTTCCATAAGAAAATCCCCTACTTCAGGATTGTTGATCGCGTAGGGTTTGAAAAGGTTCAGCGGAATTCCATAGATGACACTTTCTTCATCTGTAATGGCATTGATCTGATAATTCTCCTTTGCAAATAAGGGTCGTAATCCAAAAATATCACCTTCATCACATTTATCAATAGTTTCAGGTTCTTTAGATTCTTCAACCTTCTGGAGATCTACTGCTCCCTTTTGAACTATGTAGAATTGATCGTGAACCTGTTCATCTTTTTTGAAGATCATTTTACCAGCCTCGAAATAGAATACGGTAATAGATTCCGAAATTTGGAGTAATTCAGATTTTTCCAGAAGTGAAAATGGCGGATAGTTTTCTAGAAAATCGGCGATACGAGCGGCAATGGAATTTGTCATATTTCAAATTTATCTGAAAATCCGACAATACACACCTGGATTAGTCAGCAATTTCTATTTCGTAATCTTTGATAAGCTTATAAATTGCTTTTTCTGTTTCTGAAAGTTGAACGTATTCTGGTTTTATATCTTCTTTCACCTTTTTGAAGTATGGTTCTATCTCTCCGTTTTCATAAGTTTCAATCACTTTTGGATGTACATAGTAGCTTCTGCAAACAGAACGTGTGTTGCCAAGGCCTTCAGCAGCAGCATCAAAACCAATAAGGATATTCTTTTTGTTTTGTTTTTCTTCTTCCGTATACCCTAATTCGTGTAGAGTTTCAAAGAATATTTTGGTAGCAGACCAGGTTCTAAAGTCCTTAGCCGAGTACATGTCTCCACTAATCTCATGGATATAATCATTGATCATTCCACTATCTATAGTTTGCTTAACACCATTCTCATTATAAAACTTGAAAAGCTCCCATCCAGGAATTTCCTCACATTGATTGATCAATTTAATGAGTCGCTTATCTTCCACTGAAATAGAATGTTCTTTCCCTTTCTTTCCTATAAATTCGAATTTGAGTCCGTCATCCATAGTTTTCACATGCTTGGTACGAAAAGTAGATAGACCATAAGTTTTATTATTCTTCGCATAATACTCATTACCAATCCTTATATGAGTTTGCTCCATAAGTCTAATGATCAAGGCGAGAACTTTGCGTTTGGGCATTCCTTTGAGATTGAGATCTTCATCCACCTGCTTCCTGATCTTGGGTAACATCTTCCCGAAGGCAGTCATTTTGAAAAACTTGGTCTGGTTTCGAACTTTTGACCAGGTGGGGTGATACATATATTGCTTGCGTTCTTTTTCGTCCCTTCCTACTACTTGAAGATGACCATTATGAAGATGTGTAATCCTTACATTTTTCCAGGCTGGCGGGATCACCAGACTTTTAATGCGATCAATTGTTTTCGTATCGGTAACCTTTTCATCCTTACGATAGTATGCAAAACCACGTCCTACTTTCTTTCTGCTTATTGAGAGTAAGCTTTCATTAACGTATCTAAGATTCGCAAGTTTTACGGCTTCATGAGTATCACTCATCATTACTTCTACATCATCAGGCGATAGCGTCATTATTTTTTTGTTTAAATATAGGATGAAATTGAGCACTTCAGAATTAAAGAAAAGTGAAAGTTTAGTGTTATAAATTAAAAAACTCCCTGATTACAGGGAGTTTAACAACATCTTGAGAAGTGTTCAATTAGTCAAAGTAACTAAAGGTATCACCATCCTTAATCTTTAATAATGATTCATATATAAGATTGATCACATTTTCAACATCATTTTTATGCACCATTTCAACGGTCGTATGCATATAACGCAAAGGTAAAGAGATCAATGCCGAAGGAACACCACCATTGCTATAAGCAAATGCATCGGTATCTGTACCTGTGAATCTCGATGACGCATGTCTCTGGAAAGGAATCTTCTTTTCTTCCGCAGTATCAATGATCAACTCTCTCAGTTTATTTTGTACCGCTGGAGCATATGAAATGACTGGTCCGTCACCAATTCTGTTAAGTCCATTGATTTTCTTTTCGATCATTGGAGTAGTGGTGTCATGAGTAACATCTGTCACAATAGCTACGTTTGGCTGAATACGATGTGTGATCATTTCTGCACCACGAAGACCAATCTCTTCCTGAACTGAATTAGTGATATAAAGTCCGAACGGTAATTTCTCGCCTTTTTCTTTCAGTAATCTGGCTACCTGTGCAATCATAAAGCCACCAATTCTATTATCCAGAGCGCGACATACGAATTTGTCCTTGTTCAGAATAAAGAATTCATCAGGATAAGTAATTACGCATCCAACATGAACACCTAAAGCTTCAACTTCCTCCTTATTCGTACACCCAACATCTATACAGATATTGTCCATTTTTGGGGACTGTTCCTTTTCCTTGTCACGGGTATGGATCGCCGGCCATCCAAAAACTCCTTTAACGATACCATTTTTAGTGTGGATGTTTACACGTTTAGAAGCAGCAATCTGGTGATCACTACCACCGTTTCTAACTACATATATAAGACCCTCGTCTGAGATATAATTTACATACCATGAAATTTCATCAGCATGACCTTCTATTACTACCTTATATTTAGCTTCTGGATTTATGACACCAACTGCAGTTCCATAAGTATCAGTGATGAATTCATCCACGTAAGGTTTCAGATATTCCATCCATAATTTCTGGCCTTCAGACTCATAACCGGTGGGAGCTGCATTATTAAGGTATTTTTCTAGAAATTCGAGGGATTTTTGATCCAGTACTTCAGTTTTATCCATAGTTTCTTTTAATTTTCACGAATTTAAAAAATTTAGATTGGAGAGAAGTGGCTATTGACTAATTTTGGAATGGTTTTAGCAAAAAGAATTGATGATCCAAAATTAAACTTTATAGTGATTCGTATATTTTACATCTTACTTTTACTTACTTCAGCTACAACGGTAGCTCAATCTGATACTTTATCAAGGCCTATGGATTCTACGGAAGTAGATACGTCTATGACCACACAGTATATGATCATTGCAGGAGATTCGATTCCCAGAGAACTTATTGACCTGGAAGAAGTGGTGCTTTTGAGACGACTGAAGTTTGATAGTAATGCAGATAGGAAGCGTTACCTTATATTAAGGAGAAAGACCAGAAAAGTATATCCATATGCTAAAATGGCTTCGGAAAGATTGCTTACGCTCAATTCCAGGTTGGACGATATTAAGTCAAAACGTGCCCGTAAGAAGTATACCAAGGTCGTTCAGGATTATATTGAAGATGAATTTTCTGCTGAATTAAAGAAGCTTACCAGAACTGAAGGTCAGATTCTCGTGAAGCTTATTCATCGTCAAACTGGAACAACAGCTTTCGAGCTAGTAAGAGAACTTAAGAGTGGTTGGAGAGCCTTCTGGTACAATACAACTGCCAGTATGTTCGACATTTCTTTAAAAGAAGAGTACAACCCGAAAAATAACCAGGAAGATTTTCTGATCGAAGACATCTTGCAAAGATCATTCAGGGATAATATTCTGGAAAGACAATCTTCTGCATTGGATTTTGAATATCTTGATCTTAGTGATAAGTGGAATAGTAAGCAGAAATTAAGAAAAGTTTCAAACTAATTTTATAGAGCAGTATTTGATCTTCAATCACTTATAAATAATCTTGTATTTATTTTATATTTTTCTTCAGAAATCTATTGTGTAATTAAAAATGGGGTGTATATTTGCAGCCGCTTTGTCAGCAAGGCGTATGTTCGTTGAGAGTAGTAATGGTGGGTGATGTGAAAGGATCTGGCTTTAAAAAATTAAATTAAAATTTATTAAATTTTAGTTTGGTAGAAAGGAAAAAGTTAGTGTATATTTGCAGCCGCTTTGAGAGCAAGGCGAGAGTTCACTGAAAGTTTAGTAAAGGGTAGGCTATTGTTGGTCTAAGGCTTAAAAATAAAAATTAAAATTCTTTAAATTTTATTTGGCTGGAGAGCAAAACTAGTTTTATATTTGCACCCGCTTTG
>NZ_JBLVTK010000001.1:1391743-1404465 GCF_048285865.1 Christiangramia marina | reverse complement strand
CAAATATACACTAACTTTTTCCTTTCTACCAAACTAAAATTTAATAAATTTTAATTTAATTTTTTAAAGCCAGATCCTTTCACATCACCCACCATTACTACTCTCAACGAACATACGCCTTGCTGCCAAAGCGGCTGCAAATATACACCCCATTTTTAATTACACAATGGCTTTCTGAAGAAAATTTTCGTTTTATGCTAACCGTAAAGACTTCAGAGAAAAGCTGCTCAAAACAGTAAAAATAAAGGTGTTTTAATATCAATACAGCAAGTAAAAATCAAACAAACTCCTGATATGATAAATTCAGTATAAAGAATACTACAGGAAAAGATCCCAAACCAGGCCAAATCTTACGAGAAAGTCGGTATATGGATAGTCTGGAGCAGAGAAATTGTTGTTCCCTGTAACCAGAGAATTTAAATGCTCCAACTTAAAGAAGATTCTTGCTTTGTCCACTTTTGCATTAAAGAAATAGTCCACTACAGGAAATCCACCAATTTCTTCTTCATTCTGAACATAGAATTCTGCAAGGATGGGATCGTATGCATTCGCTTCATACTTTGTAAAATATTTAAAAGTGAACCCTGTTTGAAGATACAATGCCTTATCGAACCAGAAATCTTTATAGTATATAGAATTCCTGGTAACCAGATCTGGAACATTAAGAACGCCTGCTCCTTCGAGTACATTCTGGTACATTATAGTATTATAGCTTCCGAAGAGACCAAAATCAAATTCTTTTTCAGCCTTCAGCTTTAAATGCCTTACCGGCTGATCATATTGAAAAGGTTTTACTGATCCATTTTCATTTTCAGTAAAGTATGTATACTTATCAATTTGTGATAGTGATAAATTTATGTTCGCATACTTTTCAGAAGAAAGCCTGGCGTATAATTTCTGCGAGCTAACATTATCAAAATCGTTCTGCCAGTTATAGTTGATGTAATCATTCTGATAGAGTAGAAAATTGAAATTAGGCAAACTGCTATTTTGATCGAAACCAAAACGGATACTATTTTTATCATCAAATTCATAACCAGCGGAAATATTCAGATAATTACCGGAAAAATCATCATCAAGGTTGAGTCGTCCGGCAGCCTTAAGATCAAAATCACCGATACGCTCGTGGTAAGTAGCCCCCAGATGCAATAAATTTCCAAAGAGTTTATTGCCTACTACAGACTCCTCTGTAATATACACGGCGTTATAACCATAATCATAATTGGTATGCCCGGCTTTTACGGAGAGTTTTCCAAGTACATCATTTTCAAAATTCACTGCGGCTTCATTAAATAAAGTATATAGTCGAGTAGATGTTTGCAAATTAGTTGCCTCAAAGGAATCACCATAAAGACCATTCTCAGCAGTTTCCTGTTTAAAGACAAACTTTTTGTAACTATGATCAAAGATGTGAGAAATACTCAGGTCGTTTGTGGAATCCCTGGGATCTGTAATTTGATATTCATGATCAATAAAGAACCTTTTCCCAAAGAGAGTACTTTCAGCATCCTCGTATTTGACATCGAGTACAGATCTATCATCGAACTCTTCTTCCTCGGCAATATATTGAAGTACCGCAAGGCTATCAAGTCCTCCGTTTTCCTCATTCATTAGATCCTGAGAAACGAAATGTGCTTTTATACGATACCTATCATTAGTGGTATTATAGGAGAACCCCATTCTAAGATTTCCGGTGCTGGTCAAAATATTCTGGTATTTACCTAATGCCCTCGTTCCCTTATATGCAATAAACATATTTAAGTTCTTAGAAGTATTGATAGTAAATAAAGCATCGAGCTGCTGCCCCTGTTCCGGTACAGTCTTGAAATAAAGCTGAGTCCATGGAGTTGGAACCTGATAATAGTTGATATCACCCACTTCCATAAAACTATAATGCCTTGCTTCTGCTCCAAATCCGGGGAATGCTTTGCTATTATTCTCAGTGAAACTAAGAGCATTGTAGGTTTGTCCGGTATTTGAAAATGGTAGTAGCTCAAAATTATCTTTTCTCAGATAGTTGAACTTGTAATCTTTTGATATAGTAAGCGTGGTATCCAGGTGAGTAGTATCATTCTTCACCGAAATGATCTTATACAAATCTACCGGTGGTATGCTATCTTGTTTTTTCTGTGGTTTGGATTCCTGCCCAAAGTCTTCCTGACTTACAGCTGAAAATGAAATCAATAATAACAAAAAGGTTAAAGCTCTATACATACGAATATAATGGTATCGCAAATTTATAATTTATAACGTAAGAAACTCTGTGAAATTGGGGAATAAAAAAAGCCGCTCTAAATGAGCGGCTTTCTATAAGATATAAAGAATTTAATTATTCTCCGTAACCAGCATTCTGAGGAACATTTGAGTTAGCGTCAACTTCTGCAGCCGGGATCGGTAGTGCAAAGTTGAAACTTCCATATGCAGGACCTTCATGTGTTTGAAGAACTGGATCTGGATTAGGAATATCCATCATAGTTCTAGCAAGGTCATGAAATCTAAATCCTTCAAAAGCAAGTTCTTTTCTTCTTTCAAGCAAGATATTATCCTTAGAAGCAGAATCATATGACATAGCACCACGATTCTCAGGAATCATATTTAGCCAATCTAAAGCGTCACCAGAATCATCTCCTGAAGTTTCTAATAATGCCTCTGCGTAAATCAATACAACTTCCTCATATCTAATAACCGGAATGTTGTCATCATAAGGAGCAGTAGAAGGATACTTTCCAATGTTTCTAAGAGTTCCGTTAGCGTCAACACCTATAACAGTTTCAGCTTCGTAATCTGTAGAAGGATCATATTCACTTACACCTCTTACATCACCCTCATCATAGATGGCAGCAAGATTAGGAAGAACTACAACATCACCATAAGCACCTTGCTGATAGATGTTAGCTAGACCATTAATACCCTCATTATCAATATCTGATGCAGCAATTTCAAAAATTGAATTCGTGCCACCATCAGAAGAGAATGTGCTAAGGAATGCATCTTCAGATACTACTGAAAATTGCCCTGAATCTATCACAGTTTTAGCTGCATCAAGAGATCTCTGCCAGTCACCGAAGTAATTAGCAATTCTAGCTTCAATTGCACTAGCAGCATAAGTACTAAAGTACTCCACTGGTGCACTAGCACCCATAAGACTTTTAGCCATATCAAGATCTGCGTAGGCCATGTCTCTTACTTCCTGTACAGTATTTCTACCTGGAAATAGTGCTGTCTCATCTCTAAAAGCTGTAACGTAAGGAACACCAGCAGCAGATAAACCACCATTATTCACATTTTGCTGACCATAGAATTGCACAAGGTTGAAGTGCGCTAATGCACGTATAACATATGCTTCTCCTTTAATTTGATCAATCGCTGCCTGATCTCCAGTTATTCCTTCAGAATTGATAACAATATTGGCAGAACCAATTACAGAATAAAGTCTCGACCACAACGATTCAACAACACCGGAAGTAGGAAGTAAATCCATTCTTGCTTCTGCAACGAACCTGTTAGAGTTTGCATTAGAGGCAGTATTATCAGAGAAAACTTCTCCAAGAATTATATAATCTCTACCATAATAATCTGTCAAGGACATTCTATTATAGGCACCGTTAATAATTGCGTTGAGATCATTTTGCGTGTTAACGCTAATGTCGATGTCTTTTGATTGTTGAAGAGTAGGATCAAGATCCTCATCTGAGCAGCCAACGAAGACGCCGCATCCAATCATTAACATAAATAAATATTTAAAACTCTTTTTCATTTTTCTTAAAATTTAACGTTAATACCTAAGGTATATGATTCAACTGGCGGAGTAGTCAACCTAGTAAATCCATCAGCTCTTGTTTCTGGATCCAGTTTAAGACCATCCTCTTTTACCCAGGTATATATGTTTGTACCTCTTAGTGTTAAGCTCAATCCATCAAGACCAATTTCATTAGCCCATGCAGATGGAAGATTGTAACCGAAAGATAGATTTTTCAATCTTACATAATCACCATCATAAAGGTGTCTAGAACTAGTTGCATGGAAGTTATTGTTCTGAGCATAGTTTACAGCTGGTACATCAGTAACGTCACCAGGCTGTTGCCATCTGTCCATCAATTCCTGAACCCCGTTGTAAGTACCCAAAGTAAAGCTATTAGTTCTCAAATAGAACTGAGCGTATTGCTCATAGATCTTGTGACCTCCCTGGAAGTATGCATTAGCTTCAGCAAAGAAACCTTTGTAATCAACACGCATACCTAATCCACCTGAGTAAGTTGGAAGAGCATTCGCTCCCTGATCAACTCTTTGAGCAGCGTTGTAGTTAGAAGTAACTTCACCATCTACACCATTTACATACCAAGTTGGAAGTCCAGTTTCAGTATCTACACCTGCCCATGTTCTCATGAACCAGGTATTTACAGGAAGACCACTACGTGTTGTAGTATAAACACTACCAGCGTTTGGATCAAGTTCCTGACCATCTGCACCTGTTGCTAATTCCACAACTTCATTTTCTACTGTCGCATAGTTAGCAGAGATATTCCAATTGAAGTCTTTAGTGCTAATAATATCAAAACCTAATTCAGCTTCAATACCAGAGTTTTTCATTTCTCCAATGTTACGAGTTTGAGAGCTGAAACCTGTAGTTAGAGATAAAGGTACAGCTAATAATAGATCATACGTTCTTCTGTTATAATAAGAGAATGAACCAGTCAATCTACTATCGAACATTCCGAAACTTAAACCTAAGTCATAAGTTTCACCTTTCTCCCATGTAAGGTCATTGTTTCCAAATTGAGAAGGAAAACCTGCACCGTTACCAGCATAATTAGCACTATATGTAAGCAAAGCCTGGTATGAGTTTAAACCAATGTTGTTGTTACCAGTAATACCGTAAGAACCTCTTAGTCTAAGAGTATTAAACAAGTCAGTATTCATGAAATCTTCTCTATGAACATTCCATGCAGCACCTACAGAACCAAAAGTACCAAAACGCTCTCCAGATGGAAATCTAGATGAACCTTCACGTCTAATCGTACCATCAACAACATACTTACCAGCATAGTTATAATTCAATAGCCCTAGGTATGATACATTGATCCAATCTGTGTACTGAGAATCTGCATCAAAAGCAGCACTTGCAGTGTTGATCTGAATTAGACCATCAACTGGAAAGTTTTGACCATATCCAAATAGATATGAGTTCTGATTCTTTTGATATTCAAAAAGAGTTGTAAGATCAAAATTATGATCATCAGCCAATGTGAAACCATAGTTGAAAGATCCCTGGTAAACCCAGTTGTAGTTCTTTTCATCACTTACAGTTGCATCGCCATTAAAGTCGTCTGCATCACCTTCGTAACGGTTTCTATATGCAGTATACTCGTTCAACTGGTAATCCATACTTAATCTATTAGAAAAAGTAAAGTCTGTAAAAATCTCCCAGTCAAGTTTAGTATTTACTAATGCACGAGTTAATGCGTTTCTTGTAATATTATTATCCTGTACATAAAAGATGTTTGGAAGAGACCCAAAAGGAAGGTTAATATTCAAAGATCCATCTGCATTATCAGGATTATTGAAAGGGTTCATTAAGTATCTTGTGATAAATGGGTTTGAAAAGAAAGTACCGTTTTCTAAAACCGGGTTCTGCTTAGTATTAGACACATTCACAGAAGTCGCCAATTGTACGTTATCACGCAATTTTCTATCGTAAGAGAAAGCTCCGTTGATTCTTTCAAATTCACCTCCAATAACAGTAGCTTCAGTGTTGTTATAACCTACAGAAGCATAAAAATTAGAAAGATCATCACCACCAGATGCAGACAACGTGTAGTTTTGAGTTAAGGCATCATCATTTCTAATTCTACCATCCCAATCGTAATCTGTTCCATCAAAATCAGCAGTTGCTGGCGACAATAGATTGAATCCAATCGCAGTATCGATAGCGTTATCAACTGTAAAACCGAAATCACCGTTAGTACCATTAGCACCGTAAGCATTATTCAAAGCTTCTCTTAACAATGTTTCACGTTGAGCTCCTGTTAGAGACTCACGCTTGTTGAAAGCATCGTTTTGAAAACCTACCTGACTGCTAAAAGTAAATGAGGTTTCACCTTTTTTACCATTTTTAGTTGTCACAACGATTACCCCGTTGGACCCACGAGCACCATAGGCTGCTGTAGCAGATGCATCTTTCAAAACAGTAATACTTGCAATATCCTGGCTATTGATAGAAGCCAATGGATTTAAAGATGTTTGGTTCGCACTACCAGAAATGTTGGCGTTAGAAACTGGCACTCCATCAATAACGTAAAGAGGATCATTATCAGCATTAATAGAGCTAATACCTCTAATACGAATATCCTGAATCGCACCAGGCGTTCCAGAAGATTGAGAGATCTGAACACCAGCAACTTTACCCTGTAAAGCCTGCTCTACAGATACAGTTGGAGATTCAGCAATCTCAGCACCACCAATTTGCACAGATGATCCTGTAACTTCTTCTACACCTTTGGTGCTATAACCCAATACAACGACCTCAGCAAGAGCGTCAGCATCTGTTTGCATAGTTACATCATAAGAATCTGCAGCTCCAACTTTAATGTCCTGGGATGCAAACCCAACGTAACTAAAACTCAATACAGAACCATTTCCAACCTCCAGTGTATACACACCATCGAAGTTAGTTTGAGTTCCATTACCTGTACCTTTTTCAAGAACAGTCACCCCAGGTAGAGGCAAACCATCTTCGTCAACAACCGTTCCTGAAACGGTTTTGTCCTGTGCAAAACCAATTTGCACGACTAACACCAGTAACAGCGTTAGAAATCCATGTAATCTTTTTTTCATTATTTCGTTAAATTTGAATTAGCCTGCGTCAAAAATGCTAATAAATCCTTAACATACCAAAAAAACTTACACTTTAACTTATTAAAATTTTAACAGGCTCAAAGAAAACGTTGTAATTCACTGCATCCTTAACCCCTTTAATTGTTAAAAGATTACAATCTTAAATGCATATGCTAAGATCTTATGATAAATCAAAACTAGTGGCGGGAACCGATGAAGCCGGTCGGGGCTGCCTCGCAGGGCCTGTTACTGCTGCTGCTATCATTTTACCTAAGAACTTTAAAAACAAGATTTTGAATGATTCCAAAGTCATGAGTCTAAAAAACAGGAATCTTTTAAGAAATCTAATACATGAAAATTCCTTCGATTTTGCAGTGACTCATGTTTTTATGGAGGAGATTGATAATATGAATATACTAAATGCGTCAATTACTGCGATGCAGCGGTCTATAATGAAATTGAAGACCAAACCAGATTGTATCATTGTTGATGGCAACAGATTTAAACCTCTGGACTCCATACCTCACGAGTGCATTATTAAAGGTGACGGTAAGTTTCTTAGTATTGCAGCGGCTTCTGTTCTGGCAAAAACCCACCGCGATGAGTATATGCAAAAGATCCATGAAGAATTCCCTATGTACAATTGGATAAAGAATAAGGGGTATCCTACCAGGGAGCATCGAGCTGCTATCGAAAAGTATGGTATAACCAAATACCATCGGAAAAGCTTCAAACTCCTCCCCGATCAATTGAAGATTGAATTCTAAGTTTATATTTTTGTAACCCTACCTATTATATATGAACAAGTTTTTAAATCTTATTCTTCTTTTGTTATTTATTTCCTGTGCAGAAGATTCTGATAGCAATCTAAATAACACAGAAATTTTACCAAATTCTTCGGAAGTGATCTTCGTTTCACCTTCCAGCGAGCAACTTGAAAAAGATCTGATGCAACACGAAGTCACTTTTAACAGTGGAGACCTGATGGATTCAATGATTGACGCCAAAGATCTTTTGAAGTATATCAATTCTGCAAAAGAAACCACTTTTTATATAGATAGCGACAGTATAGGTTCTAAATTTTCGGTTTTGATCATTCACAAAGATTCTACTTCCTTGGCGCTGGATAGTATTCAAAACAAACAGGTGGAAACTTTTAATGAAGAAGATATTCAGTATAAGAAGTTGAAACTGGAGAAATCTGAAATTTACCAGCGTGATATCGCCAATCTCAGCATCTTCAGTAAAAGTAAGTATGCCATCGTTCAGGCGAAGCGAAGTAATAATTCGAATCCGAGGGAATTCGAGAAAGCGTTGGATGCTTCAGATCCAAACAAGACCTCATTAGTCTATACAGATAGTATGAATGTAATGTTCTTTTCTGAAATGTTCTCCGAGATAGATCTTCCGAAGAAAAAAGGAAACTGGAATGTACTGGACCTACATGCGAACGAATCTGAACTTATTTATAACGGGATTTCAATACATCCTAAATCCGAAGGCTCTAAAAACTTTACCTCTATAGCAGACTTTAAACATGAGGTCGCAAGGTTTTGCCCGGAAGACTTTATCACTATAGTTTCTATAAGTTCAGGGTTGAAACTTCAAAACAAGGATACAACCGCTAATCTGGACTTTCTGGATAAAGTAAGTGACATCTCAAGTATCAAGGTGAAACCCGGAAATATCCATATTTGGAATGCAATTGATACCGAACTGGTCAAAAACCGACTGTTCCGCGAATTTGAGCTTAATGAACGATTCAGGGAAATTGAAATTTTTAAGGGAGATTTAGCTGTACCGGAATTGTTGCTAGATCCTGAAGTTAACCTAAGCTCCGGATACTTTATTGTCATTGATCATTTTATAATAGCTTCTGAAGAGATCTCCGTCCTCGAGAACTTAATCGTTAATTTTCAAAATGGCAAGACGCTATCAGAAAACCCGCAATACGTAAGAATGTTGAATTCGCTGTCATCTGAATCAAGCATGCTTGCGATAACGAATATTTCCGCAACGAAAGAATTGGGGATCCCTAAAATATCTAACTTTAAAAAAGGTAGCCTGGCTGCGTTTCAGGTAATTTCAGAAGAAACGTACGATCATCTACACGGTATTATCGCAGAACCAACGGAGGCAGACCGACTTTCCAGAGGCGCTGAACAGTTTGCAACAATTACCACCAGCCAGCCTATAGCTGGAATTCTCCAGTTCTTTCGGAATCATGAAACAGACCAGATGGATATTCTTGTCGAGGAGACAGGGAATCAGCTCAGCCTGTTTTCCAACAAAGGCAGCATGTTCTGGTCCAAACAACTGGATAGTCAAATCTCAGGAAAAGTGCACGAAGTAGACCTCTTTAAAAATGGCAATAAGCAACTTGCTTTTTCCACTGGCTTCCAACTTGAAGTGCTGGACCGCAAAGGCCGCGATGTAAAACCCTTTCCTAAAAAGTTTAATGACGCGCTTACGCAGCCTCTGGCAGTATTTGATTATGATAACAACAGGAAATACAGGTTTGTTCTGACTCAGAATAATAAAGTTTACATGCTTGGGCCAAAAGGTAACAGCATAAAAGGTTTTGATTTCGACGGAACAAAAAGTGACATCAGCAAAGCTCCGAAGCATATCCGGCTGGGAACAAAAGATTATATCGTGGTTCAGGAAGAATCGGGCAAATTACAGATCCTGAGTCGGCAGGGTAAGATTCGTGTTCCAACCTCAAGTAATTTTAATACTTCTGAAAATGAATGGTACGGCTACCAGTCTGATTTTATCATTACTCAACCCGAAGGCAATTTGATCGAAGTCGATCAAAACGGAAAAGTTGATTTAAAAAGCCTAGACCTTGCAGAAAACAATCGTTTAGTTGCAAATGCAAATCATCTGGTCTACCTCAATGAAAATGAACTTGTGATCGATGATTCCAGTGTTAATCTTGATTTCGGACTCTACACAGATCCGCAACTATTTGAAATTGGACGCAAGACCTATGTAAGTATTACCGACACCCAGGCGAAGAAGGTCTATGTATTTAATGACAAAGCTGAATTACTTCCCGGCTTTC
Source organism: Christiangramia marina (assembly GCF_048285865.1). Lineage (NCBI taxonomy): Bacteria > Pseudomonadati > Bacteroidota > Flavobacteriia > Flavobacteriales > Flavobacteriaceae > Christiangramia > Christiangramia marina. The sequence goes on along the minus strand of NZ_JBLVTK010000001.1, from coordinate 1,394,564 downwards.
CAGTATATGGAACTTCTGAAGTTGATCTTGCAAATGCAGATCTGGATAAACGCCTGGAGATGATCGTAAAAGGTGATGATAACGAGGTCCTGCTCTATAAATTATGACCCTAAACCAACTCAGCTTCGAATAACTGACTAAAATGTTTCATCAGTTTTTGCTGAACTTCAGCCATATCAACTTCTTTCTGACCTAACTCTACATTTAAGGAAGTAACAGCCTTGTCCTTAATTCCGCAGGGAATAATATGATCAAAATAGCCAAGATCTGCGTTGACGTTCAGGGCAAAACCATGCATGGTTACCCATCTGCTAGCTCTAACACCCATAGCACATATCTTTCTCGCGAATGGAGTTCCTACATCCAGCCAGACACCGGTTTCTCCAGGGCTTCTTTCAGACTTTATTCCATATTCTGCCAGGGTGAGAATTACAGTTTCTTCCAGCAACCGCAGGTATTTATGAATATCCGTAAAAAAATTATCCAGATCGAGAATGGGATAACCCACTATTTGTCCCGGCCCATGATAGGTAATATCCCCTCCTCTATTGATCTTATAAAAACTGGCATTTTTTTTCTCCAATTGCTCTTCAGACAAAAGAAGATTGGTATGATCGCCGCTTTTTCCTAAAGTGTAAACATGAGGATGCTCCACCAACAGCAAATAATTTCGGGTAGCGATATTTTCATTCTGCCTCCGGTTCCTGATCTTTTGATCCAGAGTTTCCTTAAACAGTTGCTCCTGGTAATCCCAGGTTTCCTTATAATCCCTGCTTCCCAGATTTCTAACTTCAACTTCCTTATTCATACTTTAAGACTTGGGATTATTTAATATAATGAGCGCAGCAATCACTCCGGGAACCCATCCCAGCAGCGTAAGTATTAGTACGATTAGAATTGAACCACAACCGCGATCATAAACTGCCAGCGGGGGAAATAATACCGATAGAATTACTCTCCAAATACTCATTATCACTAATTATAAAGGCAAAGATAGAATTATTATTTCGGCTTTTAATTGCATTGTATGGCAGGTTGATAGTCACTATATTTGCATCCGCATTTTTGTTGAATGCATAAAAAAAATTATATGCAGCAGTTATCAGAACAGGAACAAATTAGACGTGAGAAATTATCGGCGATACGCAAAGCCGGAATTAATCCATATCCAGCCGATCTTTTCCCGGTAGATCATACGACTACAGAGATCAAACAAGATTTTGCGGAAGGTAAAAAGGTGGTGATCGCCGGAAGATTGATGTCGAGAAGGATCCAGGGAAAAGCTTCTTTTGCTGAACTTCAGGATTCCAATGGTAAGATACAGGTATATTTTAACCGTGACGAAATTTGTACTGGTGATGACAAAGCGAAATACAATGATTTCTATAAAAAATGGCTTGATATTGGCGATTTTATAGGAATTGAAGGAGAGTTATTTAAAACTCAGGTAGGAGAAATGACCGTAATGGTAAAAGATTTTCACCTGTTGAGTAAGTCTTTGCGACCACTTCCACTTCCAAAAACAGATAAGGACGGGAACACTTATGATGGTTTTACAGATCCTGAACACCGCTATAGACAGCGTTACGCAGATCTTGCGGTGAACCCAAAGGTGAAAGAGGTTTTCGTAAAGCGTACGAAACTTTTCAACGCCATGCGTAACTTCTTTAATGATAAAGGATATTTTGAAGTTGAGACGCCAATACTTCAGCCAATTCCAGGTGGTGCAGCTGCAAAACCTTTTGTATCACATCATAACGCCCTGGATATTCCACTATACCTTAGAATTGCGAACGAGCTATATCTTAAAAGATTGATCGTTGGTGGATTCGATGGTGTATATGAATTCTCAAAAAACTTCAGAAATGAAGGAATGGACAGAACTCACAATCCTGAATTCACTGCAATGGAAATTTACGTGGCTTATAAGGATTATAACTGGATGATGGAGTTTACCGAAAACCTGCTCGAGCATTGCGCCATGGCGGTAAATGGTAAAACTGAAGCTACCTTCGGAAAGCATACCGTAGATTTTAAAGCTCCGTATAAGCGGATTACGATGACCGATGCCATTAAGCAATTCACAGACTTTGATATTACCGGTAAATCTGAAAAAGAGCTATATGATGCAGCCACTAAAATGGGCATTGATGTAGACGAAACTATGGGTAAAGGAAAACTCATCGATGAGATCTTTGGAGAGAAGTGTGAAGGGAACTTTATACAGCCAACTTTCATTACAGATTATCCTAAGGAGATGAGTCCGCTTTGTAAGACTCACCGAGATAACCCTGAGCTTACAGAACGTTTTGAATTGATGGTTTGTGGTAAGGAGATCGCGAATGCCTACTCTGAGTTAAACGATCCAATTGACCAGAGAGAACGCTTTGAAGAGCAATTGAAACTATCAGAAAAAGGAGATGATGAGGCGATGTTTATCGATAACGATTTTCTTCGTGCACTGGAATACGGAATGCCTCCAACATCGGGACTTGGAATCGGGATGGACAGGCTGATCATGTTCTTGACCAACAACCAGTCGATACAGGAAGTATTATTTTTCCCTCAAATGAAACCTGAAAAGAAACAGGTAGAACTATCGGAAGAAGAAAAGTCAGTTTATACCTTGTTGAAGGATGATCAGGTTCATGACATGAATTTAGTAAAAGAGAAAAGTGGTTTAAGTAATAAGAAATGGGATAAAGCCTTAAAATCTCTTCGCAAGCATAAAATGATCGAAGTGTATAAAGAAGGTGAAGTTCTTAGCATCAAGATCGCTTAGTTCTGAAAATCATATTTGAAAAAAAGAGGCTTTCCAGCC
>NZ_JBLVTK010000001.1:1384527-1391704 GCF_048285865.1 Christiangramia marina | reverse complement strand
CAAACATTCCACCAAGTTTTCCAGCCATATCACCAAGATTTCCAGCATCTCCATCACCTTTTAGATAAGAATCAAGATGTTTCGACATTGTTTCAGGCATTCTGTCCTTTAAAATTCCAGAGACCACCTGTACTGCAATTTTTGCCTGAGATTCTGAGATTCCCGCTTTTTCTGAAACCATTTTTACTATTTCTTCCATAATTTGAGTTGTTTTAGTTCTAAAATCAACTAAATATAACAAAACGACTCTTAAATTTTATTCCTTCAGTATTATAAATTCTTTTAACTTAATTTTAAACCTTTCAGCAATTTGCTAGTCCTAAAACTGCCGGGGGCTAAAGGTTCACCATAATCAAGAATATGAAATCTTTACTTTCTGCTCAACTTATTAACTAAAAACAAACTATTTATGATTAAGAATCAGAGCTTTAAGCTTATGCTTATCGCCCTTTCGTTATCGGTTTCCAGTTGTGCTGTTTTTCAGAAACAGGATAAAAAGGATGCTAAAACTGCTTCATCTGAAGAATCCAAAAAGGATAAAGATGGAATGAAGCCTTACGCAAAGGTAATCACCAAAGATGCGAAATCAGACGAAGGTCTGTTCACCGTTCATAAGGTTGATGAAAAGTATTTCTACGAAATTCCAGACAGCCTTTTTAACCGAGAAATGCTTACCGTTACAAGAATCGCTAAAACTGCCAGCGGAATTGGTTTTGGTGGTGGAAAACAAAATACTCAGGTTCACAGATGGCAGAAAAAAGGTAATAAGGTGCTACTAAGAGTAGTTTCTTACGATATCTATGCTGCAGATTCTCTTCCAGTACATGAGGCGGTAGTAAACTCAAACTTTGAGCCTATTGTTGAATCATTCGATATCAAAACAGTAGGAAAAGACAGTATCTCTAAATCTACTGTCATCGATGTTACAGATCTTTATACCAAAGATGTACAGGCACTTGGATTGCCCGACAGAACCAGAAAACAGTACAAAGTTTCCAGGTTAGATGATAACAGATCTTATATAGATACAATTAGATCTTACCCTGAAAACATCGAAATTAGGCACGTAAAGACCTATAATGCTGGTGATCCACCATCCAATGAGAGTCTTGGTTCCATTTCACTGGAATTCAGCAATTCGATGATTCTTCTTCCAAAAATTCCTATGGAAAGAAGGTATTTTGATGAACGTGTTGGTTGGTTTACTACTGAACAAACAGATTATGGTCTTGCGGCTCAAAAAAGTGAAACGGTGGAATATCTTGACCGCTGGAGACTTGAAGTTAAAGATGAGGATATCGAGAAGTTCAAAAATAGGGAACTGGTTGAACCAAAAGAACAGATCGTATACTATATCGACCGTGCAACACCAGAGCAATGGGTTCCATTCATCAAGCAGGGAATCGAAGACTGGCAGGTTGCTTTTGAAGCAGCAGGTTTTAAAAATGCCATTGTCGCCAAAGATGCTCCTACTGTAGAAGAAGATCCGGACTGGAGTCCTGAAGATGTAAGATATTCTACAGTTAGATACCTTGCTTCTCCAATTCCAAACGCAAACGGACCTCACGTAAGTGATCCACGTTCGGGAGAAATTCTTGAATCTGATATTAACTGGTATCACAATGTAATGACTCTTCTTAGAAACTGGTTCTTCGTACAAACCGCAGCTATTAACGAAGATGCGCAGGGAGTTGCCTTCAAGGATGAAGTTATGGGAAGACTTATTCGTTTTGTTTCTTCCCACGAAGTTGGACATACTTTAGGTTTACCGCATAACATGGGAAGTAGTGTTGCTTACGCTGTGGAAGACCTTAGAGATCCGGAATTCACGAAAGAATTTGGAACAGCTCCATCTATTATGGATTATGCTCGTTTCAACTATATAGCACAACCAGAAGATGGTGATGTAGCGCTGATGCCAGAGATCGGGCCATACGATAAGTATGCGATCGAGTGGGGTTACAGACCAATTCTTGACAAAGAAGGAAAGGAAGAAAAAGAAATTCTTGACCAGTGGATCCTTAAGCATGCAGGAGATGCTAAATATCGCTTCGGAAGACAGCAAAGTGGTGTGATAGATCCAAGTTCTCAAACTGAAGACCTTGGTGATGACGCAATGCTTGCCAGCGAATACGGAATCAAAAACCTTAAGAGAATCGTTCCAAAATTGATCGAGTGGACAGCTGAAGATGGTAAAGATTACGATGATCTTGATGATCTTTATGGTCAGGTACTTTCACAATACAATCGTTATATGGGTCACGTGACCGCTAATATTGGTGGGGTGTATGAATATTACAAAACCTACGATCAGGAAGGTGCAGTATATACTCATGTAGATGCTGAAAAGCAGGAAAGAGCTATGGAATTCCTACAAGAGCAATTATTCACAACTCCGGAATGGATGATCAACCAGGATATTTTTAATAAGATCGAATTTGATGGAAATATTGAACGAATTCGCGGAATGCAGGAAAGAACTTTAAATAACCTTCTTGACTTCGGAAGAATGGCGAGATTGATGGAAAACGAGGAGATCAATGGAAAAGATGCTTATTCTTTACTGGATATGATGACCGATCTTAGAAAAGGCCTATGGAGCGAGATCTACAATGGAAGATCTATAGATCGTTATCGTAGAAATCTGCAACGTGCTTACGTAGAAAAAATGGGTGAACTAATGACTGAAGAGCAGGATGAGATCCCGGCGCGTTACAGAAGCTGGGTTACCAGAAGTAACGTAAATGTGGCACAAAGTGATATTCGACCGGTTGTACGAGGTGAACTTACTACGCTACAGAGACAGCTTAGAAACACAGTAAATTCTGGAGATACGCTAACGCGCTATCATAAGCAGGATCTATTGAAAAGAATTGACCTCATCCTTAACCCGATGAAATAGATTTTTATTTAAATGATACAGAAAAGGCAGGATATTTGAATCCTGCCTTTTTTATTTAAACCTTTTTAAAAAAAGAGGGTCTTATTTGTATAACTAAAAATGTTGGAAGATGAAAAAGATGATCACCGTATTATTTCTTGCGCTTGGCTTGAGTACTTTCGCGCAGGAAAGAGGAGAAGGCCGTAAAGATCTTAGTAATGAAGAAATGGCTACGCTTAGTGCGAAAAGACTGGCGATGCAGCTAGATCTCAACGAAGACCAGGAAATGAAGCTTAAAACGCTTTATATGACCAGAATGGATGCGAAAGAAGAAGGCCGTGAAGAAAATGCTGAAAAACGCGCTAAAATGATGGAAAAGCGTGAGGAGATGAAAGAGAAGCGTGAAGAAATGCGTGAAAAACGAGAGAACGAATCTGAAGAAATGAAAACAGAGCTTCAAAAAATTCTTACTGCTGAGCAATTCCAGAAATGGGAACAACTACAGGAAAAAAGACGTAAAGGTAGAAGATCTGGAAATGGCAGAATTCAAAACTAAAAATTTAGGTGTTAAGTTAAGTGTTAGTTAGTTGAAAAAACGGGATCTCAATAGATCCCGTTTTTGATTTTCAATCCTTCAGATCTGCGGTTTTCAACCTCAGCGCATTCGCAATTACTGAAAAACTGCTAAAGCTCATCGCAAGAGCAGCAATCATTGGTGAAAGTAAAATTCCGAAGAATGGATAAAGTACACCCGCTGCGATAGGGACACCTACTGTATTGTAAATAAGTGCGAAAAAGAGATTTTCCTTAATGTTCCTCATCACTTTCTGGCTAAGTAAAATCGCCTTTCTTATACTTCTTAGATCACCATTAACTAACGTAAGAGCAGCGCTTTCTATAGCCACATCTGTGCCGGTTCCCATGGCAATTCCTACATCTGCCCTGGCAAGTGCCGGTGCATCATTAATCCCGTCTCCTGCTACTGCCACGATTTTCCCACTTTTCTGCAGTTTTTCGACCTCCTCCAGTTTATGATGAGGTAACATTCCAGCTTTAAAATTTTTTATTCCAATTTCACTGGCCACTGCAGCCGCGGTATTTTTATGATCCCCTGAGATCATGATCACATCGATGCCATGATTTTGCAGATCTGAGATCACTTTTTTTGTTCCTTCCTTGATCTTATCGGTAATCACCACAAAACCTTTTGTGGCAGCATTTATAGCTACGTAACTTACTGTATTTCCTCTCTGTTGTTCTTCGGAAACATTTGCAGCAACATCTGAAGAAATTTCAATATTATTAGAATCCATGAGAGCTTTGTTACCTATCAAAACTTTGCTTTCTTCAAAAGTCCCTGTCACTCCCTTACCTGTTTCCGACTTAAAATCTGAAGTTTCTATAAGTTCTATTTCGTTCCTTTCCGCATACTTCACAGTAGCCTGAGCCAACGGATGTTCACTGTTCGTGTTCAGACTCGCAATAATTGCTGTTAATCTTCCTGAAGTATATTCCGAAGAGACCGAAACTACTTTATCCACACATGGCTTACCTTCTGTTAGGGTTCCGGTTTTGTCGATTATGAGCGTATCCACCTTATTTAGCCGTTCCAAGGATTTTGCATTCTTTATTAATATTCCATTACCGGCACCGCGACCAATTCCAACCATCACAGACATTGGAGTTGCCAGACCAAGTGCGCATGGACAGGCGATAATCAAGACAGCAATTGCATTTACGAGCGCATAAACCAGTTGAGGTTCTGGTCCAAATATTGACCAGACTATAAATGTGATTACCGAAATAATGACTACTACAGGCACAAAATATCCGGAAATTTTATCTGCTAATTTCTGAATGGGCGCCTGGGATCTACTGGCTTCATTTACCATTTTGATGATCTGGGCAAGTAAGGTATCATCCCCCACTTTTTCAGCCTGCATGATGAAAGATTGATTTCCATTGATCGTTCCAGAACGAACTTCATCTCCCTTCATTTTATCAACCGGCACTGGTTCTCCGGAGATCATCGATTCATCTATACTACTTTTTCCTTCTGAAATCTTACCATCCACAGGGATCTTATCTCCTGGCTTGATCTTTAAAAGATCACCTTTTTCAATCTTGCTGGTGGAGATTTTCTCTTCTTTACCGTCCTTGATTCTAAGCGCAGTATTTGGTTGTAACTTCAACAATTCCTTGATAGCCGAATTGGTTTTGCTGTGTGCCCTGGCTTCCAGCACCTGTCCCATTAACACCAAAGTAAGGATGACGGTTGCGGCTTCAAAATAGACATGTACCGTACCCGATTCTGTTCTGAATTGCGCCGGAAAGAATTCTGGCACCAGCATTCCAAAAACACTGAAGATCCAGGCTACTCCTGCTCCAATTCCAATGAGTGTAAACATATTCAGATTCCACGTTACGATAGACCTCCAGGCACGCTGAAAAAACATCCAGCAGGCGTAAAATACTACAGGAAGGGATAGTCCAAATTGGATCGAGTTCCAGGTCTTGACATCAAACCAGCTTTGTAAGCTGTTATTCGGAACCATGTCTGACATGGCAATAATGAAAATTGGGAGTGTAAATCCTATGGCGATCCAGAACTTGCGAAGTAATTTTTTATAGCCATTTTCTTCGGCTGAAGGTTCCGGTTGCTTCGGCACAAGATCCATTCCGCAAATTGGACAATCTCCGGGTTCTTCCTTACTTACTTCGGGATGCATAGGGCAAGTAAATTCAACCGGCTTTTGATTGGTATTGACCTCCTCGACAAGGTCCATCCCGCAAACAGGGCAATCACCAGGTTTTTCGTAGGTTTTATCACCTTCACAATGCATAGGACAATACCAGACACCCTTCCCGTTTCCAGCAGATTTTTTGACTTCTTTACTTTTTTCAACTGGTTTTTTTGTACCAGGCATATGGATCGTATAGTTCCCTCCTGCTTCTTCCAGCGCTTTTTGTAATTCCTTCAGCGAAACTGGTTCTTTCATTTCAAGAATTGCTTCTTCATGATGAAGATCCACTTCCGCAGCATCAATTTTATCAAGATTCCCAAGTGCTTTTTGAACATGCATCTTACAACCATTACAGGTCATTCCATGAACGTCATACTTTTCAACGATCTTCCCATTTACATTCGTTTGGAATTCTTCAATACCATAATTCCCGCCTTCGGACTCCAGTTTATTTCTAAGTACCGAAATATTAAGATCCTGTTCTGCCGATACAGTTGCAGTCTCATTATGCAAATTCACTTCCACATGATCCACAGCTTCGATCGCTGCCAGAGTTTCTTCCACATGCTGGCGACAACCATTACAGCTCATCCCAGTAATTCTATAAGTTCTTTTCATAAGGCATCATTAATTTGCAAAAATAAGGCTAGTTGTCACAAGTAAGTTTTAATCCTATGCGAATAACTTTCAGAAATTAAAAAAAGCTCTGCGTTATACAGAGCTTTAAAATTTATGCTGCGTAAGCTTCACAGGCTTCTACGCATTCCCGGCAGGCTTTCGCACAATCCTGACAATGCTTGTGTTCGTGCTTACCACACTCATCTGCACAGGCCTGGCAAACTTTCTTACAATAATCTACTAATCCCTGTACATCCTGGTAATTCGTCGCAAGTACCTGATTTAATGTAGAGCACACCTCTGCACAAACTCGATCTGTCCTAATGCAATCTTTCATCATTTTGACATTCTCCTCGTCCAGACAGGCATCTGCACAATAGTTACAGTAGTTAATACAATTCCCTAGTGCGCTAATAAGTTTCTCATTTCTCATAATCAATTGATTTTTTAAGGTTGAAACTCAATTTAGCAAGGAAGTATCACGATAACTTTTAAAATTTTGCTAAGTTCTTTCAGTTTTAAAGCTTTTTAACTTCCGCAGCCATAGATTAAGAACTTTTAGGATCTACCACCGCAACTGGTCTAAAGAAATCTGAAACCTGGTAGCTTAAAAACTGAATATAACTTTGCTAGTTAGTTTTTACTGAATGGTCTCTTCAACACGGCCACATTTCAGCATTATATCACCGTAGTAAGGGTTTCTAATCTGTTCTGAAGAAGAATACCAGTAGTCTCCTTTACCTTCAAAAGCCATCGGGCAATAATGTTTGAAAATCTTACCTCCGGAAATTGCATTTTTCAACACAGAATCCATTACCGCAGTAAGTTCGGAGAATTTTTCCCTTTGAATATTCACATCATCTGAAGTTGCAATAGCTTCAGCGATTGTGGCAACTTCGCTACCCATTGCATTCAGTTTGGATTGTAAATTAGA
>NZ_JBLVTK010000001.1:1349957-1384503 GCF_048285865.1 Christiangramia marina | reverse complement strand
ATCAGTTTGAACCAGTGCGTCTTTTAATTCAAGGTATCCTTCGTATACTTTTGCTACAGAATCGTTTTCAAATTCTGCCTGCACTTCCTCCATATCTTCTTCAGTATCCATAATAACTTCCGAAGTAGATCCGTTTTCAGATTTCTTTTCAGCATCCCCACAGGACGAAATTCCTAGACCTGTAATTACCGCTAATCCTAAAATGATATATTTTATTTTCATCTATAAAGTTTTAAACAAAATTAAAGATTTCAATTTAGCTGGGACCCTAAAATACTCTAAAGAACTCTCAAATAGCCTCAATTCACTTTGTTGCCGAGGTTCTTTGGCTAATCCGGTAATAATAGAATGCAGGAAGCAGGATAAGCAGGAATAAAGGATGAATGAGAAATCTTCTTACATAGAATAAGGCGAGATAATGCTCTCTTTCGATGTTGAGGACCAGAAATATAAAAGCGCTTACAGCTCCCAGATAAAGCAGGGCGTAGAGGATAACCGAGAATTTGAGCATGCTCCTGTTCTGAAAAGCGATATAGATGATTCCCAGTGAGATTGCGCTATTAAGCGCATAGCGTATACTGAGGTGAATCATGAGTTCTGCCATGTTCATAGGCGGAATAATACCCAATAGATAATCTGACCTGAAAAACGCTATTAATGGATCGTAGAATAGACTATCTTCAAAAAAACGTATTGCTGCAAGTAGCAAAACCATGAAGCTAATAAGAATTATCTTATATCTTTTCTTCATGCTTTTTTGTATTTAGTGAAGATTCGTATCCATACCAGCCAGAGGAGGAAAACCATTCCGTAGATCGCTAGTGGAAAAAATATGGTGTGCATAAAACCAGAATATTGCGGGTACTCAAGTATACTCACAGAGAGTATTACGATTCGTAAAATATTCGTTGCATAGATAAGAGTGGCACCTGCAAAAATATAGATTAGAGTCGTGGAGGTTTTTCCAAAGAATGCCAGAATAAAGGAGGTGAATAGTATAATGATACTTGCTGAATTGCAACCCTCAACTATACCGGCTAGAAAATAACCTTCCACCATTAGTTTCATGGATAATCCTGTATAATGCATCACCACCTTGACGTTGTCGTAACCAAGAGCGTGCATCAAATCTCCACTCTGGTAGGCCACCAGTCTCGTGATGGCGTCTGGTACAGGCTGAGTTTGCTCATAAAACAAAAGAAATGCATTGTAAGCACTGGAAAATAGAAAATAGCTTCCCAGGAATACAAATATAAAACGCAATACCGTTTTGTATTTCTTGATGAGTTTCAGCAAAGTAGCGACTTGGTTTTTAACAAATTTATAGATTTAGGCACCATGCTTTACACGGCAAATTGAATACTTTTGCACCAAATATTGTTAATATGAATTTTCAGGAATTAAGACCACAAGTAGAACAGATTCTACAGGACTCGAATATAGATGTCAAACAGCGAATGACCCAGGTTTGTGAACTATTGGAGCAAAATATAAGTTATTATGACTGGGTTGGATTCTACTTCAAGAATGGAAATAAAGAAGAATTAAAATTGAAGGCATTTGCCGGGGAGCCAACAGATCATGAGATCATCCCATTCGGGAAGGGTATTTGCGGACAGGTAGCGGTAAGCAATCAGAATTTTGTTGTACCCGATGTAAAAGCACAGGATAATTATATAGCCTGTAGCATTAATGTAAAGGCAGAAATTGTAATACCGTTATTTGTAAATGGTGAAAATGTTGGGCAGATCGATATTGATAGCCACACAGCCGATCCTTTTACTGCGGAAGATGAAGAATTCCTGGTTTGGGTGAACCAGAAAGTAGCAGAGATCCTATAGATTACTCTTGAAGTTCAAAACAAAAAAACTCCTGATTTCTCAGGAGTTTTTTAGTTCTTATATCGTGTTCAAAATTACATCTGAAGTGCGATAATAAAGAAAAGAAATGCAAAAAATCCTACTAATTGTAGTATAGATAGCAGGTAATTCTTTTCGATCTCATTTCCCATTTCCATAGCTTTTTGTTTTAAAATTACATAAGCTATGTCTTTGATATCAGACCTTTAACTAACTTTAATTTTTTTTAGAATAATTTATGTGAAATATGTTCTGAAAATCGCTTTCCGTTAAGATAATATTTACATCCCGGTGCGAATTGCTTCCACAGGATCAAGTTTTGAGGCTGACATTGCTGGGATAATTCCCGAAACCAATCCTATAATTGCCGAAACCAGTGTTCCAATAAACATATTATACGGTGAAAGGACGAATTCAAAATCACCGGTAAACTGTGAGGCAACGATTGAAACCAGCCACACAAAGAACAATCCTACCAATCCTCCAATCACGGAGAGTATGACAGCTTCAAATAAGAATTGAGAAAGAATAAATTTATTTTTAGCTCCCAGAGATTTCTGAATACCAATAAGGTTGGTTCTTTCCTTAACACTAACAAACATAATATTCGCAATTCCGAAGCCTCCAACCAGTAAAGAAAATCCGCTAATCACCAAACCAATGATATTCAGCTGGCCTGTAATATTGTCTACAAATTCTGTAAGACCCTTTAACTCATTAACAAAAAAGTTGTTGATTTCTCCGGGCTTGATTCCGCGCATATTCCGAAGATTTTGTTCCAGTAAAGCGATAAACTCATCGCTATCTGCTCCGCTTTCAGGCTTCATCACCAATTGTGGAAATACCGTTCCCTTCGTAGTTCCGTAAACCAGTCGGGCAAAGTTCGCTGGCACAAAAGCCTGTCCATCCCTGGACCCGGTAAACAAGGACTGCCCCTGTTTCTTTAGCACTCCAATGACTGTTGCTCTACGTCCAAAAATTCGTATTTCTTCACCAATTCCATTCGAACCACCAAACAGCGTTTGCGCTACTTCATGACCCAGAACAACAACCCCAGATCCGCTTACAGATTCAGATTCGTTAAAAAACCGTCCTTCTGCGAGTTCCAGTGCTTCAATGTCGTAATATTCATGAGTAACTGCTCCTATATCCACACCACTACTGGTAACATCCTGATATTTGATCGCGGCTCCTCCGGGAATTCCCAAAACAAAACTAATATTATCAAGATCGGGTAAGCTCTTCTTTAGGTTCTGGTATTCCTCATAAGTTACATCTGGGAACTGCTGACTCTTCCATCTGGGTATATCGCTGGGTCCAAATTTAAACCTCATCACGATCACCGTACTATTGTCCAGTGAACTCAAACTTCCTGTAATATCTTTTTTTAATGAATCTACCGCTGCAAGAACAGCGATAATGGAGAAGATACCAATGGTCACCCCAAGTAGGGAAAGAAAGGTTCTAAGCTTATTATTAGTAAGAGCGCTAATCGCAAAATTGAAGCTCTCTTTAAGTACCCGTAAATAGATCAGCATAATTTAAAATCTGCTATTAACTCATGAATTTAAGATAGGACGCAGGATCCAAATTTTCGTTACAAAATTTATCGATAATTCATTAGTTGCACTTTTAAATTTTTCGCTTTATTGGTTACTTTTGCAGCTTTAACAAACACAACACAATGAGCGAATTAAAACAAGCAAAGTCTGCTTTAATTTCAGTCTTCAGTAAAGATGGTCTCGAACCTATCGTGAGAAAGCTGGATGAGCTGGGCATTACCATTTATTCCACTGGTGGAACCGAGAAATTTATCAAGGATCTTGGAATAGATGTGGTTCCTGTAGAGGATGTTACCTCCTACCCTTCAATACTAGGTGGCCGGGTAAAAACTCTTCATCCAAAAGTTTTTGGCGGAATTCTTAATCGCCAGGATCATGAAGGTGATGCGAAAGAACTGGAACAGTATGAAATCCCGCAGATAGACATTGTGATTGTGGATCTTTATCCTTTTGAGAAAACAGTTGCTTCGGGCGCTGCGGAACAGGATATTATAGAAAAGATAGATATTGGAGGTATTTCTTTGATTAGAGCTGCGGCTAAGAATTTCAAGGATGTAACCTGCGTTTCCTCCGTAGATGATTATGCTGAATTTTTAGAATTACTGAATGAGAAATCTGGCAATACTGAAATAGCAGATCGGAAAAAATTCGCTGCCAAAGCATTTAATATTTCCTCTCACTACGATTCAGCAATTTTTAATTATTTCAATGCTGATGGTGACATCAATTCTTTCAAACAAAGCGAACTAAAAGGTAAAGAGCTTCGATACGGAGAAAATCCTCATCAAAAAGGAACATTTTTCGGTGATTTCCATGCAATATTCGATCAGCTACATGGGAAAGAATTGAGCTATAACAACCTGCTGGATGTAGATGCTGCCGTGAACCTCATGAACGAGTTTAAAGGTGAAGCTCCAACATTCGCGATTTTAAAGCATAACAATGCCTGTGGTCTTGCACAAAGAGACTCGATCCACCAGGCTTATGCAGATGCCCTTGCCGGTGATCCTGTTTCAGCTTTTGGAGGAATTCTAATTAGCAATGTGGAAATAGATGCCGATACTGCTGAAGAAATCCACAAACTATTTTGTGAGGTGGTCATTGCCCCTTCATTCTCTGCGGAAGCTGAAGAAATATTAAAAGGCAAAAAGAACAGAATCCTGCTTATTCAGAAAGAAGTTGAACTTCCGAAGAATCAGGTGAGAACATGTCTTAACGGAGTTCTAGTTCAGGATAAAGATCTAAAAACCGATGCTATCGAAGATCTTAAGCTGGCAACCAGCAATAAAGCAACAGATTCTGAGTTATCTGACATGATATTTGCTTCCAAGATCTGCAAGCATACAAAGTCAAATACGATCGTTCTGGCGAAAAACAAACAATTATGTGCAAGTGGTACCGGGCAAACGTCCAGAGTAGATGCTCTAACACATAGTATTGCCAAAGCGAAATCATTTGATTTTAACTTAAATGGTGCCGTGATGGCTAGTGATGCATTCTTCCCTTTTCCAGATTGTGTGGAAATTGCGGGAAATGCCGGAATTACGGCGGTTATCCAGCCAGGGGGAAGCATCAAGGATGAACTGAGCATCAACTATTGCAACGAAAATAATATCGCAATGGTGATGACCGGGACACGCCATTTTAAACATTAAATTCATTACATTTACCCAAACCTCAACACCTAATAAACACTATGGGATTTTTTGACTTTCTCATTGAAGAAATTGCAATCGATTTAGGAACCGCCAACACTTTGATCATACATAATGACAAGGTAGTTGTGGATAGCCCTTCGATAGTTGCCAGGGACAGAACTTCTGGTAAAATTACCGCAGTAGGTAAAGAAGCTGCGATGATGCAGGGAAAAACTCATGAGAATATCAAAACCATCAGGCCGTTAAAAGATGGGGTGATTGCCGATTTTGATGCCAGTGAGAAAATGCTCACGATGTTCATAAAGGAGATCCCGGCGCTCAAAAAGAAACTTTTTACTCCTGCACTTCGAATGGTAATCTGTATTCCATCTGGAATTACAGAGGTCGAAATGCGAGCTGTAAAGGAAAGTGCAGAGCGGGTAAATGGAAAAGAAGTATACTTGATCCATGAACCAATGGCTGCGGCCATTGGTATTGGAGTAGATATCATGCAACCAAAAGGAAACATGATCGTGGATATAGGAGGTGGTACTACTGAAATTGCTGTAATTGCTCTTGGAGGGATCGTATGTGATAAATCTGTGAAGATCGCAGGAGATGTATTTACCAATGACATCGTATATTACATGCGTACGCAGCATAACCTTTATGTTGGTGAGCGTACTGCGGAAAAAATTAAAATCCAAATTGGTGCTGCGACTGAAGATCTTGAAGTCCCGCCAGACGAAATGAGCGTACAGGGACGTGACTTGCTTACCGGAAAACCTAAGCAGGTGAACATTTCTTATCGTGAAATTGCCAAAGCGCTGGACAAGTCTATTCTTAGGATCGAGGATGCCGTAATGGAAACTCTTTCCCAAACACCACCAGAACTGGCTGCCGATATTTATAATACAGGTATTTATCTCGCCGGTGGTGGTTCTATGCTTAGAGGACTAGACAAACGTCTTTCTCAAAAAACAGATCTTCCGGTTTATATAGCTGAAGATCCGTTAAGAGCCGTTGTTCGTGGAACCGGAATTTGCCTTAAAACACTGAACCGATACAAAGGAATTTTGATCAAGTAGGAGAAGCTTAATTTATGCAGCAGATTTTCAATTTCCTTATTAGGAATAAGAATTCAATTCTATTCCTGTTCCTGTTTGCTGTCTCTATTTTTCTCACAGTTCAAAATCACTCCTTCCATAAGAGCAGGTTTATAAGTTCTGCAAACTGGGTGACCGGTGGTGTATACTCATGGTCCAATGGCATCAACACCTACTTGAACCTGGAAGAGTACAATGAACGACTGATCACTGAAAACAATCAGCTTCGAAATATCATTTCTAATATGAATGATAGTATTTCAATTTCAAAACAGCTGGACAGTACATCATTTGAAGGAGATTACATTTTCAGACCGTCTCGCGTTATCAATAATAACTTTGCTAAAGTTGATAATTATCTGACTCTTAACCGGGGTGAAAATTCAGGAATTCAAAAAGAGTTTGGAGTAATCACCAGCCAGGGAATTGTTGGCATCGTAGATAGAGTTAATAATAAGTATTCCCGGGTTATTTCAATTCTGAACAGCAGATCCAGGATCAATGCACAATTAAGCAGTACCAATCATTTTGGTAGTCTCGTGTGGAATGGTGAAGATCCAAATATCGTACAGTTAATCGATGTTCCCAGACAGGCTCCGGTCCAAAAAGGAGATACGATCATTACGGGTGGCCGGTCGCTAATTTTTCCTGAAGGATTACCAATTGGTAGTATCGAAGATTTCACATTGGATCAAACCCAAAGTTATTACACGATCAACATCAAGCTATTTAATGACATGACTAATATTGGTTATGTTTATGTAATAGAGAACATCAATAAAGACGAAATCAAGGAATTGCAGGAGCCAGATGAACAGTAAACTACTATCAAATATTGCACGCTTCGTGATCCTGATATTTTTACAGGTTCTAATTCTGAATAACATCAATTTTCTGGGATATATCAATCCGTATCTATACGTGTTGTTCATTCTACTTTATCCCTTTGCCGGAAACCAAAGTCTGTTCCTCCTTTTATCCTTTTTGCTGGGATTAAGCATTGATATTTTTGAGGACAGCGGCGGGATCAATGCGGCTGCATGTCTGGTCGCTGCTTTTGCCCGACCGAACCTGCTACGGTTCTCCTTTGGAATTAGTTATGACCATCAGAATATTAGGCTGGCCTTTACGCCTTTTGGAGCAAAATTCAGTTATGTTTCCCTGATCGTTCTAATCCACCATTTCGTATTTTTTTCCTTGGAAATATTTAGTGTAAATCATATACTTCTAATACTCAAGAAAACTCTTTTTTCAAGTATCTTTTCAGTAGTTCTAATATTGCTGTCATTAACACTTTTCAGTAGAAAACATCGATGAGAAAATTATTGCTGTATATCACGATCCTTACCACAGGTCTTATTTTCCTGGGGAGATTGTTCTATCTACAGGTCATCGATACTTCCCTGGCGATTCGATCGCAGGATAACGCCATCAAAGTTATTTACGATTACCCGCAGCGTGGATATATCTATGATCGTAATGGGGAACTTATGGTAAGTAACCAGCCTTCTTATGACGTCATGGTTATTCCTAGAAACCTCAAACCTTTCGACACGACCGAATTTTGTAATATTCTGAATCTATCCCGGGAAGAACTGGAAAAGAAACTGGATAAGGCAAAGATCTATTCTCCCATGTTACCTTCAGTAGTAATCCCTCAACTTACCAAAAGTGAGTACGCGATACTTCAGGAGAAAATGAGAAACTACCAGGGATTTTATATTCAGAAGAGATCATTAAGGGATTACCAGGTTGATCACAGCGCGAATGTGCTTGGATATATTGCTGAAGTAAACCAGAAGATCGTTAATGATAATCCATATTATATTTCTGGTGACCTTATAGGCCGGGCTGGTGTGGAAAGTTATTACGAAGAACTTTTAAGAGGTGAGAAAGGTGTAAAATATATTCAAAAGGATAGATTCAACAGGGATATAGGACCTTACAAAGAAGGTGTTTTTGACTCTTTGCCGGAAAAAGGCAAGGATATCACCTTAACTATCGACGCTATTCTGCAGGATTACGGTACAAAATTAATGGAAAATAAGCGCGGTGGTATTGTTGCGCTGGAACCTAACACCGGGGAGATCTTAACCCTGATCACTGCTCCAACTTATAATCCAGCAGATCTGGTGGGAAGAAAACGCTCTCCAAATTTTACCAAATTATATCTGGATGAAGACGCAAAACCACTTTATGACCGTGGTCTTTTAGCTGAATATCCTCCAGGATCTCCATTTAAAACCTTGAATGCCTTGATCGGACTTCAGGAAAATGTGGTAGATACAGATGATTCTTTTTCCTGTAATCACGGGTATGCATATGGCCGCGGAAGGAAACTGGGTTGTCACGCACATAGTAGCCCGCTAAGTATGATCCCGGGAATTGCCCAATCCTGTAATGCATATTTTGCAAACGTTTATCGTCGTATCATCGAGAAATATCCTAGTCCGCAGGAAGGAATGGACGCCTGGAATGCACATTTAAAGAGTTTTGGACTTGGAGATTACCTGGGATCTGACCTTAGTACAGGAAGATCCGGTAAAATTCCGGATTCTGAGTATTATAATAAGATCTACGATTATCCAACTTACAAATGGTATGCTACAGCAACTCTTTCCAACGCGATTGGACAGGGAGAGGTTCTAATGACGCCAATTCAACTGGCGAACATGGCGGCTACTATTGGAAATAAAGGCTGGTTCTACACTCCGCATATTCTAAAAGAGGTAAATGGGCAACCAATTAAAGAAGAAAAGTACACTACAAAGAATGTTACCACCATTGAGAAAAGACATTTTGAACCTGTAGTGGAAGGAATGCACGAAGTTTATAAGAGCGGAACAGCTTCTGCTTTAAGAATCCCGGGAATAGAAATAGCAGGTAAAACGGGTACTGCGGAAAATTTTACAAAAATTGATGGAAAAAGGGTTCAGCTAACAGATCACTCGATCTTTGTAGCCTTTGCTCCTGTAGATAATCCTAAGATCGCGATTGCAGTGTTCGTGGAAAATGGATACTGGGGTGGTCGCTATGCCGGAAGAATTGCCAGTTTGATGATCGAAAAATATCTGAAAGGAACTATTACCAGAAAAGATATGGAAGACTGGATCCTCTCACATAGCCTGGAAGACGAATATGCCAAGCCATTAAGCGGCGAACCCTTCATAATTAACAGATAAATGGCGAGAAGCAATGGAGCCAGTTTTGACTGGATAAGTATCTTAATCTATTTAGCACTTATACTTTTTGGTTGGGCAAATATATATTCTGCTTCATTGGGATCTACCAGCGGTTCTTTTTTTGACCTTGAACAGCCTTATGGAAAACAGGCTCTGTTCGTAGGTCTTAGCATATTTCTAGTTATTATCATTTTATCTATAGAAGCAAAATTTTACCAGCGCTTTTCGAGTATTATATATTTAGTATCGCTTCTCTCCCTAGCCGGACTCTTTGTCTTCGGAAAAACAATTTCAGGAGCAACTTCCTGGTATTCCTTTGGAAGCTTTGGGCTTCAACCATCAGAATTTGCCAAATTTGCCACCGCACTAGCCCTGGCGAAATATCTTAGTGATATTCAAACCAACATTCGAAGACTTGATCACCAGGTCAAGGCTTTAATCATTATCGCAATTCCTGCAATTCTAATAGTACCTCAGCCAGATCCAGGAAGTGCCCTGGTTTACGCTGCTTTCTTTTTTCCATTATATCGTGAAGGTCTTTCTGGCTTTTACCTTATAACCGGACTATCGGCCGTCGCCGTATTTATTTTGACCCTCATTATTGGCCCCATCTGGGTTAGTGTAGTAGTTGCTGTCATTGCTTTAGTGATGTTCTTTATGAAGTCACGCAAGGGACCAGGCAAAGTACTGATAAGCGTATTTGCGATCATATCCATTGCGTTAAGCTTTTCAGTAAATTATATCTTTGAGAATGTCTTTGAACAGCGTCACCGGGATCGTTTCAACATTGTACTGGGAAAAGAGGTAGATTCCAGAGGTATTGGATACAACACCAACCAGAGTGAGATCGCGATTGGTAGCGGAGGATGGTTTGGCAAAGGCTGGACCGAAGGAACTCAAACAAAAGGTCATTTTGTGCCAGAGCAACATACAGATTATATATTCAGTACAGTTGGAGAAGAATGGGGCTTCTTAGGTAGCGCAATGGTTGTATTCCTGTTTGTAGGCCTGTTGTTAAGACTAATAGTTCTGGCCGAAAGACAAAGAAATCAATTCTACCGGATTTACGGTTACTCAGTCATTGGTATTCTATTCATTCACTTTCTGGTGAACATAGGTATGGTGATAGGTATTTTTCCAACAGTTGGTATCCCCTTGCCTTTCTTTAGTTATGGTGGCTCAGGTCTCTGGGGATTCACTATACTGCTGTTTATATTTATCAAACTCGACAGCGACAGGCTATCTTATTAAGAGCACTGCTCTGCCATAAGTAGTATCGCAGCTATTAGAAGAATGATAAAAGGATAGATATATTTACGTTTCATAATTTCAGTATTGCGCATAAAAAAACCCGGAATTTCTCCCGGGTCATATTTAATTCTATGTTTTAGCTTTTCACTTTTTGAGATTTGTCCACACCTGCCATTTTATTTCTGGTAATGTTGTTCATCTTCATATCTGAAAGTACATTTACAGCTTCCTCAATATAGACATCTTTACTAAGGCTCTCATGCCATCTCAGCCTCTTTTCTTTCAGAATAGTATCTGTAGCAAAAAGTTGCTCTTCAAAAGGTAATGAGTTATAAGTCAGATTCGTTTTATAATCTCTGATAGCTTCAAACTGCTTCGCCATTTCTTTATCTTCCGCAGCTTGCGCAGCATATTGAGCATAATTTAATGGGTAACTAGTTTCATCACTCTGAGTCTTCACCCATTTTGCATTTTCCTCGATCATCTTCAACTGAGTGTTAGAACTCATTCGTTCCTTACTGGCAGTGATTGCTTCATCATAACCAACATAACCATCCCAGATATCATAATCTGCCGCATCGATCTTATCCCATGGTAATGGGTTTTCCTGATCTTTTTCACCAATATCTACAAAACTGTAACGATCTGGAACCACAACATCACTCTTCACACCTTCCAGTTGGGTAGAACCACCATTGACGCGGTAGAACTTCTGGGTAGTGATCTTTAAAGCTCCCATATCGCCCATTTCATTATTTCGTAGCCATCTATTCAGGTCGATCACATTTTGCACTGTTCCTTTTCCATAAGTTTGCTTACTTCCAATAATGATAGCTCTTTTATAATCCTGCATCGCAGCAGCCAGAATTTCTGAAGCTGAAGCTGAAAGTTCGTTTACCAGGATTACCAAAGGGCCATCCCATAATACCTGAGGATCTTCATCCTTTAGTACTTCTTTTCTTTGTCCGTTAGATTTTACCTGAACGATTGGACCTTCCTCGATAAACATCCCGGCAATATCCACTACGGTTTTTAGTGAACCACCACCATTATTTCTAAGGTCAAGAACCAAACCTTCCATTCCCTCCTGTTTCAGTCTAATAATATCTTCTTTAATATCTGAAGCAGCATTCCTGCTATTGTAATCTTCCATATCGAAATAGAATTTCGGAAGGTTTATGATTCCGAAGTTCTTCCCATCTTTCTTTACCATAGAAGTCTTCGCATACGTTTCTTCGATCTCGATCACATCTCTAACCAAAACTACATCTTCGATATTTCCCATCACTTTTTTACGCACTGTAAGCGTTACTTTAGTGTCTTTAGGGCCCTTGATAAGATCCACTGCGTCATCGAGTCTCATTCCCACGATACTCACGGCATCTTCCTCATCTTCCTGCTTTACTTTCAAGATCACATCACCTTCCGTAATCTCATCACTTCTCCAGGCTGGACCTCCAGAGATCACTTCAGTAATCGTAATATTGTCGCTGTCTTTTACTAATCTTGCTCCAATTCCTTCCAGCTTACCAGACATAGCTATATCGAACCTGTCCTTGTCCTGTGGTGCGAAATAGAAGGTATGTGGATCAAATTCTTCCACGATAGCGTTGATGTATACTGAAAAATAATCCTCTCTTTCAAGATCATCAGTAAAATCATAATATCGTTCCATGTTAGAGAGCGTAGATTCCCTTGCTTGTTTTTCCAGTTCAGTATCAGATTTTACCTCGTATGAATCATCTGCTTCCTTCCTGCTCTCTTCATCCTCCTTTAGATCATGATAAGTTATTAACGTATTAAACTTGAGTTGCTCTTTCCACCTTTTGGTTAATTCAGCTTTTGAAGAAACATATTTCAGGTTATCATAATCTGTATCGATCTTTTCATTTTCAGAAAAGTCAAATGGCTCTGCAAGTATTTCTTTGTAGATAGATCTCGCCTCTTCCATTCTCTGCTGAAGCCTTCCGTAGGTAAGATTGAAAAACTCAATATTTTTGCCCTTGATTTGATCGTCGATCTGATCCTTAAAAGAACTGAAATCTTCAATATCCTCTTTGTAAAAAAATCTTTTTGAAGGATCCATTCCTTCAAGATAATCCTCATATACATTCGCTGAAAACTCATCATTGATCTCCTTGGCATCATAGTGTCCCTGGTTAAGAACATAGGTGATAAGGTCTATCAATAATTTATCCTTATCTGGGTCGTCAAAAGTCTTAGTTGTAAAACTACAGGACGCAGCTGCCATGAAGACCATGACCGCCAGTAATTTAAAATTCCTTTTCATAATTCTTTTTAATTTCGTCATCGCGTGGTTACATCTAGTACAGTAAAAACTATGCCAACAGACACTTAGAAACCGACTAATTTGTCAAACCACTAATATAACGTTTCCTTATTTAAATTCTTATTTTAGCTAAACCAAATAAAACTGCATGAACAAGAAGAAACCACTAATTCTGGTTACTAATGACGATGGAATCACCGCTCCCGGAATTCGAACTCTTATCGAAGTAATGAAGGAAATTGGTGACGTGGTGGTGGTCGCTCCAGATAGCCCTCAAAGTGGAATGGGTCACGCCATTACAATTAGCGATACCTTATTTTGCGAACAGGTCACTATCAAGGAATCTTATAAACATAAAGAATACAGCTGCTCGGGAACTCCGGCAGACTGTGTGAAAATCGCTACCCAGGAGATCCTTGACCGCAAGCCAGATCTTTGCGTAAGCGGTATTAATCATGGCTCCAACAGCTCTATCAATGTTATTTACTCCGGCACGATGAGTGCTGCGGTAGAAGCTGGAATTGAAGGAATACCGGCCATTGGCTTTTCACTTCTGGACTACTCGCTGAACGCCGACTTTGAGCCTGCCAGAAAATATGTAAAAGCGATCGTTAGAAATACACTCAAAAATGGTCTTCCTGAAGGAGTTGTTCTCAACGTGAACATTCCCAAGCTTGATGCTGGTGACATAAAAGGCTTGAAGGTATGCAGACAGGCCAATGCCCATTGGGAAGAGGAGTTCGATAAAAGAAGGAGTCCGCAGGGTCGCGATTATTACTGGCTTACAGGAACCTTTGTAAATAAAGACGTTGGTAAGGATACAGATGAGCAGGCGCTGGCAGATGGGTATGTTTCCATAGTTCCTGTACAGTTCGATCTTACTGCACACCATTTTCTAAAAGAACTGAATAACTGGGAATTTAATGATTAAACAGAATATTCTAACAGGCTTTATCACCGGGCTGGCTGCGAACATCGCCGGTGTCCTGGTATATACAGGATTATTCTCTAATGCCGGGATCGATGCCACGTTAGCCGATGCTGTTGCAAACGACTACCTTGGAAAGGTCGTCGCTTTAGGTGCTATTCTCAACTTCCTTCCATTTTATATTTTTCTTCGGAAGAAGCAGAATTACCATGCACGTGGAGTACTGTTAGCAACTATTACTGTAGCAGTCGCTGTAGCGATTTACAAATTCGTGTTATGAAGTATTATATAATAGCCGGCGAAGCTTCCGGAGACCTGCACGCCTCCAATTTAATGAAAGCTCTGAAGGAAGAGGATCCTGATGCAGATTTCAGATTTTGGGGTGGCGATCTCATGCAGGCTCAGGGTGGAAAAATGGTAAAACATTATCGCGAACTGGCCTTTATGGGTTTTGCTGAAGTTATTATGAACCTGCGTACCATCTTCAGTAATATCAAATTATGTAAAGAGGACATTAAAAGTTATAACCCTGATGTGATCATTTATATCGATTACCCGGGATTTAACATGCGTATTGCTGAATGGGCTAAGAAACAAGGGTACCAGAACCACTATTATATATCTCCACAAATCTGGGCCTGGAAAGAAAACCGAATCAAAAAGATCAAAAGAGACGTTGATCATATGTACGTGATTCTGCCTTTTGAGAAACAATTTTATGAGGAGAAACACAACTTCCCGGTAGAATTTGTAGGTCACCCACTGTTGGATGCCATACAGGACAGGCAACCTCCTCAAGCTGAAGAATTTAGAAAAGAACACAATTTAGGTAATAAGCCTATAATTGCGCTATTACCCGGAAGCCGAAAACAGGAAATTGAAAAAATGCTGAGTATCATGCTTAGTGTTACAGATCATTTTAAAGATTATCAATTCGTGATTGCTGGAGCACCCAGCCAGGATAGTGAATTTTACCAGGAATTTACCAGCAGAAAGAATGTAAGTCTTATCATGAATAAAACTTACGATGTGCTAAGTCTTGCGCATGCAGCGTTAGTGACTTCTGGAACTGCAACCCTGGAAACCGCACTCTTCAAGGTGCCTGAAGTAGTATGCTACAAAGGGAGTTATATCTCTTATCACATAGCCAAACGTATCATTAACCTGGATTATATCTCATTAGTCAATTTGATCATGGATCGCGAGGTAGTGAAGGAATTAATTCAAAGTGAGCTCAATACTGAAAATTTGAAAAAAGAACTTACCAAGATACTACAGGAGGATAAACGTGAAGAGATTTTTAGTGAGTACCATGAACTTGAATTGAAGCTTGGTGGTGCTGGTGCCAGTAAAAATACAGCGAAACTCATCATGAAAAATATATAATTTATGAAGACAGCGATACTTCTAAAGTTAATAATTGCCACTATGTTGATCGCTACCCTTAGCTCCTGCGGAAGCAGATCAAGGGTGATCACCACTAAAGAAGCACAATCCAAGGTTTCAAGAAGCGAAAAGAAACTGGAAAGACTGGAGGATGCTGTTGAGCCGGAAGCTAATGTTAGAGTGGCTGAGAAGATCGTAAGACACGCCAGAGGTTTTGAAGGCACCAGGTACAAGTTTGGTGGCACAACCAAAAAAGGTATGGACTGTTCAGGGCTGGTCTATGTGAGCTTTCTGGAAGAAGGCTTATCACTCCCCAGAACTTCCCGGGCGATGTCTCTGCAAGGAAAGAGATTGTATTTAAAGGAAGTTAGTACGGGAGACCTGTTGTTTTTTGAAACAAATAAGAACAAAAAGGTCATAAATCATGTTGGTTTGGTTGTGCAAGCCGACCGAGACAACATTTACTTCATCCATTCATCTACTTCCAGGGGCGTTATTATCTCTTCATTATCAGAAACTTACTGGAAAGATAATTTTGTGATGGCACGTCGCGTGATTTAAAAAATTACTTACTTTCAGGCGATTAATTCTATGGCTTGAAAAGTTCCGGATTCGTGTTTATCAGGCTTAGCCTTTATCTGTTAGCAGGCATACTGCTAGGCTTCTCTTTTACTGTAAATTTGCGTTTAAGCTTAGTGATAACTACAAGTTGTCTCCTATTCTTTTTGATTGCGTATTACAGAAGCTCGAGATTAATCTTTCCAGATATCATCTTCGGAATAGTCACTTTTCTATTAGTCGCAAGTGTTGGATTTACCGCTGTTCAGCTTAGGCAACCGGAAAATATAAGTTCACATTATACCAATTTTGATATCGAAGCAGGGCAAATTCTTAAAGCTGAAGTTTCCGAAGAGTTGAAACCGAACCAGTATAATTCCAGGTATTTTATTGAAGCCAGATCCCTTCAGAACAAAGAAGAATTTCAACAACTTTCCGGAAAAATCCTTCTCAGCATCAGGAGTAATTTAAATGAGGGTATGAATTTAAAGCCTGGTGATATCCTGTTGCTACCTTTTACTCCGGAGCTTATTAAACCACCAGCCAACCCGTTCAAGTTTAGTTACCGGGAATACCTGGAGGGATTGAAGATACACCGCCAATTGCAATTAACTCCTTCAGAAGTAGAGGTACTTTCTTTTAATTATAGTTTACACAGTTATTCCAGGTCATTTCGAACCGATCTGATCGAGAGTGTTCGAGAATATAATTTTTCGCAAAATGAACTTGCGGTTTTTCAAGCATTAATTCTTGGTCAGCGCAGCGACCTGAATGACAAACTTTACAAGGATTACGCTGCTGCGGGTGCCGTGCATATTCTCGCAATTAGCGGACTTCATATTGGTATCCTTCTAATCATGCTTAACTGGCTTTTAAAACCTCTAAAAAAATATAAGGTGGGTAAATGGTTAAGTTTATTGCTATGCATCGTACTGCTATGGGGTTTTGCGGTGTTCACAGGACTCCAACCATCTGTTGTAAGAGCAGTAACCATGTTTAGCTTCCTTGCAATTGGTCTTAATCTGAAGAGGAAAACAGGAGCTTTTAACAGCCTTGCCTTATCATTCTTTTTCCTGTTACTTATCGACCCTTATTACGTTCTGCAGGTTGGCTTTCAGCTAAGTTATCTCGCGGTATTCAGTATTTTACTGATCCAACCGAAACTTTATGGACTAATAAGTATCGATCATAAGTTCCTCGATTATTTCTGGAAACTAAGTTCGGTTAGTATTGCTGCACAACTAGGTGTTCTGCCGCTTAGCATCTATTATTTCCATCAGTTTCCCGGACTGTTTCTGCTCACCAACCTATTTATTTTACCTTTTCTGGGCGTTGTGCTTTTCTCAGGAATTCTCGTATTGATACTGGCATATGTAGGCTGGTTACCAGATTTGTTGGTGTGGCTTTTCAACAAACTGCTGTCTATCATGAATTGGGTAGTAACCGAAATTGCTTCTTTCAAACCATTCGTTTTTTCAAATATTGATTTGAATATGTTCCAAACGATCGCCCTCTATTTACTATTAATTGGGATCATGATGATCTTGCAGAAATTAAACTATAGAAACCTGATCGCCTTTGCCATAGGGATTATTATACTTCAGCTTAGTTTTATTGCTAATAAGTTTTCGAATCCTTCAGCTGAAATTGTGGTTATGCATCGCTACAAGGAAAGTATGATCACTTTTAAGGAAAACAAGAATTTAATAGTGGCTACAAGCACTTCCGAAGCAGCCGAACTAATTGATTATATACGGGAAAGGAAAATAGAAGAGCTGGAAAAAACCAGTTTAGAGGATTTTTATATGACTCCGGAAGGTCTGCTTTATATACAAAGCGATAGTATCAATCTGCCAGAACTGGAAATCCATCCTGATATTCTTTTACTTCGGAATTCTCCAAAGGTGAATTTTGATAGGTTACTGATGAATTCTCAACCGAAACAAATCATAGCCGATGGAAGTAATTATCCATATTTGATCAAGAAATGGAAAGCGACTGCCAGTAATAAAAAAATCCCTTTCCATGCCACTGCTGAAAAGGGAGCCTATATGATGAGGTAATCTATTTCTAACCAGAGAATTTACTTTCGAAGTTCTCCTGGTAAGCTTTCCAGTCTTCCTCTGTAGTTACATTTTTGTAATCATTGGAAGCAAAAACCTTCAAAAAGATCTCCAGTTTTTGAGGAGTAAGATACCCTTTAAGAGGAGAAAGAAACTTGCCTTTTTCATCGAAGAAAACCATCGTTGGGTAAGCATTTACTCCCATTGCCAGAGCAAATTCATGTACAGAATTTCTTCCTTTTTTGTCTGCCTGGTAATTTGGATTCTTGAATACCTTGTCGTTGTATTTTACCACCTCATTGCCTTCAGCATTAAACTTTACGGCATAATAGTGCTTGTTGATATAGCTGGCTACATCCTCATTACCAAAAGTATTTTTATCCAGAAGTTTACATGGACCACACCAGGTAGTGTAGGCATCGACAAAAATCTTTCTTGGCTCCTTCTTTTGAGCTTCCAAAGCTTCGTTCATGCTCATCCAGTTAATCTCCTGCGCCTGTACCGCCGAAATAGCCGATATAAATGTTAGAAAGAATATTAGTTTTTTCATAAGCTAAAATTAATGAATTTAGCTAAAAGCAAAAAGCGTTCCTAAGCTAATAGAAACGCTTTGATAAAGCTTTCATTATTTGATTCCGTGCATTAATCTCTTCAGCAATGGATTTAGCAAAGCTACCAACAATCCACCGGCGATAGGAACTATGGTGAATATGAGGAAAAAGGTAGAAAGGTCATACTGTTCTGTAACAGATTCGATCATACCTCCAAGTGAACCGGCAAGTTTGTTTCCAATGGCTATCGCCAGGTACCACATTCCAAACATAAAGGCGATCATTCTTGCTGGCACCAGTTTACTTACATAAGATAATCCAAGTGGCGATAAACATAATTCACCAAGGGTATGTAACAGGTAGGCCAGAATAAGCCAGATCATGCTCACTTTTGCTCCTTCTGCTAGTCCGCTTGACCCGAGAGCCAGTAGTCCAAATCCGAGTCCAAGAAGCACAAGCCCAAAGCAGTATTTGTAAGCAGCAGAGGGATTGTATTTACTCTCCCACCATTTCGAGAAGAAAGAGGCAAATACTATAATAAAGAAGGAGTTCAAAATGCTAAACCATGACACAGTGATCTCGGTCGTTGCTGCTGAAAATTCACGCACCAACATCCAGATCACCAGAGCCCAGATCCCCGCAAAGCATATTCCCAGGATTATATTTGAACCAGGTATTTTTGAAAAAGTCTGTTTCCATAAAAGATAAAGTACCCAGGTAATGATTGCCAGCGGAACTACCGTAAGCAGTGCATTCATGACATTAAAGATCATCGCTGAATTTCCAGTAAGTACCCTGTCCACATTATCTCTTGCAAAAATGATAAGTGATGAAGCTCCCTGTTCAAATGCCAGGAAGAAAAACACTGTAAACACAGCAAAAATGATCACTGCGATTAATCTGTCTCTAACTATAGGCGCATAGCGAGAGATTCTGGAAATAACCAGCACCAGAAATAATGCGAGACCGATCAATGCCATTCCAATTGGTCCTGAAAATGGCTCACCTCCAAGATCAAAAGGCATCACAACTGGGAGTAAGTTCAGATCACCGATCCTGGATACCGGATCGTTAATGAGATAGAGCAATCCAATGGTGGCAGATGCGAATACAAGAATTTTATCGAGTAATGTAAAAGGATTAGGCTTATGACTAACGCCTTTACTCTCTTCCTCCCTTAGGTGCTTTGCTTCCAACTCTTTGTCTGGCACTCCTCCTATTTTTCCAAATAAAGGTTTAGCCAGCCAGAATTGTAAAGTTCCTAGAAGCATGAAGATTCCGGCAAGGCCAAATCCCCAGCTCCAGCCAATTTTTTCAGCTAGATATCCGCAAAGCATCATTCCAAAAAATGCTCCGGCATTTACACCCATATAAAAGATAGTGTATGCACCATCTTTTTTATCAGTTTTGCCTTCATACATTTCAGAAATGATGGAGGTGATATTCGGTTTAAAGAAACCAGTTCCAATAACCAGTAAACCAAGTCCAAGATAAAGGGAAGTTTCGGTTTCCAGCGCCATGGAAGCATGACCCAGAGTCATTATCGCAGCACCTATGATCACTGCCCATCGGTAGCCAGTAAATTTATCTGCGATGAGTCCGCCCAGAATTGGAGTTAAATATAGCAGTCCTGCATAAGTTCCGAAGAGAGCTCCTGCATTTTCTGCAGTCCATCCCCAACCTGGGTTATCTACTCCTACGATAGCCATCGTTAGGAAATTCACCAAAAGCACCCGCATTCCGTAGAACGAAAAGCGTTCCCACATTTCGGTAAAGAAGAGGACAAAAAGTCCTGCAGGATGGCCTAAAACTTTACTTTTAAAAAAGTCATTTTCTACATTAACTTCTCCGTTGGCTGTCATATTTAAATGATATTAAGACTGCGTATCACCAAGTTCAAAATTCTCCTGTTGTGGTAATTCAGATTCATTATCCTCAACTCCATGAGTAAGTCTCTTTAAAGGCTTTAACAATAGAATTACAAGTAAACCGAAAATTGCCGTAAATATGGTAATTCCCCAGAAGGTCTTGTATTCCATATCAGTTTGAATTTCTTCCACTATGAAGTTTCCACTCCATCCTTTTTTCTCATCACCCTGTTTGAAATCTATCAATACATGATAGGGATCTTCAGCAGTAACATTTTCCTCCTGTAAGGTTTCAACTACTTCGTTACTTCTTTCACTATCCTTAAACTGAATGAAATCAAGGATTGGCTCATTCCCTTCCAGCGTGGTAAGTTTCAATTCCCCGTTTTCTTCATAAACATTTCCTGCCAGTCTAAAATCCTGTTGTTTGTCTACAACTGAATCATTGATCTGAAGATTCTGGGTCATCTGTGAACCGGTAGCATTAAGATTCACTACCATTGGCTCTCCCTGGGAAAATTCTCCAATCACACCGGCAACTTTGTTCCCCAGACCTGTCGCTGCAAAATAAACACCCATCATCAATGAAGCATATTTGACCGGAGCAAGTTTAGTAATGAACGAAAGGGCTACTGGTGAAGAACAAAGCTCCCCTATAGTATGCAGTAAATAAGCCAGAACCAACCAGTACATTGCAGCCTTTTCATCGTAAGGAGTATAGCTTTTTGCAGCCATCGCCATAAAGATGAATCCAAGACCCATAATGATCACACCGGTCGCCATTTTAAAAATAGACGAAGCCTCTTTATTCTTAAGTTTTCTCTTAGCCCAGAAGTTTGCGATGACCACTCCAAATATGATAATGAACATGGCGTTTAATGACTGGAACCAGGTCGCTGGAACTTCGCTACCAATCAAAGGTAAATCGAATGGGATCGATCTATCAGTTTTATCCAATGCATAAATATTCATTAATCCACCGGCCTGCTCGAAAGCACCCCAGAATACAACTACCAAAAGAAAGGATAAGATCATTACAACGTAACGGTCTTTCATTATTTGGGTAGTAAGGTCTTTATAAACCATAAGCATTAAGGCTGTTACCAGGGTAAGAAAGATATAAAGTAAACCATAAGGTAGGGATTCAAAGATCAAATAATATACAGATCCTGCCATCAATACGGCTGTGATACCCAGCTGTAGTGGTGATTTTAGCAATTTACTGAACATGTTACCAAGAGAAGCTCCTTCACTACGTTCTGCTTTTGAAAGAAGGTTACCAACATTTACAAGGTATTTCTGTCCCCATAGATAAACCAGAAGACCTAAAGCCATTGCGATTCCCGCAAGACCAAATCCCCAGTGCCATCCTATTTCTTCACCCACATATCCTACGATCAAACTGGAAAGAAAAGCCCCAAGATTGATCCCGATATAAAATATGGTAAAACCTTTATCTCTTCTAATATCGCCTTCCTTATAAAGTCCACCAACCATGGTAGAAATATTCGGTTTTAGCATTCCAACTCCGGCGATGATCAAAGCCAGGCCTGAATAAAAAGCCCACATTTCTTCCACGGCGAGAATACCGTGTCCTACTACCAGCACAATACCACCAACCAGTACGGTCTTCTTCTGCCCTAATAATTTATCTGCAATGATACCTCCAGGAATGGACGCCACGTATACCAGCATGGTATACCAGCCATAAAGCGCGATCGCCTCTCCACCTGTCCAGCCTAAACCTGCATTTCCTCCTGTAGTAGCACTTACAAGATAAAGTACCAGAATTGCACGCATTCCATAATAGGAAAAACGCTCCCACATTTCAGTGAAAAATAAAATATAGAGACCAACCGGGTGGCCAAATAATTCTTTTTGATTAGCGCGTACGTCTTGAGTTGCCATTAATATGAGAGTATTAGATTAAAGTTTTTCGAGTATAAAGTCTGTCATCATCTGGTAAAGATGAAGCCTGGTGTTTCCCCCGTAAATTCCATGATTTCTATCCGGGTAGATGGCCCAGTCAAATTGTTTATTTGCCTGCACCAGTTCTTCTACCATTCGCATCGTGTTTTGCACATGTACATTATCATCTCCGCCACCGTGAATAAGCAGGTAATCACCTTCGAGCTTGTCTGCATGACTTAGCGGGGAATTCTCATCATAGCCAGATGCATTTTCCTGCGGGGTACGCATATATCTTTCCGTATAAACAGTATCGTAAAATCTCCAGCTTGTAACCGGAGCCACAGCAATCGCCATAGAAAATACATCGTTTCCTTTCAGTATTGCATTGGTAGACATGAAGCCGCCATAAGACCAACCCCAGATTCCAATACGATCTGCATCCACATAACTTTTTTCAGCTAATTGTTTAGCTGCTGCGATTTGATCTTCTACTTCAAATTTTCCAAGTTCCTGGTAAGTCACTTTTTTGAAGTCGGCTCCTTTAAATCCGGTTCCTCTACCATCAATACAAACGATCATATAACCCTTGTTCGCCAGTAATTGATACCAGTAATCATTACTTCCAAAATACGTATTGGAAACCGACTGTGATCCGGGACCTGAATACTGGAACATCAATACCGGATACTTCTTGTTTTCATCAAAGTTCGCCGGTTTGATCGTCCACATATTCAGTTCGTTGCCGTTTACTTCTATACTGGAAAGTTCTTTTGGAGAAAATTGATAAGCTTCATTATTTTTTAGAAGCTCGTTGTTATTAAGGATCTCTCGCACCTGCTTACCATCCTTTGCTTTGTGCAAGGTATAAACTGGCGGAGTATTTACATTCGTAAATGTGTTGATGAAGTAGGTATAATCTGCACTGAAATCGGCAGAGTTCGTACCGTCTTTCGCTGTAAGTCTGGTTTTAGATTTACCATTCGGTTTAATAGAATATACATCACGATTCACACTTCCATTTTCAGTGCTTTGAAAATAGATGCGTTTAGCTTTTTTATCATAGCCATAATATTTGGTCACTTCCCATTGCCCTGAAGTAATCTGGTTGATAAGCTTCCCATCTTCAGCATAGTGGTAAATATGATTCCAGCCATCTTTTTCGCTGGTCCAGATAAAACTATTGTCTTCAAGAAACGTTAGATTATCTGTAATATCAACATAAGCCTTGTCGGTTTCGTTCAAGACAACACTGGCTTCATTATTTTCAGCATTAACAAAAATAAGGTCAAGATTATTCTGGTGCCTGTTCAAAACCTGAACGCTAAGTAGCATATCTTTTGAAGACCATTTAATTCGCGGGATATAGAAGTCTGCATAATCTCCCAGTTTTATTTCTTCGGAAGAGTTCGCTTCTACATCGTACATATGCAGACTAACTTCTGAATTAGACTCACCCGCCTTTGGATATTTAAAAACCTGTTGTGTTGGGTAAAGGTCTTTTCCGAAGAGATCCATAGAGAATTCAGGAACTGCCGATTCATCAAACCTTAAGAAAGCGATCTTTTCACCGGTTGGGTTCCATGCAAAAGCTTTTACAAAAGAAAATTCCTCTTCATAAACCCAGTCTGTAATCCCGTTAATGATACTATTGATTTCCCCATCCATGGTCACCTGCGTGCGTTCCATAGACTTAAGGTCCAGAATATAAATGTTGTTTTCGAAAACATAGGCAAGCTTTGAATTATCTGGAGAAAAAGAAGCTTCCTGAATTTTGTCATCGCTAACTTTTGTGAGTTTTTTAGAAGCTACATCGTAGATATGAACAACTTCTCTGGAAGAACGCCTGTAAATAGGCTCAATTTCAGTAGAAAGTAAAATTTTATTCTCGTCGTCGCTGAATTTGAAACTTTGAAAACTTTCGATCTCGCTAAGATCTTTACTGTCGAGAAGTGTACGGGTTTTTTTACCAGTTTTGTAACTGTAAATATCGATGCTTACCGAACCGGCTTCTGGATTACGGTTCATCACCACATATTCTTCGCCATTATTCAAAGATTGCAGGGACTGAAGTCTTTCCTGACGGAAGCTGCCACTCCAGATCTCTTCAAGACTAACTTCCTTTTTTTGTGCAGATAGCACTGAAGTCGCCATGATTAGAAAGGCAACAAAAGTATAGGGGAATTTCATAAAATTTGTAGAATATTTAATGCAGGCCAAGTTTACTAAAATTTAACCAAAAAATGACTATCGATTCTTGTAAATTACTAAGTAAGTGTTAAAGAGACCAGCCTTCGTAAAGATCAAAAACCGCCTTGTGCAGGTCTTAATATAGCTTCGTATCTTTGTGCTCCTGAAAACTACTAAGATGATCAAACCCGTTAACGGATTTTCCAAGCTCAGTAAGCAACAAAAAATAGACTGGCTAGCTGAAAACTATCTTTCAAATACTCCTGAAGCTGTAACTATTCTTCAGAACTACTGGAATACAGATGAAAGTCTTCAAAAGCTACACGACGAATTTATAGAGAATACGATCTCGAACTATTATCTCCCATTTGGGATTGCGCCAAATTTTAAGATCAATGACCGGCTATACGCCATACCAATGGCCATCGAAGAAAGCTCGGTAGTTGCTGCCGCGAGCAAAGCGGCTAAATTCTGGGGTGAACGCGGAGGCTTTAAAGCTGAAGTTCTGAATATGACCAAAATTGGACAGGTTCACTTTATGTTCAAGGGCAGGAAGGAAAATCTGCATCGGTTTTTCGAAGAAAATCGTCAAAAATTGAATGACGCAGTAGCTCCAATTACCAGGAATATGGAAAAACGTGGCGGTGGTATTCTGGATCTTGATTTAATAGATAAAACTTCAGACCTTCAAAATTACTACCAGCTATTCGTAAAATTCGATACGCGTGATTCCATGGGTGCGAATTTCATTAATTCCTGCCTGGAGAAATTTGCAGAAGTGCTGCGCAACCAGGCCAGAGCAACCGATTATTTTTCAGAAGAAGAAAAGCAGCTGGAAATTGTAATGAGCATTCTTTCGAATTATGTTCCTGAATGTATTGTTAGAGCAGAAGTTTCCTGTCCGGTAGATCAATTATCAGACAATCCTGAGATACAGGGTAAGGATTTCGCTGAAAAATTTATTCAAGCTATTAGAATTGCTGAAATCGAGCCGTATAGAGCAGTTACCCATAACAAAGGAATTATGAACGGTATCGATGCAGTTGTACTGGCTACAGGAAATGATTTTCGTGCTGTTGAAGCCGGAATTCATGCCCATGCTTCCAGAAATGGAAAATACACAAGCCTGACTCACGCTAAGGTCGAAAACGGGATTTTCCATTTCTGGATGGAAATACCACTTGCCTTAGGAACCGTAGGTGGCCTAACTTCACTGCATCCATTGGTGAAACTTGCCCTAAATATGTTGCAGGATCCTTCTGCGGAAGAGCTAATGAAAATTACAGCCGTTGCCGGATTAGCCCAGAATTTTGCTGCCGTAAAATCACTGACTACTACCGGAATTCAGCAAGGACACATGAAAATGCACCTTATGAATATCCTTAACCAGCAAAAGGCTACCGAGGACGAAAAACAACAAATGATCACTTATTTCACCAAAAACACTATTACACATAGCGGAGTGATCGAACAACTTGAGAGAATAAGAGGCTAATGCAGAAGTATCACAGCAACGGCAAATTATTGCTAACCGGAGAATATGCTATTTTGGATGGCGCAAAATCTTTAGCCTTACCTACAAAGAAGGGTCAGTCGTTAGAGGTTGAAGCAAATGAATCTACAGTCATTTCCTGGGAAAGTTTTGATGAAAATAATAAAACCTGGTTCAAAGCCGATTTTCAGATCAATGAAGGTGAGTTCTTAACCGAGGCATCCTCTCTGGAAAGTCCTGAACAACAGGAGATCGCCAGGCGTTTACAGCAAATCCTGAAATATTGCTATTCTTTAAAACCAGAGAAATTCAAGTCTGGATTTACTATAAATACTTATCAGGATTTCAATAGAAAATGGGGACTTGGAACTTCCTCCACGCTTATTAATAATATCGCGAACTGGCTTGAAATCGATGCCTATCAACTTCTAGCTGAAACTTTTGGTGGCAGTGGTTACGATATTGCTGCAGCAAGTCACGACCATCCTATCAGCTTTCAACTCAACAACCGCGAAGCTTCAGTTTTTACAGTGGATTTTGATCCTCCATTTAAGGAAGAACTATTCTTCGTTTACCTTAATCGCAAGCAGAACAGTCGCGAAGCCATTGCACATTATCGTAAACAAAGCCATACGAACAGATCACAGCTTATAGAAAAGGTCTCTGGTATAACTGAACAAATATTGCAGTGTGAGCATTTGATGGAGTTTAAAATGCTTCTGAAAGCTCACGAGATTCTTATATCTAAAGCGATAAACAGTCTCAGAATCCAGGATCAATTATTTCCAGATTATAACGGACTCATAAAAAGTCTTGGCGGCTGGGGAGGTGATTTCGTGCTTGCCACCGGGAATGAAGCTTCAAAGGATTACTTCAGAAATAAAGGCTATCATGATATTCTTAGCTATTCTGAAATGATTAAATAAAAAAAATCCTCATCAAACGATGAGGATTTTTTTTATAAGTACAATCGCTAGGTCTTAGTAGAACTTAGCTCTGTTATCCTGAATATCTGCTTTTTCCTTTAAAGCTTCAAATACTCTTGTAGTTGCCTGAGCTCTTCGGGAAGCACTTTCCTGATTAGCAAAAGCTTTATAAGATTCCATTTTTGGAGCTTCGAACTTACTTACAAGTTCAGCAATATAAACACCTTTTTCTCCAGCGATAGGTTCGCTCATCTCTCCATTTTCAAGAGAGAAAACAGTTCCCACCACTTCCGGTTCTTCACCTGCACCTGCTAATGTAGGATTGTTAAGGTTCACCGCATCTGCAGTTTGAACACTTACACCTTGATTACCGGCGATTTCCTGTAGAGAGTTTCCTTTAAGTCTTTCCTTAATAAGTTCCGCTTTCTTTTGCTTTACCAGGATTGGAGTAACTTCAGCTGAAGCTTCTTCAACACTCATTAAGCCTTTATCCTGCTTAGCTGTTAGTTGCGCTACTACGTATCCATTGTTAGTATCAAATCTTCTTACGTCACCAACTTTAGCGTCATCTTCGAATGCCCACTGGATCACTCTTCTTTGAGCACCTGCACCAGGAATATTCTCATCAAGTGCTTTTACATCTTTTACTGTACGCACTTCGTAGTTACTTTCTTTTGCCACCTTGCTAAAGTCACCTTCAGCAGCAGCGATCTCAAACTTAGTTACTTCGTTGAACTGTTCGTTCATTGTTTTTTCTGAAGCCTGGATCTCTCTTGCGATCGTAGCAACTTTTACTGCTTTAGCAGCTTCAGTTTGATCATCTATAGAGATCACGTGGTATCCAAGTGGTGTCTCAACAACACCTACATCTCCGGTTTTATTATCAAACACATAGTTTTCAAATGCTGGGATCATCATTCCAGGAACAAAATATCCAAGATCTCCAGCCTGCTCTTTATTTGATGTATCAGCAGAAAATTCAGAAGCAAGGGCCGCGAATTTATCTGAATCTGATCTTACAACTCCAGCAAGACTATCAGCTAACGCTTCAGCTTCGGCTTTAGTTCTATTACCAGCAGCTCCCAATTGAGATCCAGTGTAGCTAATAAGAATATGACTTGCTTTTACTGAATCTGGAATATTCTTAGTCTCAACAACTTTACTAAGTTTCCAGAATCCATTTTCTTTATAAGGACCAAAAGACTCTCCTTCGTTAAGATTGAAGATCTGCTCAGCATTTTCACCTTTTAGATCATTTCTGAATCTAAAGATGTTCTGGTAAGGAAGGTCTGAATTGTTGGCTATAAAATCTGCATAATTATCTGTATTGTCGAATCCAGGAAGTGTGTCATTAGCACCAACCGCAGCATTATATTCAACTCTCTGACTTCTTAGTTTAGATAATGCCTCTTTAGCTTCAGATTCATCACCTTTAGAAGCAGCTTCTTCAAAAATCACATACTGCATGCTTCTGGAAGCATCAGATTCGAACTTAGAAGCATGATTCTCGATATATTTCTTGATATCAGATTTAGAAACTTCAACTTCGCTATCTGGAATTGAAGAATATGGGATCTGAACGAATTTCATATTAATATTATCGTTCTGCATCTTGTATGCCTGCTCGCCTTCCAGTAAAGTAGCTCCAACACCAGCACTTACCATATTGTAATAAGCATTCATCTTGGCAGTTTGTGCAAGATTGGAAGTAAACTGCTGCCATTGAGCATAAGCTTCCGGGGAAGTTTCTTTCAAATTAGCAACATATTCTCTCAACCTGTTTTCATCAAACATTCCAGCTTCGTTAGAGAAGTTAGGATTTCCAGCCATTTGAGTACGCACAAGTTCCGTCACCTGATCTTCTCCAGCTCTTAGTCCAAGCTTTTCAACTTCTTCTTCAAGAATTACCTGGCGTAATTTCTGATCCCAGATACGGTTTACAGCCTGAGTAGTACTAATATTATTACCCATATTTCTTTCGAAAGCCTCAACTTCACGGGCGAATTCCTCTCTATCTACTTCATTCCCATTCACGGTAGCGATAACATTTTGAGAATCCTGGCCACTAAAGCCTCCATTTCTAATCACATCGGCTAATACAAAAGAGAAAAGAGCCAATGCAATGATAATAATCAAGAAAACAGACCGCTGTCTGATTTTGTTTAATACTGCCATTTGAATATAAAATTTGTCAAAATATAGGGGGCGAAAATAAGGTTTTTAGGCTAATAATAAAATTTAAAATTAGCAAATTCTTAACTTTCGATATTTAGTCTTCCGGATTGATTTTCAGCTCAACCAATTCGATTTTGGTGTTGGAAGTTTCCAGGATTTTGATCTCGAAATCCTCGATCTTAATAACCTCTCCCTGCTGCGGAATTTCTTCGGTATGATTTACTATAAATCCGCTTAAGGTCTCGTAATTTTCACCTTCTGGAATTTCGGTTCTGTAATTCTCATTTAAATAATCCACTTCCAGCCTCGCTGAAAATTTGTAATGATCGTCACCCAGTTTCTCTTCAATCAGGACTGCTGAATCATGCTCATCTTCAATCTCCCCAAAAAGCTCTTCTACGATATCCTCCACGGTCATCATCCCACTGGTTCCACCATATTCATCGATAACCACCGCGATACTCTTTCTCTTTTTGATAAGAATATTCAGAACGTCCTTGATCCACATGGTTTCGGGTACAAAGATCACCGGAAGTAATATGGACTTTATAGAACGAGGTCTTTTGAACAATTCGAAGGAATGTACATATCCAATGATATCATCAATGGTATCATTATAAACAAGCAATTTCGAGAGTCCGGTTTCAGTAAAGGTTTGCACAAGATCACTCGGAGCCTGATTTTGATCTACTGCTATGATCTCGGTTCTTGGGATCATAACTTCCCTGGCCTTAATATCTGAAAAGGAAAGGGCATTCTGAAAGATCTGTATTTCACTATCTACATCTTCATGCTCTTCAACTGTTTCCATCTGCTCGCTAATGAAGTTGCCTAATTCTACTTTACTGAAGGCTAATTGAACTTCATCTCCATCGGTTTTGAAAAATCTCTTCAGAATAATATCTGAGATCCAGATAACAAATGAGGACACGAAACTAAATAGCAGGTAGAAAATATAAGCAGGTACTGCAAATAATTTCAACATGCTGTTCGCATAGATCTGGAAAAATACCTTCGGAAGGAATTCCGCAGTAAGCAAAATTACCAGTGTAGATATTACAGTTTGAGTAAGCAGACTAAGATCTACTACGATATAATTAATGATGCTGTTTTGTGGATCAAGTCCACCAAGCCAGTACATTAAAAGGTCACCCATAAAGAAACCATAAACCACCAAAGCTATATTGTTTCCAACAAGCATGGTTGCTATGAATTTAGAAGGTTTCTTGGTAAGACGTTTTAAAACCGTCGCCAGAAAATCATTCTGACGCTTTTCTATCTCTATGAAGATTTTATTAGAGGAAACATAAGCGATTTCCATTCCTGAGAAAAACGCAGAAAGTATTAAAGAGCAAACTATGATTAGTATTTCAACCTCCATTCAGGCTATTTATTACGCTCTTCGTAGCGACGCCTAAATCGCCGTTTGAAGAAGAACATGAATATTGCAATTGCCACAAAAAACAGGAAAACATAAGCCCTTTGACGCTGATCATTCCAAATTCGCACTGCTTCAAAAAGAAAGAATGCAGCGAACAGCAAATATGCATATTCAAAATATTTGAAAAACTTACTCATCTTCTTTTTCTTCTTCTACGATTTGAATTCCCGTATTGGTTCTAGAAAGAAAATTACTGAAATCCTGATTAGAATCAAAACCGAGATCTTCAGTATATGAACCATCAGGGAATCTTATCTTATTTGGTTTGTCTGTGAAAACCCAGCTCCTGTCCTGATCCCAGAATAGCTGACTTGCTTCCAGCTTAGTACTATCGGCAGTGATTATGACCACATTTCCCTGAAGATCGATAAGTTTGGTATCCTCATAAACGATCCCGTAATCTGCCACCACGGTATTTTTTTCGTCCTTCTCATCAAAGAACTCTACTTCCACCCCATCAGGAAATTCGCGGTAAGGAAAGCTTTTATTAGTGAAATCCAGCATACGCGGACTTTTTAAAGTCGCAACCAGTCTACCTGAATCTGTGAACTTTAAATTGATACCCTCGGCTGTAGCCTGCGGCGCATCTTCTTCCAGGCTAAATGCACGTACCTCGCGAAGATTACCTTCACATGAAAAAAGCATTGTCACGCCTAAGAGCGTGACAATGCCTGAAATTATATTGCTATATGTTAGCTTCATCTTATAGATTCGGCACTTTCACCGATGCACCAATCCAACATCCAAAAGTGATTGATTGTCCAGGCTTGTATTTAGACTGGAAGATATCAGACTTCTGTGGAGCTAGACCTTTATAAGAAGCTGCTGCCTGATTTGCGTTAGATGCTATCGATGGATCAACTCTCGCTGCTCTAGAAGCATAGTCTGCTGCTAACCAGTATACTGCTCTTTTAGTGAACGTATCTGTACCACAACTGTTTGCGCTTTTCGCATACATGTTTGCAATTTGTAAGTAAGCACTACCTAAAGATGGTTTTGCAGCTACCGCTTTGTTGTAGAAGTTTCTAGCCTGCCCATACTGACCTTTATCCTTGTAGTTACCAGCAATTCTGTAGTAGATCTTCGCTTGATCAGACTTGTTAGTTTCAAGCTCTGCCGCCTGATTGTAATATTGTAAAGCTTTAGAAGCGTTACCTTCAGATTCAGCTAACTGACCTAAAGAGTAAGCAGACTTAGCAGAAGGCTCTAACTTGTGTAATGCTTCAGAAACCTGGATGAACAATGGATCTTCAGTACAATCTTTAGCAGAAAGTCTAGCATTCGCATTTTGCAACCACTTTACATCTCCCTGCTTTTCTTCGAAATCTTTCTTGTACAATGGAATAAGGTTACTACAATCTGCTCTTGCACCTAACTTTCCATTCAATGCATTTCTAACCATACTGTAGTTCTTCAGGTTGATCTCTGCATTCTTGATCTTCTTTTCTTCCTTGGAAGTTAGCTCTTCACCATCTTCCTGTTTTTTAAGAAGTGGAGCCAGTGCCTCTGCAGCATCATTCTCTTCTTTCTCGATCTTAGCGTAAACTCGGTCGTATTGATCGAATACATCCTGAAGATTTTTATCTCCTGCATCCTGCATATCCACTACAAGATCAAAATATGCATATAATGCTTTAGGACTGGTGAAGTTCTCTACATCCTCTTCCCATGCTTTATCGTAAGCCATGTAAAGCTCTTCTTTATCTCCCAGTTTGTTATCATACTTTAACTGAGCGATATCTGAATATACTTTTCCAGCTTTCGTTTTTTCAGGATATAATTCAAGTCTGGTTTCCCATACTTTAATCAATTCCTTAACTAATTCACCTTTATCTCCTTCTTCAGCTTTATCGATCTTAGATTCGATAGCTCTTTCTAGGTACTGGTAAGTTGCAAGACTATATTTTGGACAGTCTTTCATCACTTCCATAAGTTTAGGATAAGCTGCTTCGTAATTTTTTGCTTTAGCAGCATCATAAGCTAAAGCTGCGGTAGTTGTACAATCCTGTGCACTAACAGCTCCAGTTCCTACCATGGCAACTGTCAATAGTGCTAAGAAATTCTTTTTCATCGTTGTAGTTTATTGTGGTTAATCAAATTTTCTTTTCGTGAACCATTTGTCGTTTAAAGAAAGTCCTACAGACAGTCTTAAAAACTTCTCCTGAACTAGTCCGGCATCTCTTGTACCTCTTTGTCCAAGCTCGATTCCGAAATTTGCATTGGAGAACAATTGTCCAATCGGTAATCCTAATCCAAAAGACATGCCAAACTCATTAATAGATTCGCCATTGACTATAAGACCGGTCTCATCATACCTGAATCCAGCACGATAAACCACTCTCTCCAGGTAACTTGTGAATGAATTATAATCTGGCACATAAAAACCTCCCAGACTAAATTGGGACGCATCCTCATACTCTCCTCCATCATTTCTGAAGCTAAAGCTATCCTGGTAAGAGCTTGATCCTACATTAGAATACTCAGCTCCAACAAACCATTTGTTTGTTTGACCAATTCCAGCTCCTAGACTGTATTTGGAAGGAAATGTAAATTGGGTTTCACTAAGGTCCAATTCTCGCTGATCTATCGTTCTACCCGTACCACTCGCAAAATCTATAGTGGAAATTGTTCTGAAATTTTCAGAATCAAGATCCATTTCTGGCGCGTAGGTAGTGGAAACATGAAGATTCAACTTTTCTGAAATTGGGCGCTGGTAATTGGCTCCAAAGTTAAATGTAAAACCTTTGATGTCTGATCTGTTCACATCGCTGGTTCCATATTGCAAACCTTCAGTATTGATACTTTGCGTATTCTGGAAATTTCCGAAGTTATAGTCAGCATCAACACCCAGACTTAAATGCTCATTTATAGCATAACCAGCAGATAAGAACACTCTGTTCATACCTCCTCGACCTGTAAGCAAGCTGGAAGCATCATCTTCTACATCCAGAATCCTGTATCCCACAGAGGTATACGGCATCACTCCAAGTCCAATCCCAATCTTGTCGCTAATTGGAAAAGCCAGTGCTAAATAATCCAGAGATGAGATCTTTGAATTATCTGATGCTCCGTCAGTTTCAAGTTTTACTCTATCGTGACTTGCTCCAATAGTGAAATCTGTAAGCTTTAGTCTGCCATAACTTGCAGGGTTCTGCAAATTCACGTGGATACTATCCATAAATACACTTAAACCTCCCATAGACCTGTTTTCCACAGTTCCCTGAAAATTGGTTAAACCAATACCGTAATATGAATAAGGCGAAGAAACATTTTCCTGAGCTTCAGCGATAAATCCTGTAAATAAAGCTACGATTACTATAAATCGTTTAATCATTGAGTCTTGTTAAATTCTAGAATGAAATTAAGTCCTTCTAACAAAAAATTTGAGTTGGCAAATATGCTATTTTTAGTTGGTATAGACAAAAGTTGACTGTCCCCTCCTGTAAATATTACTGTTAAATCTTCAAATTCAGAAGCATAGGTTTCTATAACCCCTTTTAATTCCATTTTGAGTCCGTTAATAATTCCGGATTGTATGCTGCTCTCGGTCGTTTTGCCAATTAGATCAACATCCGGCTTCGCAGATACTAACGGTAAATTTGCTGTAAACTTGTGTAGACTTTTAAATCTCATCTGCAATCCCGGAGAAATTGCTCCTCCAAGGTACTTTTCCTTAGCTGTTTTCAGGTCAAATGTGATACAGGTTCCGGCATCGATGATTAACACATTCTTCTTCGGAAATTGATCTACGGCCGCAGCCACCAATGCAATTCTATCCAGACCTAGTGTATGTGGAGTATGATACTCATTTTGAAAGGGTATGTGTGTATCCTGTCTTAAGCGAAGAAAGTCTGTAGCTTTTTCAAGCTCGAATATGACCTTTTCGTCAATTTTTGTCACTTCGGAAAGTATCGAATGAGTGATTTGCGCATAGTCTTTGAAAATTTTTACTAATTCCTGCAAAAAGATTTCTTTTGGAAATATGAGTTTCTTCTGAAGTGTATCGTTTTGATAAACAGCAGCTTTTACTGAAGTATTCCCGGCATCGAGTACTAAATTCATGCTTGATTTTGTTCAACTTCAAAAATACAAAAGCAATTTTTTAAAATTTCCTTTGCCAGTTCCTAAAAATGAAATTATATTTGCCACCGCTTAACAAAGCAACTGGTGCCT
>NZ_JBLVTK010000001.1:1325789-1349891 GCF_048285865.1 Christiangramia marina | reverse complement strand
CCTTTAAAAACCCGATTCATCTGAATCGGGTTTTTTTATGCATATAAGTGAACATCGTATTAAATACAAAAAGCCGGAATTGGCATTCCGGCTTTTTGCATAACAACCTGATTCCTCAGAATGCAGTGTTATCAAACAGTGTGAAGTACTACGTTTACTACTGCACCAACAATGGCGGCAAAAATAAATAGTAGGGTAAGCATGACCAGTATCTTTGCGATAATGTTCAGGCCATGAATACTCATCTTGTAGTTGTCCACAAATTCAGTAAAGATTTCCATACGCCTGTTATTTTTGATTTATACATAACTCACTATAATATAATCACTTAAGCAGTTAAATCATAATTTTTTCGGCCA
The DNA here is from genome assembly GCF_048285865.1 of Christiangramia marina. Lineage (NCBI taxonomy): Bacteria > Pseudomonadati > Bacteroidota > Flavobacteriia > Flavobacteriales > Flavobacteriaceae > Christiangramia > Christiangramia marina. The sequence goes on along the minus strand of NZ_JBLVTK010000001.1, from coordinate 1,349,532 downwards.
GGTCATTGGAAAATCGTCAAACGCACTAATTTGATGAAATTCTGTACCAAAAAACCTACTATTTTTTTCTATTACATACGTATCATTCTACCTCCTCTTCTGGATGGCGCCTTTCCACCTCCAAAACTACTTAGCTTGTAAGTAAAACTCAGCATTGCATATCGTTGCAGAACGAGGTTATTCACATCCTGAATATAATCGTCTCCTACAAGTCTTCTAGTATCCACATTTTGATCCAGTAAATCATATACCTTCACTTTTACAGTAGCATTGTCTTTCAGGAACTGGTACCCAAGACTCATATTCCACAATAGACTCGTACTGTCGAATCCCGGAGCAACATTTCCAAATTTATTATAGGAGATATCATTTCCAAAAACCACGTTCTTTGGCCAGTAGGTTGTAGTTTCAAGAGACAGACTATGGTTTACATAATTTTGATCTCTTCCACTATTGATATCGTACTGAATATCATTGAAGGTCGCCGAGTAACCTGGTTCAAGCTCAAAGACTTCATCGATCGCGTAAGTAAGACTTAAAGTAGGAGTTACCGTAAATTGATCAGATTCATACTGTACAGCATTAATAAAGCCTACATTCCTGTTATAGCCTCCATTTGCTCCAATCCTATATCTAAATTCTGTAGCGTCCTTCTTATAGCTTTTACTGTAAGAAGCTCCCAGATTTCCGTTAATAACTCCATCTACATTGGTATAGGTTGTAGTTCTAACAAAATTATCCACGCTGCTGGTTGCGGCCACCTGATTATCTGTGAAATTGAAATAGGCATATGCAAAGATTCCGCTTCGGGAAGCAAAATCGAAGTTTCTGTAATTCAAGTTCACGCGTTGATTAAAGGTTGGTTCAAGCTCAGGGTTACCAATGATGATATTTGTAGGATTTGTTCTATCCACCACTGGCTGCAGTTGTCTCACTGAAGGAACATCGGCATTTGTACTGTAACCAATACTTATACTTTTGGATCTTTCAGGAGAATACCGAAGATCGGCATCCACATACACGTTATTAAAAGTATTGTCGAAGCGAATATCTTCTATAAAGTTCTCGGTCTTCAAAGTTGTGCTAAGCAACCCAACCTCAGAACTAACCCGCCATTTCTCACCTTCATAATTAAGTCCGGCGTTTGGAGTATGTTTGAAACTACGGAATTCAAAATCATTACTCAATAGCTCATTGAAATTAGTATACTCACCATCAACAGCATCAAAAACACTTCTGGTATTACTGCTCTTTTGAGTATCAAACTCATAATTGATGTCCAGGAAGAATTTATCTGCCAATACACTTCTTTTTGAAGCTCCAACACTAAAAGAATTGGAATTTTCATCCTGATCTATAAATTGATCCTGAACGATATCATTTTCAGGGTTATTTATGAAGGTGCTTTCAGAAAAATAAATGTTCTCGTTCTCCTGTTTGCTGTGGGCATGGTCCAGATCCAATTGAAGATAAGAACCTCTGCTTCCAAAGCGTTTTATAAAGTTAATATCATTACTAAAATCCAGACTTGTAAGATCTTCAGTTTCATCTATAAGTGTGGTATTCTGAAGTTGCATGTCTTCATCCAGGTTTTCTTCATATCGATCTCGATAGGACGTTCCAATGTTAGCATTGAATCGTGGAGCGATGGAAAGCCTCGTTAGAGTATCAAATTCTACTTCATATCGAAGTGTGGCTCTATGACTATCATTCAGTAAATTACTGGAGCTGGTGGAATTAGTGAAATACCTGGAGTCTGGAAGAATATTCTCCCGTTCGATCCTGGTTCTGGTCTCTGTATCTGATCCTCCATAGAAGTAATCGGCGGTGAGTTCCATACCATTGTCCCATTCATTTACAAAGTTGAATCCGCCGGTTTCAGATTTCGTAATCCCATTATTAGATCCAAAACCGGTTCCATTGATACTGAAACTTCCATTCCCATTGAACCTTACACTCCGGGCGTTTCCACCCATCATGTCGAAAACCTCATCAAAACTAAATCCGGAACTATTGATATTATTGGAACTAGCAAGTACACTTACCCTGAGGTCATCTTTAAAATAATTGGCGATACCACTAAGCTCATATCGGTCATCTGTACCACCACCGGCAGTTGCCCGTGAAAACCAGCCTTTGTTCTTGTCTTCCTTCAGTTCAATATTGATGGTCTTATTTTCTGAATCTCCTGCCTTTCCGGTAAAATCTTCACTTCTTGTTTTGGTATCGACTACCTGGATCTTATCTATGATTTCCTTCGGAAGGTTTTTCGTAGCGATCTTAGGATCATTTCCGAAGAATTCCTTACCGTTTACCAGGATTCTCGAAACAGGCTTTCCGTTCACGGTAATATTACCATCGCTATCCACTTCTACTCCCGGGAGCTTTTTCATGAGTTCTTCCAGGTTGGCATCCTGCCTGGTATTGAAAGAATTGGCATTGAATTCCAGCGTGTCCTGTTTAACAGAAATTGGTGCTCTTGTAGCGGTTAGAGTAACCTCATCCAGCGCGTTATCCAGGATTTCCAAAGAAATAGCACCTACATCCTGCTTTTTGGTAATTTCTATTTGCTTACGGTAAGGTTTAAAACCAGCGTAACTTACGTACAGATTTACGGCCTTACTTTCGGTATTTCCTTTCAGAAGGAAACTCCCGTCCTTTTCAGAAATGGTATAGGTGACCAGACTGCTATCAGCAATCTTTTCGACATAAACAGTAGCAGATTCAAGAGGATTGGATTCCGTATCAACGATCTTTCCGGATACTTCGAATTCCTGGGCAAAGCTTAGCGCACTCACTAAAAGTAGCAGCAAGCTGAAATAATTTCGCATATAGATAGTATAAAAATTTGAACCAATGCTCATTACTGAACATTGGTTTGAGATTTAGACTACCTACAACGTTAAAAGTTTAAGGTTTCTTTTACTTTTTTCTAAAAAAGATACTGATAGGCACCCCTTGAAAATCAAATTCCTGACGTAACTTATTCTCTAAGAAACGTTTATATGGGTCACGAACATACTGTGGCAGGTTACAGAAAAATGCAAACTGTGGATGTGGTGTTGGCAATTGTGTACAGAACTTGATCTTTACGTATTTTCCTTTGTAGGCTGGCGGTGGATTCTTTTCAATGATCGCCAGCATAATATCATTAAGTAAACGGGTCTTGATCTTTTTACTTCTGTTTTCAAAAACCTTTACAGCAGTTTCAATTGCCTTGAAAACCCGCTGTTTAGTTAGAACAGAAATAAATACGATCGGCACATCTGTAAACGGCTCGATCTCACGACGAATCATGGCTTCGTAATCCTTAAGCGTATTGGTCTCCTTATCCAGAAGATCCCACTTATTCACCAGGATCACGATTCCCTTGGAGTTTCTCTGGGCCAGCCAGAAGATATTCTGAACCTGACCATCAAACCCACGGGTTGCATCCAGCACCAAAAGACAAACATCACAGTTCTCGATCGCACGCACAGAACGCATCACTGAGTAAAATTCAAGATTTTCCTTAACCTTAGATTTTCTACGAATTCCTGCAGTATCTACAAGGTTAAATTCGAAACCAAACCTGTTATATCTAGTATCGATAGAGTCACGGGTAGTCCCGGCAATATCGGTTACGATATAACGATCTTCCCCGATCAGGGAATTAATAAATGAAGATTTCCCTGCATTTGGACGGCCCACGACCGCGAATCTTGGTAATTCTGTATCTTCCTCTTCTTCAATTACTGGTAGAGCTTCTACAAGTGCATCCAGAAGATCTCCGGTTCCACTACCGTTTGTACTGGCAATTGGAAAATAATCACCCAGACCAAGCGAGTAAAATTCTACCGCGTTAGCAAGACGTTTGTTATTATCCACTTTATTCACTGCAAGTAAAACAGGCTTGTCCACTCTACGAAGTAGGTTGGCTACTTCTTCATCCATAGACGTCACTCCTGTTTCCACATCTACGATAAAAATGATCGCATCTGCTTCTTCGATCGCAAGCTCTACCTGCTTATCGATTTCAGCTTCAAAAACATCGTCGCTACCTTTCACATACCCACCGGTATCGATAAGGGAGAATTTATGACCATTCCAGTCAGATTTCCCATAATGTCTGTCCCTGGTTACACCACTAACAGAATCGATAATGGCCTCTCTACGCTGTATAAGCCTGTTAAAAAAAGTAGATTTACCAACGTTTGGTCTCCCTACAATGGCGACAATATTGCCCATAATATGATATTGATTTCAGGAAGCAAAATTAATGATTTTAAGCTAATTAGCTCAACTTCCTGTATTCTTGAAATGTAGTTACTTCTTATCTGTATAGCCAAATCTCTTCAGCTGCCTGGCATCACTTCTCCAGTTCTTATTCACTTTTACATAAAGTTCTAAATGCACCTGTTTTCCGAAGAATTTCTCCAGGTCCTTTCTAGCCTCTACTCCTACTCTTTTTAATGCGGCACCTTTATGACCAATAATGATCCCCTTCTGGGTATCTCGTTCTACCATGATCACACTACGCAACCTGATGATCTTTTCCTCTTCAAAAAATTCACCAGTTTCGATCTCTACACTATAAGGAATTTCCTTTTTGTAATGCATAAGGATCTTTTCACGAATGATCTCGTTCACGAAAAATCGTTCAGGCTTATCGGTAAGCGTATCCTTAGGATAGAAAGCCGGAGATTCTGGCAATAACTCGATGATCCTGTTAAATACCTCTGCCACATTAAAACCCTCCAATGCTGAAATTGGGTGAATTTCGGCCGTTGGCACTTTTTCACTCCAGTACTTTACCTGTTCTTCAAGTTGATCCTGGTTTGATTTATCGATCTTATTCAGTAATAATAAAACCGGCACTTCAGAGTTTTCGATCTTTTTAAAGAATGCTTCATCCTTTAATCCTTCTTCTCCAATTTCAACAATATAGATCAGGACATCTGCATCTTCAAAAGCAGATTTCACAAAATCCATCATGGAAGCCTGTAGCTCGTAAGCTGGTTTAATGATCCCGGGTGTATCACTTAAGATCATCTGGAAATCTTCTCCATTCACAATACCCAGAATTCTATGACGGGTTGTTTGTGCTTTTGAAGTGATTATTGAAAGTCTTTCACCAACGAAAGCATTCATTAAAGTGGATTTCCCAACATTTGGGTTACCTATGATATTTACGAAACCGGCCTTATGTGCCATAATGAAAATTTTTGCAAAGGTATTTCATTTGTGAACTGTTACCTAATCTTTGTTCAATTTCTAACATTCGGCGTTCAGCCCACTGGAATTTACTATTTAGCGTACCTTTCTAGTATGATATTATGAATATAATCATTTGATAATCAAAATTTAGTAAAAATTTCAATCAAAAATACGATCGGGTTGCGCTTCTGTTTTTAATGACTATTTTTGCCGCTTCTTAAAATTAAGCTGAAAAAGCCTCATTATGAAAAAAGTACTGAACTTATTCGACTTCAAACAACAGGTTAATTATAAAACTGAAGTACTTGCTGGATTAACGGTTGCTATGACCATGATTCCCGAGTCACTTTCTTTCGCTATTCTGGCTGGTTTTCCTCCGCTAATGGGTCTTTACGCTTCTTTCATTGCTGGTTTGGTAACCGCAATATTTGGTGGTAGACCGGGAATGATCTCTGGAGGTGCCGGCGCCACTGTAATTGTTTTGATCGCGTTAATGAAGTCAGACGGACTCGAATACGTTCTTGCCGCAGTTGCATTAGCAGGAGTTTTCCAGATCATCATTGGTGTGTTTAAGCTTGGTAAATTTATAAGACTGGTACCTCATCCCGTAATGTTCGGGTTTGTGAATGGTCTGGCTATCGTCATTTTCATGTCGCAGCTGGATCAGTTTAAAACCGTAGTGAACGGTGATATAGAATGGCTTTCTGGAACTGCACTTTATATCATGGGTGGCCTGGTCGCTTTAACGATTGCCATCGTGGTGCTTTTACCTAAGGTCACTAAGGCTGTTCCTTCTTCTTTAGTTGCCATCATTGTTGTGTTTCTACTTGTATATTTCTTCGGAATAGACACCAAAACAGTAAAAGATATTGCCTCTGTTAGTGGTGGTTTTCCTCCATTCCATATTCCTCAAATTCCACTAACCTGGGAAACCATAGAATTGATCGCTCCTTATTCTATGATCATGGCGGCAGTTGGTTTAACTGAAGGTTTATTAACCCTGAACCTTGTAGATGAGATCACTGAAACTAAAGGAAACGGTAACAGAGAATGTATCGCGCAGGGTGGTTCTAATATTCTAAACGGATTTTTCTTCGGAATGGGTGGTTGCCCAATGATCGCTCAAACTCTTGTAAACCTTTCTGCGGGATCAAGAGCGCGGTTATCTGGAATCATTGCAGCATTTACAATTCTTGCGATCATTCTATTTGGCGCTCCTATTATCGAAAAACTCCCAATGGCAGCTTTGGTTGGTGTAATGATCATGGTGGCAATTGGAACTTTTGAATGGGTTAGTTTAAAGATCTTTAATAAAGTACCTAAAAAGGATATTTTCCTGGTGGTTATCGTAGCATTAATTACCGTATTTCTGCACAACCTTGCCTTAGCAGTTCTGGTAGGTGTGATCCTTTCTGCACTGTTCTTTGCCTGGGAAAGCGCGAAAAGAATTAGAGCCAGAAAATTTATCGATGAGAACGGGGTAAAGCATTACGAGATCTACGGACCTTTATTCTTTGCTTCCACCACTAATTTTGCTGAAAAATTTGACGCATTGAACGATCCAGAAGAGATCATTATCGACTTTAAAGACAGTCGCGTTTCAGATATGTCTGCTATTGAAGCCTTGAATGCCGTGACTCAGAAATATAGCAAAGTGGGCAAAAAAGTCCACCTTAGACATTTAAGCGATGACTGCATTAGGCTACTGAAAAATGCAGATGCTATCATAGAAGTTAATATTCTGGAAGATCCTGACTACAAGGTGGCGGCAGATGAATCTTAAAGCATGTTGTCATTGATCTCGATCCAGTAACCGTCTGGATCTCGCAGGTAGATCTGTTTAATCCCATCAGGGCGGGTGTTTGTTTTCTTACTTTCGCCCGGCCAGTTTTCAAAAGCAATATTATGTTCCTGCAGAAACTTCATGAATTTATCCAATTCCGAAGTATTTAAGCTCATATGCACACCTTTGTGGCTAGCAGGAACTTCCTCGCTCTCGATCAAATGGATCTGTACGGAATCTTTTAGCTGAAACCACCTGATACTGGCAGGCAATCCTCCGTTATCTATTTCTTCCAGTCCTAATACTTCGGAATAGAATTTTGCTGAGCGGGAGAGATCTTCTACGAGTAAAGCGTCATGATCCTTACTAAAACTGAAGGTATTAGTCTGAGCACTGCTGTTGTAACCTAGAAATGCTATTAGAATGATAAGTATCTTCTTCATGAAAATTTTATTTAAAGTTCAAGATACTTAATTTTCAAAGTAAAATTACTTCCAAAAATTAAGCGCTCTATTGAAGCCTTAAGGAGTTAAATTCTTTTAAACATTACTTAAAACGAGCATAGGGTTGTTTTAATATTCCTAACTTTCAGCTACCAACCAAAACAATCTGCAAATGGCCGAATTAAGCGAGGATGAATTCCAAAACATACTTTCCGTAGAGAATAAGTGCACACGCCTGAACCTCAACGAAAACATCTATGGAACTTTCGCTGAAATTGGTGCGGGACAGGAAACTGTTCGTCATTTTTTTAGAGCAAGAAACCCAAAAGGGACGATTGCGAAAACGCTTAGCGCCTACGACAAGGATTTTAGTGATGCGATCTATGGACTCGATCCTCAGAACCGTTATGTCACCGAGGCAAGATTAAAAGGCATGATCGATTATGAAGCAACTTTGATCGAAAAGCGGCTTTCCAGAAAAAAATATCCAGATAAATTATTTTTTAGTTACGCTAATACGGTAGCCACTATAGACTGGGCAAAGAAATACAAAGGTCACGGGTGGCTGGGAATAAAATTTCAGCGAGAACCAAAGCAGGAATATAGCGAGATCATACTTCATGTTCAGTTTCATGAAAATAATGCTTCCCAACAGCAAATTAGCCTGGGAATCATGGGTGTAAACCTCATCTATGCTGCATTCTACCAGAGTAATGATCCTAAGGTGCTCATCAAAAAATTATACGATCACTTAAGCACAGATAAGATCGAAATTGATTCTATCAACTTTCGCGGTCCGGTTTTTAAAGATGTCGATAACCGACTTATGAGCCTGGAGCTTGTCAAAGATGGTATAACAGATGCGGTGATGTTCTCCAAAGACGGAAACAATATTCTACCGGCAAATGCACTTTATAAAAAGAACATCCTTACACTTAGAGGTAGTTTTCGTCCAGTAACCAATCTGAATCTCAATATGTACATGACCTCAAGGAAACTGTTTCTGGAACAGGAAGAGGTCGATCCTGAAAATACGGTTACCATCTTTGAAATGACCTTGAACAATCTTAAAGCTGAAGGTGAAATAAATGAAAAAGATTTCCTGGATCGTGCAGATCTTCTTTGTGCTTCGGGACAGACAGTAATGATCTCCAATTTTCAGGAATATTATAAGGTCGTTGAATATTTTGCGCAGCATACCAAGAAAGAACTGGGTCTGGCCATGGGAGCAGATAATCTCGTGGACATTTTTAATGAGAAATATTACAGACACCTAAGCGGGGGAATCCTGGAAGCCTTCGGCAAACTTTTCTTTAAAAGTTTAAAGGTATATCTCTACCCAATGCTTGATGAAAAAACCGGGGAGATCATCGATAGCTCGAATTTAAAAGTGCATCCAAGAATGCGAGAGCTTTATAATTTTTTCATAGATAACAATAAGGTAATCGATATTACTGAGTATGATAGAGATTCTTTAGAAATTCATCCTAGAAAAGTATACGAAATGATACGCGAGGGCAATCCGGAATGGGAAGATATGGTTCCAGGCCTTACAGCTAAAATGATCAAGGAGAAAAATTTGTTCAGCAAGGAACGAGCATCAGAAAATGAAGCTTAAGTAGAAAATTCAGATTTCATTCCGCGGTCATACATTACAATACTTCCGGCCACAGAAACATTCAAACTTAAGGTAGAACTAAACTTTACCAGATGATGTGATTTTTCGATCGCTTCGTTGGATAGACCATGATCTTCAGCCCCAAGCAAATAGACGCAGCGCCTGGGATGTTTGAAAGTTTCCAGAGAAACTGCGCTTTCAGCAAGCTCCACACCTACCAGCATTGCACCTTTTGGTAGATGCTTGTAAAATTCCGCGAAACTTTCATAATGGAAATAAGGCATTGCACCTACCGCTTTATGGGTATCACAAGCCTGTTTCGCGTACCTGTTGCCAATGGTGAAAATAAAACTCGCTCCCATATTTTGAGCTGAACGCCATAAAACACCAAGATTTTCAGGCGTTTTACCATTTTGAATTCCGATTCCAAAAAATCCCTGTTCGAGGTTGTTTGTTGTCATTTTGCAAAGATACTACTAGCACTCCATATTTCAGAATAGAAGTAAAACTTCAGTAGTGTTATGAATGGCAGAACTACTAATAATGAAATATTTATTATTTTTAAGTATTGACAATCAACTAATTACAATCTTATGGAAATTTCTAAAAAAAGCCCATCGATCTTATTCAAGTTTATAAATTCAGGCTTCTTAGCTTTAACTATCGTACTTATTTCCTGCCAGGATAAGAATGATTACGCTAAAGTTCCGGCTCAGGAACTTAGCCTTCAGGATAGTATTTCGCATGGTGAATACCTCGTAAACACTATAGGTTGTCATGATTGCCATTCTCCAAAACGAATGACAGAAAGAGGTCCAGAGATCATACCAGAGCTGGCTCTTTCGGGTTACCAGTCTGGAGATAGCCTTCCTTCGTTTTCTTCAGAAGCGATCAAAAATGGATGGATACAAATGAGCGGTGATCTTACCGTGGCCATAGGTCCATGGGGAATCAGTTATGCTTCAAATCTTACTTCTAGTGACACGGGACTGGGTAACTGGAGCATGCAAAGGTTTAAAACTGCTATTAGAGAAGGAAAACTCAAAGGAGATTCCGGTGGCAGGATGATCTTACCACCTATGCCGTGGCAGAATTACAGTGAGCTGACCGATAAGGATCTTGAATCTATTTTTCGTTATTTAAAGTCTACTAAGCCAGTTGAAAATGCCGTACCCGCTCCGGTGGCGCCTAATAAACTGGATAGCCTTCAGAATGCCTGATTATATGTCTCTATATTATTCGGGAATCTGCAATAAATCAACCGTTTAAAACCTAATCTTCAGCAAATTATAAACGAATACAGGATTTCACTATAAACTTCTCAATTAAAGCTCAAAAACCGAAACAACTTTGAGATTGCCGGTATTTTTAAATATCAGTTTGTTATTTTTATTTCCTGATCGGTAATTTCAGGAATCAAACCTGGGTTTAATTCAACAGAGAATTTCAGAAATAAAATTTAACCGTAAATACAATTAAAAACGACGCATGAAACAGGAAGTACAGGTTTACTCATTATTTACAGAATTTGACATTTCACTTTTTAGATCGGGTAAACATTACAGACTGTACGAAAAGTTCGGTGCTCATTTAATAACTCATGAAGGACAGGATGGAGTTTACTTTTCTGTCTGGGCTCCCTCGGCAAAGTTGGTTTCCGTAATTGGTGATTTTAATTACTGGAATATTGATGACCATCCTCTAAATGTACGCTGGGATGAGAGTGGCATCTGGGAAGGTTTTATTCCGGGTGCTAAGAAAGGCGATAAATATAAATTCAGAATTGTATCTAATTACAACGGTGAAATTCTTGAAAAGGCTGATCCTTACGCTTTAAGATGTGAACATCCACCAAATACGGCTTCAATTGTCTGGGAGCTGGGTTACAAATGGAAGGATAAGAAATTCATGTCCCGTCGTGAAGAGGTGAATGCACTGGATAAGCCTTATTCTGTTTATGAAGTTCATCTTGGCTCGTGGAGAAAGAATACCCTCGAAAACCGTTCTCTTACTTACCTTGAAATGGCAGATGAGTTGGTAAGTTATGTAAAGGAAATGGAGTTCACGCATGTAGAATTCATGCCAATAATGGAATTCCCTTATGACCCGAGCTGGGGCTATCAATTAACCGGATACTTTGCTCCCACCTCCAGATTTGGCGATCCCCAGGAATTCATGCAATTGCTGGATGCTTTTCATAAAGCTGGCATTGGAGTCATTCTGGATTGGGTGCCTTCACATTTTCCAGAAGACAAACATGGTCTTGGTAAATTTGATGGTTCGCATCTATACGAACATCCAGATCCACGCAAAGGCTATCACCAGGACTGGAAAAGTCTCATTTTTAATTATGGCAGAAATGAAGTTCGTTCCTTTTTGATAAGCAACGCAGTTTTCTGGCTGGATAAATACCATATCGACGGTCTTCGTGTAGACGCCGTAGCTTCCATGTTATACCTGGATTATTCCAGAGAAGATGGCGAATGGGAACCTAATGCTGAGGGCGGAAGAGAAAACCTCGATGCCATTAGTTTTATAAAAGATCTTAATACTGAAGTATATAGCAGCTTCCAGGGAGTACAAACAATTGCTGAAGAATCCACCTCATTTCCTAAAGTTTCCAGGCCGGTAAGTCATGGTGGTTTAGGTTTTGGAATGAAATGGATGATGGGCTGGATGCACGATACCCTGGAATATTTTAAAAAGGATCCTATTCATCGCAGGTATCATCAAAATGATATCACCTTCAGTATGACTTATACATTTACTGAGAACTTCGTATTGCCTCTAAGTCACGATGAAGTTGTCTACGGGAAAAAATCATTGCTTGGCAGAATGCCGGGTGACGACTGGCAGCGTTTTGCAAATTTGAGATTGATGTATAGTTATATGTATACACATCCAGGTGCGAAACTTTTGTTTATGGGAGCTGAGCTGGGACAGTATGCAGAATGGAACTACAATACCAGCCTTGACTGGCACTTGCTGGAGCAGGATTCTCATTATGGTATCAAGAAGGCACTTACCGATCTCAACATACTTTATAAAAAACAACCTGCATTATACGATAACCAATTCAGTGAAGAAGGATTTGAATGGATCTCATTTGATGACAATCAGAATTCGGTGATCAGTTACTTGAGAAAGGGAACTTCAGAAAAAGAAATACTGGCAGTTGTCTGTAATTTCACTCCCACTGTATTGAAAGAATATTCCATTGGTCTTCCGAAGAAGGGAAAACTAAAAGAGATTTTTAACTCAGATGATACGAAATACGGAGGATCTGGAGTGACGAATGAGGCCATTAAAATCGAAAAAGAAGCTTTCCACGGGAAAGAATTTTCAGCAAAAATTACAGTTCCTCCACTTGCAACAGTGGTATTTAAACTTACATAATATCAAAAAAAATAATACTCTGGCTGCAACTATTGATCGCCGGAATAATTAGAAGCTAAGAAAAATGATTACGAATACAGAACTTGAACATAAGGGAAATCTATACCCTACCGGCCTGATTTCTTACGAACACGATCAGGATACCGTCAATTTTATCACTAAAAACGGCGTAAGGCTACAACTAACGATCCTTCGGGACAACATGATGCGATTTCGATATACTACCAATGGTATTTTTGAGCACGACTTTTCATATGCAGTAGATCAAAATCATCCTCATGGGTTTAACCACCTGGAAATTTCAGAAGAGGACACACACGTTGTTGTAAAGACTGAAAAGTTCATTTGTAAAGTTGCCAAGGACGATCTGCGTGTAGGGATGTACGAACATAACGGTAAGATCATTCTGGAAGACGAACTTGGGTTCCATTGGGAAGAAAGCTTCGAGTTTGGAGGGAATTTTGTCAAAATGAGCAAATCTTCGAAAGACCAGGAAAGTTTTTTCGGACTTGGGGACAAGCCAACCAACTTCAATTTAAAGGGTAAAAGACTGAGTCTCTGGAATACAGATCAATATGCTTACGGAAAGGATACTAACGAACTTTATAAAGCTGTTCCTTTCTACATGGGGCTTCAACAGAATATTTCCTACGGAATCTTTTTCGACAATACATTTAAAACACATTTTGATTTTTGTAGTGAACGACGAAACGTAACCAGCTTCTGGGCAGATGGCGGGGAGATGAATTATTACTTCATTTACGGTCCTCAAATGACCGATGTCCTCACAACGTATACAGATCTTACCGGTAAACCAGAATTGCCACCAATGTGGGCACTGGGATTTCACCAGTGCAAATGGAGTTATTACCCTGAAAGCAAAGTTAAGGAGATCACTTCAAAATTCCGGGAATTGAATTTCCCTTGTGATGCGATCTACCTGGATATTGACTATATGGAAGGCTTCCGTTGCTTTACCTGGAACAAGGAATTCTTTCCAGATCCTAAACGAATGGTTCGTGAACTGGAAGAGGACGGCTTTAAAACAGTTGCCATCATCGATCCAGGTATCAAAATAGACCTGAGCTATGATGTTTTTAAAGAAGCTTTGGACAAAGACTATTTCTGCCGCCGTGCAGATGGACCATACATGCGAGGTAAGGTCTGGCCGGGGGAATGTTACTTTCCAGATTTCACCAATCCCGATGTACGTGAATGGTGGAGCGGTTTGTACAGAGAACTTATTGGTGAAATTGGAGTAAAAGGAGTCTGGAACGATATGAACGAACCGGCAGTGATGGAGGTTCCAGGAAAAACTTTCCCGCTGGATGTTAGACATGATTATGATGGTCATGCATGTAGCCATAGAAAAGCTCATAATATCTACGGAATGCAGATGGCGAGAGCCACCTATGAAGGAGTTAAAAAGTTCAATTTCCCGAAGCGGCCGTTCATTATTACCAGGGCTAATTATTCTGGAGGACAGCGCTATACTTCAACCTGGACTGGTGACAATGTCGCTACCTGGGAACATTTATGGCTTGCAAATGTCCAGATACAACGACTTTGTATGAGCGGAATGAGCTTTGCCGGATCAGATATTGGTGGTTTTGCCGAGCAGCCTTCAGGAGAACTTTATACCAGATGGATACAACTAGGAATTTTTCATCCTTTCTGCCGTGTTCATTCCTCGGGAGATCATGGCGAACAGGAACCATGGTTCTTCGGAGAGGACGTACTTGACATTAGCAGGAAGTTCGTAGAATTGCGTTATCAGCTATTGCCATATTTATACACGGCGTTCTATAATTACGTACAGGAAGGGCAGCCAATTCTAAAACCGCTGGTTTATTTTGACCAGGAAGATGTGCAAACCCACTATAGATCTGATGAATTTATCTTCGGAAACCAGATCCTGGTGTGCCCAATTCAGGAACCAAATGTACAGGGACGAAGAATGTATATTCCAAAAGGCCAGTGGTACAACTTCTGGAACGATAACCTGGTAAATGGTGGTAAGGAAATTTGGGTTGACGCGCCACTGGATATCGTACCAATATTTATCAAGGCCGGAGCAATAATTCCTAAATACCCGATCCAGCAATATGTAGATCAGGTAGAGATTAAACAAATGACGCTTGATGTATATTACAAACTAGGAAAAGAGAATTCTGAATTTTATGAAGATGCGCACGATGGTTATGAATACCGCCAGAACATTTATAGCCTTCGAACATTTAAGCTAACAGGTAAAGAAGATGAGGTGATCATCCAGCAGCATAAGAGCGGAAAGTTCTCAGCTTCCTATGAAACCTTTAAACTGAATCTACACGGACTTCCATTTGAAATTAGACGAGTATTCTACGAAAATGAAGAAGTGCCGTTAGAGACACTGCAATACAATGCTGAAGATAAAAGCATGATCATAAAGAAGGATTTTAGTGAACTACAACTGGTAGGCTAATAACTATTAGTAGAATAAAAAAGCCTGTTCTTGACGAACAGGCTTTTTTTTGTGGAATGAATACTGGAAACTACCGCTCTAAGATAGAATTATAATCCTTTCCGTAGAATTTCTTCAGACTTTCCTGAAGGCGTTTTGGACTGGAAAACCCTGCTTTGTATGACACCTCCATGGTATTAAAATCACCATCGTTCAGCAATTCTCTTCCGTATTCTGCATGGACAAACTCTATAAATTCTTGAGGTGAAAGGTTCACCAGACTTTTAAGTTTCATGAACAGTGTGTTACTCGAAATACCTAAGGAAGCGCTAAGATCGTGCACAGTGAAATTGTCTTTTTCAATATTATCAAGGATAGTCTGTTTTGATTCCTGAATAAATTTTCTATTACGATCAGACCTGTATACTATGTCACCACTTTGCATATGACTTTTGATAAAGCCTTCTCGAAATACCTGCTGACTTTTCAAGGTTGAAGCGATCTTATTCATCAATAATGTGACCTTCAAAGGTTCACTGATAAGTTTAGTAATTTCAGCTACCTGTTCTGGATCAAATTGCTGTCCCTCATTTGTAATCATGAATATATCGATATGGTTGAGAGCAGGATTACGCCTAAGCATTTTAGATAGTTGAATAGTGTTCATATCTGACAGCATGCTCGCTGCAATTATGATATCTGGAAAGATCATACTTGCTTTTTCAATGCCTTCTTCAGCCGTTGCCGCCTGGTAAACCTGGCAGTGATGACCAATTGAATTGGCCAGCAGTTCCCTGGAGGAAGTTTGAGAGTCAATGATCAATATCTTACTGCCACTAAGATTTTCAATTTCCTTTGGAAGGGATTTAGCAATTGCCTTCTGAGTGTTTTTAGACTGAAGGATTCCGGCAGCACGTTGGGGCACCCTGCGATAATCTTCCTGCCTGTTCTTTAATACAGCAGTGTATGTTGAACCTTCATTACTTTGCGTTTCAAAATTGAAGCTTCCTCCAGCTTTATTAATGAGTTCCATAGCCTTAAGGATATAACGAAGTCCGCTCTTATCTCTAAACTTCATTCGTTGATCCAGACCACGCTTCTTTTCCAGCACCTTAATATCCTGTGCAGGAATGCCTTTTCCGGTATCTGTGATCTGAACCTTCAGATCTCCAACACTAGTGCGAATAAGATTTAGAATGATCTTTCCATTTTTAACCGAATACCCAGCACTGCCCGATATCAAACTAAAGAAGATCTTATCCAGCATCTCAAGATTGTAATAAAAAGGTTCTTCTCCCCAATGGTTATTAATGATCAAGTCCAGATCTTTCAATTTGTAGACCGGTTCGATCTCATTTACAACTTCTGGAAGATGTGCATCTAATTTTATACTGGAAATTTCATAGACAGATTCTTCATAATTGAAATTCAGGATCTGGTTGAAAAGATCATCAAACCTTGCAGCATATCGCTGTAGATCCTCTTGATTATCCGCATCTTTAGAAGCTGAGATCTTACTTAAAGATTGTACCGCGCTTTCCACAGGTTTCTGAAACTCCTGTTGCAGTTTTGCTCTAAGTTCTTCCTTGGCCTGCCTGTCGGCATTTCTGGAACGAAGAACGAATACGTAGGCAAATATGATCACAGCCGCTATAATTCCAATTCCCATAAATAGATACACAACTCCAATCCCTCCTGAAACTGCTGCGACTTCTACGGGAATCTGTTTAATTTCAGACCAACTGGAATCTGGTAGTTTTGACCTTACTTCAAACATATAATTTCCCGGAGGCAGACTGGCATAATTCGCTGAATTCACTTTTGATGGTTTGGACCATTCATCTTCAATTCCCTGCATTCTCCAGCTATAGAGCAATTCATCTGGAGACCAGAATGATAATCCCTGAAATGCTACCTGAAAACCTGTATTTTCTTTTACTTCGATGATCGAACCACTTAGTAACGAGATCCTTCTTTGCTTTTCATTACGAACTGAAGCCTGCATTAGAGTTCTGAATTCCACTTCAGGTTTCAACTCCTGCTGCGCCAGCATACTTTTCGGCTTAAAAATATTAACCCCTTTCGCTGTCCCCAGGACAAGGGAACCGTTCGTCATTTTAGTAAAACCTGTAGTTAGTTCAAAAGTTGTAAGTCCGTTTAATTCACTGAATACTCTAAGGTTCTTTTCTTTTGGATCATAACTTGCAAGACCTTCATCTGTAGATATCCAGTAATTTTCATCCTCCACGATCACTCCTTCCACATTATTAGACGGTAAACCAAAATCTTCATCAAAGATGTCTAAAGCTTCCGTTTCAAAATTATACGCGATCAAACCTGTGCCTTCTGTTGCAAATAGACCTATGCCCTGCTGAGTGATATACAATTGATTGATGGCATAATAATGCATGGTTTCGCTGGCAGTAAGCATATCAAGATCGCTAATACGACCACTAATGGGGTCTATGGAATGAACACGATTCCTGGTTGCGACGATCAGTTTTCTGGGCCCGAGTTCTGCAATTGCCTGGACTTCTTTTAAAGGAAAGGTTTTGATCTCATTGGAAGTATCGATTCTAGTCAAATAACCTGTTTCTCCGCCAATCCATGTATTTTCAGAAGAATCAATAAATAGGGCATTTGCTTCCAGAACCTCTGTTTTGTAAAGTGCGGTGGGTGCATAATGAGCTCTAAGGAGTGTATTGATATTTATCTTATACACACCATCTTCACCGGTGGCAACCCATACATACTGTCCGTTAGCAGCAATAGAAGTTATCTTGTCTGGATTTTGTCTTGCCTTTTTGTAGTTCAAATTTTTGATATGACTATAGCGATCGGTCTCAGGGTTCCAGATGCTCAGGCCTTCACTGGTTCCAAACCAAACGTGTCCACGAGAATCTGTGGCCATGGCACTTAACCTATTGCCTGCCAGACTCGAATATTTCGCAGGATCATGGTGCAATTGCCATATAGATTCTGAAGATAGATTTTTCAGATAGAGCCCGTCATTTCCAACTAACCAGAGCAAGTTTTTATCATTTAACTGGCCTGCAAATAATTGCTTCGGAAAGCTTTCCTCTTTTTTAATAAATTTTAGTTCCTCATCGAATTTATATACCCCATTATCACGGGTTAGGGCAATGACCTTATCGTTGGTTTTGAGTAAATCTGTTATATGACCTCTGGTAAGATCGAAAGGCAACCTGTAGATCTTCTGAAATCTATCTAGTTGTGCATCGAATTCGAACATCCCCTTTCTATTGGTAGCCAGCAACAACTTATTACCGAGTGGTAGAAGTGCCGTGAACTCCAGATTTTCGTAATATGAAGTTTTAAGTCGTCTTAATTTCCCGGATCTCCTATTAATAGCAATCACAGCATTTGGCCCGGCAAAAATGATTTCGTCGTTAAAGATAGTAGATGTGGTTGCCTGAGTATTTTCAGAAAGAAATCTTGAAAGTCCGAAATCCTTAGCTTTAGAATCGACGTTCAGCTTGAAAATACCGTTCTCTGCAGCCAGCCATAACTGACCCGCCGGGTCTTCCAGCATCTCATAGACCTTCCCGGGCATGGAACTTACAAATCTAAAATCCTGCTTTCCGCTCTCGAGAACAGCCATACCTTTATCTCCGGTAAGCCATACCTGTCCCCTGGAATCTGTTAACGTAGCACGATATTGTTTCCCAATTTCAGATGGAATACCCCGAAATTTATTGTAATCCTCTACTTCCGCAGAGTTATATCGAATAACTTTTAATGGCGTTGTGATCCAGAGATGATCACCGTTAGCTTGCTGAATATGGACCTTTTCAGCATTTGTAAAGCTATTGATCATCCTGACTTCCTGCAGAGATTTATGAACCTGTGCCGTACCCTTCACGATCATTCCCATAAAAACAACAAGGAATAACCGGAACACTAAATTAGATTGTCTCAAAGCAACAGAAATTATAAGTTGAATAGGAATAATTTAGGTAAAAATCGACTTATTAAAGTTCTGTAAACAAATACTTTAGAGCCTAGTTATTAAGACGATATGAACAAAATGAAGTAAGAAAAATCCTATGAGACCTATTAGCCGGAAACAATCTGAATCCCGGAAGAGGTTCCAATGCGGTCTGCACCGGCATTTACAAATTCTAAGGCTGTCTTTGTATCTCGAATTCCTCCTGAAGCTTTGATTTTCATATTGCCACCAATGCTTTGCTTCATAAGCTTTATATGTTCGATACTAGCACCAGCAGTACCAAAACCTGTAGAAGTTTTCACAAAATCAGCTCCTGCTTTTTCTGAAATCATACAGGCCTTTACCATTTCAGAATTGCTTAGATAACAGGTTTCCAGAATGACTTTGAGTATTCTATCTCCAATTACCGACTTTACAGACCTTATTTCCTCTTCAACTTCTTCAGTCAACCCAGCTTTAAGAAAACCAATATTCAGAACCATGTCGATCTCATCTGCACCTTGTTTAATCGCAATTTTGGCCTCTTGCACTTTTGCTTCCGAAGTTGAAGAACCCAATGGGAAGCCTACAGTAACGGCTAGCTTTACATTAGATTGTCTAACTTGCTCTGCAGCTAAATAGGCATAACATCCGGAAACACAAACCGCATAGAACTCATAATCAATCGCTTCCTGACAAAGTTTTATAATTGCCTGAGGACTGGCTTCAGGTTTTAATAGCGTATGATCGATATAGTGATTCAGCTTCATCTTAGGGAAGTTTAATTTTATCTATTTCAACCACACCATTTGCCCTCAAGCGCATAGAGATCCAAAGGTCATTTTCGTCAGCCATAAACTGCGCAACTTCAAGATCTTCCAGGAAACCAATAAGATTGATGCCTTCCTTGGCTTCTATCCTATTTTCCAATTTACTGTTCAAGGAATTCATTTGCTCTTCCAGTTGAGGCATGAAATTAAAATTCATTTTTTCCTTCAATTTAGCGTACAACCATTTGTTCACAACAGTTTCTAAAGCCTGATTTACAAACCAGTTGTTATTCTGACCATCGATCTCATAGTTTGCAAGTGCAATTTTTTGGAGTTCACGATCTAGGTGTAAACTCGCGTAGAACAAAAATTTAACCTGCTTGTTCTTAAAAAAACTAGTAAGCGTTTGCACTGTAACAGGCAGACATAAATCGTATTCCGGATTGTCACTTTTCTCAATCGTAATGTCCAGGATCTGGGCGTAGTTAGACTTTTCGCCTTCCTCATTCTCTTTGCTGATGATCTCACCAACCAATTTCTGCTTTAGAAAATCATTTAGCGCAGGATAACCAATCTTTATAGGAATGGTAATATCAAAATCGGCTTCAGAAATATTTCGGTTTGTGTGAGTCATCATTTTGGAAGATTTGAGAGATTCGAAGATATAGAAAACTTAGGTTTCAGAATGGATACAGGAGGAGTTTAGCAAAATCTTATCATGACTGAAATACTAAAAAAGTAAAACTGAATGTAAAGTTTTATTTACTTTTTGTAAAACAAACCACTCTAATTAGATTCTTTTTCTATATTTGTGTCAAATAAACTTTACATCATGGAAAAATCAACGAGTAAAAACTATACAACCGGACGCACGAAGCTCCTGGCTTTATGGACCACACTTTGGGTTACATCCCTGGCAGTGGTGGTATTTGGAAATCTTTATCTATGGACAGGCAATAACACGCTCACAACCATTTTGCTAATCATTAATCTACTAATTGGAGTTGGAATGATCATAGCCAACATAAAGCACCTGGAAAGCCTGGACGAGTTACAAAGAAAGATCCATCTTGAGGCAATGGGCTTATCACTAGGGATCGCTCTCATTCTTGGAATTAGCTACTCGACAATGGATGTGACAAACCTTATTAATTTCGATGCTGAAATTTCGCATCTGGTAATTGTGATTGGGCTAAGCTATTTCGCAGGAGTAGTAATTGGGCAATACAGGTATCGATGAAAAACAGAATTAAAATTTTAAGAGCCGAGCATGATTTGACGCAGGCCGAACTTGCAAAAAGACTAAATGTATCCAGACAAACTATTAATGCTATAGAGAAAGGAAAGTTTGACCCCAGTTTACCTTTAGCATTCAAACTCTCGCACCTGTTTGACAAAACGATCGAAGAAATTTTCGAAGCTGAAAATTGAACATATAAAAAGGGGCCGATTCCCTACAAGTCGAGCCCCTAATATTTAACTAAATTCAAAAGCTAAAGTATCCAGAATACCGAGCATGGCTTAACTCAATAGCTTATATTATTAGCTCAATTCAATACCAAATATTTGTATTACACTATATATTAGCAGATTATAAATATTCTTCAATATTTGCATGACTACATCAACAGCACATATTTTAACATCGTCTTTAGGTTCTGCTTTAAGATATTCCCAAATAACTTGAGCTTAACAGGACTTGTTATATGATTCGATTAGTTTTGAATCACCAAAAGAATAAGTCATGAAAAATTTAAATGTTTACTTAAAAAAGGCCGGATTATTAATGCTATTCATTGGAATAGTAAGTTGTGGATCCACTAAAACGGGAGATATGACCGATCTTAAAGCCGATGCTACGGAAGCCAAAGCAGCAATGACCGCAGCAGAACCTAATCTTGCTGAGTTATTTGCAAGTTCCGCTGGATACGCAATTTTCCCAAATGTTGGAAAAGGTGCTTATATCATTGGTGGTGCTTCTGGAAACGGAATTGTTTACGAAAAAGGAACAATGGTTGGATATGCTAATTTGAAGCAAGTTGATATAGGACTGCAGGTTGGTGGAAAAGCTTATCGAGAAGTAATTTTCTTCGAAAACGAAGAAGACTTGAACAAGTTCCAAGAAGGAGATTATGAATTATCTGGAAATGCCACTGCGGTAATTCTGGAAAAAGGAAAATCTAAAACCATTAAGTTTACCAATGGTACAGCTGTAGCAACTATGCCTAAAGCTGGTGCGATGGTTGGAGTATCTGTTGCAGGACAGAGATTTGGATACACCGCAATGTAATATCAGGAAATATAAAATCTTCAAAAACCGACCTTAGGGTCGGTTTTTCAGTTTTTAGTTTTTTCACGATGGACTCGATTACAGTCTGTGCACATTATATAGATATGAGGAGCCTGACTAAAAATGCCAGCACAAAGAACTATCTAAATTTTGGTAGATTGAGTTTATAGAAATTGCATCACCAAAAAAAAATAATCCTTATAGTTTGAAATACTTCTGTAATCAACTTACTTCAACTTAATCATTTTTCTTCTAAAAATACCTTTAATAACTCCGGTCTCTTCTTTATGTTTTAGATCACTTCGAGTAGCGAAGTAGAGAATATTACTAACTTCTTTTTTACCAGACCACACTAGTTGAATCTTAGCGTCTCTGAGTGAATCATTTACTAAGAAATCGGGCACTATGGCGAAGCCTTTTTTATTCTCTATAGATCTTATAATAGAACCAATATTTGGTAAAATATAATTCGGTTTAAAATCTACCCTCTTTTTGAAGTTTTCATACCAGAAACGTCTAAAGTGGTCCATCTCATTAGATGCGCTATACCAGGTCTGCCTTTTTAAAATCTTCTCCAGCTCACCGAAACCTTCATTGTCGATTAAAGAGTTTATCTCTTTTAATTCCGAATCTTTTCCAGCCACCATTACGATATTCTCTTTCGTAAATGCTTCATAGGTCGCGAGAGAGTTTTTAGTATCAAACTTAGGGGTTATGACTAAATCCAGAATGCCATTATTTAGATCTTTAATCAATTCCTGATGATCTCCAAACTTTGCCAGCAGGTTGAAATCTAAACTTGAAATTTCAGGTTCGAGTATCGTTTGAAAGGTTTCAGTACACATTCCAATATTAATGGAAGGCACTTCTTCTTGGGAAGTTTTCTTGAAATGTTGTTCAGCCTTTTCCAATTTTTTAACTGCATCCAGTACAAAATTGTAAAGTTGTTTACCTTCTTCTGTTGGGATCATTCTACGCGATGTCCTTTCAAACAGTTTACGACCTATATAGGATTCCAGTGCATTCAAATGAACGCTTACCCCTGGCTGACTTGTAAATAAGGCCTCAGCAGCTTTTGTTAAGGTACTTTTCTCATAGATCGCTACGAATGTGCGATACCATTCCATACTTACCATCTATTACTATTTTAATACAAAGGTATAAATCATACTATTTTTATGATGGTATAATAGCCTTTAATTTTGTCCCGAACTAATAATTTAAAATGCTATGAAGAATATTTTTGTAATAAACGGTGGACACACTTTCGCGCATTCTCCCGGCCGTTTTAATAAAACGCTATTACAGAACACCACAAATTATTTCGCGAATAGACCAGGCTTTGATGTTAGAACAACTGAAGTTGGAAAAAAATACGATTTAGAAGAAGAAGTTGAGAAGTACAAATGGGCAGACATTATAATTTACCACACTCCAATATGGTGGTTTCAGGTTCCTTTTGGATTTAAGGAGTACATAGACAAAGTCTTTACTGCAGGGCATCAAAATGGAATATATACAAGCGATGGAAGAAGCAGGAAGAATCCTTCTATTAATTATGGAACTGGAGGAAGTCTTCATGGGAAGAAGTATCTATTAACAACTAGCTGGAACGCACCGGAAGACGCTTTTAAGCTTGAGGGAGAATTTTTCGACCAGAAGAGTGTGGATGAAGGACCACTTTACGCTTTTCATAAAATGAATAAATTTATTGGTCTGGAATTTATCGCTTCAACGCATTTCCACGATATGGAAAAGAACGCAGATGTTCCCAGAGAACTGAAAAAATATGATCAATTTCTGAGTCAGATCTTTAATGATTGTTGAGATTTCCGCAAGGACGATAATAAACGAA
>NZ_JBLVTK010000001.1:1318099-1325726 GCF_048285865.1 Christiangramia marina | reverse complement strand
TCGGGTTATGAGTTTTTGATACTAATATAATAAACTAGCACAATACCTTTGTATATCAATGATTTATAGGATATATATTTAAATTTCATATCATTTAATATCAAACAAAATCAATAAATGTTGTACCTATGTTGTACCTAAAATGAGTATATTTATAATCAAAATATTTTGTGATGGCAACAGTTCGAGTAGTATTAAGAAAGAAGAAAAACAAATCTGGATTACTTCCAATTGCAATTAGGATTACAAAAGACCGCAAAAGCTCTTATCTAAACACAGGTCAATACATCGAAGAAAAATATTGGGATGAAAAAAATCGTAATATTAGGAAATCACATCCTAATTCCAGTATACTGAACAATTTTATTGCGACTAAGGTTGCAGAAGCAAACGATAAGGTCATAAAGTCTGAAATGAACCCTGAATATCAGACGGTTTCAGAAATAAAAAATAAAATTATAGTTACTAAAGGTCTTGATTTTTTTGCTGTAGCAGAAATGCATCTTCAAAATCTTGAGAATAGAAACAAACACCATCAATATGACACTGAATTAGGCAGACTTAAAAAATTCAAGGAATTTCTCGGTAAGGATTCACTTCCGTTCAATAAACTTAATGTTACTGTTCTTAAAAAATTTGAAACCTATCTCTTACATCAAAAAAGCCTTTCGCCCAGAACGGTAGTTAATTATCTTATACTTATTAGAACGGTCTTTAATTTAGCTATTTCTGAAGCAATTACCGATAGAGGTTTATATCCATTTGGTAAAGGAAAAATGACAATTAGGATTCCCGAATCACAAAAAATAGGATTCTCAGCAGAAGAGATTCAGAAGTTAGAAAATGCAGAAGGAATAACGGAAGCCCAACAAAAAGCTATCCATATTTGGCTTGTAAGCTTTTACTTCGCAGGCATAAGAGTTGGTGATGTATTAAAATTAAAATGGTCAGATTTCAATGATGGACGCTTACACTATCGAATGAACAAAAACAGTAAATTAGTTTCTCTTAAAGTACCAGATAAGGCTATAGAAATTTTCAATTTATATAAAGAAGAATCATCATATGGCGGTCTTGTATTTCCCCAGTTAAAAAGTGTAAACCTTAGCGATTCTGAAGAAGTGACAAAGCGAACTCAATCTATAACCAGAAACTTGAACAGAAGACTGAAGATTGCTGCTAAACAACTCGGCATAAATAAAAACATTAGTATGCACATAGCCAGGCATAGTTTTGGAAATATATCCGGGGATAAAATCCCAATTCAAATGTTACAGAAACTATATCGTCATTCTTCCGTAACGACTACTATACGTTATCAAGCTAATTTCATCCATAAAGATGCTGATGATGCATTGGATAGCGTGGTTAATTTTTAAATAAAATATGATTATTTTCTACATCAGTTCAACGTAACAAACAAATTAAATTTGTGTTAATCCCAATAAAAACTGTTAAGATTTTGTAATTTTGCAACAATGAAGCAAGTGTCCCATAAAATATTATCCATTTCGATGGCTTTCGTAGTGATGTTCTCTACAATGTCATTTACCGTGGATATGCACTATTGTGGGGAAAATTTGGTCGATTTCAGTTTATTCTCAAAGGCTGAAGGTTGTGGAATGGAAAAAGCGCAACCCGTAAAAAGTTGTGAGAATCCTAAAATGACTGAAAAATCCTGTTGTACTGACCAGCAAATAGTCAAGGAAGGCAAGGACGACCTTAAAATATCTTTTGACACGCTTTCATTCGAGCAGCAAACGTTCATCGCTGCTTTTACCTTTTCTTATATAAACCTTTTTGAAGGAACCGAATCTAAAGAAGTTCCTTTTGAAGATTACCCGCGACCCTTTGTCAAACGGGATGTGCAAGTGCTGCACCAGACTTTCTTAATTTGATTTGTTAGATTTTTAGAATGAAGCCCAACAGCTACGCTGTAGTGGGCTAAAACTCGTGTTTACCATTATTTGCAACACGCAATTCCAAAACTCTAATAATCAAATGCCATGCTGAATAAGAGCATTAAATTTCTCATAGAAAACAAACTTGTTGCCGTTCTACTTCTCGTCCTATTTGTGGGTTGGGGCGTGGTCAATGCGCCTTTTAATTGGGAAACTGGCTTTTTGCCAACAGACCCAGTTGCCGTAGATGCCATACCTGACATTGGCGAGAACCAGCAAATTGTTTTTACTAAATGGCAAGGCCGCTCGCCACAGGATATAGAAGACCAAATCACATATCCGCTTACCACTTCCCTTCTCGGTATTCCAGGGGTGAAAACCATCCGTAGTTCTTCAATGTTTGGGTTTTCCAGCATCTACATCATTTTTGAAGAAGACATTGAGTTCTACTGGTCACGCAGTCGCATACTTGAAAAGCTGAACTCACTTCCTGCAAACCTTTTACCTAATGGTGTTAACCCATCATTAGGGCCAGATGCCACAGGATTAGGACAGATATTTTGGTATACGTTGGAAGGTCGTGATAAAGATGGCAATGTAACTGGCGGTTGGGATTTACAGGAATTGCGTAGCATACAGGATTACTATGTAAAGTACGGGCTATCATCTGCAAGTGGTGTTTCTGAAGTGGCTTCCATAGGTGGTTATGTTCAGGAATATCAAGTGGATATCGACCCAGAAAAAATGCGCCAATATAATGTGAGTATGGGCGATGTAGTCAAAGCCGTAAAGCAGAGCAATCAAGATATAGGCGCACAAACGCTCGAAATCAATCAAGCCGAATATCTTGTTCGCGGATTGGGTTATGTAAAGTCTATCGCAGACATTGAAAGTGCTGTTGTATATTCTGAAAATTTCACTTCCATCCGTATCAAAGATGTCGCTAACGTTCATTTAGGCCCAGCTACTAGGCGTGGTATTCTCGATAAAGAAGGTGCCGAGGTCGTCGGTGGTGTTGTAGTCGCTCGCTACGGTGCAAATCCGCTGGAGGTTATTAATAATGTTAAGGCTCAGATTGCAGAATTAAGCTCTGGACTTCCCACCAAAACCTTGGCAGATGGTCGCACTTCACAAGTAACCATCGTTCCATTTTACGACCGTACAGAACTTATAGAAGAAACGTTGGACACGCTCAACGAGGCACTTACGCTGGAAATTCTTATAACTATTCTCGTCATTATCATAATGGTATTCAACTTGCGCGCGTCCATCCTTATTTCAGGATTGTTGCCCGTAGCCGTTTTGATGGTTTTTATTACGATGAAGCTCATTAATGTAGATGCAAACATAGTTGCCCTTTCAGGTATTGCCATTGCCATCGGTACAATGGTGGACGTGGGCGTCATACTTGCCGAAAATATGATACGGCATTTAGAAGATGAAAAATTACGCTTTCGCGAAAGCGGAATAGCATTCACAACAAATGAAATCATTTACAACGCAACTGCGGAGGTCTCAGGAGCTATCCTGACTGCAGTTTTAACAACGATTATCAGTTTCCTTCCTGTATTCACTATGATTGGTGCGGAAGGAAAATTATTCCGACCGCTTGCCTTTACCAAAACAATGGCGCTCTCAGCATCGCTTATCATTGCCCTTTTCCTGATTCCGCCTTTTGCAGCATTCCTTTTTCGTAAGACAAACATCAGGAAACGTTCAAAGCATTTATTGAATGGAGTCCTTGCGGTATTGGGTGTGGCTGCATTTATTTATGGCTATTGGTTAGGTTTGATTCTCGTGGCATTTGCGGCTTGTGGCTTTTTCTTTTTACTCAAAGCGAGAAAAGAATACCAGCTACATATTTATAAGTACAGCTTCACGCTGAACCAGAACATCATAAATATTATTATTTCGGCCACAGCGATTGTGCTGCTTCTGGCAGAATACTGGCGACCATTAGGTTTTGACCGCAGCATCGTGATGAACTTAATATTTGTTTCCATCATCTGTTTTGGGTTGCTGGCCGTGTTCTCAATTTTTAGAATCTACTATGAGCGCATCTTGAGATGGGCACTTCAGAACAGGTTTCTATTCTTGATAATTCCCACCACTGTGCTCGTGCTCGGTTTCATTATTATGCGTAATACGGGCAAAGAGTTTATGCCAGCACTCAACGAAGGTTCATTTCTTTTAATGCCTACATCCCTACCACACGCAGGTGTTGAAGAAAACAAGCGAGTCTTGCAACAGCTCGATATGGCTGTGGCAAGCATCCCTGAAACCGAAACCGTGGTGGGAAAAGCTGGAAGAACGGAAAGCGCACTCGACCCAGCACCACTCTCGATGTATGAGAATGTCATTCAGTATAAATCTGAATATATGCGGAATAGTTCTGGCGAGCGACAACGCTATAGGGTCAATGACGATGGATTGTTTGTACTGACGAACGACAAATTTATCATCAACCCGAATAATGAGATTGATGAAGATGCCAACTATGAGGAAGCATCGCTAAAAACGACTGCCACACGTGAAGATTTGATTGAAGATGACGACGGCGAGTACTACCGAAACTGGCGACCGGACATTGAAAATCCAGATGATATTTGGAACGAAATTGTGCGTGTAACCAAGTTGCCAGGCGTTACATCTGCACCCAAGTTGCAGCCCATCGAAACACGACTGGTAATGCTACAAACGGGAATGCGTGCGCCTATGGGCATCAAAGTAAAAGGTCCCGATTTAAAGTCCATAGAAAACTTCGGACTGGAATTGGAAGACATTCTAAAGCAAGCCGAAGGCGTAAAGGAACAAGCTGTTTTTGCAGACCGTATCGTGGGCAAACCCTACTTGCTCATCGATATTAAGCGAGACCAATTGGCTCGATATGGCATATCAATTATGGACGTGCAGGAAATCCTTCAAGTGGCCGTGGGCGGTATGCCACTCACGCAAACCGTGGAAGGTCGTGAACGCTATGCCGTGCGTGTGCGGTATCCAAGAGAATTACGGGCAAATCCAGACGACCTTAAAAATATCTATGTTCCCGTTGAGAAAGGAAGTCCTGTACCGCTGGGTGAATTGGTTGAAATTCGATACGAACAAGGACCACAGGTCATTAAGAGTGAAGACACTTTTCTAATTGGCTACGTGCTATTTGATAAACTCGACGGCTTTGCCGAAGTGGATGTGGTAGAAAATGCCCAAGCCCTGATTCAAGAAAATATTGATAATGGTTCGCTGGTCGTACCACAAGGAATCAGTTACCGATTTACAGGAACGTATGAAAATCAATTACGGGCAGAAAAAACGCTATCGGTAGTTGTGCCACTTTGTTTGCTGGTCATTTTCTTGATTTTGTATTTCCAGTTCAAGTCGGTTTCTGCGTCTCTTATGGTTTTTACTGCCATTGCTGTAGCCTTTGCAGGTGGTTTCATTATGATTTGGTTATACGGTCAGGATTGGTTTTTCAACTTCAGCTTTTTCGGCGAGAATCTACGGGACTTGTTCAATATGAAAACCATCAATTTAAGTGTGGCTGTTTGGGTAGGATTTATCGCCCTTTTTGGTATCGCCACAGATGATGGTGTGGTAATGGCCACCTATTTAGACCAATCCTTCAAAAGCAATGAGCCAGATTCTCAAAAAGGTATAAGGCTCGCCACTTTGGAAGCGGCTGGAAAACGTATCCGTCCGTGTTTGATGACAACCGTAACCACAGTTTTGGCACTACTACCAGTACTCACATCCACAGGAAAGGGAAGCGATATAATGATACCGATGGCGATTCCCATTTTTGGTGGAATGATAATCGATGTTACGTCCTATTTCTTACTGCCAGTCTTATACAGCTGGAAAAAGGAATACCAACTTAAAAGAGCAAACAGATGAAGAAATTAAAATATATACTCGTGTTTTTGTTTGTTTCCGCTTTCGCGAAAGCGCAACAATTACAATCCTACATTCAGGAAGCCGCAGCCAATAATCCAGAAATCCAAGCCTTTGAATTGCGGTACAACATCGCCGAAGAAAAGGTAAACGAAGCCAACTGGATTCCTAATACTGAATTCAGCGCTGGGTATTTTGTGAGTGAGCCAGAAACCAGAGTGGGCGCGCAACGAGCACGCATAAGTTTTAAACAGATGTTGCCTTGGTTTGGGACAATTACTGCAAAGGAAAATTATGCCTCTTCCATGGCAGATGCAGAATATGTGGAAGTCACTATCGCAAAGCGTAAGTTGGCTTTACAGGTCGCTCAATCCTATTACATGTTATACTCCATAAGAGCTAAGCAAAAGGTACTTGACGAGAATATCCAATTGTTGGAAACCTATGAGCGACTAGCGCTCACATCAGTAGAAGTTGGTAAAGCCAGTGCGGTCGACGTTCTGCGATTGCAGATACGACAAAATGAGCTACAGCAACAAAAGGAAGTGCTGGAAGAAGAGTTTGTAGCTGCACAAATTTCATTCAATAACCTGCTCAACCAGGAAGAAAACACTTTACTTGAAACTCCAATTATGATGGAGATCCCGACCGATGATCTTGTCTATAATATGGACAACCTGGTGCTCAATCCTGAGTTGCTCAAGTACGATAAACTTTACGAATCTGTAACCCAATCGGAATTACTCAATCTACGGGAAGCGCAACCTATGTTTGGATTTGGCGTGGATTATTTGCCAGTAACAGGAAATGACAACTCGATGTTTAGCGATAATGGAAAGGACGTTTTGATGCCTATGGTGACAATGACGATTCCCATTTTCAACAATCGGTATAAATCCATCACAAAGCAGAATGAATTACGCCAACAAGAAATAGAATTTCAGAAAAGCAATCAATTGAATGTGTTGGAATCCGCTTTCGCGAAAGCGAACTCCCTACGAAATCAAGCCAAGATAGCATTCCATACGCAAGAAAAAAACCTGAAACAAGCTCGAGATGCGGAGCAGATATTAGTCAAGAATTACGAGACAGGCACCATAGATTTCAACGATGTGCTGGATATTCAGGAACTGCAACTCAAATTCCAGATGAATCAGATAGCATCGATCCAGATGTATTATGAGCAGCAAGCCATGATGAACTACTTAATAAACCAACCGTGATCAAGGATTTCTACATAAAAAACATGGTGTGCAACCGTTGTATCAAGGTGCTTAAAAATGAAATTGAGGCGCAGGAAATACGTTTGATTGAGATTGAGTTGGGCCGTGTACAATTGGATATTGAAAATGAGGATCAACTCAAGGTTTTAGAAAACATCGTCATCAACAATGATTTTGAGATTATCGATTCGGCAGAAGATAGGATTACCGAGCAGGTCAAGATTCAACTATTGAAAATGCTGGAAGATTTACCGCTTGACATGGATGGGAAACTGTCTGATTTATTGATGCAAAAAATGAATCAGGACTATTCCAAAATAAGCAAGGTTTTTTCATCCACCGAAGGTATTACGATTGAGAAATATTTCATCAAACTGAAAATTGAAAAAGTCAAAGAACTCATCCAGACACAGCAACCAAATTTTACTGAAATAAGCCAAATGTTGAATTATAGCCATATCAATCATTTGAGCGGTCAGTTTAAAAATCAGACGGGAATGAGCTTGACAGCTTATAAATCCCAACAGAAAAATTTTAGGAATTCCTTGGACAAAATTATGTAGATAACAACCATAATTATGACACAAGCTGTTGATTTACAGCGGTAATTTTATC
>NZ_JBLVTK010000001.1:1294954-1318067 GCF_048285865.1 Christiangramia marina | reverse complement strand
CACATTACTTCTAACGATGCTCATCGCTTTTGGTGCAAAAGCTCAATTGGTAGCGAACGAGACCGAAGAAAATGTTGATAATTGGCCAGAACGTGTTTATGACTTAACCATAGATTATAAAACCGTAAACTTTACGGGTAAGGATGTTCAGGCGATGACCATTAATGGTGGCATACCTGGACCCAATCTTGAGTTCAATGAAGGCGAGTTTGCCATTATAAATGTGACAAATAATATGGATGTGGAAACATCTGTTCATTGGCACGGTTTAATTCTACCAAATTTCTATGATGGTGTTCCATACCTAACAACGCCACCTATTAATCCCGGCGAAACCCAACAGTACAAATTTGCATTAAAACAATCTGGAACGTATTGGTATCACTCGCATACTGGTCTGCAAGAGCAACGTGGTGCATATGGTTCCATCCAAATTAACCCAAAAGAAACTGATTTAGAATACGATAAAGATTTAGTGTTTGTACTATCAGATTGGATAGATGAAAGTCCTCAATCCCAACTTAAAAATCTAAAACGTGGTAACGAATGGTACTTGATTAAAAAAGGACAGGTTCAAAGTCTTGATAAATTAATTGCACAAGGTGCGGTAGGTGCCAAGTTAAAGATGGCGTGGCAGCGTATGCCTGATATGGCAATTTCAGATAATTATTTTGACAAATTTTTTATCAATGGTAGTGCTTCACAGGATTACCCAGATTTTCAGACTGGCGAACGTGTGAGACTTCGATTTGTAAACGCAGCCGCAGCTTCCTATTTCTGGCTCACATTTGGTGATGAAGATCCGATGCTCGTATCTGCCGATGGGCTGGATGTCGTTCCAGTACCGCATAACAAAACCTTGATAGGTGTTGCTGAAACCTACGATTTTATAGTGACGATTCCAGAAAATGGAAAACTGCAAGTGCGCGCTACGGCACAGGATGGTTCTGGCGAAGCTTCGGCGTTTATAGGTACTGGAAATGTATTGGAAGCACCTGTAGTTCCAGAGCCCAATCTTATTAAGAATATGAAGCAAATGATGTCTATGGGAATGAAAATGGGCGCACCTGCTTCAAAATTCAACCCATCAAAAAACGATTCCATTCAAGTAATGGAAAAGTATAAAATGGAAATGGGCGGTATGCAAATGGATGGTATGTCTATGAAAGATGAAAAGATGGAAATGGATGGAATGGCGATGGATTCTACCAAAATGGCTCACAATAAAATGGACCATTCTAAAATGGATATGAAGGACGACAAAATGAAGATGTCCAAGACCGAAATGAAGATGAAGAAAGGAAAGGCAAATATGGATATGGATGGTGATATGAAAATGGACGGAATGAAGATGGGCTATATGGTGCCAAAGGATAAAGTAGTAGGTGATAATATGAAAACGGGGGGTAATCCAGAGTTCAATTACAACTATTTACGGTCGCCTGAAAAGACCGTATTTGAAAACGATAAACCCGTAAAGGAAATGCTATTCAATCTTACTGGAAATATGAACCGTTACGTCTGGTCTATCAACGGTGTTCCTCTTTCAGAAACCGATAAGATTAAAATTAAACAAGGCGAAGTCGTGCGTGTTACTCTCAATAATCTCACGATGATGCACCACCCAATGCACTTACACGGTCACTTCTTTAGAGTATTGAATGAGAACGGCGAGTATTCGCCACTAAAGCATACAGTAAACGTGGCGCCAATGCAGAAAGTTGTATTTGAGTTTGCTGCTGACGAAACCGGTGATTGGTTTTTCCATTGTCACATCCTTTATCATATGATGAGCGGTATGGCAAGGGTTTTTAGTTACGATACACCTCGTGACCAGCGTCTAAATGATTATCCACTTACCAACCTTACCAATGAAGCAGACCACATATTTACTTGGGGCGAAATCACGGCTGCGAGTCATATGACCGAGCTATACGCTACCGCAACAAACATTAGAAATCAATTTGCCTTTAGGGGCGAATATGGCTGGAACAAAAATCTTGAAGCAGAGTTCACATATGAGCGCTATCTCAATGATTACTTCCGTGTATTTGGTGGTGTAAACGTAGAGAATGAAGGCGAAGACAGCCTTGAAGAAATAAACACGACCGCCATTGCTGGTGTCCGTTGGTTAATGCCATTGCTCATTAATTCAGATTTCAGAATAGATAGCAAACTGCGACCACAGGTAAGTTTCAGTACTGGTTTTATGATTTTCCCACGATTGGGGATTTATGGCGAGTATGAATACCAGATGGATTTTGGCTGGGACGGCAAGTTGCCCGAAGGTCAGGACTTTGAAGAAGAAACCACGTGGCAAGTTGGACTGGAATATGTGCTAAGTAGAAACTTCTCATTAATGGGAAGTTATGACAACCGCTTTGGGCCTGGTGGCGGACTGTCATTAAGATTTTAAAAATTAAAACTGAATATTAATAAAAACTATAAACTATGAAAAATTCAAAATTGATTGAAGCTTTAAACAACTGTATCACACATTGCAATTACTGCTCAGATGCTTGTCTAAATGAAGACAACATCAAGATGATGGTTGACTGCATTCGCACGGATAGAGCCTGTGCCGAAGTATGTAGCACGACGGTAAAATTGCTGGCTATGGATTCCGCTTTCGCGAAAGCGATGGTAGAAAAATGCCACGAAATATGTAAGCAATGTGCCGATGAATGTGGCAATCACGACCACCAGCATTGTAAAGATTGTGCAGAAGCCTGTAAAAAATGTGCTGATGCGTGTGAAGCCTATTTGGCATAATCAAAACAACAGATTCCCATTTTTAACGAAATGGGAATCTATTATTCTAAAAAATAACCCTTAAAACCAAAATATATGAAAACAGTAACAAGAACGATAGGAACAATGGCACTTGCTGTGACAATGGTACTAACGGTTTCCTGCAAAGATGGAAACAAGAACGAACCGGCTGCACCTATGAGTAACGAGATGCACCAAGAGTCTATGGATGACAAAGACGATATGGCGATGAGTGACAACCAAGATGCAAAAGCAGAAGCAATCCTAAATGACTATTTCAACTTAAAAGATGCGCTTGTAGACGATGATAATGGCAAGGCGAAAGAATTGGGAAATGCATTGGCTCAATCTCTTAAATCCTTTGATGCTTCAAACTATTCTGATAATGAAAAATCAGAATTAAATGACATTATCGAAGATGCCACAGAACACGCAGAGCATATTTCAGAAAGTGATATTAAGCACCAGCGTGAGCATTTTAAGATATTAAGTAAGGATGTAACCGATATGGTTGCCATCACAGGTACACAAGCGAAACTATACGAGCAATTTTGCCCTATGTATGATGGTGGAACTGCGTGGTTGAGCAAAGAAGAAAACGTGTTGAATCCTTATTACGGAAGCCAAATGTTGAGATGCGGAAAGGTTCAACGAGAAATCAACTAATTGAAGTTTCTTAAAATCATAGCGTGGATTGCCCTTGTGGCATTGGTAGTGATTCAGTTCTTTCCAGTAACCCTGAACGAGAGCGATACCATACCACAAAGTGATTTTATGTTAGTGAATAAAGTACCTGCAACGATTAAAAATCAGTTGCAGGTTTCCTGCTATGATTGCCATAGCAACAATACAGATTATCCGTCGTACAGCAAGATACAGCCTGCCGCTTGGTTTCTGGAAGACCACATCAAGGAAGGAAAGGATGAACTAAACTTTAATGAATGGGACACCTATTCCAGTCGTAGGAAGAACAGCAAGCTGCGTTCCATTATAAAGCAGATAGAAAGTGGCGAAATGCCTCTGGTCAGTTACACACTCATCCACGGTGGTGCACGATTAGATAGTACCGCTGTAAAAGAAATTATAGGCTATATGGAAAGCCTACAAAAAGATTAAGTCCTGATACGGGAAAGTGATTTTTCATTGATGGTTGGTTAGTAAGAACCTTTTGGTATCAGGCATATTATTGAATAAAAAATGAAACATACATATCACATACAAGGGATGACCTGTAACGGTTGCCGAAATCACGTAGAGCAGACACTTTCAAAAGTCGAAGGTGTAACTAATGCGGTTGTCAATCTCGAAAAGGCCGAAGCGACCATAGAAATGGAATCTCATATTGCCATCGATAAATTTCAAGAAGCGCTGAAAGCTGATGGTGGACGGTATAGCATCCATAAAAATGGGGAACATCATCACATCAACGATAAGAAGAAAGTTGAGAAACCCAAAGAAAAAGGTACAGGAACATTCTATTGCCCGATGCATTGTGAAGGCGACAAGACTTACGATAAGCCTGGCGATTGTCCTGTTTGCGGAATGGATTTGGTTGAAGAAGTTAATCTTTCTGCAACCACATCAGAACAATGGACGTGTCCTATGCACCCAGAAGTCATAAAGGACGAGTCTGGTAGTTGCCCTATATGCGGTATGGATTTAGTACCGATGGAACCTGATTTGTCCGCAGAGGAAAAGAGCTATAAAAAACTACTGAAGAAATTTTGGATTGCCGTAGCCTTTACATTGCCCATTTTTATAATTGCAATGAGCGAGATGATTCCTAAAAATCCTTTGTATGATGTTTTAGAGCTAAAATACTGGAACTGGATTCAGTTTGCACTTTCCATTCCTGTGGTTTTCTATGCCACTTGGATGTTCTTTGAACGTGCCTATCGCAGTATAATAACGTGGAACCTTAATATGTTTACGCTCATCGGCATTGGTGCAGGTGTAGCTTGGCTTTTTAGTGTATTCGGGATGCTCGTTCCCGACTTTTTTCCTGACCAATTTAAGACCGAAGCGGGAACGGTTCACGTTTATTTTGAAGCGGCAACAGTCATTCTAACTTTGGTACTACTTGGTCAAATGCTTGAAGCTCGTGCGCATAGCAAGACTAATTCAGCGGTCAAGGAACTTTTAAAATTAGCACCTAACAAAGCTATTAAGGTCGTAAATGGTGAAGAGCAGGAAGTAGCCATCGATAAAATTGAATTAAATGATATTTTGCGTGTAAAGCCTGGCGATAAAATTCCTGTGGATGGTGTAATAACCGAAGGTGAAACTTCCATCGACGAATCGATGATTACGGGCGAACCTATTCCCGTAAACAAATCAGTAGATGATAAAGTAAGTAGCGGAACAATCAATGGTAACCAATCCTTTTTGATGAAAGCCGAAAAGGTAGGCTCTGATACGCTACTCTCACAGATTATACAGATGGTCAATGATGCCAGTCGTAGCCGTGCGCCAATACAGAAATTAGCAGATACGGTTTCGGGATATTTCGTGCCTGTCGTCGTTATAATCGCTGCCGTAACATTCGGTGTTTGGGCAATTTGGGGGCCAGAACCAGCCTATGTTTATGCCTTGGTCAATGCAATTGCCGTATTGATTATCGCCTGTCCGTGTGCTTTGGGACTTGCTACACCAATGTCTGTAATGGTGGGTGTCGGCAAAGGCGCACAAAATGGTGTGCTCATCAAAAATGCCGAAGCACTTGAAAAAATGGATAAGGTTGATACCTTAATCGTGGATAAAACTGGAACTATTACCGAAGGAAAACCTACAGTTGAAAAAGTGGGTTCTTTTGATGAAAGCTTTCGCGAAAGCGAAGTGCTACAATACATTGTATCCCTTAATAGCCAAAGTGAACATCCTTTGGCGGAAGCAACGGTAAAATATGGAAAAGAACAAAGCGCAGAATTTTTAAAAGCTGATAGTTTTAGTGCGGTTACTGGAAAAGGTGTTGAAGGGAAAGTGAACGGAAAAGAAGTGGCTTTAGGAAATGCCAAAATGATGGAACAGGCGAATGCCACGCTTACCGAAGTGATGGAAAACGAAGCGCAATCCTATCAAAAGCAAGGTAAGACAGTTTCCTATCTAGCCATTGATGGTAAAGTTTCTGGTTACGTGGTCATAGGCGATAAAATCAAGGAAACGAGCGCAAAAGCTATCAAGGATTTGCAGGATAAGGGAATTGCAGTCATTATGCTTACGGGTGATAATCACGACACCGCAAAAGCTGTTGCAGATGAACTGAACCTTGCAGATTTTCAAGCAAGTATGCTACCCGAAGACAAGCTTAAGGAAGTCGAGAAATTACAAGAGCAAGGTAAAGTGGTTGCAATGGCAGGTGATGGTATTAATGACGCACCTGCATTGGCTAAAAGCGATGTAGGTATCGCAATGGGCACGGGAACGGATGTTGCTATCGAGAGTGCTGCCATTACCTTAGTTAAGGGGGATTTGCACGGTATTGTAAAGGCACGTAATCTTAGTCACGTAGTAATGCGCAATATTAAGCAAAACCTCTTTTTTGCACTTATTTATAACACATTAGGAATACCGATTGCGGCAGGACTGCTGTACCCCTTTTTCGGAATACTCTTATCGCCAATGATTGCGGCTTTGGCAATGAGCTTCAGCTCAGTATCAGTAATTGCCAATGCACTTAGACTGCGAACAAAGTCAATTTAATAACTAATTATAAAACCAAAAATTATGAATGCAAACGAACACACAAATTCAGGAAAATCAAAAAATCATTATACGCGCTTTGTAGCGATGCTGGCTTGCTCTTTTATAGCAATGTATATCACGATGTATTTAAATACCTATGAATGGGACCACGTTTGGTTCAGCCTTACGCGTTTCTATATGGTCTGCCTTGGTATCGCAGCTATGGCCATCATAATGTTTGTTGCAATGCGTGGTATGTATCAAAATAAAAAGAAAAACATAGCTATAGTCTTGGGCAGCATCGTTCTATTTGTAGGTGCATTAGGGCTGGTACGCGACCAAAAGTCAACCGTGGGCGATGTACTCTGGATGAAAGCAATGATACCACACCATTCTATAGCAATATTAACAAGTGAACGTGCCGACATTAAAGACCCAGAAGTCAAAAAATTGGCTGAAGATATCATCAAAGCTCAACGTAAGGAAATTGCCGAAATGAAGGCGATGATTGAACGTTTAGAAAACGAAAAATAAGATTATGAATAAGAACATTTTATATATAGCAATAGCCGTAATCGTAGGTTTGGGCGCAGGCTGGCTCATTTTTGGAAATGGGTCAAGTGATTCAAATAAGGATATGTCTGAAATGTCAGACCACGACCACTCTGGCGAAACCGAAGACCAAATGTGGACGTGTTCAATGCACCCACAGATAATGCAACCCGAAGCTGGCGATTGCCCTATATGTGGAATGGACTTAATTCCTGCCGAATCGAGTGCTGAAGGACTCGCAATAAACGAGATTAAAATGACCGAAAACGCAATGGCGCTGGCAAATATCCAGACCACTATCGTAGGTAATACACAATCTAGCGATGATGATGGTATGATATCCCTTTCGGGGAAAATAGCTGCAAACGAAGAAAATAATACCGTGCAAGCCAGTTATTTTAAGGGAAGGATTGAGCGACTTAATGTTAATTATGACGGTCAGCAAGTAAACCGTGGTCAGTTACTGGCAACCATTTACGCGCCAGACCTTGTCGCGGCGCAGCAGGAATTAATTACAGCTGCATCGCTGAAAGCATCGCAACCAGCGTTATATAAAGCGGTGCGCAATAAACTCAAAAACTGGAAACTTTCGGACTCACAAATCAATGCCATAGAAGAAAGTGGAACGGTGCGAGAAAACTTCCCTATTTATGCAACTGTTTCAGGAACGGTTTCAGAAGTAATGGCAGCACAAGGCGATTATGTTAATCAAGGACAGCCTATTGTGAAGTTGAGCAATCTTAATTCGGTTTGGGCAGAATTTGATGCATACGAAAATCAGATTGCACAATTTAAGGTTGGACAAAAAATCAACATTACGACCAATGCCTATCCCAATAAGGAATTTGAAGGAACTATCTCTTTCATCGACCCTATGCTTAACAATGCCACACGTACAGTAACGGTGCGTGCAACCTTACAAAATCGAGACGACCTATTTAAGCCAGGAATGTTTGTGACAGGTAAGGTAAAAGGTGCAACCCAAACTATGGAAAACACCCTTTCTGTTCCCGCAAGTGCTGTACTGTGGACGGGCGAGCGTTCATTGGTATATTTAAAAACCAATCCTAACGAACCTGTTTTTGAAATGCGTGAAGTAACCTTGGGCAATCGCTCTGGCGAAAATTACCAAGTATCGGCTGGACTGAATAATGGCGATGAAATAGTAACTAATGGAACGTTTACAGTAGATGCTGCAGCTCAATTACAAGGTAAAAAATCAATGATGAATCAGCAAATGATGCAGGATGAATCAGCTATGATGGGCGATATGGAAATGAGTTTCAGTAATAGCTTTAGTACTGAATTCAATAAAGCATTACCATCATATCTTAAAATGAAAGATGCTCTTGTAGCAAGCGATGCTGGTCAGATTTCCGCTTTCGCGAAAGCGACATCAAAAAAATTAAAGGAAATTTCTACATCGGATTTAGGCAAAATGGAAAAGCAACATCTTACCAAAAGTATCGAGATGCTGGATGCCATTGCAACCAATGAAAATCTAGAAAACCAGCGAACACATTTTGTGATACTTAATGAGAATATCGTGCCTATTGCTATGAACATAGAAAACTCAACAAATTACTATGTCCAAAAATGCCCAATGGCAAACAACAATAAGGGCGCAGTATGGTTAAGTACTGAAGAAGAAATAAAGAACCCTTATTATGGCGATGCGATGTTGACCTGCGGTAGTGTTATTAAATCAATGTAATAATCATTTGCAACACAGTTGCAAAAAAATTCTGTTATCTTTGCATTGTGAAATTTATAGCAATCATACTTTCGCTTTATTTCTTGGCACTTAATGCTGTGCCTTGCAATGATATGAATTATAGCGAGGATGATTCCCAAGTTGTTACGGTAATTGACTTTGATGGCGATCACGACCAAGACTGTGAGTTATGCTCGCCATTCTGCCAATGTCATTGCTGCCACGTTCACACGATAAATTTTGGGCTTGTTGCTTTTGAACCCTTACAGCCCGCAATTCCACATCAATATTTTGCCCATTTTGACGACCTTGGCAAAGATATTCCACATTCCCTTTTACAACCCCCTCGGGTATAATTCAGTTTTCATAGGATAACTATATCCTGTTCTGACGTGTCTATGTTTTTAGATTCGTCAAAATCGTGCATTTCATTTTTTTCAATGTATCTAAAGAGAATTTAAACTGAATTAATACTCTATCTATGATTAACAAAATCATTGATTTTTCAATCAATAACAAATTTATTATTGGGCTACTTACACTTGCATTAATAGGTGCTGGTATTTATAGTATGACTCAAGTTCCCATTGATGCCGTACCTGATATTACAAATAATCAAGTACAAGTAATTACGCAATCGCCCAATCTGGGTACAGAAGATATTGAGCAATTTGTAACCTATCCCGTCGAAGTGGCTATGAGCAATCTGCCCAACGTTAAAGAAATCCGTTCGATTTCTCGTTTTGGGCTTTCTGTTGTAACCATTGTATTTGACGATGATGTAGGAACGTATCTGCCCAGACAGCTCGTTGCCGAAAAGCTTACAGAAGTACAGGAACAAATACCAATGGGGTTTGGCAAACCTTCTATGGGACCTATCTCAACAGGATTGGGCGAAATCTATCAATACACCCTTGAAGTTGATGAAGAGCACCAAGGCGAATATTCTGCCACAGAACTGCGAACGATTCAAGACTGGATTGTTCGTAGACAGATGGCTATGGTAACTGGGGTGGTCGAAGTAAATGCCTTTGGTGGAAATAAAAAGCAGTACGAAGTATCAGTTGACCCTGACGAACTTCGTGCCATTGGTATCACGATTTCGGATGT
This sequence comes from Christiangramia marina, assembly GCF_048285865.1. Lineage (NCBI taxonomy): Bacteria > Pseudomonadati > Bacteroidota > Flavobacteriia > Flavobacteriales > Flavobacteriaceae > Christiangramia > Christiangramia marina. The sequence continues at coordinate 1,308,238 of NZ_JBLVTK010000001.1, read as the reverse complement.
GTTTTCCGCTTTGGAAAATAACAACCAGAATACAGGCGGTGCTTATATCGAGCGTAACCATCAAGCCAATTTCATACGTGGCGAAGGTTTGGCGAGAACCGTTTCGGATATTGAAAATACGGTTGTCAAAACGGTCAACGGCATTCCCATTAAAATAAAGGATGTAGGGGATGTCACAATGGGAAGTGCCGTGCGATATGGTGCGCTGACAAAAGATGGAATGGGCGAAGCCGTGGGCGGAATGATTTTGATGCTGAAAGGGGCTAATTCCAACGAAGTAATTAAAAATGTTACCCAAAGGATGAAACAGATTCAGCAATCCCTTCCAGACGGGGTAAGCATTAAACCCTTCCTTGACCGTAGCGAATTGATTGCGGAAACCACGGGAACAGTAACCGGAAACCTTTTGGAAGGTGGTCTTATTGTAATTTTTGTCTTGGTATTGCTTTTGGGTAATTGGCGTGGCGGTTTAATCGTTGCATCTACCATTCCCCTTTCCTTATTGTTCGCTTTTATCTTGATGTACGTATTTGACGTATGGGCTAACCTAATGAGTTTGGGGGCTATCGATTTTGGTATCATCGTGGATGGTGCGGTTATCATCGTGGAAAGTACCGTTTTCTTAATGTACTCATATGTATTGAAAAAAAAGGCTGTAAGTTCTGAAACACGAGATGAAATCGCTGCAAAGTCATCCAAAAAAATGATGAACGCTGCCTTCTTTGGTCAGCTCATCATTCTTATTGTCTTTCTTCCTATTCTGGCTCTCGAAGGTGTCGAGGGCAAGATGTTCCAGCCTATGGCGCTGACCTTCATCTTTGCGATGATTGGGGCAATGTTACTTTGTCTGACCTACGTGCCTATGATTTCTGCTCTTTTCCTAAGACCACCAAAATCAGAAAAACAGTCTTATGGCGATAAGTTCCTCCTTTGGATAGGGCGAAAGTATGAGCCGTTACTTACTAAATCACTCGTTAAAGGGAAAGTGATTATAGGTATTGCCGTTGCACTTTTTGTAGTTGCCATTTTTGCTTTTACCAGAATGGGCGGCGAGTTCATACCACAATTGGACGAAGGCGATATTGCTTTCCACGCCATTTTAAAGCCCGGTAGTTCTCTTACCGAAACCATTGAGACCACGACAAAAATCGAGCGTATCGTAAAAGCAGAATTTCCAGAAGTAGAAACTATCATTAGCCGTATCGGTGTGGCAGATGTGCCTACCGACCCGATGCCGATGGATATTGCCGATGTATTCGTTATCCTTAAACCAAGCGATGAATGGACATCCGCTGAGAGCAAGGATGAACTGTTGGAAAAAATGAAGGATGCCATTAGTATCGTTCCGGGTGTCAATTTTGAGTTTACGCAACCAATAGAAATGCGATTCAACGAACTGCTTACTGGCGTTCGTGAAGATGTCGCTATTAAGTTATTCGGGGAAGATTTGGATGTTCTCGCAAGTAAGGCTGAGGAAATGGGCAAAATTATTGCGACCGTTCCTGGTGTTGCAGATATGAAAGTAGAGGCAACCGATGGCCTTCCGCAAATTACGGTTAACTATAATCGTAACAAGCTCGCGCAATACGGACTGGAAATTAACCAGCTTAATAGTGTGTTACAAGCAGCGTTTGCAGGTGGAAAAGCAGGTGTTATTTTCGAGGGCGAAAAGCGGTTCGATTTGGTCGTTCGCCTACAAAAAGAAAATCGGGAAAGTATTGCAGATATCCAAAACCTGTTCATAAATCTTCCGAACGGTTCGCAAATCCCGCTACGGGAAATTGCAGATGTGAGCTACGAACCCGGTCCAATGCAAATAAGCCGTGACAATACAAATCGTAGAACATACGTAGGCATTAATATACGTGACCGTGATGTTAAATCTGTTGTCGAAGAAATTCAGGCAAAGTTGGACGCTCAACTCGACCTGCCCCCAGGATATTATATTCGCTATGGCGGTGCATTCGAGAATCTTGAACGTGCCAGTAATCGGTTGCAAACGGTTGTCCCCATTGCCTTAATACTAATTTTTATCTTGATTTATTTCGCGCTAAAATCCTTTCCGCAGACCTTGATGATTTATCTGGCCATACCAATGGCGACCATAGGTGGTGTGTTCGCCCTATGGCTTCGGGATATGCCTTTTAGCATTTCCGCAGGGGTAGGTTTTATTGTACTTTTTGGGGTAGCGGTACTTAATGGATTGGTAATGATAAGTGGACTAAACGAGCTGAAAGAAGAAGGCGTTACCGACTTAAGACAGCGAATTATAGAAGGTACTAAACGTAGAATTCGTCCTATTATGCTAACGGCCTTGACCGATATATTAGGGTTTCTTCCAATGGCCATTTCAGCATCGGCTGGGGCTGAAGTACAGCGACCATTAGCTACCGTTGTCATTGGTGGATTGCTAACTTCGACGCTCTTGACACTTTTTATTCTTCCTATTTTTTATCAATGGGTCGAGAAACGCTCGGAACATAAGATGAAGGTCAATCCAAAATTCGTTACTGCAACTGCGGTAGTCTGTTTACTGTTTACATCTACTTTCGCTAAGGCACAAGAAGTTCCTCAGAATAATTCCCTGCCAGTTATATCATTGGAAAAAGCGGTAGAAGTTTCTAAGAAAAACTATCCGCTCTTGAAAACGAAACAGTTGGAAATTCAAAGACAAACTGTGCAAAAGGGTACAGCTTACGATTTTGGAAATACTCAAGTGTTTACGGGTGGCGAGGAAATTTCGGATAGTCAGGGTATTTACACTTTGGTTGGTTTAGGACAGCAGAATATCAACCTATTCGGTATAGGTGCTAAAAAGCGTTTGCAAAAACAGCGTATCGCTTTAGCGGAAACAGCTCTTGAGCTTTCTGAACTTCAGGTAGAACGGGAAGTTAAAAAGGCTTGGTCGCAAGCTTATCAACAACGACAGAAATTTGAATTGTACCGTGAACTGGATTCCATCTATTCACAATTTGAAAAGGCCATTCAACTCAACTTTGAGGTGGAAGCTATTTCAAGACTGGAATATTCATCGGCCACAAATCAAGCCTTGCAAATCAGTAACAAATTGCAACAGGTAGAAAGTGATTATGCCATTGCCCTGCAAAAATTGAATCTTTGGTTGGTATCAGACACGTATTATTCCGTTCCTGAAACTTTAGAAGGTAGTGAGGTTGCCATATTGGGAATGGACACCGATTTCGGCAAACATCCTGAACTACAACTTTCGCTAAAGCGCATTAATGAAGCAGAAGCTAACTATGAAGCAGCGCGTTCCGATTTGATGCCCAATTTCAACTTACAGGGCGGACTTCAAAGAGTAAACGGCAATAATGGGTTTTATAGTTATCAGGCAGGTATTTCCATTCCTCTTTTTTCAGGCGTGGTGCGTAGCCAAGCAAAAGCCTCTAAAATAGATAACGAAATTGCGAGAGCAAATGCAGATTTCACAAAACGGCAATTACAATCTGAATATCAGCAGGCAATACAAGCTTATCAAAAATGGGAAAGTTCTTGGGCTTTTTATAGTGATAAAGCCTTACCACTTGCAGAAGAACAACGTAAAGGTGCATTGCTCGCCTATAAAGAAGGGGCGGTGGACTATGCAGCGTTCACGCAAATCATACGGGATGCCATTCAGACGGAAATGGATGCATTGGACGCTCTCGACAATTATTTAAAATCAGTTTTCGAACTACAATATTTCAAACAATAACAAATGAAAAATCTATCTAAATATACAGTTATCGGATTATTTACGATGCTCTTAGGTCTAACAGCTTGCGGCGACTCTAAATCCGAGACTGCCGAAAACGATGAGGGAAATTCCGAAATGGAAGAAGCACACTCAGAAGGCGAAGCGGAAGAAGTGATGCTTACGGCACAACAATATGATGCCCTACAAATGGAAGTTGACACCCTTGCACAGCGCAATATGAGCGGTTATGTGGAAGCAAATGGTCAACTGGAAGTTATACCACAAAACGAAGCGACCATCACTACGGTGGTGGGTGCCAATGTGGTTTCTATTGAGGTCATCGAGGGCGATAAGGTCAACAAAGGGCAAACGGTCGCTTATTTATCCCATCCCAATATCATTCAAAAACAGACGGATTATCTGAATGCGTATAGCAATAACCAATATCTTAAGAAGGAATTTGAAAGACAAAAGACTTTATATGACGCTGGTGTAGGCAGCGGTGCTAATTTTCAAAAAGCAGAAGCTCAATATGAGGCATCCCGAAGTATGGCCAACGGTCTGGAAGCGCAGCTGCAACAACTAAATGTTAGCGCTTCTGGCGTTAGAAAGGGAACTATTTATCAGCGTGTGGCCTTGCGTAGCCCCATAGAAGGATACGTTCAAAAAGTAAAGGTAAAAACAGGTCAGTACGTAGAACCGCAAACCGACCTTATGGAAGTCGTGGACACCCACCACGTTCACGCAGATTTGATGGTCTTTGAAAAGGATGTGTATAAAGTCAAAAAAGGGCAGATGGTTACGTTCAATGTACAATCCAATCAGGGCCAAGAACTGACCGCAGAAATTTATTCTGTGGGAAAAACTTTTGAGGAAAATCCCAAAGCATTGCACGTACACGCAGAAATCGAGAACAAGCAAGGCAATCTAATACCAGGAATGTACATCCAAGGGCGGATTCAAACTGACAATACAATGACCACGGCAATACCTGAAAGCGCCATTGAGGCCGATGGCGAAAAGTCATTTGTGTTTACAGCAAAAAAGGAAGGCGAGGATTGGAAGTTTACGCCCGTAGAAGTCACAAAAGGCACTCACGATGGCGAGTGGATTGCCATAGATTTTTTAAAGGAACAAGAGCCTGATACACAATATGCCTTTAATAATGCCTACTACCTTATGGCAGAAATGAAAAAGGGCGAAGCAGAACATAGTCATTAATAATAAAAACCCACAGTAAAGAACATCAAGAATAATATTAACAATGAAAGAAATAGAAAAAAGATTAGATAACAATGGGGTTCGCCCTACGGCAATGCGCATATTGATTTATAAGTATATGGCCGAAAAAGAGGTAGCCGTAGGATTGACAGATATTGAGAATGCTTTCGCGAAAGCGGACAGGACTACTCTGTATCGTACCCTAAAAACTTTTGAGGAAAAAGGTATCGTACACCAGATAGACGATGGTTCCAACATTTCAAAATATGCATTGTGTGAACCGGGTTGCAACTGTGAACTTGAACAAGATCTGCACTTGCATTTTCACTGTAATAACTGTGACGAAACGGTTTGTTTAACGGAACAAAAAATTCCGCATATCAACTTGCCCGATGGATATATAGCTGAGGATGCCAATTTGGTCATTAAAGGAATTTGCGAGAAGTGTAGCGGACAATAAATGCACTTCCGTTGCACCAATATTTCCAGTATATTTTGTGCGAATTTTTAAATGTAAAAACCTATGATACAGATAATAAATACAGGAAAGGATAATTTAATTTCTGCGAAAATCAGCGGAAAGATTTTAAAAAAAGATGTTGAAAAAATACATCCACTAATTCATAATATTATTAAAAAAGGGAAAAAAGTAGATTTCTATTTTGAAATGGAAGACCTTGAGGGTTATACACTCAAGGGATTTTGGGAAGATATTAAAGTGGACAGCGCTCATATTTCAGACTATAGAAAAATGGCTTTTGTAGGCGAAAAGAAGTGGCAGGAATGGTCTACAAAAGCAACTGACTTCTTCACAAGCTCAGAAGTGAAATATTTCGATTTAGAAGATAAGGAACTGGCAAAAACTTGGATTACCTCTTAAATCTGTACAAATGAAATTCAATACCGTAATGCCAAATGGCTTAAAGGAACATTATGAAAATGAACTACGGTTTTACCGTTTGTCATTACTCAAAGGAAATTTGTCTCAAGCTTGGAATCATCTTGAGCGCTCACACATAATTGGTCAATCCTATCCTTTTGAGCATACATATTCCCATTGGCTAATGCTCAAATTTGGATTCAGACAAAAGAATGTGAAAGAAGTTTTAGGTCAACTTGTTCGCTTAGTTGTGGGTGGGTGGAAATCGTTTATCGACCATATACCAACTGGAAATACAGGGGGTTCCAATGTTCTACCACTAAAAAAGATGGATCTTCCACAAGATTTAAGTATCATTTTAAACCAATACAAACCAACATAATGAAAAAGAAAAAAGTAAACTTACGTGACTTAGAACCAAAAGAACACCAAGGCGAGCACAGTCACAACGATGGCCATAACCATAGTAGTCCCGAAGATATTTCCAATTTTAGGACTTACCTGCCCGCAATTTTCAGCTTTCTAATGCTTATTATCGGAATTGCGGTTGATTACTTTGACACCTTTCCTTTTTTTGAAGGCTGGGTCAGAGTGGTTTGGTACACCGTTGCCTATATACCCGTTGGTTTTCCTGTTATAAGGGAAGGTTGGAATAGTATTAAAAATGGCGATTTTTTCACAGAATTTTTCTTAATGTCGATTGCCACTTTAGGGGCATTTGCCATTGGCGAATATCCCGAAGGCGTGGCCGTAATGCTATTTTATGCTGTGGGCGAACTATTTCAAAATGCAGCGGTCAACCGAGCCAAAAGAAACATTAAAGCTTTACTGGATGTAAGACCAAATGAAGCTTTGGTTTATCGCGAGAACGATTTTGTTTCCGTAAATCCCGAGACCGTTGAGATTGGCGAAAAGATTCAGGTACGTGTTGGCGAAAAAGTTCCGCTTGATGGCATTTTAATTTCTGAAAAGGGCTCTTTTAATACTGCTGCCTTGACAGGCGAAAGCAAACCTGATACTATCGCTAAAGGCGATACTGTCTTTGCTGGAAGCATCAACCTCGATGGCGTAATCGAAATCGAGACTACCAAGGAATTTAAGGACAGTTCCATTGCACGAATTCTGGATATGGTTCAGAATGCAACTGCCAGAAAATCAAAGACCGAATTGTTCATTAGAAAATTTGCGCGGATTTATACACCAATCGTTGTATTCTTGGCAATCGGCCTGACATTATTGCCTTACTTTTTTGTAGATGATTATGTGTTTAGGGATTGGCTATATAGAGCATTGATATTCCTTGTGATTTCGTGTCCGTGTGCGCTGGTTATTTCTATTCCTTTGGGCTATTTTGGCGGATTGGGTGCGGCATCCCGAAACGGTATTCTATTCAAAGGTGCATCTTTTCTCGATGCAATGACCAAAGTGAACACGGTCGTAATGGACAAAACCGGAACGGTTACCAAAGGGGTTTTCAAAATCAAAGAAATTAATTCCATCACATTTGAGGAAGCTGAGTTTATGAAATACCTGATGGCTATGGAAGAACAATCTACCCATCCTATTGCAAAAGCGATTCTCGAATACAAAGCAGACGGTTCGGAGTTTGAAGCGACTAATGTTTCAGAGGTTGCCGGAAAGGGGTTGAAGGGAACAGTTAATGGGAAGACGGTGTTGGTAGGCAACAAAGCTTTGATGACTTCAAACAACATAAAAGTTCCTTCGGAAACGGATGGTATTGTAGAATCAATTGTTATGGTGTCCATTGATGAGAAATTTGCAGGTTACGTAACCATTGCAGATGAACTAAAGGATGATGCGCACCAAGCCATCAAACAAATTAGGGATGCAGGAATTTCTAAGATTATAATGCTATCAGGCGACAAGGACTCTATTACGCAACAAGTTGCAAAAGAGTTAAATATCGATTGGGCAAAAGGTGGTCTGTTACCTGAAGACAAGCTAAACGAAGTTGAAGAACTGAAGAAACAACCTGATACAAAAGTAGCATTTATTGGTGATGGCATCAATGATGCACCAGTTTTGGCCGCAAGTGGTGTAGGTATTGCGATGGGTGGTTTAGGAAGCGATGTTGCTATTGAAACTGCTGATGTTATCATACAGACAGACCAACCGAGTAAGATTGCAAGAGCGATTCAAATTGGTCGTTCAACTCGAAATATCGTATGGCAAAATATTGGTTTGGCCTTCGGTGTAAAAGTAATAGTTCTAATTCTTGGTGCTGGTGGATTAGCAACAATGTGGGAAGCTGTTTTTGCTGATGTAGGCGTTGCTTTACTCGCTATTCTTAATGCCGTTAGATTGCAGAAAATGAAGTGGAAGGATTCTTAAAGGTCTTACTCTGACTGAGCAAATAAAATAGTTTCAAATAAATTAACTTTATCTTTATAAGTGATAAGAAGTATAAATCTATGATTCACATTCTCACAACTGGTGGTACAATCGAAGGGTTGGACTATTTTGATGATGGTGGCATTACTTCATCCAACGTAGGGATTGAAGATTTTTTAAATAAAGCAAATATCGATTTTGAATACACAATCGAAAGTGTCTTTAAAAAAGACAGTCGTGCCATAACAAATGATGACAGAAAACTATTGGTTAGCAAGATAAAGGAAGCTAATGCGACTAAGATACTGATTACCCACGGCACTTTCACAATGGAAGATACCGCTAAATATATAGGAAAACTCAATTTGAATAAGACAATTATTTTGGTTGGGTCTTTCATTTTAGGTTCATCTGCAGATACAGATGCACCGTTTAATTTAGGGTATGCAATTAGCTCATTACAGCTTCTAAAACCGGATGTTTATATTGCTATGAACGGACAAATTTTTAATTGGAACAACGTTTCCAAGAATTTAGAAACCAACAAATTTGAGCATAATGAGAAGTAGAATAAATGTTTGGTACAGCGATACATTGGACAACCTTTTTCTATCTATTAATAGATACATTCATAGTATTGTTTACACTCTACTTTTCAAGAAAGAAAACGCGAAGTAGTTTAAGGCGTTTCCTCTACCTCGGAATCCTATTTATTGTTTATAATGCAACTGGCGGTTTCTTACCAATTGACAACTTTCCAGGCCCATTTATTCTACAGTACATTATCACGTATGGCGTTGCCATCGCATTGTGTGTCTATATCGTTTATTACCTTTATAAAGAATATGATATTGTTGTTCTAAAATTCAATTCATCTATAAAAAACCTAGCTATACTGTCAAGCGTGAGTTTTGTAATACTATTTTTAATTCCCTATTTTCTGACAAATTCTCTTAATTCAGCACGCTTTCTTTTTACCATACCAATATCAGTTATCGCGTTTATTTTTCTATTTATTTTCTACCGTCGAATATCAAATCCCAGCAATCCAAATCCTTTTATACTAAGACGAAATAAGCTTTCAATGGTAAGCGTTGCGAGTATTGCCTTATTACCAATTTGCACAGTTATAGGTGATTACCAATGGATAACATTTACCGTAATGAACTTGGCTTTCTTTGCCATAACTGCGATTGAAGCAGATAGGTATTTGTATTTCATCGAAAACAATAATCGAATGTATGAAGTCTTTGCCTTGAAGAAAAAACAACGGGACGAATCCGTAGAGCGCAAGATTATCTATGAGGATTTAACCAGAAGAGAAATTGAAGTGGCTTTGTCAATTTTAAGTAATTTAAGCTATAGAAATATTGCCAAAGATTTATTCATTGCCGAAAGTACCGTTTCAAAACACGCATCAAATATCTTCAAAAAGACAGGTGTAAAAAACAGGCGTGAATTTTTAAAGCGATTCAGGAAGAAAAAGTAAGCAAATTCAACTCTATACAGAACCCACTATTTGCAATGCCTCACAAATAATCCGTAGAAAAATACGGACTATTCCGTAATTATATACGGTACGTTTTCCTTGTACAATTAGGAAGTAAAGTTACTTTAGTAAGAGTTCCCTAAAATACACCAATGAGCCACAAATTTTATGACTTGTGACTTTCATTTATAACATTTTGCAGGACTACGACATCAACTAAATCCCATTTCTATGGTTTCCAAACAAAAATTGCCTGCTTATGAATTCTCAAATACTATCAAAAAAACTACTTCAGGATCTGGATGAAATAAAATTTCAATATGAAAATATTTTAGAACGGGCATATCGTTCTATAAAACTGTGTCGTAAAGTTTTAACTACTTACAAAAAAGAAATCCTCAATAATGAATTTAAAACTACCCAGGAAGAAATAGAATTCTTCAAAGAAATAAAACAGATTCCTCTCATCAAACTTATCTACTTTTCAGAAATCCATTCTTTTGAAATTCAATTTCCTAAAGGGGATAAACATTCTCAGTTAAAATCCATCAAAAAGAAAATCAACAAGGTAAATCGTTTTTTTCTCTACAATATGGATTTTGGACGATACGTTAATTCTGGTGCTACCCATTTTGACGAGGAATATTACACGAGGGATTCTATGGAAACATTTCATATCACTACCTCAAAATTCTATTTTCAAGACCCAGAATTTTGTACCCCAAGAGATATGCTTTTGGGCAAATACAAGGCGTATGATTTTTTAGTGACCTATTTAGATGAAAAAAAGCATAAAGTTCATAAAGGATTAAATGGGAAATTGTCCACCATTAAACCAATTGAAAAGATGGACTGGCCTTTTTCTAATACAGACTACGTGGAACTGGTTTACGCATTGTGTGCGAAAGGATTGGGCAAACAGGAAAATCAGGGTATAATGCAAGTTTCAAAAAAGTTACAACAGCTTTTTAATATTGAGCCAAAGGACATCTACAAAACTTATCACGATATCAAAAACAGGAAAAACAGTAGAACGCTTTTTCTCGACGAACTCTCTACATCACTACTCATTGAAATGGATAAGAGCGAAGAATAAGAAGCATATTTTTCTCTTAAAAAAGACCGTAGTACGGTCGACCTACGGTAATTGAATTCTGCATTTGTTTTTCATAAAATTTAGTTCAATTTGATGGTGTCGACTTACAAAAACGCCTTCAAAACTTACCAAAACGCACCAAATTTCAAGAAGTTAAATTTTGACCGTAGTACGGTCGTTCTGGGGAAAAAAATCCAACAAACCTATTCAAATTTGTAGAACGAAAGTCAAATCAGGTCAGGGACTATCAATTAAAAGCATAAATCTAGATAGTCCCTTTCCATTAAAACCGTTCTATTATGCCGACAAGTATTATTACCACAGACGACCTTCGAGAATTCAAAATGGAATTGCTCGAGGACATTAGAGAATTACTTACCCGCCAATCCAAAGGGAAACTCAAAAAATACCTCAAATCTTCCGAGGTTATGGATTTGCTTCAGGTAAGCCCTGGCACTTTGCAAAACCTTCGTATCAATGGTACATTGCCGTACACAAAAGTAGGTGGAATTATCTATTACGATACCGAGGAAATTCAAAAAGTGATGGATGGGAACCGAGTGCATCACGGTCTAAATTCTTAAGCTATGAACTATATAAAGCAACTTAATGCGGCTTTTGAGAAGTTCCATTTTGATGACCGCCTAAACCCTACCCATATCAGCCTTTATATGGCGTTGTTCCAAGAATGGAATAGCAGCCGCTTTGCCAATGAATTTTATGTAAACCGTCGCGATTTGATGCGTGTGGCCAAGATCGGTTCAAAATCGACGTACCATCGGTGCGTGACCGACCTCGATTTGTGGGATTATCTTTCCTATTTTCCGTCCAACAATCCTTACAAAGGAAGTAAAATCAAGATGTCCATTATAGGGACTACTGATGAACCGAATATAGGACAGTATGATCCCGAATTGGAACAACTTGCGGAACGATACCATCCCACACGAGAACCAGTAGTGTACCAGCACCATCCCAACAACGAACAAGCTGTGTACCCGCACCGTCCCGTGAGTGGACAAGCACTGGTATCTAATATAAACAATAACAAACAGGTAAATATTAATAAAAAGCCAAAGGGCAGGCAGGCCGTTTTAGATTTTTTTGTTGAAAAATATTTTAATGCTGATGAAGGAAAAAAATTCTTTGCGCATTATGAAGCAAACCATTGGAAAACAAGCGATGGAAAAACAATCAGGGATTGGCATGCCTTAGCCAAAAACTGGATGGATAGGACCGAATTGTTTGACAAAAAAAACACACCAAACAAAGCGGGAGCGTCCCAAAATCGAGACAATCTCAAAACCAGTAAAACCAAAGATTATGGACAACCCCTCTAAAATAACCGAAGGCGGCGTGCAATATTCGCTCGGAAGATTTGATGGTAAAAGTGTTCTCTACGATTTCCCAAAAATCTTGATTTACTTGAATGCCAAGGGCAAATTGCTCTTTGGCGACAAGTTCAGGATTTACGATGAGGATAAGGATATTTTGTTGAAGCTCTGTTCCTACTTCATCAAGGACAAAGACAACTGTGAAAAATTTGAGATTGACATTGACAAAGGTATTCTACTTTCTGGTCCTGTAGGTTGTGGTAAAACCAGCCTAATGAAACTTTTAAGACATTTAGTACCGTTGCAACGCCCTTACGAAATGATCCCTTGCCGAAATGTGACGTTCAGTTTTAACCATCTTGGTTTTAAGACTATCGAGGATTATGGAAACACGAAATTCTTCTGTTTTGACGATCTTGGTGTAGAACCGTTAGGAAGGTTTTACGGTAAGGATCTGAATGTGATGGGCGAAGTACTTTTATCGCGGTATGAACTTTACCTCCAAACAAAGCAAAAAATCAAAACTCACGCCACTACCAACCTAAATGCCGAGGAACTGGAAGAACGCTACGGTAACCGTGTGCGTAGTCATATGCGAGGGCTGTTTAATTTGATTGCTTTCGATATGAAGGCTGGGGATAAGCGGAAGTAAGTTAGCTTTTAAAGGATTTACACAATAAAATCACTTCTGCAACAAACTGTAGTACAATCTCCTTCAAGCTCTTCGTTAACTCTAAAAAAATATCTTTCATAATTCTATTGATTTTTGAATAGATGATAATATCGATAGTGCGATGTGTTCAATATTGTTGTTCTCTGAAATAAAGTTGCCCTCATCGTGATTGGACAAGAAACCCAATTCGATCAAAACAGCAGGACAATAATCTATAGTTCCCCGCAACACCTGAAAATTCGCAAACTTCACCCCCCTACTATCAAATCCTAATTCCTTATTAAGTGCAGCTTGCGATTGAAAAGCCAACCAAGTGGCATCCTCTGAATATTGTGAATTGGAGTTTGCCACAAACACCTCAATTCCTCTAGCATTTGGATTATCCGAATGATTGCAATGCAGCGAAATAAACAAATCTGCTTTCAAAGCTTTTGCAAGCTTGGTTCTGTCCGATAAAGAAATAAGCGTATCACTATACCTGATTAAATAAATATCCAAAGGCTTTTTCAATTCATTATTCAGCTTCAAAATAGCATTTGCAA
>NZ_JBLVTK010000001.1:1274560-1294916 GCF_048285865.1 Christiangramia marina | reverse complement strand
CCATTTGCACCGGCATCTTTTCCACCGTGTCCAACATCAATTACAATTCTCCTTTGAACATCGACTTCCTGCCCGAAAATGAGACACATTTTCAGGAGCAAAATCACAAAACTGACGTTTTTGAGGAGATTTTTCATTTCCAATTTTCAGGTTATTAACAACTTCCCTATAGAAATCCATAGAATTTGATGTCAAATAATAACATTGAAATTCAAACAATATCAAAGGATATTTTATTCACATTTATTTGATTTTCAGTTATTTACAATCAAATATATGTAAATTCTAATAATGAAAAATGAACTTAAAATCTAAATTTTTCCGTTATGAAAAAATCACACTATTTAGCGTCCATTCTTTCGCTCTTATCCACTTCCCTTTTTGCTCAAATTGGTGGCATAGAAAATTCCGTTAACGATGTTGGCGATACCATCAGGACTATCTTTCCGATTTTATTGGGTGTTATCTTCTTGGTTGGCTTCCTATTTAATGCTGGACATTTCTTCGGCGAAAATGCGGACCTCAAAAAAGGGATAACAAGAATACTAGTCTTTGTACTAATTGCAGGTGCAGTAGTCGGCATCTTCACATACTTAATAGGAATCGTAGTTTAAAGATGAAGCGGTTCGAAGTCTATAAAAACATTCGGAAACGGGCTGTCATTTTTGGACTGTCCATTTCCCTGTTTGCCTTGATGATGGTTTCCATTTTGGCTTCGTTGCTCATCATCATTTTCTCTTTCAGCTTTGGGATAATAATAGGAGTATTGGTACTCAATGCTTCCTTATTTGTGGTGCTGACGAGGATAACACACAATCCACAAATTTTTCAAATGGCAAATGTTTTCCCAAAAATAATGAGTAACAAAAAAACCTCAGGCTTTGATTATGAACAAGATTAACATTTCAGCATATCAACCCATCGCAGATATTCAGGACAACATCGTGTTTGCCAACAATGGTAACGTTGTCATATGCTATAAAGGGAATCTACCAGAAATATACTCTCTTTCTGAAAAGGATTTTGAAGATATGCACGCTGCTTGGTTTCAGGCTTTGAAATCATTGCCAGTTGGTACTGTGGTTCACAAGCAGGATATCTACCTCAAGAAATCATATACTTCAGAACAACTTCCGAATTCAACCTTTCTGGAAAAGGCTACCCACGAGCATTTTAAAGGTCGTGGGCATATTGAGCACAGCTGTTATTTATTCTTCATCTTGACTAAAAACAAGGCACTCAACAATCCGAAATATGTCAATCCCTTCAGGAAAGTTTCAAAAGAAATCGTACAGGAACTGGATGATAATATCAAGAGCTTCACGAACTCGGTAAGTGATTCAGTTTCCTTTATCAATAACAGCCGAAAGATGGATTTTGTTTCGCTTAATGCGAAAGATATTCGGCAACTAACAAGTGCCTACTTCAATGGCTTCAATGAAGGTTACGACACCGATATTTTACTTGATAAAAAAAGCGTCAATATTGGCGAAAACCATTTTGAGGCCCTGGCCATCAACAGCGAACTGTGCTTTGGCGAAAGTGTACAGAGTAGCAAAACCAATGAGAAATTCACTTCTGACGATTTTGTATTTCATCAAGGGTTTATTGATGGCATAGGGCTTACGCTTAACGAGAACCACATTGTCAATCAAATTCTTTATTTGGATGACAAACAAAAATGGCGTAAGCTACTCGATAAGAAGGTTGAGGAACTAAACAAAAGTTCAAACTTTGGTTCACAAAATAAAGTAGTGCTTGGTAAAATCCAACACATCCTTGACCAAATCAATGCTGATGATAATGCCCGAATTATTCGTGGTCATCTCAATATTATCTATTGGGCAAAGGAAGCCAAAGAGCTCGACAAAATAACTTCAAAAATAAAGACGGAATTTAAAGAACTGGATATCATCCCGTATTACCCAAGAGGCGAAGAACGTAAAAACTATATTTTAAATAGTTACTGCTGTTTTTCGTCCAATTTTTCAAATAATGATTTATATGTAACTGACTTAAAACACGCACTTTGTCTTTTTATCAATAACACTAACTACAAAAGTGATAACACCGGAATCATTTTTAATGACCGTGAGCATAACATTCCTGTTTTAAAGGATGTTTGGGACGAAAAGAAGAAAAGAATAATGGCACGAAACTTCGCCATTTTTGCACCAACTGGTGAAGGCAAATCTTTTCTGGCAAATAACATTCTACGTCAATATTTTGAAATTGGCGTTCGCCTGGTCATTATCGACTTAGGTGGCTCTTATACCAAGTTTGCAAAGCTCTATCCTGAAGAATATACGGTGCTTCGCTACGAAAGTGGAAAGAACCTTGGTATCAATCCATTTTACATTAGCCACACTAATGACCTTACACCAGAACGTTTGGAAGATTTGTCCGTGTTCCTCTTTGAACTGTTTGCTTCAGACTTAAAGGTTACAAAGGCACAATTGGTATCAGTCAAAAAAATACTGCGTCATTATTACGATAGCACTTCAGAAAATCATTCACTGGATGGTTTCTACAGCTTTATAGAAAGGAATCAGGAAGATCTTCTGATCAGCCTAAAAATCCATCCCGATTATTTCAATGTGACGAGCTTCTTGCACGTAATGTCAGAATATGTCGGGGATGGTCTATATAGCTTCCTTTTTGAAGTGAGCGAAGATCAGACCTATAAAATTGAGGACAAGCGTTTGATTGTTTTTGAACTGGATGAAGTGAAGGACAATAAGGAAATCCTGTCTGTAATGTTAAAACTGATTAAGTCAGCTATCCAAAGAACCATCTGGAAGAATAGAGCAGAAAAAGGCATTATCCTCTTTGATGAGTTTGCAAAACAATTAAAGTTTGAAAATGTCCTGGAAAGTGTCGAATTCTACTACCAAGCAATACGAAAACAGAACGGAGCTATCGGTATCATTCTTCAATCCATTAATCAGCTTCCGAAAAATTCCACTTCAGCGAGTATTCTTGAAAACACGCAGGTCATTTATAGCCTGAATAATGAAAAAGGCTATGACGGTTTGGTCAAACGTCTCAATCTATCCAGCCACGATTTAAACCAATTAAAATCAATCAATAACAATCTTTCCGGTCCACGGAAGTACACCGAAATGTTTATCAAAATTGGCAGAGAAAGTAACATCTTCCGTCTGGAAGTTCCGAAGGAAGTATATGCAGCTTACTTGACCGATGGACAAGAAAATGAGGAAATAATGAAGCTCTACAAAGAGCATCAGGATATGCAAAAAGCAATAATTCAATTCGCAGCTAAAACATAATATTATGAAGACAAAAATTTTAATTATCGCAACGGCATTCATCTTTTTATTGCCCACACGCGCTGCGTGTCAGGGAATGCCCACTTATGACAATACCAATTTTATCAGCTTGGTAAAACAACTTGTAGAATCAGGTAAACAGACAACTCAAATGATTAAGTCTGTAAAATTCTTAAAAGATGCAAAGGAGAGCATTGAGAAAGTATCAAGTGTGGTACAGCAGCTTAGAGCAGTTGAGGAAATTGGACAGAACAATCAGCGCCTTATCACCGTAATGCAGAACGATGTACAGGACATACTCAACTCGCCCTACATCAAACCAGAGGAAGTTTCAAGGGTTGCAAAATCTTTTGATGCTATTGTTCAAAACTCATTGGAGACGGTAGATTTTATTGATGAAGTCCTGTCCAGCGATTATCTCAAAATGAGCGATGCAGAACGTGCTGAAATCTTAAAAGCAAAGGAGCTTGAATCAAAGCAGATGGTTTCCAACATAACTACAAAAACAAAACGCTATCGAGACATTATTTCTTTCAGAAAGATGCAAGATAAAGTCAATAACCGAGAAACATTCTACTAAAATGACCGCGACCATTCTCTTAGGAATTGGTCTGGAATATATCGATACCGTTTTCCAGACCATACAGACCAGCAATTTTTCGCAATACACAATTGCGGGAATGAAAACGCTCGCTGTCTTGTTCTTTTTGGTCAACATCCTTAAAAAGTATAACGAAGGCGTTGCAGAGAAGGACGGTCACACTTGGGGATTGAGTCCTGTTGAATTGGTCAAGAATTTTACCATTGTCATCTTGGTCATATTCTCAACTCAGGTATTGGGATTTTTTGACGGGATTTTAGTCGCCATTGAAGAACAATATCGAGGAACAGCACCAGCATTACTGCCTTTGCAAATGCAGGATATTCCTTTAGAGGAAGACGTAAGTCTTTTTGATGCCGCAAGTTCAGCGATGACACTTTTATATGAAGCCCTGGTTACACCTTTATACGGTTTTAAAATATTGGCATTTATCTTAACTACCCTACTTTGGATATTGGATTTGTTCATCTACCCGCTATTCTTAGCAGAGCGCTTCTTCCTTTTAGGAATAATGCAAGCATTTTTTCCTTTGGTCATTAGCCTTGCAGTTTTTGAAAAGTTTCGTTCGCTCGCCTACACGTTCTTCAAACTATATGCAGCGGTGTTTATGCTCGTGCCAGCTTTCTTTCTGGTCAATATATTTATCAATGCCATATATACGGAAATCAACACTAATTTTTGGGTCAACCTTTTTGGGACAGAGGTTGGCCAGGGCTTTTTTGCACCTGTAGTTCAGTTGGGATCAGTAGGTTTTATTGTTTTCTTGAAATTCACCCTATATAAACGTGCCACGTCATTTACGCTAAGACTATTTACCAACTAATTATTTTCAGAATGAAAACACCTTACAAGAACATTTACAGCGTCCTAAAATTGAATCGGTTTATCGTTTTGGCAGTAGTTGTCTGCGCCTTACTATCCAGCACATTTTCGGTTTGGATGGTATTCAACACCAATCAAAAAGCCCTCAATAGTGCCTTTGCTATCAATACCGATGGCAGTATAATTCCGCTGAAGCTCGTAACCCAAAAGGAAAATTTTCGGGTTGAAGCTTTAGCACATTTGGATCTGTTCCATAACTACTTCTATAACATAGATGCGAGTAATTATGAACGTAATTTGGAAAAGGCATTGTGGTTGGGCAATAGTTCCGTGGACAATCTCTACCGCCAGAAAAAAGCGGATGGTGTTTACAACAGGTTGCTTCAGTATTCCTTGGTTCAAAAAGTACTGAGCATCGATTCACGACTATCTGAAAATAATGGCTCGTATAGTTTTACAACAACCACCATTTTTGAAATCAATAGAGGTTCAATCATCGACACCTATGAGTTGGTTTCCACCGGAAACTTGATTACGGTTGACAGAAACTTCCCCAACAATCCGCACGGATTATTAATTACCAACTATTTCGAGAACACCTTAAAAAAACTAAACGATGAAAGTAGAAAAGAATAAAATAGTATTTGCAGCAGTATTGGCCGTGATTGTCATATTCATCATTTCTTATTCCGTAATGGTAATGGGCGATGATGAAAGTGAAACTGAAAACCTTAAGCAAACATTAGTTCCAGATTTAGAAGAAGATCAAAAAGAGTATGATTCCAAACTGGATGCGATTAACGACTTGAAGAAAGTACGTGAAAATAATGCGCCCAGCATTTATGATGAAAAACTGATTGATTCCTTGGGATTTTACGACCCATATCTTCCAGATCGCGAAAAAGAGCGTATTGTAGATAGCATATATGAAGCTGGTAAGATCCAATATTCAGAAAAGCGATACCAAAACTTGGGACACAAAAGAACTGTTCGCAAAGCGGTTTCAAAGATAGATTCTGTAGAAGTAAAACGAGAACAAAAAATCCAAGCGAAAGAATTGGGATTGGAACATCAATTGTTCTTTTCTGCTGCGCCCAAACCCAATGAAGTTTCAATCATCGGCAATACAGATGAAACTATTTATGTGGTTGTAGATGGCGATCAAGTAGTAAAAGCGAATACCAGATTACGAATGCGCCTTACCAAAGTTGCTACCATAAGTGGTAAAGAAATGCCTAAGAACACACCTGTTTTTGGATTTATCAGCTTTCAGCCCAACCGAGCGCTCATTGAAATTGAAAACATACAGCATCATTCCACTAAACTTAAAGCTTTTGATTTATCTGATGGAAGCGAAGGTATCTACGTACAGAACAATTTTCGGGCAGAAGCCACCACTGAAGTTTTGGACGATTTTATTGGTGACATCAACATACCTACCATTCCGCAAATAGGCGGTGTCTCAAACGTCCTAAAGCGAAACAATCGCAATGTTAAAGTAACCGTATTAAATAACTATAGATTAATTCTAAAGCCTAAACTATGAAAACTTTTATCTTAATATTAATTGGGTTTGTTTACACTTTCGCACCTCGACTTTGCTCGGCACAGGCTACAGCACAACAACAACCTATACCACTTGACACTATTTATGCCAACGACACCAAGAATGTTGCGCTATTCTTCCCAGAACCTATCCGCCAAGGTATAACCGGTTCTGACAATTTTGTATTTACTTACAATCGTGAAAAAGAACAGTATTTTGGCCTTCTTCAAGCGAAGCCGGGGAAGGAAAGTAATCTACTGGTAGTCAATAGAAATGGTTCGATTTTTTCGTATATTGTAAGGTATAAAAAACAGCTTTCTAAGCTCAATTATTTCATTCCGTTATCCAATAGTATCGGTAATGAAAGACCGATTGTAAAGGATTCGGTTCTTGTAAAATCATCTGAAGAACTTGTAGATAACAGCACTTATTATTACCAAAAATTCTGCTCATATCTTCTCAATAGAAAACAGCGTATAGGACGCATCAAGAAACGAAATGAAGGTATTATCTTGACCGTAGAGAACATTGTTTTTGATAAGGATGAACTCTATTTTGTTATCGAGATTGAAAATACCTCTACGTTGGATTACAATTTGAATTTCTTGAACCTTTCGATTGAAACAAGACAAAATGGGAAAAGAAAATCGTTGCAACGGCTTTATCAAGAACCGATATATAAACATAATCTGCCTTCTAAGATTATGGAAAATGAAACGGCTCGCTTTGTTTATGTGCTGCCCAAATTTTCACTATCCAATGACCGGAGGGCAATTTTGGAATTGAATGAAAAGGATGGCGAACGAAATATAAAAATGAAACTATCGCATAGATATATTAATAACCCAAATTAATACTGATATGAAAAAATTTGTTGTTTTCTCGCTCATAGCGCTGTTACTTTCTTGTGCTGATTCTAAAACTAAAATCTCGGGACCAAGTGCCACAGCCCAAATTGTTATTGAAAGCTTTTATGAAAAAGATGAAGAAACGTTAAAGGCTAACTCAACACCACAGGCATATTCAAACTACATGAATACTATAAACATGTTTAATGCTACGGTAAAGGATGATTCCAACTTTACTGTTTTGCAGGATACGATTATGGGTGACGTGGCTTGGGTAAAATATACCACAGCTTATGATAAAACGCCTGGTGTTTTTAAACTGGTTAAACAGGACGGCAAATGGCTGGCTACTGCAAGAGGCTCAAAGGACAAAGCGCCGTTTTAAAAAGTGTTTTTTATTTTTCATCAAGATTGATTTCCCAATAAGCTCTCGTGTCGCCTTGACGTATTAAAAATCCTTTATTGTTGATAGCTGAAATGTGCTTACCAACGGCAAATTCATTAATAGCCAAAGCTTCAGCTATATCATTATAGGTTATGGAAGTATTAGCCGCAATAAGTTTAAGAGCTTCTTTTTTTTTAGTTAGAGCTTCAGTCGCATCAATTACACCACCAATTACACCACCAATTGCACCACCTATTTGACCACCTTCTTCAACAGCAGTTTCTTTAGAAATAAAAGTCATCCTAGGGAAGTTCTCTGAAAAGCCAAAACTCTCTTTTCATAGTGTTCCAAAATACGAGGAAAATAATCTCTTTGAAGAATTATTTTAGAATTTATAGAGTTGGCCTAATTCGTGTTTGAACTCGTTGTTTAATTTCTTCATAAATTTTTATATCATTATTTTCCTTGACTTCTAATGTCACGGCCAATCCATATTTAATAGACAGTTTTCCAAGTTCAGATGCATCTTCTCTGCAATTAACTTTTATTTCTAAAAAATCACCGTCAACAAATACATCAGCCTTGTCCCCAATTAGAATGTCGTGTTGCACAGTCCCTAATTGTGAGGTTCGGAAATCATAATATGACCTATCTAATTCGAGATGATTATTATGCTTGAGATTATCGAAAAATAATTGTGCTTTACGATATTGTCTAGTTTTAAAATTTAGAGGGCTATGGTAAGCTAAAGTTATAGTGAGCTTTTTATTGACTTTTCCCTTGGAAAGTGATGGAGGTAATGGAAATCTATATAAATGAGCTTGACCATCATAAAGCTTTCCATATCCAATAATGGTCACGCGTTTCTCAGTGCAATATAAAATGCGTTCGGGATCTATACTTCCATAACCCAGATAAGGCAAAACGTTTTTTTTTGAAGTATTTGAAGCTGATCCCGGCAATTCTTTAATAACCTGCAATAAAAAATCTGAGCTTTTACTCCAGCTTGCACTGTGTACTAATAAACTTTTAATAATTACGGTAAAAAACTCTATAGGTATGAATTTATCTCCTGAATCATTTATAGAAATTAACACATCATAAAGTTGAGCAGCAAGACGAGAGGTCAAAGCCGCTGCATTTGAAGTACCACATAAATAACCAGACTTATTTAATTGTCCAAGACTCCCTGGAAATGCAGCCCTGTTTCCCGGAGGATTTATATTAAAAGGGATAGATTCAATTTTAAGAACAGTTTTTCCTAATAAATTTTGAATTGGAGATTTTCTAAATAGTTTCTGACCACCTGACATTATAATCTCAGGTTTTATACTTCTTCGGTAACCAAAACCAATCCGGCTTATTGGAGACAATAAAGAAGATGACTTAACTAGATTTTTCCTTTGGTATAAATTAGTAGGTATTGAAAAATCCGAATGTGCTGCACCAACTGTAATAGAATTTATTGATTCCGCTGGCGTCAAAATTTTTCTACTAAAATTTGTCCTAATTATTTCCTCTAAAGCTAATTTTTGTATTTCATCATCAGAGAGGTTATCAAATTCAGCTTCTGGAATTTCCAAAACAATATCATCACTAAAATTTCCTGCACTAATTACAAATAGGATATCAAATTGATAAGAAAGCCAATCCAATAATTTTGCCCAAGAGCTCATATTGTTTAAGAAAGGTCTAAAAGCATCACCTATAGAAAAATTAATAATCTTTACTTCAGGTGCTACTGGAGGATTATCAGCATCTCCCACTTTCATTCTTAAAACAGCCCTATGGATTAAATCTATTGGCAAAACGTCATCAGGAAGGCATTCGCCTTGATAAACTTGTGTGCTCAATTTCATTATTGGTCTGACATACAAGGGTCTAGTTAATATCGCTTTTTTCTTATTATCTAAGTCACCGTGAATAATTAGAGAAGCCATTGCTGTACCGTGAAACCTTTGGTTACCCGCATAATTAATTGAGAACTCATCAGGATCATCAATTTGAAGTCTACCTTCTAATAGAGAATGATTTGCAAGGGGAAGACCATCAAAAAGTGCAATAACAGGACGGCTATTTGTGGGTAGTCCATCATTTTCTTCAACATTGGGAAACTTTTTTAAGTTCTCAATATTTTCAGTAATGTCAAAAACCATTTGTCCTACAGGTCGAAAAAACAAAATTTGTTGTGATTTTAAAAAGGAAATATTTGTATTTTCCGTTAAATCATCAAATACTTGTATCGGTGCTTTTGCTATGAATGCATGATATGATATTTCGGAGATTATTGTCCTCGAACCTTTCACTTCTTCTCCGTTATGCAAATTTAGTAAATGTGATACTTCTTCATAGGCTTTGCGATTTGCTTGGTCACTACCTTTAAAGGCCAATTCTATTTCAAATCTTACGAAATCAAAATCGTATAATTTTATTTCCTGGATATATTCTTCAATACCAGTATCACGTATCCTATCACTAACGTTATAGGGTCTAATATTTTTTAATTGTTCAAAAAGCAATCTAAATTTTGTAGTCCCTCGCTTAAAATTTTGTTTTTCTTTAGTTTTTTTGTATTCCTTCCAATATTTCTGGAGTTCTTTAAGAGCTCTTTGATTTGTCATAGTGAGATAGAACCGGGCATCAACATTTTCTTCAGATCTATTACCATTCTTATCAATGTTATAGAAATCATCTTCTGCCTCAAAATCAGTCTCATATTCGGCTAAAAACTCCATTCCTGGTGTCTTTTTCACTGCTTTAAAAAAATCTTTTATTTCTCCTGCAGTTTCTATCACCAGGATCATTTCAGGAATAATGTTTCCCGCCTCCTTTTGAAGTGAAGCAGACTTATTAGAAAGTACTCGGTCTAATTCAGTAATTTTGTGTTCATTTCTTTCAATCTGACGAGACTTCGATGGGGTAAACATTTTACCAGGAAAACCTTGTTTTTTAGATTTTTCCGCACTTATAGGCAATGGGAACAAAAGAAGTGGTTTTTTAACCATTCCCTAAAGAATATTTATGTTCCATTTGCGTAAGGCATTCATCCACTAACCTTTTTACATTTACATCGGGGAGGGATAATATATATTTACGTTCAATATCAAGAATGAATTCTTCAATCTCAGCAAAATTAAGACCTTCCAGCTTATTTGCTATTTTATCAATTGGATATTGCAAATCGTATTTAACACGCTGCTCAAAGTTTTTGAGCCAAGTCTTTATCATTGACTTATCTGGAGCTTTCAATTCCAATCTTATCTGAAACCGCCTCCATACAGCCCTATCCAAAAGTTCTGCATGATTAGTTGCCGCAACTACCACCACATAACTTGGTAAACGATCAATCTGAAGAAGTAAAGAGCTTACAACTCTTTTGATTTCACCCGTTTCGTGTATATCTCCACGTTCTTTTCCTATAGTATCAAATTCATCAAAAAACAAAACGCATTCTTGAGTTCTAATAAAATCAAAAGTAGCCTTAAGACGAGTAGCAGTTTCTCCTAGATAACTGCCAATAATTCCATCATATCTTACAACGTAGAAAGGAATCATTAAAGATTGAGCTATGACTTCTGCTAAAGATGTCTTACCATTTCCAGGAGGACCTGCCAAAAGAATACGGTTTCTAGGTTCCAAGTTATAGGATCTTAATAAATCGCTCCGATGGTGCTCTTGGATAAGGTCTTGAATGATTGCCTGATTTTCATAATTTAAAATCACATCATCCAAAGCTTTCTGAGGATATATACGATATAAAAAACTATCTAATCCGTCATCCATTAAACGATTATGTACGGGTTGATTAGACTTAGGCTTAGGAGCTTTGGAAATTAAATCTAATAATTGTTGCGCTACAATATGATGTTGTTTACTCTTTTCTTCGGCAATAATCGATTCAACAACTTTTTTAAAAAGAGTATTGTCTCCGTTAGTTCCGGCCTTTACTAATTTCAATAATAAATCTGCTCTTGCCATTTGTACAAATATAAATATTTTGATTTGTCAAACTATAATTTAATTAAAAATCGACCTAGCCTCATCATAAATCCGTTCAAAATTTGCCGCTAAATCCGCCTGAGAAAATTGCTTGGATTCTTCAGGAAGAGGAAGCTGCCGTTGAATTCGCGCTAATTCAAACTGAACTTTCTTATCCTTGCCATCGGCATAGGTGATAAACTCGCCTTGTTTCAATCTAAAAAAAACGTCCGCTCTAATCTTTGGGATTTCTTTTTCGCCAGTCGTAATACGAGTATCAAAATCGAGATTATGGCCACGACTGATACTTTTCGTCGGGTCTTTAATGATTTCAAAAAAACGCTCGTAATATTTAGCCGTATCTGGGTCATTGACCTTTCCGAAGAACTGGTAGGATAAGTTGCTCAAAATGGCTTTGCTTGCCTTATCGCCATACATCATATCATTCTGAATTTTGTCCTGCATTACATACACAGTAGCAATATCATAACTTCTGAGCGTTGCTGGAATGCGGTGCATATTCAGTAATCGTATGGTAGGTGCTTCTTCCATCAATAAAAAAGACGGTCTCTGACCGCGTACGCTCATTTGCTTGGTAATGGTGTGAATAATGGTTGCAACAACAGGCGAATAGGATGTTTCATATTTTGGATTGTTTACTACTGAAATGATTGCTGGATTATCCTCGCTATTAATATTTAATGGTACTTCGTCTACGGATAATGCCATAAAAATGCGCTGTGTACTAATTCGTTTCAGCGCATTGGCCAAGGTGCTTTTTACACCAGCGGTCTGCCTATCAGAATCCTTACCACTAATAAATGCATCTGCCATTGCCCTCGATGTGGTGTTGGTCTCCAAAAACTGAATAAGGCTATCCGTGTCCAATAGTTGATAAATCGCTATCAAATGTGGTAGCGTACAGTATTTGGAATAGTCGGTTTTCAGCTTCCAAATCAAACCACCAATCAAACCTTCGGCAGCATCATTAAAGAATTTTGTTGTTCCGGCAGTTCCGCTTTCCCTTTGTTCCAGAAGATTTTCAATTAATACCCTCGACACCTCATTTACGCTTTCCTCGTTCTCTAAATAGCATGGCGCAATAGGATTTACCCGGTGGATGATTTTATCGAAGGAAATGACCTTAAACGGGATATCGCTATCCTTAAAAAGTGGAAATGCCATTTCGGTCAGTTCAAAATCCTTGTAGTCGTGAATAATTCCACAGAAGTGTTCTTTCCGGAAATGTTTTAAAAAGCCATACACCACACTTTCGGTCTTTCCACTTCCGGCAGAACCTATTATGGATGCGCCCCTTTTGATATTATCCAATTTGAAATTTCCTTTGGACGTTGCAAAATTGACTTGATATTTTCTATCGCCATTCTGTACGTTTTCAGTTTTATGAAGAAAGACATAAAACCCTATATTAATTAGCATTAGCGGGCATACCAGATACAGCAATATTGATACTAATTCGTTCCATTCAGAAATAGAGAAAATGAGAAATGAAAGTATTGCGATATTCAGAAGAAACGCATACTTGCTAAACCGAAACATCGCATAGAAAACCATACTGGATAAACCAAGAATTGAAAGTAACGATATAAGATTGTCTAACTCCATATCAATTAGATTCCGATGGAACTTGATTTAATGGCCACTTCTACCCCACGTCTTAAATGCTTGAAAACCCGAAGTGCAATTTGTGCTTGACTAATTGGAATACTTGGCACTATGGGCAATCCCGTTTTTGTGATCATTTTGAAAGCCAATGCTTTTTCATTGGCTGGCAACTTCATCAAGGCGGCGAAGTATAGATTAGGATTCTTTACAAAATCCTTTCGGGCTTTATAGGTTTCGGCAAAGTTGCGTTTATAGTCAAAAGTTTTGTCAAACGTTTTTTCCGCTTTCGCGAAAAAGGTATCTCTATCAAAACCGCGCTTTACCTTTTTACCGTGCATTTCAACTTCCGAAGCTTTGTGTTTGCTTCCTGGAGAAAGACTAACCGAATTTGAAGCATCCTTTCTGCTCACGATGATATGGATATGACTTTGGTTTCCATCTTTTCGCATTCCCTGGACAATCCGTTTTCCGTTTTGTTGATGCGGTGCTTGGCGTTCCAATTTTGCTACTTTGCTTTTCATACTTTTAATATTCCCTTCAGCTCTTCCTTCTTGAACATTTCGGATTTCAGTTTTTAGCTGAAGAATTTTTGAAGCGTAAGGTTGATTCTCTTTAATCTGAAAATCTGTTCCTTTAAAGGTTCGTTGATGTTCAATTTTAGCGAAGTATTTTATGTCATCTATGCTTATGGGTCGTCCGTGAATTTCTCGATTGAAGCTGGCAACATAATCCTTCATAAGCTCACGCGTGTAGGTTTTTAAATCTTGGCTATTGTTCTGAAGTTTTCGCAATTCGTACTTTGACGGACTGACCGTAATCGAATAAAACTTGGGTTCTTTCTTTTTCAATTTTGCGGTGTTTCCATCGATTTCTTTTACCACTTCTTCAGCGGAAATTTCATCGCCATATTGATTGAAAAAGTGTTCCATATCTTGCTGTTCTAGACCCTCGTTTTCTTTCTCTAAATAGCCCACAAAATCAGCTGAACTTTGTGAATAATTATTCCCCAACTTTTGAGGTGTTATTGTGATGTACATAGTTCAAAAAATTAAAGTTGGTTACTTGGGTTTTGCTTTTCGCGAAAGCGTACTTCCTTTTTTTTTTCGGCATATTTCTTTTCTACAATCAGCGATTTTTTTGTAGGTTCTTCTGTTTCAAAAAGGGATTGAATCATCGCTACCGTCGGTTTCGTTTGTGTCTTTTCCACGTCTCGCATTATGGCGATAACTGCGTTAATTCTTTTTAAAAGTTTTGCTTCAATTGTTCGTCCCGTTGGACCTAATTTTTCCTTTGGCGATATTTCGTTATAGAAGAAAAAATCGAGAATAGTTGACATTGCTTCAGTATGTGACTTGAAGTGTGTTTTCGAAAATTCTTGAAAACGTTTGGCAGTTTTCCGTTTAAACCTAATTGTAATGAATGAATCCATTTTCTTTCGCTTTTTTAAAGATTTGACGTAAATCCACCCCTGTTTACTGACTATTTCAAGCTGTTTGACGCAAATTGTAGAAACTTTAAAATATAGACTGATTGTAAATAGTTAATAATCAGATGTTTAAAACGTAAATGGAATCCGTAACATCGCTCAGCGTGTTACCCTCTTGCTATTCCATTTTCGTCCGCACAGCGGACAAAATTTCATACAATTTGCTTATACACAAATTGCTTTTTTCGGAATTCGAATAATTCCAAATTGTAAATTATCGATGGATACAGCTATCAGCGAAAGTCAAAAATTGGATAGCTATAAAAATTATATTTGCTGAAGTTCAGCTTTTTAAAGATACAATTTTTTGGAATTTTAATGAAAAATAGATTCCATAAAAAAGACCTGAAAAATCAGATCTTTTTAGAATTTATAAGGAGGTTCTGTTATAACAGTCCTTCATCTGCAAAAGAGAAGTAATTACCGTCTGGAGTAATAATTAAATGATCAAAGACTTTGATATCAAATAACACAGCAGCATTTTTAATTTTCTCCGTAAGCCTTTTATCTGCTTCACTGGGTTTTAAAGTTCCGCTGGGATGATTATGTGCTAAAATAACAGAGGTAGTCAAACTCTTTAGAACTACCGCAAAAAGAATTCTTAAATCTACTAATGTGCCGGTAATTCCACCCGTAGAAACTTCATAGATTCCTTTAACCTTATTGGCATTATTAAGAAGCATAACTTTAAAGCATTCTTGCAGTCCTATCTGGTCTTTATTCCACTCACTAAATAATAGTTCGGATGCACTCAACGAAGAAGTGATTTTAGGAGCCTGAGAGATTTTAAAATTTCCCTGATATTTTATTGAGATTTCATTAACTTTAGTTTTCATTATTGACTTTTTAAAGGGTTGATAATTAAAAGAGGGCGTTACCGTGAACAAGTACCCGCCCTCTTATTTTTTTATTACTGGCTATCGCCATTTTTTACACCTAGCAAAAGAATTTCGTTGGCTTCTATTTCGGTTACATACCGTTTTACTCCATCTTTATCCTCATAGCTGCGGGATTTAAGTTTTCCAGCTACTCCAATCTCTTTACCCTTTCCGGCATATTTTTCAATAATTTCTGCAGTTTTTCCCCAGGCCACGATAGTGTGCCATTCGGTATTCTGTATTTTTTCGCCTTTTTCATTTTTATAAAACTCATTAGTGGCGAGTGAAAAACGGGCAACTTTTTTACCGCTTTCGAGGTGCGTGATTTGTGGATCCTGTCCGACATTTCCAATTAACTGTACGTGATTTTTCAAAGTACTCATGATTAAAAGATTTAAAGATTACTAATTATGCCACCTGAACCTTTCAGATAGTTTGCTTTATTATTTTTCTTAAATGATTTACTTATTATATCTGGAGCGTTTTCCTTTTTTGTTTTTTATGGTGCGACTTCCTTTTGAATGTTTTTATAAGATTTCATAAGATTCATTTTAGATTTACTTCCTATAGCGCCCTCGCTGTTACCTTTTTTTGTTGCTGATACATTTTCAATATTTGGAATTGATAAGGACTTATAAAAAGGAGGTATGACTGGCTTATGCAGTGCGTTCAACTTCCGAATGTTGGTATTTTGCTATTAAAAAAAGAGAATGACAGTGAGGGTGCGGGAGTAATTCTAAAGGCGTTTGTGAAATATTAAAACATAGGAAGTAGCATCAAATGAATAAATGGAATTCCTATTTAGCGGACTTAATTCACGATTTAGGCTCGGGAATGTAGTGTTCCTTCCCAGCATGGCGGGAAGGGTTAACGGAATGGAAAGCTGAAATTGGGGATTGTGTCCAAGACCTTTCTAGTGAAGCTCTTTGACCGTAATGAAGCTTTTTGCGAAATGCAGGGGAATGTGCTGAGTGGAAAGTGTCGATTTAATCAATACCTTAGAGTTATCCCATAAATCCAATATGCTACTGAAATTTATCCTAGGATTTTAACAAACCATCCATCTTAATATTTCTCCATTTATCGGGAAAATAAGGTATTTGAAAATAGAAGTGTGCCAAATCTTTTAGAAAAGCATATCCTGCTTTATCTGTACGATACTCATAGATAAATTCGTCTTTTCTTTTCCATATCTTTTCCTTAAACTCTTCAAAAGGCAATTCGTCTATTAAATTTTTTGTAAGTCTTGTATCCACTTGATATCCATCTCGTAGAGGTTTTGAAAATAACTGTTCTTCTAGGTCATTTTCTTTATCCTCAATGAGGTTTTCGGACACTGAATTTTTGCTGTGATGAGGAATAAAAAGTCCCAATGTGATATCGTGTTTTTTTACGAAAATTCTCAATTGGTTATATTCTTCCTCCAAACCAAAAAGAGCAATATATTCTAATAAAACTGCCAGTAAGGGCGAGGTAGAATCCGAATAATAAACTGGCTTCGTTCCTGTAACTGTATATTTAATAACATTTTGAATACTATTATTGGCATCCGGTAGCATTCCGGATTTTTCCTTTCTATATTGTATTGTACCAAGTATACTCCTAAGATATGCTCTAGCTGAATCGATATCGTCAGTCTCTATAAAAAGTTCTATGGTATTTACTATGACCAATGAATGAATATCCAACAGCGGTCTTTTAGAAACCGAGTTGTGCTGAACAACATTGTAAACTCCCGTCCTAGCATCCAATAAATCATAGTCTGGGAAACAAGCTTTCTCCATATTTATGAGAATAAGTAAATAAGCCAAATAGTCGAAAGTTCTTTGGGTATAACCTACTTGCTCATACATACCGCCATTTTCAGAGTAAAGTCCATCTTTGGTCTGTACTATGGAAAGAGTTCTATCAAAATACTGTTGTAATACTTCATAAAAGAACAGCATTACCTGATTAAAAGCCTTTAGAACCTTTTTATCGTTTTCCAAATTGTTCTTTAAAATCCAGTACCAATATCGTAGTACTAAGTGGGTAAGGTAACGTTTTGCAATATCAAGATTGTTATATTCTTTAGACTCCGTGTAAATTATGAATGAAATAAGTTTCAGTGTTTCAAAAAGTAATTGCCATTTCCTAGGAATTTTGGTTTTATACTGTTTCCATTCATTTTTTTCAAACAACGAATCGACAAGTTTTATAAAGTCTCGCGAAACCCCATCTGAAGTGTCCAAATTAACCAAAACTCTATTAAAAAGTTTTGTGGTTGATAAGTCTGTAAGTAAGTATGCTCCGAAAAGATTTTCAGAAAACATAGCGGTCAGGCGGGCAATATCCCAGCGTTCAAAAA
The DNA here is from genome assembly GCF_048285865.1 of Christiangramia marina. Classification (NCBI taxonomy): domain Bacteria; kingdom Pseudomonadati; phylum Bacteroidota; class Flavobacteriia; order Flavobacteriales; family Flavobacteriaceae; genus Christiangramia; species Christiangramia marina. The sequence continues at coordinate 1,277,109 of NZ_JBLVTK010000001.1, read as the reverse complement.
CCGTGTTATCAACAGATTTACTTATTTTGACCAAAAAGTTTTCAAAGGTTTTTTGCAGGCCGCCTTCAATAACACCGTTATGTACAATTACAACTTTTAAGGGGAGGTCTTCAAATTTTGGATATGCCGAGACAAATGGCGTATAAGCTGCTTCGGTAATTGATTCCTGTATTCCATCTTTGCCGTAAAAGTTTCTCGTGGTGATATTTCTATCCGCACCACCTTTCAGTTCAAAATAAAATCGTTTTTTAACTTTATTTTCATCAATTCCTACTGCTACAATATCTTTCCCATATTCTTGCAGACCCAAATATTCAGTCGGTTTTGACAAAATCTCAAATCCCATACTTTCCAATAATAGAGGGAAAATACGATTTAACTCATCCTTCTCAGTTAAAGATTCGAGATAGTCTTTGACCACAAGTTGCTTAATATTCATCTCTTGTCATAGGTATTTAAAATATATTCTTGAAGGTCAGGATTTTTGAACAATCTGGCGTCAAGTATAAAACTGGATTCTACTTTCCCTAATGGCATCACTTCGTCTTCAAGTTCTTGCTTCCAACTGTTTCCCCTTACTATTATAGTACTCTTTCCAACAGCTGCAAGAAAACCCTTTGGGTTCTCATTAATATCTTGCATCATTTTAGCTCTATTCTCGTGTTCTAGGCTAGAATACAAATCCATTAAATCCCGTTCATTTTCATATGGGTTTAGGTCATTTATAGATTTCTTTTTTGCTACAATAGATTTATAATTTTTGTAGGCTTCCTTTAGCGGTCTTACAAATGCTTTATCTTCTTTAGATTCGCCTAACAGGTTTTCTATGTCATCCAATAAAGACTTATGATAGGCATCGTATATAAGTTCAGAGAGTTTTATCTGAAGAAATTTTACAACTTCTGGGTAAGGCGATTGGCTTAGGGGAAGAACTATAGGAAGTAATCTATCAAAAGTATGTGGAAATAAGGTAATAGCTTCAATTGCCTTTGCCTGTTGCTGTTTTGTTTCCAATTTCAACAAATCTATTGGAATTGCCCCAAAGCTTCCAGTCATTATGATTTCTACAGGAAGCATACCTAATTTATCCTCCGGCCTGAAAAGTTCAAGGATTTGTTTTTCGGTTTCTTGTGTATCATTATTCCAAAAGTGAAAAATGGCACTTTCAAATCGATTAATGGAACCTCTTTGCCATCCAGCTTTATAAATCATTTTCATCAAGTGAAATAAATACTCGGAATTCTCATAGTTATAAAAAAAGCTTTCTATAACAGAAATATCCTGCGTATTTTCCAGATAGATGTGAAGTAATTTATATTTTTCGGCCTCAAAAGATTTAAGATTGTAGATTATTGTACGAAATACAATTTTAACGGATTCTTTGTTTTCTTGTTGCAGATAAGTAATAAGTAAACTAAAACAATCTCCACGCAGTTTCTCATTTACTTTTGAATTATCGATTAAGCTGCAAATAACCTGAGCTTTACTCCCAGCAGATTCTGTTAAATGGTCATTGCGGACTAATTCAAATATCAAATTATTTTCCTCGTCTGAAAGGTTTTTCAACGAATTCAATACATGATAACCCTGCTGTGGATGACTTTTATGCAATTCAAGAGCCTTTTCAAACACCCCTCCTAAACCACTATTGTGAAGTCCTATCAGTAGACTAGCTATGAAGAATGTTTCACTGGGTTGTTCGGACCTGACTGCAATAGAATATATTTCCTCAGCTAAATTAAAATTATTGAAAGCTAAATTACGTGCAAATTCGTCTACGTAAAAGCGGTCATCGGTTGCAAGTGTTCGTTGACATATCTCCCAAATTTCTTTTGATGAATATTTTGAATATGGAAGGAATCTATAAAGGTGCTGTTCAAATAAAAAAAGTTCGTTCTCCCTTTCTCCTTTAGGCTTTAATTTGTCTAAATAAAATCCTTTGACATCAAATCGATCTGAATGCAGTCTATGTAAAATATAACCTTGTAATCCCTTAATCAAACTGCCGTAACCATTGATTACATTTTCGGCAATTCCATTTTCCTCTTTTAATTTTTTCTGAAAATCTTCAACCAAGCCAAACGCTCCCACAATATTTTTAGGTATTTCTCTTTCCAGATAAACTTCAGCTTCTTTAAGTAGTTTTCTATTGAATTCAATAGAATTTGGATTAAGCTTGATACTTTCAGGATTTGAGTCTATCTCAAATATAATTTCCTTGTCTAACAGTAGGGAATTATTAGCTATTTCCTCTTTTGGAAACTCCACTCTTTGTGTACTTATACACTTTTCGATTAAATCTTTTACTGCGTTATCAATTTTAGTCATTGGATTAATCGTTTTCAAGAATCAGATTGGCAATTACAATACTATAAAAAAAATGTTAAAAACAGATTTCTAAATTGAATTTACAGATTGTTAATACCAAATGATAAGCTTTATAATTAATGGAGAGAAAATACCGTATTGTTGTACCTATGTTGTACCCAGACCATAAAAAAAGGCTTCACATTTCTGTGAAGCCTTGTCTTTTCTAGTAGCGGGAACTG
>NZ_JBLVTK010000001.1:1263431-1274506 GCF_048285865.1 Christiangramia marina | reverse complement strand
TCCCGCGCTATTGGACGGCAAATATAAGACGTTTTTTAGTTTCTAACCAAACTTTTTTAAAAAATTATACTGAAATCCATTGGAGAGCAACCAATCTATCTTTGACATCATAAGTCCTCACCTCTACATTTAGAAATATATCGCTCACATTCACAGCATTTTGAAACCACGAACTATCTGTCACGATAGCTATTGTAGCGAAAAGATCTGCGTTAGAATATTTAAATTTTATTCCTTTTAGAAGTGCCTTAAAACTAATTTCATGACCTTTTTCAAGCTCTAAATAGACATTTAGTTTATCGTATTGTTTAAAACGAGCTTCGATCTCTAGAATTACTTCGTCTAAAACTTTATCGGTAAGATCTAAGTTGATAATAATTCCAATCACATGACCTGGAAGATCGAAAGTTGCTAACATGGTTGATGGCGTAGGGTTAGCTGCTAAGATAGTTGAAAAAGACTTCGGGTTCGCTGAGTTAACAAGAATTATTGCTCTATTGGCTGAGCTTCAAACATCTGCAGTTCGTTCGATTCAAACTCTACCTGGAATTCTATAGGATTGCAACAAGTTTCGCAATCCTCGATATAAGTTTGTTTTCGCACAGAAGGATCCAGAAGTACAGAGACTTCTTCCCAACAGTAAGGACATTGAAAGAAATGTTCGTACATAGCTAGAGATTTACATTTAGCAATTGCCCCGTTAATTGTAAAACCTGCAATTCTGCCAGTTTAGCATCATACTTGGCAAGATTGAGACTGGTTCTGGCATCTAATAGATTGATCTGTGCCTGCCTGAATTCTATAGAAGAAATCCTTCCAAGTTTATATTGCTCTTCGGAGCGATTGAAGTTATTCAGGTTCGTTTCAACGTTTTCTTCCTGAACTTTCAGAATAAACAGCTTGTTTCGATAATTTCCGAGGGAATTCGCGATATCGCGTTGAACCTGACTGATTAATTGTTCTTTCTGAATTTGCTGATTCTGATATCTTATTTTAGAATTTCTAACCTGAATATTTCTAAAACCTCCATCAAACAAATCCCAGCGTAAACTAACTCCAGCAGCAAGTCCATCTGTAGTTGTCGTACTACCCGGAAAGAAGGCCGTTGCAGCACTTCGGTTCAAATTCCAGCCATATGATCCAGTAAGATCTATGGAAGGCAAATAGCCGCTCTTATTGATCTTGATATCGTAGTCACTAATTTCCAGACTTTGCTCGATCTGTAGCAGCGAAACATTATTAACTTCAGCTTCAGTAACAAAGCTATCCAGTTCAAGGTCACTTATAAAAGTCACTGTAGTATCCACGGAAAATTCGTTCGCAGTTATTTCTCTATTCAGAAGTACATTTAGATCCCGCTTGGTATTCTTCAGCAATTGTTTGGTTTCTATTAAAGAAATACTATCGTTATTCACGTCTACCCTCGCATTCAGAACCACAAGATTGTTCGCCTGCCCATATTCAAATTGATATTGAGCACGAGTTACACGATTCTTTGATATTTCCATAGTCTCCTCCAGAACATTGATGTTTTCTGAAAGTCTGGCAACCTCATAATACACACTCATGATCTGGAGAATGGTATTTTCTATAGTTTCACGGGCTTCCAATTGAGAGAGATCATATTGCTCCTGAAGACTTCTATAATTATACAAACGTCCCAGGCCATCAAACAAGGTGTAGCCTAAATTTATGGAGGCGTTATATCGGTTACTTTCGATCCCGCGTTGATCTACCGTTTCCCCATTTTCAGGTTCTGTAACACGATCATTCAGGTCGTAATTTGCTCCGGCGAGTCCCGTAAGTGTCGGTAAATAGCCAGAATTTAAAATATTCTGATTGTTATCGGCAATTTCGACATTATTCTCAGCGATTCTTATTCCAAAGTTCTCATCCAGAGCTCTGGAAATAACTTCCTGCTTGGTAAGCAGGCTATCCTGTGCAACACAACCAACACTCCAAAAAAGTGCGATTAAAAAGCTTAGGATAAATTTTCTTAATCTCATTCGAAATTTTTTATTCTGAAGTTCAATTATCTTCTAGTAATTCTGATTCCTATTCGCCTCGTCGATCTCACTCTGTCGTTCATCTTCGTCATTTTTCTCCTTGATCGCTCTTTCAACAGATTCACGACTCACTTTATTCCCGGTTTTCAACCACTTAGCTCTGGCTTTACCTGAATTGGTAATGGACAGCAATAATGGCAACACCAGTAAAGTTAAGAAGGTTGCTACAAAAATTCCGTACGCGATTGATATTGCCATAGGCTTTAAGAATTGCGCCTGTCTGCTTTTTTCTAGAAGTAATGGTGCAATACCTGCAATGGTTGTTAAAGAGGTAAGGAAAATAGCTCTAAATCGCGATTTTCCGGCTTCAATAAGTGCTTTCTCGAAGCGCATACCTTCCCGCAAATAGGAATTGAACTTCCCAATAAGAACAAGTCCGTCATTTACCATAATTCCCACCAGTGCAATGATCCCAAGTAATGAAAGAATATTTACAGGGAAACCATGAATATAATGACCCCATGCTACACCAATGATACTGAATGGAATCATAAGCATTAGCAATAATGGCTGACTATAGCTTCTAAACGTAAAAGCGATCACCGCATAAATCAAAAACAAAATGATAGGAAAAACTTTTTCCGCAGATTTAGTCAGTTTTTCCGCTTCGCGATTCTGCCCCTCATAAGAAACAGATACACTAGGATATTTTGATAAGATATCTGGAAGTACGTTTTCTCCAATATTCGCAATAGCATCGGTAGAACTGGCATCCGGATCATCCATATCTGCCTCTACCCTTATTTCGCGAAGTCCTTCCAGGTGACTTATAGATTCTGTACCACGTCTAATTTCATAAGTAGCGATCTCACCAAACGGCACCCGGTTTCCATCTGGAGTTACAATGCGCATATCATCCAGATCATTGATAGACTCTCTATTCTCCCGATCGTAACGAACCCATACTCTAATTTCATCCTGCCCACGCTGAAATCTCTGCGCCTGTAATCCAAAGAATCCTGCGCGCACCTGGCTCATTACTTCTCTAAGATTTAATCCTAAGGCATATGCATTTTCGTTAAGATTAATCGTGATCTCTTTGATACCATCAGGATCTGTATCTGTTACATCTTTTAGCGTAGAATTCTCTTCCATCGCCTCTTTCAGTTCTTCCTTGGCAAGCTCAAGTTCCTCCAGGTTGTTTCCTAAAAGGGATACAGAAACCGGCTTTCCGCCAAAGTTTCCACCGCTACCAAAGGTTAAACGCTCAACTCCGTAGACCTGTCCTACTTCATCTCGAATTGCATTGGTAATTTCAGGAGAACCAAAATCCCTTTCTTCTCCCGGTAACAAATTCACTCTTAAAGATGCTTTGTTATTGCCCGGTCCAACTCTGCGAACAATATTCTTAACGACCTGCTTATTTCCGGTCTGGCGTTCAGTAAAGTCTTCGTTCACTCTCCATGCAGCATCCTCGACCATGGAAATAATACTATCTGTCTTCTTAGGATTTGTTCCTTCCGGCATCAATAGATCTATACTTACCCGGTCGCTGGCGATACTTGGAAATAAAGTGACGTTCACCACGCCACCCATTACAGAACCTACTGTTAGTATAAATAGTGTGATCAGGATAGAGAGACTTAGAAACCTGTGTTCGACTGTAGCGCGTATAACAGGTTCGTATAGCTTATCCCGTAGATAAGCCATCAATTGATCCCCGTATTTATTAATGATCCTTAGTTTCAGAAATAATCTCGAAAGGCCTTTCTTCTTTTTCTGTTCTTCTTCAGTTTCCCGAACTAAAGCCCTCGAATGGGCAATATGCGCTGGTAGTATAATTAATGCTTCGACCAAAGAAACGACCAGGGTCAAAATAACTACGGTACTAACTTCTCCAAAGAATTCTCCAATTCGGCTATCTAAAAACAGGAATGTGGAAAATGCAAGAATTGTCGTAATGATCGCGGATAGAATCGGTGGTAACACTTCCATTGTTCCATCAATGGCCGCCTGCACCGGCTTTTTACCTCGTTCGTAATGCTGATAGATATTCTCAGAAATAACGATCCCGTCATCTACAAGGATCCCGATCACGATGATCATCCCAAATAATGAGAGGACATTGATAGTTACCCCAAGTCCCGCGGCGAAAATGAACATTCCAAGAAAGGAAATAGGAAGCCCGAAAGCCACCCAAAATGCCAGCCTGGTATTCAGAAAAAATGAGAGAAAAAGAAGCACTAAAATAATACCAACCGCTCCATTCTCAATTAGCAGTTGCGTTCTTTGATTTAGCGTGATACTACGGTCATCTTCCACGATGATCTTTAGCGTATCATTTTTCTCATTAAATTCTTCTACATAATTACGAACCTTTTCTGCGGCTGAAATAAGATCCTCATTATTAGTCGTAGATATATTAACGCTTACCGCGATTTGTCCATTGATATAAGATGCATTCGGGGTTTCTGAAAACCTGTCGCGAATAGTTGCCACATCTTCCAGGGTAACCGTAGTCCCATCGGCTTGTGACTTTACTACCAACTTATTTAATTCCTTTCCGTAGTAGGAGCGATTATCTGCACGAATCAGGAAATCTTCTTCCTGTGTTTTAATACTACCACCGGTGGTAAGTATATTGGCCTGTGCAACAGCCTGGGCAACTTCAGTAAAAGTAATATTGAAGGCCAGCAGGTCATTTTCATCGACTGCAATTTCGATCTCTTCTTCAGGAAATCCAGACAGTTCAATTTGAGAAAGACCGTCCATAGCCCTTAGATCATATTCGATCTGCCTTCCTATTTGCTTTAAAGTTGCAAGGTCCACTCCCTCACCGCTCACAAAAAAGTCAAAAGTCTCACGGATATTTTCCTGTTTAGCAACTACCAATGGCTCCATGCCCGACGGAAAATTGGGAACTCTATCTACTGCGTTCTTCACTTCGGAAAGCATCACATCAATATCTTCGTCTGAATCTATTTCCACTGTGATGCTACCACCATTCTCTCTTGAAACTGAAGTTACCCGGTCTACTCCCACCAGGCCTTTGAGGTTATCTTCAATTTTAAGAACAATTCCTTCCTCAATTTCTTCAGGTGCTGCTCCGGGATAGGTAACATTGATGGTTATGATCTCAGATTCGATCAATGGGAAAAAAGATGATTGCATTCGCAACATTCCCACAACTCCAAATATGACAAATGCGATGATCATGACATTCACCGCAACGTGGTACTTTATAAAGTAACTTATGATACTTCTCATTGTACCTTGCTTTCAGAATTTGAATTAGAACTAGCTGCAGTATCTGCCGTATTATTTTCCTCAGCGATCTTTACCGGCATCCCGTTGTATGCTCCGGACACCTGCCTTGTAACGATTACTTCACCATCTGGCACGCCCTTGATCACCACTTTGCGGTCTGAAAAATATACCGGCGTCACTTCGATAGTTTTTAATACTGAATCCTGAACGGTAAAGATCTCATTTCGATCGTTCACCAGGCTTCGATCAATTTCGATGGCATTTTCCTCATTTCTTGCATCCAGATTTGCCTGCATGTACATACCTTCTTTCAAACCTTCGGCAGCCACTTCGATAAAAACATTTACAGTTTGTGTTGCCTGATCAATCCTGGCGTTAATCCGGCTTACTCTACCTTCGTAAGTTTTGTTACCACTATTATCGGTAAGACTTACTTTTTCACCAACCTGCAAGAGATCTGCATACTGTTTTCCTATTGAAACCTGAAGTTCATAAACTTCGGGATCTATGAATTCTCCCAGTTTCTGTCCGTTTCGTATCAAAGTTCCCTCGGTAACCAGTGCTTCGGTTAGAACTCCATTAAATGGTGCAGTGATCCTGTACTTTACCAGGCGCTGCTCAAGGTTTTTGATATTGAAATATGCGGAATTAATTCCACGACCGCTTATAAAATATCGCTCTTTATCATTAGCTGATTCTGGCAATGGCGGGATAGAACTATTAACATCGAGATTGTTTAAATATTCCTGCCACTTCGGAAAGATCTCCGGGTAATCCAGTCTAAGATCTGGCATGATCGCTGTGATCTGGTTATAAAGTTCACTTTTTGCCGATTGTACACTTGCTTCGTATTCTGCCGCATCGATCTTCAAAAGTGTCTGGCCTCTTTTGTATGCCTGTCCTGCTTTAAAATCCTGAGAACTATAGCGAAACACTCCCTGAACTTCTGCGTAGAGTTCTACCCGATCTTTCGCAACCAGGTTCCCGTTCGCGGGAATTTTTATAGCTATAGAAGAATTTTGAACCGTATCTACGAATACCGTTTTTACGGTCTTCTGAATGTTTGGTTTAGGCTGTTCTTTGCTGTCTATGATAGCCTTTGCCCCAAAAATGGCACCTACTATGAGCACGACGCCCAGTAGAGAAAGTATGATCTTGCGTTTATCCATGGTAGTCGTTGGACTCAATTAAGCCCCGATAGTTTAATTAAAAAATCTAATTAGCTGATTTCTTCCAGGCTGAATTGAATTTCTTCCCATTCCTTCATCAAATTCTCCAGTTTCTTTTTTGATTCGTTATACTTGTTCAAAAAATCTGATCTGGTGATTGTTTTCTCATAATTTTGAGCCAGCTCCTTATCCTTAGACTTGATATCTTTTTCAAGCTTAGTGATCTTTGCTTCTACTTTGCTCAATTGGTTCTTAAGTCTTTTTGCCTCTTTCTGATCTTCAAAAGAAGACTGTTTATTTTTGGTCTTGTCCTGCTTGTTTTTTCTGCCTTTGTCGGACTTCTCCACAGCTCTCATATCCTGCATCTTTCTTTGATCAAGGTAAAAATCCAGATCCCCAAGATACTCTCTGATCTTATGATCACGAAATTCGTAAACTCTACTCGTGAGCCCTTGCAGAAAGTCCCTGTCGTGAGAAACGATGATTAGCGTACCTTCAAAATTCTTCAAGGCATCCTTCAATACGTTTTTGGATTTAATGTCCAAGTGATTCGTAGGCTCATCCATTACCAGAACATTGAATGGTTCCAGCAACATTTTACACAAGGCCAGCCTGTTTCTTTCTCCACCGGAAAGCACTTTCACTTTCTTTTCAACTTCATCTCCTCTAAAAAGAAATGCACCAAGCATATCTCTTACTTTCGTGCGGTTCGTTTCATTGGAAGCATCTTCCATAGTTGCCAACACGGTCTTTTCCCCATCTAGATATTCGGCTTGGTTCTGGGCAAAGTATCCAAGTTGTACATTGTGGCCAAGTTTTAAAGTTCCTTCATGTGATATTTCACCTATGATGATCTTTGCCAGTGTTGTTTTCCCCTGTCCATTCTGACCCACAAATGCGATCTTACTTTGTCTTTCAATAAGTAGTTCAACATCTTTAAGAATCTGCTTCTCTCCGTAAAACTTCTGAAGATTCTCTGCCTCAATAACAACCTTCCCCGGGGTTACCGAAACCGGAAAATTTACGCTCATTACTGAATTATCATCCTCATCAACTTCAATACGATCTATTTTATCAAGCCTTTTAATAAGTGATTGAGCCATGGAAGCCTTACTGGCTTTAGCCCTAAATTTATCGATCAGTTTTTCTGTATTCTCAATTTCCTTCTGCTGATTCTTCTGAGCTGCAAGTTGCTGCTCCCGTAATTCTTTTCTGAATTCTATAAATTCAGAATAAGGCTTTCGATAATCATAGATGTGTCCCAGAGAAATTTCAATACTTCTATTGGTTACATTGTTCAGAAACATTTTATCGTGAGATACCAGCATCACACAACCCGTATAATTATTTAGAAAACTTTCCAGCCAGATGATACTTTCGATATCAAGGTGGTTGGTAGGCTCATCCAACAACAAAATATCATTACTCTGTAGAAGAAGTTTTGCCAGTTCAATACGCATTCTCCATCCACCGGAAAAAGTCTGGGTTAGTTTTCCAAAATCCTCGCGTTGGAACCCAAGTCCCTGCAAAACCTTTTCAGTTTCACCTTCATAATTATAACCACCAATGATCTCATACTGATGAGTGATCTCACTTAGATCTTCGATCAATTGACTATAGGAATCACTTTCGTAATCTGTTCTGGTAGCAAGTTGTTCATTGATATGCTCCATTTTCGCCTCCAGCTGCTTAATTTCTGCAAATGCCTGGTGAGCTTCATCGATCACAGTTCTCCCCTGTTCAAATTCCAGATCCTGCTTTAAAAAACCAATTCTAAGTTCTTTATCCTTAGCGATCTGCCCGGTATCATATTCCTGTTCTCCGGAAATGATCTTTAACATGGTGGATTTTCCAGCCCCGTTCTTTCCAATAAGACCTACCCGATCTCCTGCACCCAGTCTAAAACTTACTTCTTTAAAGAGATATTCACCCTGGAACGATACTGATAAATTATGAATATTGAGCATTTTGTAACTATTGTAACTTTAGAATTCGTGCAAAGATGCTTAAATTTGAATTGCAAAAAAAACGATCATCATGCTTAAAGGAACTAAAGTTTATAGTATTGTCACCGGCACCTGTCCTGTGTGTCAGGAAGAAAGCATGTATAAAGAGCAAAACCCCTATAAACTCAACCGGGTTTACGAAATGCACGAACGTTGTAGTAATTGTGGCACGAAGTACAAAATAGAGCCTTCATTCTTTTACGGGGCTATGTATGTAAGCTACGGTTTAGGAATCGCCTTTGCGGTGGCAGCTTTTGTGATTGCATACGTATTTCTAAGTGCTAGCCTCTTAGCTTCCTTTTTTGCAATTGTTGGTACCCTTATTGTGTTTATGCCTGTGATCATGAGGTTGTCACGTAATATCTGGATAAACCTCTTTTTCAGTTATAAGAAGAATGCAGGTAAGGCCTAGGATCTTTTAAAATATCTTTTCTGAAACCTCGCAATATCAATTTCTTTTTCTAGAGTAGAATCCTCAAGTATATGATCAGCCAATTTTGGCGCGAGATAAGGGGCTATTAGGACACCCCGACTACCAAAACCGTTGAAGCAATACATAGTATCAAATTCAGGGTGTTTTCCAACTACAGGACGTCTATCTCCCGAAGTAGGACGTATGCCTGCCACCTGGTCCACTACCTCATAACTTGCATTGACAACCTGTTTTAAGGAAGCTTCCAGTTGCTCCCTAGCTTCTGAAGTTGGTTCTGGAGTTTTATCATGATTATTATAGGTGGCTCCTACCTTGTACAGGTCATTTCCCATAGGCATTATAAAAACTGAGGCTTTGATGGCAAATTCAAGCTTAAGTTCTGGTGATTTGATAATAATGTATTCACCCTTATTCCCGTGTAGTGGAAAATAGTTGAAAAACGGATTCTTGGTGACACCGAATCCTTCGCAGAAAATAATATGCTTTGCATGTATATCCCTGTACATTATGCAGTCACTATCCATTTTGACAAGATCGTAGTCAAACTTTTCAGCGATCAATTGCTGTTTCTTCTGAAGCTGATCTCGATAGGCATCTAACATAACTTCGGTATCGATGTTTCCGGTATGCATAACGCGTCCAAACCCATAATCTGTCTCTACTGAAGGATTAGAATTCTTTACCAGCTTTTGATCCAGAAAAGGTGCTAGTAAGGGTTTGTCTGCAGCTACGAACCAGTCATTTTGCTCTTCTATTGAATAAAATCTTCTATAAATATCCCAGTGATGTATAAACTCCTGCTGTAGTTCCTGTTCCAATTCAGCATAAAATGGAATAGAAATTTCCATTTGTTCTTTAGCTTTCCATGCGGGCGTAAATCGCTTTAGAATAACTGGATTAAAAATACCTCCCGCAACATACGAAGAGGTTTGGGAGCTGTTATCAAAAGTGATAAAGCTTTTACCTCTTGAATGTAGTTCACGGCTAATAGCCAGCCCGGCAAGACCAGCCCCTACAATTATAAAATCTACCTTTTTATTTACCATGAAATTAAAATAAAAAAAGCGCTCCTAGAAGAGCGCTTTTCAATATTAAAAAGTGATGTTAGTAACTCCACATATCCTGTTCAAAGTTTCGAATTTGCTCTTTGATTCTCTGAGATTCCAGCAGTTGCATAAATGCATTATCTGCGATATACTCATCGATCTCACGGTCACCCTGAACATTATCTTCTTTGTAGATGACACCATCAAAACGCCTGGCGTTCAATAAGTGATCGAATGTAATGGTCTGCGCCGTGTTACCTCCGGTGAATACCAGTGCATCATGAAGAACTTCACGCGCATCTGGATACCATACCCAGAATAACTCAACCAAATCTGTTTGTCCTGAATCTATAAAGTTAACATCTGGTGCTACCGGAGCAATCCCTAGAATTCTATACTTTAATTCTGCAAGACGCTTATCAAAATACCAGATCCCACGAATATGATATTCTACGATATCTGCAGCTCCAAGATCGCGACGATCAATGAATTGAGCATCTACCTCTTCCCCTGCATTATACTGTTCGATCCCGAGATCTGTTGTGTCCACTTTGGAAATAGTAGCACTAATATCTTTTAAAGTACGTTTTTCAGTAAAATAAGAATCGGCGTAAACGTTTTGAATCTTCCCTTGTTTGATAGCTGAAGTAAGCACATCATACAATGACCTTCTGCTAGAACCAATATTATTGGTATCTATTGGATAGTACATTGGAAAGTTCACTCTTTCATCCAAATCTATGATCTCCCAGGTTCCTTTGGACCATAAAATATCACGGTCTCCAACGTACCCATATTCGAGAGGTTTGTCTTCCTGATCTACCATAGCCTGAGCTTGCGATTTCTTCCCGATGTCCTCAGGTTTATTCGCATTCAGGATGTTTGCCTGACCGAAAGAAGAAGCACCCATCATCATCACAAAACCATAAACAAAAATTTCTTTCAAGCTCATTATATTCAATTTTTAGTTTGTAAGCTCAATTACGACTGGCGCAACTTTCTTAAGCTTATAACTTGAGTTCCCCTGCAGGGAAGCATTAATATCATAAATCTGAACAGATTCACCTCTACCAGCTCTTCTAAGAGCGGCCTTAGCCCTGTCATCAAGTCGACTACCATTTACGTTGATCGTTGGCTGACCAGGTACC
>NZ_JBLVTK010000001.1:1220007-1263385 GCF_048285865.1 Christiangramia marina | reverse complement strand
CTGGAAGGTTAGCTCCAACTGTAGCGATTTCCAAGGAATTTCTCTGCATAGATACAGATCCATCTTCTCCACGAATCGTTCCAACTGGTCGAGGAATATCCTTTACTCGGAAAGTTTTTCTGTCTGAAACAGTCTTACCTCCTGGAAGTTCACCGCTTACGCTAATAGTAACTTCTCTAGCCTGTAGAGTAGTAACATCCATCATATAACTTCCAGCACCACCAGAAGCTCTAAGCCCTGGAGCATTTGCACTAACACTGCTTACACCAGGAATGGAAATCGTCATTGGATTCTGAACTCCACGATATACCACATTCATTTTATCTGCAGAGATGACTGCTGAATTAGGTAATGGAATTACATTATAAGAATCTGAGATCTCAATACTTTTCAAAGAATCATTCTCAAGATACTGCAGCTCACCAGTAATTTTTTGCTCACCTACATTTCCAGCAGGGAATTTTAATACCACCTGTCCCGCCTGAGTATTTTCAACTTCCTTACCGTTGATAGTTACTTTCTCGAACTGTAAAGTATTATCAAAACGTCCTAAAACTACTTTACCACTGAATTCCTCACCGCTAAAAAATGCCGGTTTGTCTGGAATTACGATTGCCTGGTAATTACTTAAAGAAACATCGCTCTGTAATTGTCCAGATAACATTTGAGACAAGATCTCACTTTCTGTACTCTTCACATCCGCTTGAATCTGAGTCATCTTAGTCAATGAAGCGATTAAAGGGAATCCTTGGTAGTTATAATATAGCCATGGCTTGGTAACCCCGTCACCATCTGTAACTTCTTCTGTAGCGAATTCTCTTCTTACATTTGCAGCAAGTTGAGGGTATTTATTTTCAAGGATTGCAGAAACCTGCTCACGATAATTATCAATCTGATCTACAAATTCCTGACCCGTTGGAGAAACTCTACCACTCTGGAAGAACATTTCATCAAGTTGATCAGCCTTGTCCATTTCCTCATAATTCCACTTACCGTTATCCTCTTTTTCCATATCGGCAGTAAGATTATTCTTTACCCCTTCAATGTAATCGTTAAGTTGTGTTGATAATTGGTCGATCTTATCTGCGTTCTCTTTAATTGAGGTGTACTTTGCAGGTTGTTCATCTACTTTTTCAGCAAGACCAGCCATATAAGCAGCATTTCGATTCTCTGCAGTAGCGTTAGCCGTACTCAATTTTTCATTCATCATTCCAAATGCGGTAAGAACCTCTTTGGACATATTTAGTGCCATCATAGCGATGAAAACCAAATACATTAGGTTTATCATCTTCTGCCTTGGCGATTGTTTTCCGGATGCCATGTCTAATTAGATATTTTAATTAATAATTCGCTTAATTGAATATTCAATTAGACTCTTGGTTTTCCATTCATAGCTGTTAGCATTCCTCCGTAAACATTGTTTAGAGAAGCCATATTATTTGCTAACGAATCCATTTGTGCTTTAAGTTTACCCGCATTTTCTGCAACAGCCTGATTAACCTCTGCCTGTTTAGAAGCAGATTCAACCTGTACTTTATAGATACTGTTCAATGTTTCCATTTGAGCAGCAGCTACAGTTAATTCTTCACTGTATTTCTTTTGAGAAGCCATTGAGTCAACTGTTGGGGCAATTCCTTTTGCAGCTCCTTCAAAATTTCTAATACTATTTCCTAAAGAAGACATTAGATCTGCATCCAATTTTGCTTCTTTCAACATCGCATCAAGTTTCTTAGACAAAGATGCTTCAGCTTCTTTCTGCTCCACTACAACTGCATCTCTTCTTGCTCCTGTACCTCCAGCTAATTCTGGATACACTAATGACCAGTCAAGTTCATCATCAATTGGTTCGAAAGCTGAGTAGGCAAATACCAATGCTTCCACGATTAGACCGGCAATAAGCATTTCATTACCACCCGGCCAGTGCATAATTTTAAATAGCGCTCCTAATATAACTACAGATGCACCAAGACCATATACCATATTGGTCACCCGTTTTGCTCCTCTTGATTTTGCCATAACTTTAAGCTTTAAATTTTTTTGTTGGTTTATTGATAGGTTGAAGTTCTAATATTATTTGCTGGATTGATTCAGCGTAACATCTGTTCCAAGATAATCCTGAACAGTTCTAAAGCCAATATAGCTTCTTGCTGAATCCATATATTCGTAATCCCTTGAGCTTACCTGTAAGAAGTAAGCCACATCCTTCCACGAACCACCTCTTACTACTTTCCGCATATCCTGTGGATTGTTCACGGTCGGGTTCATTGTAGACATATACTCGTATGACCCTGGATCGTAACTTGAGTCCACCCATTCCCCTACATTACCAGCCATATTATACAGTCCGTAATCATTAGGATCATAAGACTTAGCTTCTACTGTATAAAGAGCCTGATCTGCCGCATAATCACCTCGAAGTGGTTTAAAGTTGGCCATAAAACAACCTCGGTCATTCAGCGTATAAGGACCACCCCATGGGTAAGTTCCACCTTCCAGACCTCCACGAGCAGCATATTCCCACTCACCTTCGGTTGGGAGCCTGTAAGAAGGTACGTTTGCATCTCCTTTTTCTCTTCGGAAGTCATTATGATATTTTGTTCTCCATTGAGTAAATGCTCTTGCCTGCTTCCAGGAAACACCTACCACAGGGTAATCATCAAATGCACTATGCCAGAAATAGTCATTGTGCATAGGCTCATTGTATGAGTAATTAAAGTCTCTAATCCAAACTGTCGTATCTGGATAAACAGAAACTTGTTCATTCTTGATATAGTTACTACGGTCACCCTGCTTTTTAGCAGCAGACTGAATGTCCATATAAGAATACTGGAATTTTAATTTTTTTACATCGATAGTTCTCTGACCGTTGTATACTTCATCCATTGGGATATACATCGAATCCATTACCTCGGCATAGTATACATCCGGATAATCTTCAGTGTCCCAGTAAATGTCGATATCTTTATTCAGTCTTCTATTCGAATAATCTTCTGAAGGACCACCCTGACCATAAGTATTTAACATGTACTCTTCGTAAGGAGTCATATTTCCTTCTTCAGCGTCTGCAAAGGCAAATTCACCAATCCCATCATCACCCGCAGTAGCACCTTGCAACTCAGCCATTTTAGCAAGTTCCACCCTTACTACAGAATCCTTTACCCAATCCACAAATTGTCGATATTCAGAGTTAGTGATCTCTGTCTCATCCATATAAAATGAACGTACGGTAACGGTCTTTGGAGGAGCATTCTTCTGTCCGGCAATATCATCATCAGATTTACCCATGACGAACGAACCACCAGGAATTAATGTCATACCATAAGGTTTCTCCGGATTCCACTTCTTTCCCTCCGCACCTACTAGCTGTCCACGATCGCCTCCGCCACAGCTTGAAAGCAAGGCCAGAACAGCAATGAGCGAAATATACTTCTTCATAATTATCTTAGGTTAAGACATTTTGATTTAAGGCAGTAAACCTATCTAAATATTTTTTAAAAAACAATATTTCCGATAAAAATACAGCAATTACCGATAATGCCTGACTTTATTATTTTATACTTCGTTTTTTCTTTTGGCCTTATACCACCGTTCAGGGATCACCTGGTTGCAAGCCTCCAGATAATCTTCTTCACTGCAAGGTAATAACGTATGCCTTTTTAATTTATTATTGACTGAATTTAAAAAAGGAATCTCGATCCACCAACGCCCACTTACAGGACTCTTAAAGAATACCAGGATATCGTCATCTATTGGAACCTGATATTTTATAAAATCTTTTTTAGCCGAAATTGTATTCTCATTTGTGCGGTAATTCACCCCTTCTATGAAATACCAGATGATCTGTGCTACCAGTGTATCAGTGAGCTTATTCATCTCATTCTGATATTCATAAACACCAAATGAACTCACTTTATCACTAATTCCTGCATACCTTGATAAAGCACAAATTTCCCTGCCATTAAAGCCATTTGGACTACTGAAATAATCTGAATTTGCAGATGCTGAGTCTATAGATCTTATATCGAGACCCACAAGATTTGCATTCCGCATAATAGGTTCCATGTGACCAATATTCGAGGTAACTTCCCCCAGTCTATAAGCTTCAAAGAACAAACGCTCCATCAATTCTATCTCCTCCTGGGAGTTAAAATAAGTTTGATATCCAATCGTAGAATAATTAAATAAATTATATGGCTTATCTACGACGATTTTTCCTACAAATGACTGATTACTAATAGGTTTATCTGCATCACCAAGATCAAATTTGCTATCGATATTTACCAGATTCACCATTTGATCAAGATGATCATATGCACGATACTGCGCATAGATCAGATCCTGACTTCCACCTAGAATTACAGGAATGATATCCTGTTTAATTAGATCTGCACATAGTTTCGAAACTGCATAATAGGTATCTTCAACTGCATCTCCTTCTTGAATATCTCCCAGATCTGCCAAGTTCAAACGCCAGTTTCCTGGATACAGACTATATAACTGCCTGCGTAAACTCTCAAAATCGGGCGTTGAATCTTCTCTAACAGCCCGGCGATTCTCTCTTACTCCGAATATCGCTACATTAACCTTATCAAGGTCTGGTAAACCATGTTCAGATGTATGGAGTTTTAATTGCGCACCAATGGTTTGCGCATTCAGGTGAGTGACTTCATCCAGTATGTTATCTGATACAGGACTAAGAAAATCGAACTCCATATTTTATTTCTTTTTGGGTGATGTCTTTTTAGTAGTCTTTTTGGCCGTGGTTTTTTTAGCAGTCGTCTTCCCGGTCGCAGCTTTCTTCTTGGCCGGCTTTTTCTTAACAGCCTTTTTCTTGGTCTTACCGCTTTTCTCCAGAATATCCTGCACCTCTTCCAGGGTCAGCTCCTGAGCATTGGTAGTTTTAGGCAGCTCAACCTTCGCTTTGCCTTTGATAACATTAAACCTTCCCCAACGAGCTTTTTCCACGCGAATTCCTTCATCTTCCCAGTGGTGAATCAACTTATCTTTTTCCTTCTGAATCTTATCATCGATCAATTGTTCGATATCTTTATCTGAAAGGTTATCAAAGTCATATTTCTTGTTCACATTTATGAACATTCCATTCCACTTCAAATAGGGTCCGAATCTACCAACTCCTTTTTGAACCGGATGATCCTTATATTCGTAAATAGGAGCATCTGCCTTTTCTTTCTCTTTGATAAGTTCCATGGCTCTGTCAAACTCAACATTTAAAGGATCTTCTCCTTTTTCAAGAGAAACAAAGGTTTTCCCGAAGCGTACATAAGGGCCATAACGCCCATTATTCACCTCTACACTTTCCCCTTTATATTCACCAAGTGTTTTTGGTAGTTGAAACAGATCCATCGCCTGCTCATAAGTTAGAGTCTCCATGCTCTGGTCCGGGCTCAAGCTGGCGAAACGAGGCTTTTCCTCATCTTCCACACTACCAATCTGCACCATAGGTCCGAATTTACCTAAGCGTACACTCACAGGTTTACCGCTTTCCGGGTCTTCACCCAGAATTCTCTCCCCAACTTCTCTTTCCGCATTTTGTGCAACATCCTGAACATGAGGATGAAAATCTTTGTAGAAGTTCTTCATCATAGACTTCCACTCTTCATTTCCTTCAGCTATATTATCAAAACTCTCTTCTACTCTAGCGGTGAAATTATAATCCAGAATATTGGAAAAATGATTCACTAAAAAGTCATTTACAACCATTCCGGTTGCTGTAGGAACAAGTTTCCCCTTATCACTACCTACGGTTTCGGATAATTTCTCTTCTCTAATCTTTTGATCCTTCAGAGTGAATTGCAAATATTCTCTTTCGGTTCCGTCTACAGATCCTTTTTCAATATAATTTCTGGATTGAACGGTTGAAATCGTTGGTGCATACGTGGAAGGTCTACCAATACCAAGTTCTTCCAGTTTTTTAACCAGCGAAGCTTCCGTATAACGATAAGGAGGCCTGGTAAATCTTTCGGTTGCAGTGATATATTCGTTGTTTAAGGCTTGTGAAACCTTTAAAGCCGGTAACATTCCGCTTTGTTCTTCATCCTCATCATCGCTACCTTCCAGGTAAACTTTCAGGAATCCGTCGAATTTCAAAACTTCTCCATTGGCAGAAAATTGATTATCGTGCTTATCTGTCTCAATCTTCACATTGGTTCTCTCCAGCTGTGCGTCGCTCATTTGTGACGCTATCGCTCTTTTCCAGATCAGTTCGTATAATCTTTGCTGATCGCGATCCCCGGAAATTGTATGTTTTTTAAAGCTTGTAGGACGAATCGCTTCGTGAGCTTCCTGAGCTCCCTTGGATTTCCCCTTAAACTGTCTTGCTTTGGCGTACTTATCTCCGTAAGCCTTTTCAATTTCTTCTTTAGCTCCCTTTCTGGCTTCTTCGGAAAGGTTTACAGAATCTGTTCTCATATAAGTAATATGACCGGCTTCGTATAGTCGTTGTGCCATGGTCATGGTCTTACTTACTGAAAAATATAGTTTTCTTGCAGCCTCCTGTTGCAATGTTGATGTTGTAAATGGAGGTGCAGGAGTTTTCTTCGCTGGTTTCGTAGTAAGATCTGAAACCTTAAAACTTGCACCAAGATTATCCTTCAGAAATTGTTCTGCCTCTTCTTTTGTATCAAAGTTCTTCGGAATCTTAGCCTTAAAAGACTTTCCTTCTTCCGTAGAAAATTCAGCATCAATTCTATAAGATGCCTGTGCGGTAAAATCCTGAATTTCTCTTTCGCGCTCTACGATGAGTCTTACTGCTACAGATTGTACTCGACCAGCCGAAAGACCACCTTTCACTTTCCTCCAGAGTACTGGCGAAAGTTCATAACCTACCAGCCTGTCCAGAACTCTACGAGCCTGCTGAGCGTTTACTAGGTTATAATCGATTTTCCTGGGATTATCGATCGCCTTCAGGATCGCCGACTTGGTGATCTCATGAAATACGATCCTTTTAGTTTTATCGTCTTCCAGCTTAAGCTCCTCTGCAAGGTGCCAGGCAATTGCCTCTCCTTCCCGATCCTCATCACTTGCTAACCATACCATTTCAGCAGTTTTAGCAAGACTCTTAAGCTTTTTTACAACATCCTTTTTGTCTTTGGATACAATATATTTAGGTGTAAAATCTCCTTCGGTATCAACCCCTATCTCTTTAGTAGGCAAATCAGCGATATGCCCAAAACTGGAGGCAACTTTATAATCGCTTCCCAGAAACTTTTCAATGGTTTTAGCCTTAGCAGGAGACTCAACAATCACTAAATTCTTAGCCATAAATCTGTTGGTTTGTAGTTGCAAAAGTATATCAATTTTTTAATTTGCCATCAAACTTCAATTAAAACGGGCAGCAAGCCTGCGGAAACCACCAGCGATAAAGGGCAATTGAAATACTTATTTTTTTTCTGAAGGGATCTTCAGCAAAGGTTATTCTGTATGGAAAAATACAGAAGAAACACCTGGAATATCGTATTGCAGGTCTGGTGATATATTTCCTGAAACTGAAGTCGCATCGTTGAAAGCAAGGATCTTACCACCATTATTCGCAGCTTCAGCTACAAATATTACATTGTAAGCGCTGTTGTACACAACATTCACAGGATTACCAAGTAAGGTATTATCGCCAGAGATCCGGAATTGCTCTTCAAGGGCCACAAAACCATTTTGAGCAGCATTAAATTTTTCTTCAAAATTCTGAATAATATGTAATCCTCCATCTGTCGCAGATTCAGCTTCACCTATATCTGAAAGCACCATAATACCATTATCGAAGTCCAGACCATGAGTTCTAAGCAGCCCCTGGAATGCCACCTGCTTATTCGCGGTCGCCAGAACATTCGTAGTATAAGTATCTGCAAAATCCCTGTACACTGCGATCTTGTTGGTTTCATCCACCGCTGCATAAAGATCATTTCCTATGAACTCCAGACCCCAGAGCTTGAATTTAGTGGTTACAACATTCCGAAGTTTAAAGGAGTTTTCTTCCCGTACATAAATGAACAGTCGACCTTCTGGTGTAGTTTCATCAAGATCCAGATCTGTATTATCTGAAACCACATAAATATCACCCTGAACGGCAAGATCCCTTCCGCTCTGGTAATGAATATTCCCAAGAATATCTGCATCAAGTTCAACCTCGACACTATTGGCATAGTCGGTTATATTATGGTAAGATTCCAGTCTGCCAGGAATTCTGGATACGATTGTAAAACCATTGTCGGCAGAATTGTAATAAATCCCTTCAGCATCTGAAGAATTTAGCTTGAAAGTACTGGAAGTGGCATTATTGATATCAAACTTTTTAACTTCCCCGTTATGGTTCGTCGCCAACACCCATGCGGTTGCAGAGGTCTGCACGCTCTGGTTGCCATCATCATCACTGCTACATGCTGTATGTAGAAAAATCAAAATAAATAATAGGTAAAGGTGCTTCGTCAAATCCGGAAAATTTCTACGAAGATAGAATGAATCTTAATTCAGGAAAGTTCGAATTCGTTAAATATGTGTTATTTGAACCTATTTTAACGCAGAAAACGCTCTTAAAGAATCATCTTACTTAAAATGAAAAGAATGAATGAAAAGGATCGAGTAGCGGTTATCACGGGAGCCAGTAGCGGAATTGGCAAAGCGATCGCGATAAAATTGTCTAATCAAAATTTCACCGTAGTGCTGGCGAGCAGAAGTGTTCCTGAAATGGAAAAAATTCAGCAGGAACTTCCAGGAGAATCTATGGTTGTGGAACTGGATGTCACCAGCACCGAGAGTGTCACTAAGGCATTTGGTAAAATTGACGAAAAGTACGGCCGAATAGACATTCTAGTGAATTCGGCAGGGATCATGCCACTCACCTACTTAAAGAACCGACACCTGGATGAATGGTTGTCTACTATAGAAGTGAACGTTCAGGGTACACTTAGATGTATCTACTCCGTTCTACCACTTATGAAAAGACAGCAGGATGGTCATATAATAAATATCGCTAGTGTGGATGGAAAGGAGATTTTTGCTGGTGGTGCTATATATGGAGCATCCAAAGCAGCGATCATCGAGCTTAGCAAGGCGATGAGAATGGAACTTTCACCTGAATTTAATATTCGAGTTACTGCAGTCGAACCGGGTACTGTGGACACCAACCTGAGAGATGGTATAACAGATACTGAATTACTGGAGGACAAGGAATACGGAGGTGATGAACCTATGTTGGATCCTTCTAGTATAGCAGATGCAGTATATTATGCGGTTTCACAACCAGCTTCTGTAAATGTGAATGAGCTTTTAGTAAAACCAACCGGAAAAGCATAGAATTAATAAATCAATTAAAATCAAAATTATGGGTATTGGACATATAATGAAATTAGGAACTAAATTTTTAGTAAGAGGAATTATTTACAAATCTGGTAAGAAAGCCGCGATCAAAGGCGGGAAATTAGGAATAGGAGTATTTTCTGTTCTTTATGCAGGTTACCTCGCCTACACACTTCATAACCTTCGAAAAGAAAGTATAGAAGAACAAAAACAATTAGGTGTAGACAGAGGTTGGGATCGTAAAACGGTAGAAAAAAACTAGGTTTAAACCACATCTTTTAAACTATACGCAGATCAATTTTAGAAATTTCAGTATTCAATTTTGTGCATATAAAGTTGAATATTGAAATTTTCTATTTACTACTATATAGAACTCTATTTTAAGTCCTGGTAAGAAGTAGCCTGTTGGTTTCGCTGCGGAAGAACCCGAAATCATTTTCAGGTTTAGAATCCTTCAGATTAAAATTCAAATAGTCCTGAAAGGAATTGACAGTTGATAGGTCATGTTTTCCAGAACATTCGTAAAATTCGAGCGAGCTAGCACTTACTGAAAAATGGATGGAGAGTTTTCATTAAAAGTATCCAAGGACTCATCATCATTGTTGAAATTATGTATCCCGTCCTGTAGCCACTGCAAATATTTCTTAGCATCTGGTTCGTAAGCAATGGGATCATTTAACTTCTTACCTGCATTGTCAAGTAATACATAATATGGTTGTGCATTTGCCTTGTAGTTCGTTATCTGGAAATCACTCCATTTGTTTCCAATAGTTTCTATTTCCTTACCAGTAGCTTCAGATACATATTGTTCATCCTCAGGAAGATCTCGTTGATCATCTACGTAAAGGGAGATTAATACAATGTCGTTCTGAAGTAAATTCAACACCTCATCTTCACTCCACACTCTTTCTTCCATCTTTCTACAATTCACACAAGCATGCCCCGTAAAATCTAGCAGGACTGGTAAATTCTGCTCTGCTGCATACGCCATTCCCTGTTCATAATCATGAAAGCTAACCAGATCATGAGGTCCATAATCGGCTCCTTCAGGAAGGTTAGAGTTAATGTTCGTATTCAATCCTCCAGAACTTCCTAAACCATCTGGTGATTCACTGTACTGTAATGGCGGAGGAAAACCACTAATAATTTTTAAAGGGGCTCCCCATAAGCCAGGGATCAAATAAATTGTAAATGTGAGAACTATAATTCCTAATAACAATCTTCCCACAGATATATATTCGAGAGGAGAATCATGTGGTAAACGTATTTTTCCGAAGAGATACATGGCAAGAACAGCAAAGATCGCTATCCAGATCGCCAGGAAAACCTCTCTCTCGAGGAAATGTAGCTGCAAGACCAAATCTGCATTCGAAAGAAATTTAAATGCCAGGGCCAGTTCGAGAAATCCTAAAACTACCTTGACCGTATTTAACCAGCCACCAGATTTTGGTAAACTATTCATCCAACCCGGGAAGGCCGCGAACAAGGCAAATGGAAGAGCGATTGCCAGTGAGAATCCAAGCATTCCTATAATTGGTGCAATACCTCCTTTTGAAGCCGCTTCCACCAGTAAAGTTCCAACGATTGGTCCCGTACATGAGAATGAAACGATCGCTAAGGCCAGCGCCATAAAAAATATTCCAATGAGCCCGCCTCTGTCGGCTTTAGAATCGATCCTCGTTCCCCAGCTACTTGGCAGTACGATCTCAAAAGCCCCCATAAAGGACATTGCGAAAACTACTAAAAGTATAAAGAATATGAGATTGAACCACACATTGGTGGATAAAGCATTCAGACTATCAGCTCCAAAAATCAGGGTGACCAATGAGCCTAGAAGCACATAGATCACAACAATGGAAATTCCGTAGAAAATAGCATTCCTGATGCCCGCTGCACGTGATTTCGATTGCTTAGTGAAAAAGCTTACCGTCATAGGAATCATTGGGAAAACGCAAGGCGTGAGCAGGGCTGCGAATCCAGATAAAAAAGCAATAATAAAGATACCCCAGAAAGAACGCTGATCTTCTGTTTCAAGATTTCCTGTATTTTCAGGGTCTAGCTTTGCTGGAGTAGCGTCTTCCTTTAACTGAAAAGTAAATTTTTTTGAGTCAAATATACAGGCTTTATCATCACAGGCCTGGTATTCGATCTTGGCAATTATAGTGGATAACGTGGTATCGGTAACTCGTACACGCTGAGTAAATGTTGCCTCGCCCAGAAAATAACTCAAATCTGTCTCAAAAACCTTATCAAATTCAGTAATAGATTCACTTTCCCTGGTTTCGTTTACCAATTCATACCCGGTATTTTGATCTTCAAAAGTAAAAACTGTAGAATTTACAGCTCCTTCAGGCTGAGTTTGTGAATATAAATGCCATTTATTCTGAATGCTGGCTTCAAATATGAGATCATATACGTTCTCTGAAACTTTTTCAACTTCAGAAGTCCATTTGACCGGATCCTGGATTTGAGCGCTCGCGCCCATGGTAAATAACAAACAGAATAGAAACAGACCTTTTTTGAAATGTCCTAAAGAAATATGCATATAAACTGCGCCTTTAAATGAATTTGAATGGCATCAAAAATAAGGAATTTAACCTGATTTAAGCCTGTGGAAAATCAGCATTCTCAATGATCAAAATAACCATTTCAATCTATGCTGAACAATATAATGAGTCGTAAAAATTAGTTAGGACTAACCAATCATAAAATATAATTGCAGTTTAAAGCAATGGATAAAAACAAACGATAATTAAGGGAAGAAGTGAATTATTTGAAATTTTGATATCCAGTGCTGCGATCAAAAAGACCTTGCAAGTCACCAAGCTAATTTATAGGAATCAGAATACTTGTTTTTGTACCTTTATCTATTTCTGAAGAGATTTTCATAGTACCTCCAAGTTCGTGCACCAGTTCATTGACCAGTTTTAAACCAAGTCCGAAGCCTTTCTCCCCACCAGTTCCGATAGATAATTCTGAAACATCTTCGAAGTAATTCTCCAGCGCCGCACTGCTCATTCCAACTCCGTTGTCCTGCACAACCACATTCAGTTGTTTCCCGATTTCGGTATTTATAATATTTATATGAACCTCAATACTTCCTCCAGATGGAGTAAATTTGATCGAGTTGGAGATTAGGTTACCAAAAATGGAAAGAACACGTCTTCGACTAAACTTTAACTGACCCTTTTCGCGATTAACAAATACGTTGAAACCAAGATTCTTGGATTTTGCTGGCAATTCATAAAGCTGAATCAACCGCTCCTGGAGATCTGCCATATTAATTCTCCTGCTCGATTGCACTTCATTTTCCCTCCCGCTATTCAAAATCTCATCGGTCATTTCAATGATGCTATATCCTGATTTTTTTATAAGAGAAAAGTATTCCCTCATTTCATCTGCGGAAAGATCTTCTTCTTCCACAGATTCTGCAAGACCTGCGATACCATGAATCGGTCCTCTTACATCGTGCGCAACCTGGTTCTTGATTCGAACAGTTTCTGAAAGTGTATGCAAAGTTTCGTTCAACTTCTTTCTATGTTCCAGCTTGTACACAATTTCACGTGCTATGACGGCAAGTGCCTGTTTCTTCTCTAATCCAATATCCTGCTGCCGGGTGTCTAGCATACATAACGAACCTACATTCTCCCCTGAACTTAACGTAAGAGGCATTCCCAGGTAATAGCGGTAAGCCTCCTCTCCAACAACATAAGCTTTGTTCTTAAACCTATCATCAAGATCCAGCCTTTCCACTTCCATAAAGCTGCTAGATCTTATCGTATAGGCGCAAATAGAGTCTTCTTTTGCAATACGCTTAGGCTCGTCCTCAACAGCTGAGAGCGTCCATTGCGAATAATTATCTATAAGGTTTACTACAGAAACTTCAGTACCGGCGATATGCCCAGCCAGTTCCATCAAGCTTTTGAATTGGTCTCGTAATTCGTAAAGATCAAGATCGAACTCACTTAATTTTTTTATCCTGAGGTATTCCTGCTGAAGACTCTCTGCTTTCGTTATTCTCATAGCCAGATTTTCGGCAGCAAAGATAGATGAATCTTACAGACCAAATAATTAGAATTACTAAACAAGATGAAGTACGAACATTCCTAAAAACAAAAAAGCCTTCTCCCACCAAGTGGAAAAAAGCTTTTCATTGGTTAACCGCAAATCCACACAACAAGGATTATAGGGCGGTTAACTACACATTCCCCTCTCAGGGAACAAAAACAACACAACTAATCTTTAGCGCCAAAAAAAGCCCCCCGTATAGAGGAGCTTTTTTGCAACTTTGCGGTCTGGACGAGACTCGAACTCGCGACCCCCTGCGTGACAGGCAGGTATTCTAACCAACTGAACTACCAGACCGTTGCGTTATTGCGAGGGCAAATATACGTCCCTTTTTAGATTGAGCAAACGTTTTTTTAAGTTTTTTGAAAATAATATTTCGAGTCCTATCCAAACTTTTGTTTCTCAAGCAAATAGGTCGTCAAAATATTTTTAAAATTTTTATTGATATCTGCAGCCACATAGGTAATCCGGTACTTGGCACATTGTGATTTTAAGTTTTCGAGGTATTTTTTAACCGCTTCGCGGTAGGTATTTCTAATATTTTCAGAATAGAGATCTATTTCAGCTCCCGTTTCTACATCGGTAAATCTACGCGGACTGTTCTCAAAATCGAATTCGAGTTCCTTTTTTTGATCCATCACATGGAAAAGAACGATCTCATGCCTGTTGTATTTTAAATGCCTTAGTGCTTCGAACAGCTTCTCCTCATCAGTATCTTCCTGAAACATATCTGTAAATAGAAAAACAAGACTTCTACGCTTCAGCTTCTCCGCAATTTGATGTAAATAAGTATAGGTATCAGTTGATCTTCGAACCTTATCAGATCTAAGAACCTCATCAAACTTGTCTAACAACATATGATGATGTCGCTCCCCAGATCTTTCCGGAGCATAGAATTCAAATTCATCGCTGTAAATACTCACACCAACAGCATCTCGCTGTCTTTTCAGAATCTCCATAAGACAGGCCGAAGCAAGTACAGAGAATCCAATTTTATTTAAGTGTTCCCTATCCTGCTTTTCGATCTTAGGATAATGCATGGAGGCACTATTGTCAATAATAAGATGACAACGCAGGTTTGTCTCCTCTTCATATCGCCGCGTATACAGTTTCTCAGACTTCGCAAACAACTTCCAGTCAATATGCCGGGTACTCTCCCCGTTATTATAGATCTTATGTTCTGCAAACTCTGCAGAAAAACCATGAAACGGACTTTTATGCATCCCTGAGATATAACCTTCAACCACTTGTTTGGCTAAAAGGTCGAGATTCATAAAACCTCCACTATTATGCAGCTCCTTCTCTATTTTCATTTCAGACTGAAATTAGGTAGTTTTTTTCAATAAAAAAAGCCCCGCTATTGCGAGGCTTGAATATATTGATCATTGTTTATTACAACAACTGGTCGATAGCATCAGCATAAGTTTGCTTTGGAGCAACACCTACCTGGCGACCTACAACTTCTCCATTTTGAAATACAAGAACAGTTGGGATGTTACGGACACCATATTTTGCAGCAAATTCCTGGTTTGCATCTACATCAAGCTTACCAACAACTGCTTTTCCGTCATATTCAGAGCTTATCTCGTCAATGATTGGTCCTACCATTCTACAAGGTCCACACCATGCAGCCCAGAAGTCCACCATTACCGGCTTATCACTCTTTAGTACTTGTTCTTCAAAATTCGCGTCGGTTATTTCAATAGCCATAATATCTTTAATTTTATTTGTTTAACATTAGATTCGTAAAAGTAGTCAATAATATAAAGAATCCTTACAGCCTCTATATTGCATTTGACTATAAGTATATTGTTTGGTTTTATAAGGGAGCCTCACGCTTGTCGCGTGACCGCGCTTTCGGCGCTACATGGTAGCTTGCCTCTATCGCTGGCTCAAATAATTCACAAATTACAAATCTAATTCAACTTATACATGAACTGTTCCTTTTCCAGCTCCTCGATAAGTTCCTGCGAAATTTGCACTTTACGTTTACGGCTTGGCATTTTTAGTTTCACCTGCTCTGCCATGTCATAAACTATGAATTGTAGCTGACATTCGCCTTTATGCGTATTAAATGTGTCGTTTAACCAATCGATCTTTTCAGCTTTTAGATCTTGAACATTCAACTGAATAGTTAGTTTCTTTGCATTCTTATCCATGATATCATGTAACAAACTAATATCCCTGAACTGTATTCTTGGTTCTCCTTTTTTCCCGGTATCTTTATTAGTCCAGCCTTCTTTCACAAAGATCTTTAGATGAATAAAGTTATTAGGAACAAAGAAATGTTTCATTCGCAGGTATTCTTCTCCAAATATTTTGAACTCGTAAGACTCCTCGTAATCTTCTACCGTAAAGATCGCCCAGCCTTTCCCATTCTTCGAAACCCTGTGCTGCACATCAACTACCACACATCCAATAGTGAGTTCCCTATTTACTATGCTTTCCAGTTCCCTGCAATCTGACAATTTTCCATTACAGAAATAACTCATTTCTATTCTAAAATCATCCAATGGATGTCCGGAAATATAAATTCCTACCACTTCCTTTTCTCTTCGTAGCTTCTCCATAGTTCCCCATTCGCTACAAGGTGGAACTTCCGGCTCGGGAATCTGAACATCACTTGCTTCCCCAAACAGACTTACCTGAGAGGAATTCTGACTTTCCTGGAATTTCTGCGCATACTTCACCACCTTTTCCAGGAAGCTCATTCCGTTACCATCGTCATGAAAATACTGCGCCCGGTGCGTGCCACCAAATCCATCAAATCCTCCTGCAAGGGCAAGATTCTCAAAAGCCTTTTTATTTGCAGATCGTAGATCTATCCTTTTAGCCATGTCGAAAATAGATCTGTAAGGACCTTCTTTAGACTTCCTGTTTTCAACAATGGTTGCTACAGCACCGGAACCAACTCCTTTGATCGCACCCATTCCAAATCTCACTGCATTTTCCTTATTTACAGAGAATTTATAATAGGATTCATTTACATCTGGTCCAAGAACATTCAGTTTCATTCTTTTACACTCTTCCATAAAGAATGTTACCTGTTTGATATCATTCATATTGTTGGAGAGTACCGCTGCCATATATTCCGCAGGATAATGCGCTTTTAAATATGCGGTTTGATAGGCGATCCAGGCATAACAGGTGGAGTGAGATTTATTAAAAGCATAAGAAGCGAAGGCTTCCCAGTCTTTCCATATCTTTTCCAACACCTCTGCAGGATGACCTTTTGCATTTCCGCCATCTATGAATTTTGGCTTTAGTTGCGCCAGTAAAGCAACGAGTTTTTTACCCATCGCTTTACGCAGCATATCGGCTTCACCTTTACTAAATCCTGCCAGCTTTTGCGAAAGCAACATCACCTGCTCCTGGTACACTGTGATCCCGTAAGTTTCCTCCAGGTATTCTTCCATTTCCGGAAGGTCATAGGAGATCTCTTCATCACCATGCTTCCTTGCAATGAAACTTGGAATATATTCCATAGGTCCCGGTCGGTACAAAGCGTTCATGGCGATAAGGTCATCAAACACCGTTGGCTTTAAGGCTTGCATGTGTTTTTGCATACCCGGTGATTCATATTGGAAAATTCCGACTGTTTCTCCTCGCTGGAATAATTTATAGGTTTCTTCATCATCAAGCGGAAAACTATCCGGGTCGAGATCTATATCATGCCTGCCCTTAACGATCTTCACCGTATCCTTGATCAAAGTAAGGGTCTTCAGACCCAAAAAGTCCATTTTTAGCAGTCCGGCACTTTCAACGACCGAGTTATCAAACTGGGTAACATAAAGATTTGAATCTTTAGCCACCGAAACTGGCACATAATTGGTAATATCGCCGGGAGTAATGATCACCCCGCAGGCGTGTATTCCTGTATTCCTAACTGAGCCTTCCAGGATTCTAGCCTGGTTTACCGTTTCTGCCTCCAGATCATCCCCTTCGGCAATATTTAGAAGCTCGTTAATTTTTTCAATTTCATCTCCACGAAATTTAGACCGGATGGTCTTTTCATCCATGGCAAACAGTTTCCCCAGCTTGGTATTTGGAATAAGTTTCGCGATCCTGTCTGAATCCATAAGAGGAAGATCCAGCACCCTTGCAGTATCTCTTATGGAAGATTTTGCTGCCATAGTTCCGTAGGTAATGATCTGCGCCACCTGGTTCGCACCATATTTTTCGATCACATAATCCATAACTTGACTTCGGCCTTCATCATCAAAATCGATATCTATATCGGGCATACTCACACGATCAGGATTCAGGAATCTCTCAAAAAGCAGATCATACTTTATAGGATCGATGTTGGTGATCCACAGACAATATGCTACTACAGATCCCGCGGCAGATCCACGACCAGGCCCAACCGAAACTCCCATAGCCCTTGCAGCCCTGATAAAATCTTCTACAATAAGGAAGTAACCTGGATAACCGGTATTTTCAATTACCGACAGCTCAAAGTTAAGTCGTTCTTCAATCTCAGGGGTGATCTCTGGATATCTCTTTCGAGCTCCTTCAAAAGTAATATGCTTTAGAAAAGCGTTTTCACCTCTTTTCCCTCCATCTACAAGATCCTCTTCGCTTTTAAATTCTTCAGGAATTTCAAATGCCGGAAGTAAGACGTCTCTGGCCAGCTCAAAAGGCTCAATTTTATCTACAATTTCCTGGATATTACTAATGGCATCTGGAAGATCTTTGAAAAGCCGCTTCATTTCATTTCCAGACTTGAAATAATATTCGGTATTAGGTAAGCCATAACGATAACCCCTTCCGCGGCCAATTGGCGTAGCCTGCTTTTCACCATCCTTTACACACAACAAGATATCGTGCGCATTGGCATCTTCCTGTTTCCAGTAATAGGTATTGTTAGTAGCAATTAGTTTAACCTCATGTTTTCTGGAAAATTCCACGAGTACAGGATTCACCCTGTTCTCATCTTCCTGGTCATGACGCATCAATTCGATATAAAGATCCTCTCCGAATTCTTCCTTCCACCATAACAAAGCTTCTTCAGCCTGTTTTTCCCCAACATTCAGGATCTTACTGGGAACTTCACCGTATAGATTACCAGTAAGCACGATCAGATCCTCTTTGTATTCCTTAATTACTTCCTTGTCTATACGAGGTACATAATAAAAACCATCGGTATAGGCTTTGGAAGACATTTTTGCCAGGTTATGGTATCCCTTCTTGTTCTTTGCAAGGATTACCACCTGATACCCGTTATCCTTTCTACTCTTATCTAAATGATTTTCACAAACGAAGAATTCACATCCTAATATGGCTTTTAATGGCTTTCTCAGTTCCTCGCCATTCTCTTCTGCCGTGGCGTTATGTTCTGCTACACCTTTATTATAAGATCCAACTTCCTTTACGAAGTGAAAGGCGCCCATCATGTTTGCATGATCTGTTAGTGCAACTGCACTCATATCTTCTTCAGCAGCCGCAGCAACGAGGTCAGGTATACTTATAGTCGATTGTAAAACCGAAAACTGTGAATGATTATG
This sequence comes from Christiangramia marina, assembly GCF_048285865.1. Taxonomy (NCBI): domain Bacteria; kingdom Pseudomonadati; phylum Bacteroidota; class Flavobacteriia; order Flavobacteriales; family Flavobacteriaceae; genus Christiangramia; species Christiangramia marina. The sequence continues at coordinate 1,244,501 of NZ_JBLVTK010000001.1, read as the reverse complement.
AAGATGTGCAAAGCGTATCTCATCCAGCTTCTCTAGGTTCTCCTGAATTTCTTCACTGGAAATATCATCTGTGGGCTGTTGTTTTTCCAGCCTTTTTCTTATCCTATCTGAAGCTTTCTTTAAGTTGATATGCTTTAGACCTATAAGCTCTATACTCGCCGGATTCTCTTCGGAAAATTTTTCGAAATAGCCTGCAGGTACATCGAGCTCATCCAGTGTATAGATCCTTTGCCTGATAAGTTCCAGAAAACAACGGGTAGTAGCTTCAACATCTGCAGTAGCATTATGCGCTTCAGCAAAAGGTTCGTTGAAAAGAAATTCGTGAAGCTCGGTAAGAGTAGGTAGTTTGAATTTACCTCCACGACCTCCAGGGATTTCACAAAGCGCTGCGGTCTTCTCTGTACAGGTATCCAGAACTGGCATTTCCTGAAGGGAATTATCAAAGTTTCTTCTAATGAATTCCGCCCCCATGATATTCAGGTCAAAACCAACATTCTGACCAACAATAAACTTTGATTTCTGAATTGCAATATTGAACTTCTCCAGCACCTCATCCAAAGAAATTCCCTGTTCCCGGGCCAGATCGGTAGATATACCATGAATTCTTTCAGAATCATACGGAATATCAAAATCTTCCGGCTGAATGAGATAATCCTGATTTTCGATAAGGTTACCCATCTCATCATGCAACTGCCAGGCGATCTGTATACAGCGTGGCCAGTTATCAGAATCGGTTAAAGGGGCATCCCATCGCTTAGGTAAACCGGTGGTTTCAGTGTCAAAAATCAGGTACATTCCTTGGTATTTAAAGCCTTAAAAGAAGATATTCAAGCGGTTAGTTTTTGCCAACCTTCCGCGCTAAATTAATGAACTTTAGGCCTGATAAAAAACTTTGTTTTAAGGAATTATTAACCATTAAAAAAGCCTCACAAAATCCTGATAATTCAGAAATTCTGTGAGGCCTGATACGAACACAAAAAACTACTACTACTTCAATCAAACATGGTTCGCATCATTGATTATATTAAAAGATCAAATTGGTTAATTTCTGATCTAATTTTTAATTAGGCGATATCTTCTAAAGCTTTCACTTCATTAAGAGATGCTACAATAGCATTCTTTTGCTTCATTAAAACATTCCCAGTACTTGCAGGAATTTCAGAATCCTTAAGGATCTCTTCGTATTCCTCTACAGCTGCTTTTTCTCCACGAATAGCTTCTTCAAGAACTGCTTCATCTTTATCTCCAGATAAGCTAGCTTTTAAATTCATCCATCCACGGTGAAGATCCCCTGCGATACTTGTTCCTTTATCCGGAGCTTCTCCGAAATTGCTGATCTCAGATTTTAATTCATGTCCAAAATCGTAACGTTCCTGTGCACGAGCAGAGAAAAAACTTTTTAATCGTTGATTATTTACTTTTTCAGCTGCCAGTTTATATCCTTTCTCAGCGTCATAATTCTTTTCTAGTAACTCATTAAGTTTCTTAGATACATTTTCTGAATAACTCATTGCTTTATTTTTTTTCATATTAGTTACCCAAAGATATGTTGAGCAAACCGCGATAACAACCTATTTAACAGGGTTTAGCACTAATTAACCTCTTTTAACAGCAAACCCATTTTTTAACGAAAATTACTCCCAAATCGAGACTTTTCTCACACCGAATCAGCAATTTTAAATTCTAGAGCTAAAGTATTCAGAATTAGAAAAATGTAGTATCTTTGCAGCCTTATTAATAATCGGGGTCGAGAACCCCAAAATTTAATTTTTATGCCAGTAAAAATAAGATTACAAAGACACGGTAAAAAAGGAAAACCTTTTTTCTGGATCGTAGCAGCGGATACCCGCGCTAAAAGAGATGGTAAATTCCTTGACAAATTAGGGATCTACAATCCAAACACAAATCCTGCAACTATCGAATTAGATGTTGATGGAGCTGTAAAATGGTTACAGAACGGTGCTCAGCCAACTGACACTGCTCGTGCAATTCTTTCTTACAAAGGAGCTTTACTTAAAAAACACCTTGCAGGTGGAGTTAAGAAAGGTGCTTTAACTGAAGAACAGGCTGAAGAGAAGTTCAACGCCTGGCTGGAAGAGAAAGAAGGAAAAGTTGACGCAAAGAAAGAATCTTTGACGAAAGCTCAGGAAGCTGAAAAAGCGAAAGCTTTAGAAGCTGAAAAAGAAGTAAACGCTAAACGTGACGCTGAAGCAAGAGAAGCTGCTGAAGCTGAAACGAAAGCGGCTGCTGAGGCTGAAGCTGCTGCAACTGCAGAAGCTACAGATGACGCAACTGTCGAAGCTGCTGAAGAAGAAGTGGGCGCTGCAACTGCAGAAGAAGCTAATACTGAAGACAAAAAAGACGCTTAAAACAGTAGACGATGACTAAGGAAGATTGTTTCTACCTGGGGCGCATCGTCGCAAAATTTAGTTTTAAGGGCGAAGTGCTTATTAAATTAGACACCGACGAACCTGAACTTTACACAGAAATGGAATCGGTTTTCGTTGAATACAACGAAAACCTGGTTCCATTTTTTATTGAAAGATCTTACCTTCACAAAAGTACTCTTCTAAGAGCCAAGATCGAAGATATTGATACCGAGCAGGATGCAGAAGACATGATTGGTGCAGAACTTTACCTGCCTCTTGAACAACTACCTCAACTTCCCGACGATAAATTCTATTTCCATGAGATCATAGGTTTTGACGTTATCGACCAACAACACGGGAATATTGGAAAGATCGTCTCCATCAACGATACTACAGCACAGGCGCTATTCGAAATTGATAAGGATGGCAAACAGATCCTGATTCCAATGAACGATGAGTTTATTGAAAAGGTGGACAAAAAGAACAAGCAGATCAAAGTTATCACTCCTGAAGGTCTGGTTGACCTTTACCTTAGCTAAGCATAGGTTTCATCCCATCCAAACGCCTCCAGTATTGGATCATAGACAATAGCTCCCTTTACAATATTAAGTCCCTTAGCAAGCAATGGATCATGATCACATGCTTTTTCCCAACCTGCATCTGCCAGTTTGAGAATATAAGGTAGTGTGACATTCGTTAAAGCAAGCGTAGAAGTATATGGCACCGCTCCAGGCATGTTTGCCACACAATAATGTACGATATCATCAATGATATAAGCAGGGTCTTCATGCGTAGTAGGCCTCGTGGTTTCGATGCAACCTCCCTGATCCACCGCTACATCCACGATCACCGCACCCGGCTGCATCGTCTTCAGCATATCTCTGGTAACAAGTTTTGGAGCTTTTGCACCTGTGATTAGCACACCACCAACTACAAGATCTGTGGTTTTCAAGTGTTTCCTAATATTATATTCGTTCGAGAATTCGGTCACCACGTGACTAGGCATGATATCGTTCACATGTCTTAATCTATTCATGTTCACATCAAGAACGGTCACCTGTGCACCTAATCCAGCTGCCATTTTCGCCGCTTGAATTCCAACCACACCTGCACCCAGCACTAGCACCTTTCCCGGCGGAACACCCGGCACACCTCCAAGCAACAAACCTTTACCCTTCACAGGCTTTTCAAGATATTTGGCTCCCTGCTGAATAGCCATCCTTCCTGCTACCTCACTCATGGGAGTTAATAATGGCAATGTACCATCCTTATCTTCTACCGTTTCATAAGCTATACACACAGATTTACTACGCATCATGGCTTCCGTAAGATTCTGGTTGGAAGCAAAATGAAAATACGTAAATACTATCTGATTTTCTTTAATTAAACCATATTCCTGTTCGATCGGTTCTTTGACCTTTACGATCATATCGCTAACCTCGTAAACCCGGTCTATGGAAGGAAGTATCGTAGCCCCTGCAGCATGGTAGTCTTTATCATCAAAACCACTGAAATCTCCAGCAGTTGATTGTACATAAACCTCATGACCTTTTTTCGAAAGTTCGAGTACTCCGGCAGGAGTCATGCCCACCCTGTTTTCATTGTTTTTGATCTCCTTCGGAATTCCAATTTTCATGGTAGATAATTTTATTTCCGAAAAATATGAAAGAAAATAAAAATAGGGGTATAAAAAATTATAAATAACATTTTACACCCCTATCTAATAATTTAAAGGGGATTATATTACGATATTTACAATTTTACCAGGAACGACTATAACTTTTTTAGGGGTAGATCCGTCTAATTGATTTTTAGTCCGGTCATCGTTGAGAACATTCTTTTCAATTTCCTCTCTGGACATATCCATAGGTAATTCCATCGTAAATCTCATCTTACCATTAAAGGAAACCGGGTAGTTCTTCGTACTCTCCACAAGAAACTTCTCTTCAAACTCCGGGTATTCCGCGGTAGTAATAGATTCAGCATTCCCAAGTTTTTCCCAGAGTTCTTCGGCAATGTGAGGTGCGTATGGTGCAATAAGCACAGTTAAAGGCTCAAGTACCTCCCTTTGGTTACACTTTTGAGCAGTAAGCTCATTTACACATATCATAAATGTAGAAACCGAAGTATTGAAGCTGAAGTCTTCAATATCCTCTGTTACTTTTTTAATGGTTTTATGTAGTGTTTTTAAAGAGTCGGCTGAAGCTTTGTCGTTAGTAACCACGAACTGCTCTTCATTATGGAAAAGCTTCCAGAATTTCTTCAGAAAATTATGTACACCGGTAATTCCCGCTGTATTCCATGGTTTCGCCTGTTCGAGCGGCCCCAGGAACATTTCATACATTCTCAAAGTATCTGCGCCATATCGCTCACAGATCGAATCTGGATTCACCACATTGTATTTAGACTTCGACATTTTCTCCACTTCCCTTCCAACAATGTATCGTCCATCTTCCAGCACGAATTTAGCATCTGCAAATTCAGGTCTCCACTTTTTGAAACCTTCTACATCAAGTTCATCTGAGGAATTTACCAACGAAACATCTACATGAATTGGCTGCACGTTGTTTCCCTTGATCTGGGTGCTTGAAATGAATACATTCTCTCCTTCCAGCCTGTAAACAAACGCACTGGTTCCCAGGATCATTCCCTGGTTGATCAATTTCTTGAATGGTTCTTCTACGGTAAGCTTTCCGCGATCGCTTAGAAATTTGGTCCAGAATCTGGAATATAATAAATGACCCGTAGCATGCTCGCTACCACCAATATAAAGATCCACATTTTCCCAGTACTGCTGTGCCTCTTCGGAAACAAAAGTATCAGGATTGCCGGCATCCATATATCTGAAAAGATACCAGCTACTTCCAGCCCATCCCGGCATGGTATTCAATTCCAACTGAAATACTGTGGAGTTGTTAATCTTATCATTAGAAACTACCTCGTTTTTTTCAGCATCCCATGCCCAGTTGGTAGCATTTCCCAAAGGTGGTTCACCTGTTTCAGTAGGAAGATACTTCTCTACTTCTGGCAACCTTAATGGAAGGTGCTCCAGATCTATCATTTTTGGCAGGCCATTCACGTAGTAAACAGGAAATGGTTCTCCCCAGTATCTCTGTCGGCTAAAGACGGCATCTCTAAGCCTGTAATTTGTCTTACCATAACCCTGACCTGTTTTTTCAAGCTCAAGAATTACACGGTTCAGTGCTTCTTTATATTCCAGCCCGCTAAGAAAATCTGAGTTTGCGATCACTGTTCCTTCTTTCCCCGCATAAGCTTCCTGGGAAACATCTACATCTTCGAAAATATTAGTGATAGGGAGATCAAAATGTCTCGCAAAATCATGATCTCTTTGGTCTCCACAAGGAACGGCCATTACCGCCCCGGTTCCATATCCTGCCAGCACGTAATCACCGATCCAGATTGGAATTGGCTCTTTCGTAAATGGATGTTCAGCATACGCTCCGGTAAAAGCACCGCTAATGGTCTTTACATCGGCCATTCGCTCACGCTCACTCCTTTTTGCCGTCGCTACAATATAAGCTTCAACTTCTTCCTTGTGATCTTCAGTAGTGATCCTGGAAACGAGCTCATGCTCTGGAGCAAGTGTCATAAAATTGACTCCAAAAATGGTATCGGGTCTGGTGGTGAAAACTTCAAACTCTGTATCGCTGTTCATTACTTTAAAAGCAACCTGAGCACCTACAGATTTCCCGATCCAGTTACGCTGGCTCTCCTTCAGACTTTCAGTCCAGTCAAGTTTATTGAGGTCCTGCAGCAATCTTTCAGCAAAAGCTGAAATTCTCATGCTCCATTGAGTCATTTTTTTACGAACTACCGGGTAGCCTCCTCTTTCAGAAACACCATTTACGATCTCATCGTTAGCAAGAACGGTTCCCAGCTGCGGACACCAGTTGACTTCTGTTTCAGCGAGGTAGGTAAGCCTGTATTTTAATAAAATTCGTTCTTTTTCATCTTCAGAATAACGATTCCATTCTTCTGCAGAGAATTCAGCAATATCAGCATCACAGGCAGCATTAACCCGTGTATTTCCTTCCGAAGAAAAAATATCCACCAGTTCAGAAACCGGTCTTGACTTTTCAGCTTCCAGATCATACCAGCTCTCGAATAACTGGATAAAGATCCACTGTGTCCATTTATAATAATCTGGCTCACTGGTACGCACTTCGCGACTCCAGTCGAATGAAAAGCCGATCTTATCAAGTTGCTCCCGGTAACGGGCAATGTTATTTTGAGTTGTCAACGCAGGATGCTGACCCGTCTGGATTGCGTACTGCTCTGCCGGAAGCCCAAAACTATCATATCCCTGTGGATGCAATACATTGAACCCCTTATGGCGCTTGTATCGGGCATAGATATCACTGGCAATATACCCTAATGGATGCCCTACATGCAAACCCGCTCCAGAGGGATAAGGAAACATATCCAGCACATAATATTTTGGTTTATCTGTGTTGTTGGTAGCCTTGAAAGTCTGGTTTTGCGCCCAGTATTTCTGCCATTTCTCCTCGATCTTATTAAAGTGGTAACTCATGTGATATATGCTTAACTAAATTCTTATGAACAGCCCGGGAAAGTTCAAACCCCCGAAGCACAGGTAACAGGATCTCTCCTGCCATTTTTATACGGATGCAAAAATACAATTTTAAAGGACTTTTTTGAGGCTAACAAAGAACACTTAAAGGGTTTTTCTCGCCTGCTCTTCCATAAGCTTCAGGCATTCATAGATCATTTTATTCACCGGTGTTTTAATTCCCAGTCGCTCACCTTCCCGAACGATATAGCCATTAAAGTTCTCGATTTCTGAAGGTTTTCCCTCCATAATATCTCTTTGAGTGGAAGCTGTAGTTCCTTGTGGCTGATTTTCGATGATCTGAAAGGCCTTTTCAATATGCTCATTATTCAAGGGAATATCTTTGGCATTAGCAACTGATCTAATTTCTGCGGAAGTTTGTTTCATAAGATCGAACAGGTATGCACTATTTCTAATCTTATCGATACTTACGCGGGTAAGACCACCAATTCCACTGATGGTGCAGATAAAAAGAAACTTTTTCCAGATCTCCAGCTGAATATTTTCCGGATTAAGAAAATCGATCCTGGCTTCTGAAAATAAATTACTGATTATCGAAATCCTTTCAGATTGGCTATTATCTGCTTCCCCAAAAACGATTCTTGGCTCGAAAGAGGCGTGTTTGATCTTCCCGGGTTTTTCAATATAACTCACGATAAAACATAAACCCGCCAGCACATTTTCCTTCGGAAGTATTTCGGTGAGTTTTTCATAATTATCAGCTCCATTCTGTAATGGCAGCACGATCGTATCTTTGGAAATAATCTTTTTTAATTCTGAGGCGACCTCTGAAAGTTGCCAGCTTTTCACTCCTAATAATATAAGATCTGGAGTACCAACTTTATTAATATCATTGGTTACCAACTCGGGATGCACAGTAATATCTCCATTGATACTTTCCAGCTGCAAGCCAGATTCCTTCATCGCCCGCATGTGTTCTCCACGAGCAATAAAACTCACTTTGTTACCTGATTCTGCAAGTCTCGCTCCGAAGTAGCCGCCAACTCCACCTGCTCCATAAACTAAGATTTTCATAAACGTCTTTTGCCCAAATGTACTTATTTCGGTTTAACCTGAAAATCAGCAGGTTCAAACAAGAAAACTTGACAACTTTATACATCCAATATTTTCAAAAGTTTAAACGTTTTAAATATTGAGAAAGCTGAACTTTCTTATTTTTACAAAAAATCTGAAGTCTCTATATGACCACATCTTTTGAAAGGTATCAAAAACGCCGACTCATATCCTCCTATTTCTCTGTTGTGATTAGTATTGCACTGGTTTTATTTCTCTTGGGAATGCTGGGACTTTTGGTTTTGAACACCAAGAAAGTGGCAGATCATTTCAAAGAACAGATAGCGCTTACCGTATATTTAAAAGATACCGCCAAGGAAGTAGAGATCGAACAATTGAAGAAGAGCCTGGCGATGGCAGATTATACTAAGACTACCACCTATGTAAGCAAGGAAGATGCAGCTGCTGCCCATAGCGAAGAAATAGGGGAAGACTTCATGGAATTCCTTGGCTATAATCCACTGCAGAATTCTATTGATGTCTATATGAATGCCGATTTCGTTTCTTCGGAACAGGTTGATGAAATCGCAGCAGATCTTACTTCCAAAAATTTTGTAGATGAGGTCGTATATGATAAACCGCTAATCGCCTTATTGAATGATAATGTCAAGAAAATAAGTCTTTGGGTATTGATTGCCAGTACGGTTTTCACATTTATCGCAGTCCTGCTCATAAACTCTAGTATCAGGCTCGCTGTGTATTCAAAAAGATTTATCATCAAGACCATGCAAATGGTAGGCGCTACCAAAGGTTTTATACGCAGACCTTTTATCTGGCAAAGTGTAAAATTGGGTCTTATCGGGGCGATTCTAGCTCTTATTGGAATGGCCGCAGTGCTATTCTATCTCAACAACAGTTTTCAGGAATTGAATCTTCTGGGAGATGTAAAAATGCTTGTAATACTATTCTCTGGAATTTTCCTTATGGGTATAGTCATTACCTGGATAAGCACATATTTTGCGACATCTCGTTTTCTGAATCTTAAAACAGATGAACTTTATTATTAGACCATGAAAAAAGAGAAAGAAATTCACCAGGGAGGAAGTTTTAATACCGGATTCGTTTTCGGGAAAAGAAACTATATGTTCATGTTCATTGGTCTTGCTGTGATCGCACTTGGCTTTATACTCATGTCTGGTGGTGGTAGCGAAGATCCGAACGAATTTAATGATGCTATTTACAACTTTCAACGCATAAGACTTGCACCAACCCTCGTTCTAATTGGCTTTGCGATCGAAGTCTATGCCATCCTGTTGAACCCACATAAAAAATAATCGAATTTGGATCTATTAGATGCGGTGATCCTAGGGATCATCCAGGGACTTACTGAATTTTTACCAGTTTCCTCAAGCGGACATTTAGAATTAGGAAAAGCAATTCTTGGGGATACCAGTGTACCTGAAGAATCACTATTATTTACCGTGGTACTCCATTTTGCTACCGCATTAAGCACCCTTGTAATTTTCAGAAAAGATGTTCTTGAAATATTCACAGGTCTATTCAGTTTTAAATGGAACGAAGAAACCCAGTTTTCATTAAAGATCATTATTTCTATGCTTCCTGCTGTAATTGTAGGATTACTATTTGAAGAACAGCTTGAAGCTCTTTTTGGAGGAAATATATTGTTCGTTGGATTTATGCTTCTTGTGACTGCATTGCTTTTATGGCTTGCAGATAAAGCTAAAGATACCGGGAAAAAAGTAAGCTATTCTAATGCGTTCGTAATTGGAGTAGCCCAGGCGATCGCTATGCTCCCAGGAATTTCAAGAAGTGGTGCAACCATTTCCACTTCTGTTTTGCTTGGAAACGACAAAACGAAAGCTGCAAGATTTTCATTCCTAATGGTAGTACCTCTTATCTTCGGAAAGATCGCAAAGGATCTTTTAGGAGGAGAATTAACTTCCAGTTCCACAGACCTGACGGCCCTTGCAGTAGGTTTCATAGCGGCTTTTATCGCCGGTTTGGTTGCCTGCACCTGGATGATCACGCTCGTTAGAAAAAGCAAGCTCTCCTGGTTTGCCATCTATTGTTTTGTAGTGGGAATCGCAGCGATTATTTTTGCCTATGCTCAATAAACAAATTACTGCGGAAGAATTCAAAGCCGGACAGGTACTGCTTTTTGACAAACCTTTGAACTGGACCTCTTTCCAGCTGGTGAACAAAGTAAGATGGCTCATTAGAAGAAGTTGTAATATCAAGAAAATCAAAGTTGGTCATGCTGGAACTTTAGATCCGCTAGCTACTGGACTATTGATTATTTGTACAGGAAAGTTTACCAAAACCATTCCCGATCTACAGGGACAGATCAAAGAATATACTGGAACCATTAGTCTCGGTGCAACGACACCTTCTTTTGATCTCGAAACCGAATTTGATGCTACTTTTGAAACTTCCCATATTACTGAAGCAAAGTTGCTGGAAACCTGTAAAAAATTTATTGGAAAGATCGAACAGACACCACCGGTTTTTTCAGCTTTGAAAAAGGATGGAAAGCGACTTTACGAATACGCCCGGGAAGGTGAGCATGTTGAAGTCAAAAAACGAGAGATCGAAATAAACGCTTTTGATATCGACTCTGGTAAATTTCCAGATATAGATTTCAGAGTAGTTTGTAGTAAAGGAACATACATTCGCAGCCTGGCTCACGAATTCGGGATGGCTTTAGACAGTGGAGCACATCTTTCAGCTTTAAGAAGAACCGGTATTGGGGAGTATTCCGTAGAAAATGCGATGGATATTGAATCTTTCGAAAAATTCTTACCTTCACGGGAGAACATTTAAGATAGAGGGAACTCTAATCCCATGGATTTTTTCGACAAACACAAAGCTCTTATTATTACTTCGCTGCTATTTGCTGTGCTATTCCTGGCGCTGTACAATCTCAACATGGCCAACAAGAAAAAAGCAGCCGGAGAAATGCTCGTGGATCTTGAACAATTTCAGAAGGAAAAGGCTCCGGAAGAGGAACCTGAAGAACAGGAAACACAACCTCAGCAACAACGAAGAAACATCCAGACCAATAAGGCTTACAATGAAGATAAGGAAGCCCGGGATGCAGACATGAAGAACAAGCTGGACGAAATTTTCAAGAAGAATAGTGCCAGCCAGGAAGCCGAGGAAAGCGAAGACACCCAGGGCGACGGAAACTACCAGGTTAATAAGAAAACTGCTGAGAGGAAGAAAGATGCTTCGAACGGTGATGATTCCTCTGAAGAGAGCTCACAAAAATCGGCAGTGTATGATTATAGCAGTATATCATTCTCCTTACAGGGCCGCCGTGCAGTTAAGATTCCGAATCCTGTTTATACCTGTGACGTCGCAGGTAAGATCGTGATCAACATTAGTGTGGATGCGAACGGATATGTTATTGACACCAGCCTGAATAAAGGTAGTTCTACATCAGGCAATGAGTGTCTTGTTGAAAGAGCGATGGAATATGCGGCAGGCGCAAGGTTTAGTAAGCTTGCCGGCAGGAACGAGCAGCCAGGGACCATCACCTATTATTTTAGATCTTAGAAAATGGCAGAACCAAAACGATGTGGCTGGTGTGAAGGAGATGCGCTCTATGAAGCTTATCATGACCAGGAATGGGGAGTTCCGGTTCTTGATGACCAAAATTTATTTGAATTTCTTAGCCTTGAAACCTTTCAGGCGGGATTGAGCTGGATCACAGTATTAAGAAAAAGGCAGAATTTCAGGGAAGCGTTTGATGCTTTCGATTATAGAAAGATCGCTTTGTATAAAGAACCTAAGATCATGGAACTAATGGAAAATACCGGAATCATCAGGAACCAATTGAAAATTAGAGCCACCGTGAATAATGCACAACAATTCATCAAAATTCATGATGATTTTGGCAGTTTTAGTAGGTATATCTGGAACTTCGTGGATGGTACTCCAATACAGAATAAAGTGATTAATTATAGGGAAGTACCTGCGACCACGACTATCAGCGACAAGTTATCAAAAGACCTGAAGAAACGCGGTTTTAAGTTTACCGGCTCCACGGTAATCTATGCACATATGCAAGCAACCGGAATGGTGAATGATCATGAAATCGATTGTTTTCGTTATGATGAGATCAGGAAACTTGGTGAAAAGATGAAAACTTAGAAACTATTAGTTGCTACTTTAGATAACTAAGAAACTCTTCTCTCGGGATCTCCTGTGCTCCCAGGCTGGCAAGATGATCTGTATACACCTGGCAGTCTATTAGACGTACGCCTTCTTCCTGAAGTTTTTGAACCATTTTTATAAACCCAAACTTGGAAGCATTGCTCACATTGGCAAACATACTTTCACCGCAGAATAATTTTTTCTCCCGAAGATAAATTCCGTATAAACCTCCAACCAGATTATTCTCATCCCATACTTCAGCTGAAATGGCTATTCCCATTCGGTGTAACTGCAAGTAAGATCTCTTGATTTCAGGAGTGATCCAGGTACCATCCTGATCTTTTCTGAAAACTTTTCCGCAGTGATCAATGACCGCCTCAAAATCCTGATTGAAAGTGACCTGAAATTTGTTTTTATTCAGGTAAGGACGCATACTTTTGGAAATCTTCAGCTCTTCAGGAAACAGCACCATTCTGGGATCTGGTGACCACCATAAAACAGGCTGCCCTTCACTATACCATGGAAAGATCCCTAAGTGATAGGCCTCCAGTATTCGATCAATACTGAGTTCCCGCGTGACTGCAAGAAAACCATCTTCATCTGCCAGCTCTACTGGAGGAAATTTTTGTCCCGGACCTATAAAATACACCTACTCAAAATTGTTTGATGAAATTAAAAAAGTCCGATGAAATAATCACCGGACTTTTAATTTTTATAAGACTTCTCCTTAGAAAGGTAGATCGTCGTAATCCTCTTCGTTCAAATCACTTGCTGGCTCGAACTGGTCTGGTGGCGGCACATTACCTCCAGATGGCTGTTGCGCGGCAAGGTTCTCAATTCTCCAACCCTGTACAGAATTAAAGTATTTAGTTTCCCCTTGTGGACTCACCCATTCTCTACCTCTAAGGTTGATACCAACCTTTACTGGCTGACCTACCTTAAAAGCATCCAGAAGACTACATTTATCCTGAACGAATTCGATCATGATATGCTGAGGATATTGCTCCTCTGTCGTCACAACCATTTCTCTCTTCTGAAATCCATTATTTCCGAAGGTCTTTGTATCTCCTATTAACTTGATTTTTCCCTGTACTTCCATTTTATCTCTATTTTGCTAATAATATTTTCCAGGCTTTCATTGGCTCATCCTGGTCAAGATAGCGCTGCGCCTGTTTATGAATTTTATCCTGATCCTTTTTTTCAACTAATTCAGCTACTCCAGCTTCGTGCTTCTTAAAATTCTGAATTTCGGCTTCATCTGGCAAGGATTCTACATTTCCAAGTTTCCCAAGATCGTTACCAGTTAGAACTTTACTGTTTCTGATCTCTTCCGGCATTGCATCGACACCAATTCCTAAAGTTGAAAGCGGTTTTGGAACTTCGAACATTCCCGTTCTGGCTCTTGAATACCAATTGCCACCCATACGGGCTACCTGGTCTATCTTATACTGATCAATATAACCGTTTTCATCCAGAACTTCTTCCTTCACATGGATCTTGACCACGTGACAGATCACAAGATTTCCCGCTCCACCTTCAGTCCCGGTTTCTATGATATCAACGATCTTACATTCCATTTGGACCGGAGATTCTGCAACACGAAATGGCTTCACCAGATCAGATTTTAGCATTGTAAGCCCGGCTTTCTCGAACTCATTTACACCTTCCCCATACTCCGTACTGGAAAGTGACATTTGCTGAACAATGTCGTAATTTACCACATTGATGACCACCTCATCTACTTTTTTTGCATTCTCAAAAGTATGCTTGGTCGTATTGTCCCGTCCCCGTCTTGCAGGAGAAAAAATAAGAACCGGAGGATTTGCGCCAAAAACATTGAAAAAACTAAAAGGAGATAAATTTGGTTTCCCCTCCTCGTCTATGGTACTTGCAAAAGCAATAGGTCTTGGTCCAATAGACCCAAGTAAATACTGATGTAATTTACCTGTTCCTATATCTTTTGGCTCTATACTGAACATATACTTTATTTTCGCCAAAGATAAAGAAATGTAGAGGGAATGAAAAGCCAAAGCATTACAATAAAAATCATTTTAAAACGCTTATATTTATTCTATAAAGCCGTAGTAATACATGAATCTACCCGACGAACGCAGCTTTAATCGCTGGTTTATCATTCTTTCCTGTCTTGTGGTTACCGCGTTGGTCCTTTGGAACACCAGCATCTTTTTTCAACGGCTTAAGGAAGACGAAAGAGCTAAAATGAATATCTGGGCCCAGGCGCAGGAAGAACTAAGTGCCGCTCCTGAAGATGCTGATCTTAGCCTCATCCTTGAGATCCTGAACAATAATACCACGATACCCATCATACACACCAATGAGGATGGAGCGATCGCATACACCACGAATATTGACCCGGTGATCCTGGAAGATCGTGAAAGATTGGAGGGATATCTAATTGAGTTAAAAGAAGAGAATGAACCAATCGCCGTAGATCTTGGAGAAGGGCAGATCCAGAATTTATACTACGGAAATTCACCCGCACTTAATAAACTCAAATACTACCCTATTGGGCTTACGCTTATAGGCTTTCTATTTATTGGGGTCGTTTACTTCTTTTATACCACTACAAAGAATAGTGAACAGAATAAGTTGTGGGCGGGTATGGCCAAGGAAACCGCCCATCAAATCGGTACTCCGCTTAGCTCATTAATTGGCTGGACTGAAATTTTAAAATCTGAAGATGTGGATCCTTCTTATATCAAGGAGATGGAAAAGGATATTGACCGCTTACAAACAATTACTGAGAGATTTTCAAAAATTGGCTCTGCACCAAACTTAAAGGAGATAAACATTGTAGAAGCTACCCGCGAAAGTTTTGACTACCTGAAATTGAGAAGTTCCAATCTTATTGATTTCAGCATACAAACTCCAAGGCAACCAATCTGGGTTATGCTCAACGAACAATTGTATAGCTGGACCATAGAAAACCTGGTCAAGAATGCGATAGATGCCATGCGTGGAAAAGGAGAACTCTTGATCGAGATCAAGCAGGATATGAAGCAGGCACATATCTATATTACAGATACCGGAAAAGGAATAGACAAGAACAAATTTAAAGTGATCTTCGAGCCTGGACAAACCACCAAAAAACGCGGTTGGGGACTCGGTTTATCCTTAGCCAGAAGAATTATAGAGGAATATCACCAGGGTAAGATCAAGGTTGCTAAAAGTGAGCTTGGGAAAGGCACGACTTTCCAGATAAGTCTCAAAAAGATCTAATACTGGCTTATATTTTCTCTTAACCAAACTGGAACCGGGAAAGTGCAGTTCTTATCGAAATCATAACAGACTACTGTGTCCAGACCTTCAGCACAGATCTGATCCTCATTGTTCATTATCAAGTGGCTTAGAGAGAAACTGCTATTCCCTACCTTATCAAGTTTGGTTAGAACTCGGGCAACTCCCGGATAATGTAAAGGTCGCTTGAAATCGCAATTCGTAGACACCAGCATGGTTCCCTTATTTGTTTTCTGATAGAACTCGTGGATACCGGTAGACTCCCAGAAATTGACTCTTCCGCTTTGCAGAAAGCGCATGAACGTGATGTTATTCACATGCTGATACATATCCAGATCGCTCCAGTCAATCCTAAGTTCAAGACTCAGTTTATAATCTGCGATTTCTTTCAAAGCTCTACGTTCGCATGAATTTTATCTGCAAGTTCCTGAAATTCCTCTTCAGTCATTTTCACTTTGTTGGAAAAGTTCATTTCATCCATGGTATTTAAAGGAATAAGATGAACATGGGTATGTGGTACCTCAAGTCCAATAACGGCCATTCCCACTCTTTTGCAGGGAACGGTTTTTTCAAGTGCAAGAGCAACACTTCTGGAGAAACGCATTAATTCCTGGTAGATCTCTTCCTCAAGATCCCAGATCTTATCCACTTCCTTCTTCGGAATGCAGAGGGTATGCCCCTTTCCATTAGGATTCACATCGAGAAATGCAAGAAACTGACTGTTCTCTGCTACTTTATAAGCTGGCACTTCTCCTCTAACGATCTTTGTAAATAAGGTTGACATAATATTAGAATGGTTGATTTGCCTTAAAATTAAAAAATCCTTTTCTTAAATCTTAAAAATAAGATGAAAGAAAAGGACTATATTTTAACTGTAGTGAACTATTACTCTCTCCAGATCTCGATTACATCAAAGGTAACTGTACCGTTAGGCACCTGAATTTCAGCAGTATCACCTACTTTTTTACCAAGTAAACCTTTACCAATTGGAGAATCTACAGAGATCTTTCCAGATTTAAGATCGGCTTCGCTTTGTGCGACCAGCTTATAAGTCATTTCTGCTCCGTTGGTCTGGTTTTTAATCTTTACATGCGAGTGCACCAGCACTTTGGAAGTATCCAGTTGAGATTCATCGATCACTCGTGCGTTAGCCATAACTTCTTCCAGTTTGGAAATTTTCAATTCCAATAATCCCTGGGCTTCCTTGGCAGCATCATATTCAGCGTTTTCACTAAGGTCTCCCTTATCTCTCGCTTCACCAATTGCATTTGATGCCTTTGGTCTTTCTACATCTTTTAAGTGGTTGAGCTCATCTCTGAGTTTTTTCAAGCCTTCAGGGGTGTAATAAGATACTTTACTCATAACTTTATCGTTTTAAAATTCCGCGGAAATAACCATGGTTAGATTGCGGAATTAATAGCTTAATGATCTGGTAATTTTTATGGTTCCACGACGTGGAAAAGCCCGGATCTACAAATTTTTAGTGCTCCGGGTTCAAACTATTACATTATTAATTAAAAAAATCCCATGAATAACGGGATTTCTTTGAACAAATGTAAGAAATTTAATCTTTTGGAGCAATTATATTATTTTCGCCTCAATACAATTTACATGAAGAAACTACTAAGTCTATTGACTGTTTATGTACTACTTACAGCCTGTTCCGGGTCTGATGATTCCTTTAATAACAACCCAAATCTTGCCGATCTAAATTTCAGGTTTCAGGTGAATTTATCTTTACCTGAATATAACAATCTGCAGTTTCCAGGAAACGCTTACGCAACCTACAATTATGGAGTGAAAGGTGTGGTTATATACAATATCAACAACGATCAATTTGTCGCTTTTGAACTAAGTGATCCAAATCACCCGCCAAGATCCTGTTCTGCCATGACCCTGAATGGAGTGATCGCAAATTGTAACTGTGATGATAATTCTTATAATGTGATCACAGGACAACTTTCAGAAGGAGAAGGTGAATATGGTATGAAACCATATAGAGTTGAGCGGTCTGGCAACGTACTGCAGATCTTCAACTAAAAAAAAAGCCTTCTCTTCAAACCCCTACAATTTGAAAAGAAGGCTGCAAAAATGCATTAAAGTTGATTTAGAACTTCAATGTAAGGCCAAGTAAGAAGTTTGTTGTTGCCTGTGGATAATATCCGGCTCCGTCAAAGGTTTGCACTCCAGATGGATTAGTATCGCTGGAAATATCATAGGTGTAATAATACCCGTTAGACACATATTCTTCTCCAAATATATTATTTACCAATCCTGTAAGCACGATCTCACGGAACATCCAGGCCTTATCCCAGGTGTATTGAACATTAAAATCGTTCACAAAATAGCTCTCCAGTTTAGAATTTTCTGCTTCCACGTTACTCATAAACTGCTCCCCAACATATTTAGAGAGAAATTTAAGTTCCAGCCCGTTAACCGGTGAATATTCCAGCATATTCGCGGCAACGATTTCTGGTGAATAAGAAATATCTGTATCTCCATAGACTACCAGTTCTCCATCGAAAGGAGAAACAAAGTCCACATTCTTATTCCGGCTTAAGGCAACATTTGGTCGAATATTAAAATTGTCTGTCACTCTAACTGTTGCATCTAACTCTAGTCCCAGTCGGTAAGAATTTCCGCTATTCTGGCGAATAAACGCCCCAACATCATCAAGACCACCGGTAAGCACCAGCTGATTTTGATAATCCATATAATAAAGGTTAGTGTTCAAAACGAAATTGGTACTTTGATGTCTCCATCCAAGTTCAAAATCATTCAATTCCTCAGGTTCCGGATCTCCATTTTCGTAATCGCCACGACTTGGCTCACGATGAGCACGCGCGTAAGATAGGTAGAACTGGTCACCTTCATTTAGTTGATAGGTTAACCCAGCCTTCGGATTAAAGAAACTAAAGTTATCATCGTTTAAAAATCGGGTCTGGTCATCCAGAAGTCCATCGGTTTCATAGTTCACGGTTCTTAACTGAAGATCTAAATAACCTCCAAGTTTTTCAGTAATTGCAAAGTTTGCTTTTCCGTAGATATTGAAGTCGGTTTTATCTGCCTGGTTGAAATAGTATGGTGCGTAAGGGTCATTATTTCTCGCAAATCTGGTATAGATCACCTCGCCATAATGATCACCTTCATATTTGTTCCATCCTCCACCAAGAGTAAGATCCCAATTTGTATTCTCATAATTCACGCTAAAAACAGTTCCGTAGAAATTATTATCCAGCCATTTGGTTCCTACAAGATCTGAAGATGAAATTTCCTCTCCATTAGACATGAATAAGGGAAGACCAAATTCCTGAAGATCGGCATCTTCTTCATATTCCTCATAATATCCACGACCATAGGTATAGTGCAGGGCAAGGTTTGTAGACCAGTTAGATCCAAAATCCTGGTTCCATAGTAACTGGTAATGATCCTGTTTATAATTATCTGTCTGCCCGTCATAGAACTTCGTATTCCCATCCTCATCGGTATAGATTCCTGCCGGATTGAAAGTGCGGTCATTTTCTAGTGTTTCAGCATCGATACCATACCAGGCCTGATATGTTCTTTCGCTACCACCAAATGTAAGTGCTTTAATAAGTGTGTTATCATCTACAAAAGATCCTTGAAGAAAGTATGATTTCAAATCGCTACTTGCACGGTCTATATAACCATCACTTCTAATTTTTGAAGCACGTCCCGTAAAACTGAAATGATCATTAATAAGACCAGTGCTAAATTTGACAGTATGCTTAAATGTATTGTAAGAGCCGATACTGTTCGCGATCTCACCCTGAGCTTCTTCTTTGTAAGCATCTGTAAGGATGTTAAGACTAGCACCAAAGGCTCCGGCTCCATTGGTGGATGTTCCCACACCACGCTGTAGCTGTAAATTTTCTACGGAAGAAGCAAAATCTCCCAGGTTCACCCAGAAAGTTCCCTGACTTTCAGAATCGTTATATGGCACGCCGTTAATGGTTACATTCACCCTGGTAGCATCACTACCACGAACACGAATTCCCGTGTAACCAACCCCATTCCCGGCATCGGTTGTGGTAACCACATTGGGCATATAGCTCATAAGTACTGGGATATCCTGTCCAAGATTCCTGTCGGCAATTTCTTCGTTGCTTAAATTGCTATAGGTAATTGGAGATTCATCGGTCACCCTTACAGAGGATAAAAATACTTCATCCAGAGATTCCTGCGCTCCGGCAAGATCAATATTTAAAGTTGTGTCTCCGGTTAGATTTACAGTTCTATTTCTCTGATTTCCGAAGGAGAAGATAAGCGTATAATTTCCTTCTGAAAGTTGAAGCTCATAATAACCATTTTCGTTGGTTAAAGTTCCAGAGCCTGTGCTTTGCAGATAAACTGAAGCTCCATCGATAGGATTTCCATTTTCAGTTACGATACCACTAAGTTTGTAATCCTGTGCATAGGCCTGAAGAGAAATTGCCAGCAGCGCCACAAAAGATAATAAATGTTTCATTCGCAAAATTTTCTACGAATAAAAGGGGCAATTATTCTTTCTTGATTTAGTTATAAAATAAAAAATCCTGAGATCACCAACATGGTAATAACAGGAGTACATACATCGCACTTTCATGCGTATCCCTTGGCAGCATTACCTGCCCAGGTTCATTGGGTATGATCTCAGCCCGTAAAGGCACCCCTTATGAGATTATGCCGCAAATGTAATATGCTTTTTTAGAAATGCAATACATTTGAAGAAAATTGGGAATAAAGATTTTTAAGCACACAGGAAATTTATGCTAAATACGAAACGCTCTTTAACAGTAAAGGTTGTTGCAGGATATGTGATTGTTTCCATTCTCGCCGGGCTTGCCGTCTGGTATATTTATAACCAGGTGCTCACCTATTCTGAAATTGCCCAGACAAATACTGAAAATACACAACAGCTCATCCTGGTATCCGAGATTTCCACCAACCTCAATGAATCTGAAAATACAAGCCGGCGTTTGATACAAACCGGGAATGAGGAAGAGCTACAGCTTTACAATACTCAAATTGCTAGTATTAAATCCAAGATCGATGAACTGGAGAAAAGTTATACTGAGCTTGATTTTGAAGATGAAGCCGACAGTATCTACCAACTTCTGGAACAAAAAACAGAAAACCTGAAGGAACTGGTTGCTTTACGAGATACCGACAGGAATACCAATTATTACCGGAAAGCACTTGGAGAACTTCGGAATATTGACCAGTCTTTTCAGGATTACAATTACGAGAACAGATTCAGAAATTTAAAATCTTACCAGAAGGATGTGCTGGTAAAGTGGCTGGAATATTCAAGAGAAGATAATGCCGAAAATATTACTACTCAACGTTTGGATTCGCTGGTTAGATCTGTAAAGAGAGTACTAACCGACCTTGAATTCGCTAACCGACAGTTTCAAAATGAGGTGGTTCAGAAGGAAAATGAGTTGCTTAATAATGACATGATTCTGAATCAGCAATTACAGGAATTGCTATCTAATTTAGAGAAAACGGAACGGGAAAATTCCCTAGAACGTGCAGAGACATTCCAGAATATGCTGGACAAAACTTCCACGATCATTCTAATTGGGAGCTGTATAATCATCCTGATCATTCTCTATTTTATCATCAATATTATTGGTGATATCACCAGAAGTCAGCGTTACAGGGTGCAGCTGGAAGAAGCCAAGAATTTTGCAGAATCATTACTGGCCAGCAGGGAACAGTTCATGGCCGCGATCACTCACGATCTGCGTAGCCCATTGACCACCGTGATGGGATATACAGATCTTATACAAAAAACTGATCTTGATGAAAAGCAGGCATATTACTTAAAGCAGATCAAAAAATCTTCAGAATTTATTCTCAGACTGGTCAATGATCTACTGGATCTCTCTAAGCTTGAAGCGGGAAAAATGCTGATAGAAAAACTCGCATTTCTGCCCGAAAAACTCATCGAGGATACTGTAAATAATATCATTCCTGCGGAAAGAACCAAGAATGTTTCCATTGAGATGAATGTTGCTCCGGAAGCGCAGGTACAGCTGGTAAGCGATCCATTCCGGATAAAACAGATCCTGGCAAACCTGATCTCCAATGCCTGGAAATTCACTGAAGAAGGAAGCATTGTCATCGCTGCAAGTCTCGTAAAACCAAAGAAGAATCAGGAAATTCTTGAACTAAGAGTCAGGGATTCAGGTATCGGAATTTCTAAAGAAAAACAGGATAGTATTTTCGAGGAATTCTCCCAGGAAGATAATAGCATTGAAAAGAAATTTGGCGGCACCGGTCTAGGCCTGGCCATAACCAGAAGACTGGCACATTTGTTAGAAGGTGATATAAGAGTAGAAAGTGAACCCGGAGAAGGAAGTGAATTTATCATTAACATTCCTGTAGAAAAATACCAGTCTACCAATGAAGTGCTCGAAGAATCTGCTGATATTATTGCAGAAAAAAATTATGCTGCTTCAGGATTAAAGGCGCTGGTAGTAGATGACGAACCTGGACAATTATCCCTTACCGTAGAACTATCCAGAGCTATGGGATTCGAAATTGATACGGCGGCAAATGGTAAGATCGCGCTGGAAAAGATAAATGGGAAAGAATATGATCTTATTCTTACCGATATTCAAATGCCAGTGCTGGATGGTTTTGAACTAATTAAGACTATTCGCGGTACCGATGAGATCATGCATCTGCCTGTTATCGCTTTATCGGGTCGTACAGATCTTGAGAAACAAGTCTATATGGATGCCGGTTTCGATGAAAAATTACTTAAACCCTATAAATCTTCAACTTTAAAAGATACCATTGCTGAAGTGCTGGACTTGGAACACAAAGAAACAGTTTCCAGTAATGTACAGGAAGGATCTAAAGAGCTACAAACAGGACTTTACGATCTTTCTGAGATTTATGAATTTGCTGGTAAAGATGATCATGCCTTTAAAGAAATACTTCGGGCCTTTATTGAGGGAACCAGAGAAAGTATGGTTCAGTTAAAATCGGCATGGGAGACTCAGAACGAGGATGAGTTGGGCAAAACTGCTCATAGAATGCTACCAATGCTTAAACAAATGCAGGCACTTACTATCACGCCAGATCTACTAAAACTTGAAGAAAGGAAAAATATAAATGAAACTGAATTCATAAGCCTTCAGGCACAGCTTGAACGGCTAGTAAAAGAGATCGAAGGGAAAATTATAGCTTGATCCCGTACTGCTTCAGCTTATTATAAAGCGTCTTTCTATCTATAGAAAGCATTCTGGCGGCTTTACTTTTATTACCGTCGGTTTTCTCAAGAGCATCAAGAATTAATTGTTCCTCATTCTTATTCTTAAACAAGCCGTAATCATTTTCCGTAGAACGACTGGAAGTTGCGATCTCATGAGGTAAAACTTTTAGCGGAATTAGATCTTCCTGGGTTAGCAGTACGGCTCTTTTCACCATGTTCCGAAGTTCACGAAGATTACCAGGCCAGTTATAATTCTTAAATGCATCTATCGCTTTATCTGTAAAGCCAAGCACATTTTTCTCCAGGTCTTTGTTAGCTTCATCAAGAAAATGATTCGCAAATAGCATCAAATCTTCTTTACGCTCGCGAAGTGCCGGGATCTTTATAGAAAATTCATTAAGTCTATGGTAAAGATCTTCACGAAAATCACCTTCTTTTACTGCATTCGAGAGATCTTCATTAGTTGCTGTTACCACACGAATGTCTACTTCTATCTCATTATTACTACCAACAGGCTTTACACGTCTTTCCTGAAGCGCACGTAATAATTGTACCTGAAGTTCATAACTAAGATTTCCGATCTCATCAAGAAACAAAGTTCCTCCGTTAGCGGCTTCAAAATGACCAGTTTTATCGTTTATCGCGCCAGTAAAGGAACCTTTAATATGACCAAAGAATTCACTGGAAGCGATCTCTTTAGGGATTGCCCCACAATCTACGGCGATAAAAGGCGCATCTCGTCTTTTACTTTCCAGGTGAATGCTTTTCGCGACCTGCTCTTTTCCTGTACCACTTTCACCAGTGATCAAAACCGACATATTTGTTGGGGATACCAGTTCGACATAATCGGCAAGTCTTCGGGAAGGTTCACTAACGCCCTCAACAAGATCAAGTCTTTGTGTTGTTGAACTGGCTTTGCTGGCTTTCTTCACTGGTTTCGAAGCAACTTCTTTTGGCGCTACCACCTTGGTTCGTAGTGCATTTTCTATAGTCTGTAAGATGGATTCTGGTCGAAATGGCTTTGAAACATAATCGAAGGCTCCTTCTTTCATGGCATTTACCGCCATACTTATTTCAGCATAACTGGTCATCACAATAACCTGGGTCGCGGCATCCTTCGTCTTAACTTTTTTCAGGATTTCAAGACCATCATGATCTGGTAGGCGAACATCGGTAAGTACAAGTTCAAAATTGCTTTTTTCAATTTTATTGAATGCTTCTGAAGCAGAAAATACCAGCTCAACTTTATACTCTCTTTTCTCAAGAAAGGTTTTAAGCATAGTACCGAAGGCAACATCGTCTTCAACGACCAGAACTTTAGACATAGAATAACTTTAGTGAGCTGCAAAGGTAAGAATCTTTAACTCATATGGTTTTAAAAGAAAGCATAAAAAAAGAGGCTTTGAAAAAGCCTCTTTAGGTAGCCTGCAAAATTTCAACTTTGCAAGTAACTGGTTTCCATTTGATCAGATCTTCATCGTGAACTTTCAAATTTACAGAAATGGATCTAGTGTTAGTTGTTATGGTTGTTGCATCCGGATGGAGCCGACTGCTACCAATTCTGTAAACTTTAAGTTTTCAATCTTCATAGGTGATCCAATCTGTCTCGAGTTGGGATCTCATATAACAGACAGAACTTTTTAATCAATATCTTCTTCTTTTAGCCAGTTTCCATCAGAATCTATAAAAACTTGCTTTTGCTCGCCTTTTACATCCAGGTTCAGTTTGTAAACCTTAGTTTCATCATCTTTGGTCATTACCCATGCTTCGCTGGCTACTGCGTCAATATAATCTGTCATGACCGCATCTTTGATATTTTGTGGTAAAGAAATCACATCGATAGACTCAAATTCATTTG
>NZ_JBLVTK010000001.1:1213993-1219973 GCF_048285865.1 Christiangramia marina | reverse complement strand
TATCTCTTCATCCTGTGCATGGAGATTTCCTGTAGTAAAAAATAAAGCTGCAAGGGTCGCTGTACTTAAAATAAACTTTTTCATAATGATTGTTTTGTGGTTATGTAGAGAATAGAGTCAAAATCATACCAAACTCAGCAGAATGTGTTTAAGCTTCTGTATATCAGGTTAGTGCATAACGACATGAATGAACTTTCACATATAATTATGTAGATATTCTGTGATGTTTATGAATGAGGTGTGGAAAACTGGAATCAACCATTTCAGAAATTATTAAAAAACAGAAAGAGCTCCCGAGGGAGCCCTTTCAATCCGAAAATCTAAATTATAAAACAAAATAAATTAAGTGTAACTCATTTTGTTCCCAATACTAACCTATCTACTCATTAGTAATAATTATACCAAAACTCCAAATCTCTACTCTCTTCCCTTAAACCCCAGTAATACAAGGGTATATAATAATTTGAGTCTCTAACATCAAAATACCATGCGCAGAATAAACGTGGAATCTACATAAAAACTGAGGAATTAATACCCAGATTACTTCAACGGATCTCTTCTATTTGCTTTGATCTCCGATCTTTTCTTTTTAGAGTGTAATCTTTTCAGTTTTGAAGCCCGGGATGGTTTTGTTTTCTTTCGAGGTTTCTGTCTTTTAAGTGCAGATTTTATTAGTTCCAGAAAATTATGAATGACGATCTCTCGATTGGAATGCTGACTCCGGGAATCTTCACTCGACATCTTCAAAAATCCCTCGCGGTTGATCCTATTCTCAAGCTTCCTTTGGATTCTGCCTTTTTCGGCTTCTGAAAGTCCGTTAGAATTCTCCACATGAAAACTAAGTTCGACTTTTGTAGAGGTTTTATTGGCATGTTGCCCACCGGGACCTGAACTTCTTACAGCTTTAAACTCAAGCTCTGTTTCAATTTGATGTTGATCCATTAAGCTGGTTGATGCGAATCCTTCAGCAGATCTGAAACAGTTTTTACAGGATTAAAGGTTTCCACGGGAACTTCTACAAAGATCGTATTCCAGCGTGCCATTCCTCCATTCCATAAACCAGGTCTCTCTAAAGCCTTCAACTCCTTACCATCTTTTGTTTTGTCTGCAATAAAACTCATGTCTTCATCTACATACTCATTAAGATCATAAGCTTCTCCCTTGTGGTCTTTGAGTCCGCAAACGATATCCACCGGATTAAAATGTGTTGCCTCACGCGCTGTTTTAGCCTGTTCCGGATTATTATTATCGATCTGTGCTCCTTCAATTATTTGTAGAGAAGTATTGCCGTCGCTGTCTTTCACAAGAAAAGGACCTCCGCCTGGTTCACCTTCGTTCTTTACCATCCCGCAAACACGCAAAGGTCTACGAAGTTTGTGCTTCAGGTTTTCCACGAACATATCGCCGTCACTACCAGATTTTACGAATAATTCATCGTTCAGAAATGTCTGGATCTCATCCAGTTTTTCATGCGACACATTTCCTTTGTCCAGGGTTTCAAGGTACTCATATACTTTAGTCTGGACCTTCAGCAGTTTTCCTCCCAGTAATTTCTTATGATCGGCTACCTGCTGAACTTTATCTTCAGTAACCACATTGTCGATATTTTTTACAAATACGATATCGGCATCTAACTGATTCATGTTTTCGATAAGCGCGCCATGACCTCCGGGTCTAAAAAACAAGGTGTCCTCCTCTGTTCTAAATGGTTCAAATTCGCCAGTAACCGCAATGGTATCTGTTTTTGGATCCTGGTAAGAATAGTGGATCTCGAATTTTACCCCTGTAGATTTCTCTACACGTTCCCTAACATCATTCCACTCAGTTTCAAACTTTTCGCGATCTCCTTCAGCTACCGTAAAATGAACTCTGGCAACTCCATCTACAGTAATGTACTTTGCGGCTTCGAATAAATGTTCTTCAAAAGCAGTGGAAATATGAGTGTCATATTTATGAAATGGAACGAGGCCTTTTGGGAGATTGCTGAGATAGAGACCATCTTGATCCAGGATCGTGTGTACCAGAATGGAATGCTGATGATCATGTGAAAGATCCTCATAGTCTGGATGGCTCTTTTTAGCTTTGTTCACCGCATGTTTATAGAAAGGCAATTTATCTACGTGATCAAAAAATCTTTGAAGATCTGCATCAGCTTTTTTATCAAGATAGTCTCTTAGCTCATCATTTTCCGGATCGAATTCTTCGGAAAAATTATGTAAAGCCTTGAACATTCTGGAAGCTGCACCAGATGCCGGCACGAACTTGAGAATACTGTAACTAGATTTTTCTGAATTGTAAAAATTTATCAATTCGTGCTTTTCAGTCGCTTCTATCCTGCTAATTCCTTTTCCTACCGTAGCAGCTTCAGTTATATTCACCTTAAGGTTACCACGTTTAAAAATGGCTATCTGGTCTTCTACTTCTTCGTTACTAATTCCTTTTTCCTTGATCTGAAGATTATCTTTTTCGCTAAAATTCACTGGTTATGAGTTTTTAATAGTTGGTCAATTTTTTTCACTGCGGAATTTAATCGGGTTTGCCGATCACCTTTCAGAATCATATAAGGTTTTTGATATTCATCGAGCGTTTGCTGAAATCTCTGAAACATTCCCTCACGGTCGTGAGGTTTATCCCTTAGATCATCTGGCGTCCACGGAACATCAATATACGTTAAAAAGTAGAGAGCGTATTCGTTGTTTAACGCATGTTTAAGAAGTTGAGGATCTACGAAATTATCATAGTAAGCTTCAGAATAGACCTTTATCTCCAGTAGATCGGTATCACATATTAATAGCCTGTCTGCCTGTCCTGACTTCTCATTTTCCAGTTGCATCTGTCCACGGGCGATAGGTAATATATCCTGAGGCTCGCAAATTCTACGTTCGAGATCCCATACCTTCTGAAGATATTTCCGCATAAATTCTGGCACCAGCGGTTCTGAATAGTATTTAGACAGATCTTCTGAAAGCGTAGTTTTTCCAGTAGATTCTGGGCCGAACAGGACTATTTTCAGGCAGGACGAAGGTCGTTGCGCAAGTTTTTCTTCCATGCTAGATAACCGTAAATGGCAATTATGGTAAATAAAAGATATTGTAAGCTGGTTAAAGTTAGCCCTTTATAAAAGTACAGCGGTACAGAAATAATATCTCCAATGATCCAGTAGATCCAGTTTTCGATTTTCTTTCTCGCCATAAGCCACATTCCCACGAAGAATATCGCGGTTGTGATCGTATCTACGTAAGCCGTCCAGTTATTCCATTTATCGAACCATTCATAGATCCCGAAAACAAAGAGCAGTGTTCCTGTAAAAATTACTACCGAAAGTATCTTTTCTTTTCTGGTGGTAGAAGTAATTGGCGTAAAGTGATCATCATCTACTTTCCTCGTCCATACATACCAGCCATAAATGCTCATAGAAAAATAATAGGCATTGATCATCATATCCCCAAGCAATTCCCATTGCCAGAGTAGGTATACGAAGATCATCGTGCTTACGATACCGGTTGGATAAACCAGGATATTATTTTGCTTGGAATACCAGACAGATAGAAAACCAAAGATCACGGCAATGATCTCCAGAATTATAAAAAGCGTAGGATAATCTGAATACTGACTAAACAGGTAATCAAAAATCGGCTGCATACTCGGAGCGATCAGATTTTACAATTTTCACGTACATGAGTCCACGGTCTATCGCTTCAAAGGCATTTTTGATCTCTTTATTGAGCAGACCCATAACCTCATCATAATCACCATATACCTGAGTACTTAGAGGGTTTTCTTTTACGGTGAGTCCGGATTCACGCATTTTTTTGATGAAATTGATGATCGCCGGTTCGTAATCATCCTGAATTGGGGTTAGCGTAAGTTCTACTGAAATGTTCATAATAGCGGTTTGTATTCCAAAGTTAGCTATTATCTGAAGTTTACTGAATGGTTGGCAGCTTAAATTTGATCAACACAGGGCTTTAGTCAATCGGCTAGAATAATCATCTTCAATAAAAAGGTGTCATCGTAGTTGCACTGAGCCTGTCGAAGTGAGGCTTTCATTAACAGCTATAATTTGAAATAATACAATCTTAGATAAGATAGAACCTGAAATAAGCTGTTGCACTGAGCCTGTCGAAGTGCGATCTTCAGAATAAATGATAAATCAAACCCGGTACATTAATACAAACTTAGATACTAGTAAATCTGAAACAACTTGTTGCACTGAGCTTGTCGAAGTGTGCTTCAGAAGAAATAAAATACTGAAACAATCAATATTTTCCGAAGTTTCATTAATTCAAAAACGAAAGACTATTTTTCAAAAGCAGTTCCCATGACCACCATTGTCGCACCAGATTTGTAGGCATTGTGCATTTGCTGCTGCGTACGAATGCCTCCACCAACAATTAGGGGGATTTCGAGAGTTGAAGACACCGCCTCGATTATTTCCGAAGAAACCGGGTATTCTGCGCCACTTCCTGCTTCCAGATAAATCAATTGTTTTCCCAAATATTTCCCTGCCAGCGCGGTATTTACAACAAGCTTTAAATCCTTCTGATTGATAGGAATGGTTTTACTTACTTTTTGAACTGAAGTTTCCCTTCCACCATCAATGAGAATATAACCAGTAGGAATTACTTCAAGATCTGAACTTTTGATCTTCTCCACAGATCGCACCTGTTGTTCGATTAGAAATTCAGGATTTCTCCCCGAGATCAAGCTTAGAAAAAGCAACGCATCTGCTTCCGAAGAAATCTGAGAAGAATCGCCAGGAAAAAGTATCACCGGAAGCGTGCTTACCAACTTGATCGCTGAGACTACTGCACAGGTTCTCCCGTATTCTACCGTACTGCCACCAACTAAAATATGGGTCGCTTCGCAGGGCAGGTTTTGAAAAAAAACATCAACCTGTTGCTCATCAAATTTATCTGGATCTATCAGGATCGCAAGTAACTTTCTATTCTCTACAAAAGCTTGCTGTATATCCTGCAAATAACTGAGTACTTCGGGCATTACTTATTGTTTCCGGTAGAAGAAAGGGCATAAACACAGGTGAAATTCTCAAATTCGAGGAAATCGATATCATACCAGGAATCCAGTTCATGATATCTTACGTGCGCAGTAGTTTTCGAATCGTCAAAATCAAAGTCGGTCACATTGATATGCTGCAAAAAACCAACTCCAGGGCGAGCGATCAATTTGTAAACAGATTCCTTGGCACCCCAGACTATGGTAAGCTTCCGTATCAAAGCGTCTTCATTCGCCAAGGTATGATACTCGTTAAGCGGAGTAAATTTGTTAGCGATCTTTAGAATCTTTTCCCGTTGCTTTTCAATATCAATCCCTACATCGCGATTACTAATAATGATCGCGGTGAAATTGAACGAATGAGTAATGGAAATATACCTGTCATCACGAAGATGTGGTTTCCCTATGTCGTCATAATAAAGATCATGATCTGTATACCCTGCCTCGGCCATCAAATGTCTAATGCTCATGAATCCACGACGGTGAATTTCAGATTTCATACCGTCTACTCTTTTTTGACAATGTGCTGTAAGATCGATCCCGTTTGCGAGCCAATCAAAAGACTCTTCTACCTTCCAAATGAAGACTTTAGTACGTTCATCAACTGTTATTGTTTTATAAAGAGGCATATATTTTCTAAGCTTTTCCTTATTTTTGCGACATTAAAATTGCTAATATTCAAATATAATAATATGTCAACTAAAACAGTACCGTATACCGCCTATAAAGTCAAAGATATTGAGCTTGCCGAATATGGCCGCCTTGAAATTGAACTTGCTGAAGCTGAAATGCCGGGACTTATGGCATTGCGTAAAGAGTTTGGGGAATCCAAGCCTTTAAAAGGTGCCAGAATTGCGGGTTGTTTACATATGACGATCCAGACTGCAGTTCTTATCGAAACTTTGGTAGAACTGGGAGCAGATGTAACCTGGAGCTCATGTAATATATTTTCCACGCAGGATCA
>NZ_JBLVTK010000001.1:1212676-1213969 GCF_048285865.1 Christiangramia marina | reverse complement strand
CGGTATTCCTGTTTACGCCTGGAAAGGAATGACTGAAGAGGAATTTAACTGGTGTATCGAACAAACACTTTTCTTCGGGGAAGATCGTAAGCCACTTAATATGATCCTTGATGATGGTGGAGATCTTACCAATATGGTACTTGACGAATACCCTGAACTTGCTGAGGGAATCAAAGGACTTTCAGAAGAAACAACTACAGGAGTTCATAGACTTTACGAAAGAATGAAGAACGGAACATTGCCAATGCCAGCAATTAACGTAAACGATTCTGTAACCAAGTCAAAATTCGATAATAAATATGGTTGTCGTGAGAGTGCAGTAGATGCGATTCGTCGTGCTACAGATGTGATGCTAGCTGGTAAACGAGTTGTTGTTTGTGGGTATGGTGATGTTGGAAAAGGAACAGCACAATCTTTTAAAGGTGCTGGTTCTATTGTAACTGTTACTGAAATTGATCCAATTTGTGCATTACAGGCTGCAATGGATGGCTTTGAAGTGAAACAACTGGAAACTGTTCTTCCAAAAGCAGATATCGTCATTACTACCACAGGAAATAAAGACATCGTACGTGGAGAGCATTTCGAGGCGATGAAAGACAAAACTATCGTAGCGAACATTGGTCACTTTGATAACGAGATCGCTGTTGCCTGGTTAAATGAAAACCACGGAAGCACTAAAGTGGAGATTAAACCACAGGTTGACAAATACACTATCAACGGGAAAGATATCATCCTTCTTGCTGAAGGTCGTTTAGTGAATTTAGGTTGTGCTACCGGTCACCCGAGTTTTGTAATGAGTAATTCATTTACCAATCAGACCCTGGCACAGATGGAACTTTGGAATAATACAGATAAGTATAAGAACGAAGTTTATATGTTACCTAAGCATCTTGATGAAAAAGTTGCCAAGCTTCACCTGGAGAGAATTGGAGTTGAGCTAACTGAACTTAAACAGGATCAGGCAGAATATATTGGTGTAACGGTAGAAGGACCTTATAAGCCAGAATACTACAGGTACTAGAAATTAGTCACCTGTTAATTACAAAAAGCCTCTGCACTTGCAGGGGCTTTTTTTATTTGTTAATTCCATACTTAAATTAATCCTTTCTTAACATTGGCTCGTTAAAATCTTTAAGCTTGAGTTAAAAATTTCTCTTCTGAAAACCGGAGTTGGTATGTTTCGTAAGTATTAACGTAATCAATAATCAATTAAAAAAATTACCTATGAAAATTTTGAAAAAACCTTTACTGTTTATGGCGATGACCGCTATGTTAGGATTCACTTCATGTTCA
>NZ_JBLVTK010000001.1:1212379-1212649 GCF_048285865.1 Christiangramia marina | reverse complement strand
ATCGTAGAAATGGATTCTGCCATGTTATACGCTACCACTCATTCTGGATCTGTAGTTCAGTATAATCTTGACGATGGTACTTCATATACAGTAAATACTTCTTCCACAGATGCTGAAGGAATTTTTTATGATGAAGATGATAGTTCTTTAATCGTAGCCTCCAGAGATCCTAAACAACTTCAGTTTTACGGAAATGTAGATATGTGGGATGGATCAATGTCTACAGTGTCTGCAGATTTTATGAGCTCTAGTGATCTTATGAGCCCAAGA
>NZ_JBLVTK010000001.1:1154972-1212318 GCF_048285865.1 Christiangramia marina | reverse complement strand
ACACCACTGCAGATGGTAGATTTTATATCTATAGCAAAGAAGACAATGGATTTACTTTAAGAAACACGGTAACCGTAGATTTTAAGGTTTGGGGTATCGAGTTTGTTGGAAACACCTTGTATGCAATTGTAGATACCACAAACATGCTAGCTAGTTTTGACAACTTCCTGTCTAATAATACAGACGGAATGGTGAGCGCTACTAAAACTGTGATGGTAGAAGGAATTGTGAGAACTCATGGTCTTGACTATGATGGTGGAACAATGGTACTTACAGATATTGGAGATGCAGGATCTGATGCTGATGGTGGACTTCATGTAATTACCGACTTTGACAGTAAATTTAATAATACCATGGATGCTGGAACTTTAGCGCTTTCAGATCAAATGAGAATTTCTGGAGCAGCTACTTTATTGGGTAACCCGGTAAATGTTGCTTATGATGCAGATTCTGATATGATCTATGTTGCTGAGCTTGCCAACGGTGGTGGTAGAGTACTGGCTTTTGACGATGCGTCAAACGCGAGTGGAAATGCAACTCCAGCTGTAAACAATATGCTTTCTGGAGTATCTGCAGTATATTTTGAAGACTAATTTAGTTTTTTAGTTTCAAAAGAAAAGCCCGGTCAAATTGATCGGGCTTTTTGTTTTATTGATTTGGAGTGATTATTCAGGAATTACTACCGCAATTTCTTCAGAAAATACGTTCTGGCCTTTCAACCACTCCTGGAAACCTGCTTCTCCCATACGGGCTTTCATTGCTTTAGTGCTTACAGCAGTACCTTCTACGGTCACTCCAGAAACGAAAGGATAGCTGGTATATCTTACCACACCATCAATTAGCATGTCATACTCTGGTCCTGCTTCTTCCAATGCTTCATCCATAGCATCTTTAATATTCCATCCAATTCCTAGAAAATAAGATTTTTTACCCTCAGTTTTTACACCCTGAGCTCTATCGATGTCAAGATTTACATTTTTAGAACTAATTACGGTAAAGTCAACCAGTCTAAAAGAGCAACTGGATAATGTCATTGCAGCGATGGCAATGATGAGTAAAGATTTAAACTTCATTTGGTTAGATTAAGTGTTTCCCCTACTCTCAGGATTTTCGGGTTCCTCCATACAAACGAAAATAGTATTTTTTTATATCTAAGAGTGAATTTAAAATTCTATAGAAGCACTTAATTTAAGGAGAGATTGAATTTCCTCATCATTTTATAGATACAACGAAAGACAGGTTTGGTCGCTTTATCTGCATCTGAATTATCAAATCTGAATTTTATAATTTTTGATCCCGGCTCTTCTGAAGGATTGCGAAATCCGGTGCCGTCCAGGACAAACTTAGTTTTTTCAGAAAAGATAAAATCTGTAGCATATTTTTTTATGAGTCCGCGTTTTCCTGAAGATCCTTTCATAATCCTGAGTATTAATGAATTATTAAGTTACGAAAAATTCATAATTGAGACTCTAAAAGTGCTATATATCATTAGGATTGGCATGAAAGATCGATAAATGAAAAATTTATAACCATAAACACAATTAAAAATTTGAATAATAACAAATTTATATTACACAGATTATCATATTACTGAGGCAATTTCAATATTGAAAACTGAGAAATCAATTTTAGATAATTTTTTTTCATTTGAGATTAACTGCCAGCTCTACATCCCCATTCAATTTCAAAATTCCTATTTCTTTTTAACGCTCCCTCAACATCATAAACCAGATTAAATTTATAATTTTGGAATTATTCCTATTTAATGGATTTATTCCTATTATGAAATTAGAGAAATCAATTATACACCTGGATCTGGATACCTTTTTTGTTTCCGCAGAAAGACGTCTGGATTCTAAATTGAATGGTAAACCCCTTATCGTAGGTGGCCTGGGAGATCGCGGTGTGGTAGCAGCCTGCAGTTATGAGACTCGCAAGTTTGGAGTACATTCCGGGATGTCTATGAAAGTAGCCAGGCAACTCTGCCCTCAGTCTATCGTGATCAAAGGGAATGCTTCCACATACACCAAATTCTCCCATGAGGTAACCGAAGTTATTCGTAGCAAAGTTCCTTCTTTTGAAAAGGCCAGCGTAGATGAGTTCTATGCAGATCTCACGGGAATGGATCGGTTTTTCGGGATCACCCAGTTTGCTAAAGAACTTCAGGAAACTATCAAAAAAGAAACTTATTTACCTATTTCCTTCGGACTTTCCACCAACAAAGTCGTTTCCAAGATCGCTACAGGTGAAGGCAAACCTTATGCCCAGAAAGTGATCGAAGCAGGTTCAGAAAAAACATTTCTTGCTCCGCTTGCAGTGAACAAGATCCCGATGATCGGGAATAAAACATTTCAGAAACTTTTAAATCTCGGCGTTCGCAGGATTGAGACAATTCAGAAGATGCCTGTAGAGGTTTTAGAGAGCGTTTTGGGTAAGAATGGCCGTACTATATGGAAACGTGCTCACGGGATCGATAATCCTCCTATCATTCCGTTTCACGAGCGCAAGTCTATTTCAACTGAAAGAACCTTTAACCGGGATACTATCGATATGATCCGTTTGCATGGTACGCTGGTTGCCATGGCAGAAAGTCTCGCCTATCAGCTTCGGCGGGGAAATAAACTTGTTTCCACAGTGAGTGTAAAGATCAGGTATTCAGATTTTCAAACTTACAGCAAACAGGTAAGGATCCCGTATACCAGTGCAGATCATATTCTAATTCCTAAGGTCGAGGAACTTTTTAAACAACTATACAGCAGGCGCCTGCTCATCAGGTTGATTGGGGTGAAGTTTAGCGGACTCGTGGGTGGCCATTACCAGATCAATCTTTTCGATGATTCTGAAGATATGCTGAATCTCTACAATTCCCTGGATAAGATCAAAAATCGTTTTGGTGAACATGCGGTCATGCGTGCTGCTGCAATGGATGCGAAGACCATCGGCAGAATGAAGAATCCTTTTAACGGGGAGCCACCAATCGTTCTTGCTCATAGAAAACAATAATGATGATCTATTCTGAAGTATAAAAAGATTACTGATGTATTTAAACTGCCACACATACTATTCACTACGATATGGGACTTTTCCCATCAGGGAGTTGTGTGAGCTCGCCTACTCCAACGATATCTGGCAATTCGCCATTACAGATATCAATAATACTTCAGCCTGCCTCGAATTCCTGAGGCTAACCAATGGAACTAAAATCAAACCGGTTCTGGGAATTGACTTTAGAAATGCTGCCCAGCAACAATATATTGGACTGGCAAAAAACAATGCTGGCTTCCTTCAGCTTAACGACCATCTTTCAAATCACCTGCATGAAAAGAAAGATTTTGAAACGCTAGCTCCGCAACTACCCGATTGTTTTATCATTTACCCCTTCGGAAACGTGGTGGAACAAAAACGTAAAAACTTCAGAAATAATGAATATATAGGAGTTTCCAAAGAGGAGATCGGGAAATTAAGGTTTTCAGAATATAGAAATATGAAGGACAAACTGGTCATTCTACAAACAGTAAGCTTTCGGAATAAAAAGGACTTTAATGCGCACCGCTTACTCCGAGCAATCGACAATAATTTGCTGCTAAGCAAGCTTCCGGAAAGCCAACAGGGCAAGTTTTCTCATATAATGTGTCCCAAAAAGGAAATGGAAACTGCTTTTGAAGACTTTCCTCATATTCTGGAAAATACACAGCAAATTCTGGACGCTTGCCGGGTGCATTATGACTTTGGAAAGGGACAGAATCGAAATTTAAAGGTCTACCGGAATACGATCGAAGAGGATGCAGATATGATACGGAGGCTCACCTACGAGAAACTTCCCGAAAAATATCCCGAAGCAGATCGTGAAGTTTATACGCGTGTTGAAAAGGAACTGGAATCTATCATCAGGCTTGAGTTCGTTTCTTATTTCCTTATCAACCTGGGAATTGTGGATTATGCGCGTTCACAAAATTATCCTTTTGTAGGACGCGGTAGTGGTGCGAATTCGATTGTGGCTTATATTCTTGGCATCACCAATGTGGATCCTATAGAACTTGATCTTTATTTTGAACGTTTTATAAATCCTAACCGGAAATCTCCGCCAGATTTTGACCTTGATTTTTCCTGGAAGGATCGTAATGACATTACAGATTATATTTTCAGGACTTATGAGAATACGGCACTTATGGGGACTTATGTGACTTTCAAAGAGCGAGCGGTAGCCCGGGAACTGGGAAAGGTATTTGGTTTACCCAAGGAAAATATCGATAAGCTCGCTTCTGGCTTCTATTCCTATCAAAATCTGGATCACCTGGAGAAACTGGTGATCCGGTACAGCAAACTCATAGAAGGATTTCCCAATTATTTGAGTGTTCATTCCGGCGGAATTTTGATCCTGAACGATTCGGTTCATAATTATGCTGCAACGTTTTTACCTCCCAAAGGCTTCCGGACGATACAGATCGATATGAACATTGCTGAAGAAGTAGGCATTCATAAATTTGATATTCTTGCTCAACGTGGACTCTCTAAAATCACCGATACCATCGAGATCGTAAAACAGAATCAGCCAGACGCTCATCTGGAGGATATCGATAACATTAAAAAATTTAAGGAAGATCCTGCTATTAACGAGTTGCTCACTACCGGCGATTGTATGGGAGTATTTTATGTGGAATCCCCTGCCATGCGAGGTTTACTAACAAAACTACAAACCCGGGATTACCTTAACCTGGTTGCCGCAAGTTCTGTAATTAGACCAGGAATTTCCAGCGCTGGAATGAAGGATGAATTTATTCTAAGACATCGCTTTCCTGAAAAAAGAAAGGAAGCGCACCCGGTAATGTACGAGATCATGCCCGACACTTATGGCGTGATGGTTTACCAGGAAGATGTAATGAAAGTCGCTTACCATTTTGCCGGTTTGAGCCTGGATGATGCAGATGTATTACGAAGAGGAATGAGTGGAAAAAAAACTTCCCGGGGGCAAATGGAAAAGATCGAGAATACCTTTCGTGAAAATTGTAATATTAAAGGTTATGAACCAAAACTGATCGATGAAGTCTGGGAGCAGATCTCTTCCTTTGCTGGCTATGCATTTCCGAAAGGACATTCGGCTTCCTACGCTGTGGAGAGCTACCAGAGTTTGTACCTGAAGAAATATTTTCCACTGGAGTTTATGGTCGCGGCGATTAACAATGGAGGTGGTTTCTATGATCTGCAAACCTATATTCAGGAAATAAGACGCTGGGGCGGCACGATTCACGCTCCCTGTATCAATAAAAGCGACCACCCTAATGTCATCTACGGAAAAAACGTTTATTTAGGTTTTGGATATATTAAAGAGCTGGAAGTAAAAACTATTCAGCAAATTCTGGAAAACAGGCAATTCTTTGGAGAATTTAGTTCGCTGGATGATTTTATAGACCGTATCCATATTTCTATTGAGCAACTTAGCTTATTACTGAAAATTAACGCCTTCAGGTTTACCGGCATGGACAAACACGAACTTCTATGGAAAGCTTATTTTAAGCTGGATAAGAATAAACCAAAAACGAATCAGCCGCTACTTTTTAAACCAAAGCATAAAGATTTTGAATTGCCTGAATTTGAAGCTTCTAAAATGATCGAAGCTTACGACCAGATGGAACTTCTGGGATTTCCCCTATGCAGTCATTTTGAATTACTGAAAGATCCTCTAAAGCAAAATGTGGTGACAGCTTCGCAACTAAAAGATCATATCGGGAAAAACATAGAGATCTATGGCAACCTGGTAAATTCTAAAAAAACCGGAACTTCAAATGGCAAATACATGTATTTCGGTACTTTCTATGATCCTGAAGGAGTCATTTTTGATGTGGTACTTTTCCCTTCAGTAGCCGAAAAGTATCCTATAAGATCTAAAGGAATTTACCTGTGTTATGGTGAGGTTGTTTCCAATCTTGGATATATCTCCATTAGCATCAAAACGCTCTCCAGACAGGCTACGCAAACCGATCCCAGACTCGTGGGAACTAATTTTAAGTTTGCTGTGTAGAAACTCTACTTAAGACTGCTATTTTCTTAACTAGTAGCAATCAGATACACTTCCGAAATAGAATGAAATTGAAATTTCAGAACGGTAAAATCTGATAAAAACTGCAAGTATTTAATTGCTGTCGCCTGCCTGCGTTGCTTCATACTTCTTCGCAATAGCATCCACACAGTTGATTCCGTCGATAGCTGCGGAAATGATTCCGCCGGCATATCCAGCTCCTTCTCCACAGGGATAAAATCCTTTTACTTCTACATGTTCTAAAGTTTCCTGGTCACGCGGAATTAGAATTGGGGAAGAAGTCCTGCTTTCCGGAGCATGTAAAACGGCTTCGTTCGTATAATAACCTTTCAGTTTTTTTCCGAATTTCAGAAAAGCTTTCCGAAGTCTTTTAGCAATTAGATCGGGTAACACTTTATTAAGATCAACGCTTACTATTCCAGGCTGGTAAGAAGTTTTCGGAAAATCTGAAGACACTCTTCCTTCTACAAAATCCTTCATGCGCTGCGCTGGAACCTGCTGAGTTCTGCCAGCCGCTTCCCAGCAGTTTCTTTCCACCATTTTCTGAAAGTCAAGACAAACAAATGGATCATTTTCTTGATAACCCGGTAGATCTGTAGGTTCTATACTTACCACTATTCCTGAATTGGAATATGGATTATTTCGCTTGCTTGGACTCCAGCCATTGGTAACCACTTCTTCCTGTTCTGTAGCACACGGAGCAATAATACCTCCCGGACACATACAGAAAGAATACACCCCAAGTCCGTCTACCTGTTCTACCAGGCTATACGAAGCTGGTGGTAGATAAGGGTTTTCATCATCCCCGTGATACTGAATATGATCAATCAGTTTTTGCTGATGCTCAATTCGAACTCCCAGCGCGAAAGGCTTGGCTTCGATCTTTATATTTCGTTCATGCAATAGGTAAAAAATATCCCTGGCTGAATGGCCCGTTGCCAGAATTACCTCATCAAAATGTAACCACTTCTCTTTATTGATCTCAATGGCCGTTAACTTATCACTCTCTAACTTTAGGTCGGTTAGTTTAGAGTTAAAATGTACTTCTCCTCCAGCATCCACGATCGCTTCCCGCATAGCGGTGATGATCTTAGGTAATTTATTCGTTCCAATATGTGGATGAGCATCCACAAGAATATCAGGATCTGCTCCAAATTCCACGAACCACTCCAGAGCTTTCAATACGTTACCTCGTTTTTTTGAGCGTGTATATAATTTCCCGTCTGAGTACGTACCAGCACCACCTTCTCCAAAACAGTAATTAGATTCAGGGTTTACGGTTTGTTCCTTATTAATCTTCGCAAGGTCATGTCTTCTGGCTCTTACATCTTTCCCGCGTTCAAAAACCACAGGTTTCAATCCCGCTTCCACTGCTCTTAGTGCTGCATACAATCCGGCAGGACCAGCACCAATAATTGATATTTGCTTTGCTTTGGAAACATCCTGAAGAGATAAAGATGATCTTGTATCTCTTTCTTCACCATGTTTCCATATCTCAATCTGCAGATTAAGTTTCACCGGTTTTTTCCGGGCATCTATAGAACGCTTTCTAATTCTCCAGTCTCCGATATCATCTTTCCTGATATTTGATTTCTTAATTGCCCTGTTCAGAAGCAGATGATGATCTTCAAGTTCCCGGGGTAAGGCTGTTATTTGAACGAGTGTGCTCATAGACCCCAAAGATAGTATGTATTTTTTCTAAAACTGAATTTAAGTAGGGATTGAAAGTCCCTGAGTTTCCCGCTATATACAGGAATCATATATTTGTAGAAAAAAGAATGTCTTTAAAAGAGTTGCTTCAGGAAAAAGGATACCATCGTATCAAATTAAAATATACCAAAACCAATCATTTCGAACTAAAAGCGAAGATCAATGATATTGAAGGTAATTTTATACTGGACACCGGCGCTTCCAGCACTTGTGTGGGTATAGATGCGATCGAACATTTTGATCTACTTTCAGAAGATAGCGATATTAAAGCGGCTGGTGCAGGAGCTACCAATATGTTGACCCAGATTTCTGCAAAAAACATAGTACAGATAGGAGACTGGAAAAAGAAAAAGATCGACCTGGTTCTTTTCGACCTTAAACACGTAAATGAGGCACTTGAAAATCATAAAGCTGAAAAGGTACAGGGAATTATAGGAGCTGATATTCTGAAAAAAGGTAAAGCAGTTATCGATTACAAAGGCAAGGCCTTATTTCTCAAATAAGGGGAAAAACACCCTTTTTCTCAAAGCGATATCGCTCTATATTTGAAGTAATCTAACCAATAATCTTTACGTTATTAAACTTCGAATATCTTCACAACTGGTCTTTCTCATTATGACAATTTTAGTTGTTGCTGTGCTTGCCTTGAATATATTCAGGTTGTTAGTTTTGTTCTAATTTCGTTAAAGTAAAAAGGGTACGCTATCGCGTACCCTTTTTTTATTTCTACCGGAGATTGTTACTACAATTCCAGTGATCTCTTAATATCTCCATCCATTAATAGTTCTTCAGGATTTTCCAGTGCTTCTTTAACAGCTACAAGGAATCCAACAGATTCTTTACCATCAATGATTCTGTGGTCATAAGACAATGCTACATACATAATGGGTCTGATTTCGACATGACCATCTATTGCAACAGGTCTTTCCACAATATTATGCATACCAAGAATAGCCGATTGTGGAGGATTGATAATTGGAGTTGATAACATAGATCCAAATACTCCACCATTAGTAATGGTAAAAGTACCTCCGGTCATTTCATCCACAGTGATTTTTCCATCTCTGGCTTTGATCGCAAGTCTTTTCACTTCAGATTCGACCCCTCTAAAACTAAGATTTTCAGCATTTCGAATTACAGGTACTGTAAGTCCTTTAGGACCAGAAACTGCAATACTAATATCTTTAAAATCGTAGCTTACCTGGTAATCTCCATCTATCATAGAGTTTACTGCAGGATATTCATCCAGCGCACGGATCACTGCTAGTGTAAAGAATGACATAAAGCCAAGACTCACACCATGCTTCTCTTTAAATTCCTCTTTATATTTCTTTCTTAACGCAAAAATTGGAGACATATCTACCTCGTTAAAAGTAGTCAGCATCGCCGTATCGTTCTTCGCACTTACCAGACGTTCCGCAAGTTTTCTACGGAACATTGACATTTTCTTACGCTCTTCTCCTCTGGTTCCTGTTCCAGGAGATCCCATAGAAGCTTTTGCCTCAACCGCATCTTCCTTAGTTACACGACCATCTCTACCAGAACCTTTTACATCTTTGCTTTCAATTCCTTTTTCATCAAGAATTTTCTTAGCTGCTGGTGAAGGAGTTCCAGTTGCATAAGTATCATCCTGCTTCTGGCTTGGAGTACTTGATTTTGAAGGTTCTTCAGTTTTAGCAGCTGCTTTATCACTGTCTTTCTTATCTTCTGTACTTTCCTGACGCTCCTTTTCTTCAGCTTCAGCAGACTTTTCGTCTTTACTTTCACTATCACCTTTGTCATCACTACCAGGCTTTGCAGCATCGGTATCGATTAGACAAACTACCTCTCCAACTCCTACGACATCTCCTTCTTCAGCTTTCAAAGTAATAATTCCACTAGCTTCTGCAGGAAGTTCCAGCGTTGCTTTGTCACTATCCACTTCGGCTACTGCCTGATCTTTTTCAACGTAATCACCATCTTCGACTAACCACTGAGCTATTTCAACTTCAGTAATCGATTCGCCGGGTGAAGGAACTTTCATTTCTAAGGCCATGATTGTAATTTATTTTGGTTCCTGAAATCAGGAAATTGGTTCTTATTATTAATCTTCTTTTAAATCTTTGTCGAATACGCTGGCAATCACTTTTTCATGACGCTTCTTAAATCTTACCGAGCTACCTGCAGCAGGTGCACCGTAGAATTTACGACTACATACTCTAAACTGTCTTGCTTCTTCGAAATGCAGCAACATATGTCCATATGCTCCCATGTTTCTAGGCTCTTCCTGTGCCCAAACCACATCTTCAGCATACTTATACTTGCTCATCATTTCTTTCATGGTACTTACCGGTAGTGGGAATAACTGTTCGATTCTCACAAGGGCCACATCATCACGATCATTCTCTTCCTTGAAGTTCAGCAGGTCATAGTAAAACTTACCAGTACAGAATACCAGGCTTTTTACTGAATCTGCTTTTGCATCTGGATCATCCAGAACTGGCTGGAATGAACCATTCGCAAATTCTTCTTTTGTAGAAATTACTTTAGAATGACGCAGTAAGCTTTTTGGTGTAAAAATGATCAGTGGTTTTCTGAATTTCGCCTTCATTTGCTTCCGAAGCATATGAAACATGTTCGCAGGAGTCGTAATATCTGCCACGTACATGTTATCCTTTGCACAAAGCTGGAGGAATCTTTCCATTCTACCTGAAGAGTGCTCTGCTCCTTGCCCTTCGTAACCGTGAGGTAGTAACATTACCAAACCATTCTGAAGTTTCCATTTGTCTTCCGCAGCAGAAATATACTGATCGATCATGATCTGTGCACCATTCACGAAATCTCCAAATTGTGCTTCCCAGATCGTTAATGTTGTTGGGCTCGCCATGGCGTACCCATAATCAAAACCAACTACTCCGTATTCTGATAACAGGGAGTTGTAGATAAAGAAATCTCCATCCCTGTCCTCTATATTGTTATGAAGAATGATCTCTTCCTCACTATCTTCAACTTTCACTACCGCATGACGGTGGGAAAACGTACCACGTTCCACATCCTGCCCGGTAATTCTGATGTTATAACCTTCGGTCATAAGAGATCCATAAGCTAAATGCTCGGCCATAGACCAGTCCAGCTTATTATCTTCGAAGTACATTTGCTTTCGTCCATCGATGATCTTCTGGATCTTTCTCATGAACTTCTTACCTTCCGGTAATTCTGAAACTGCCGTGGCAACCTTATCAAGTTTTTCAAGATCAAAAGTTGTGTCAACTTCCTTCATCATCTCGTCTTCCTGAACATTCTCAAAACCTTCCCATTCATCCTGCATAAATGGAGTGATGCGGGTGGTTTCTTCTTTTCTGGAATCTTCCAGTTTCTCTTCAAGAGAAGCTTTGTACTCTTCTTCTAATTTTTTAAGGTAGCTATCATCGATTACACCACTCTCCTTCAGCTTTTCAGCATAAATATCTCTGGCATTCTCGTGTTTAGATATTGCTTTATATAGTTTAGGCTGAGTAAAACGTGGTTCATCACCTTCGTTATGACCATACTTTCTATAACCCAGTAAATCTATGAATACATCCCTTTTAAACTTCATTCTGAAGTCTAAAGCGAATAATATCGAGTGTACTACTGCCTCTGCATCATCGGCATTTACATGTAAAATTGGTGAAAGAGTTACTTTCCCCACATCTGTACAATAGGTTGAACTTCTCGCATCGAGATAATTTGTAGTAAAACCAATCTGGTTATTTACTACGATATGTATGGTTCCACCTGTCTGGTAACCTTCGAGATTAGCCATCTGTACCAGTTCGTACACAAGTCCCTGACCTGCAATTGCAGCATCACCATGAACCAGGATCGGTAAAATTTTGGAATTATCTCCGTTGTATCTACGATCCATTTTTGCTCTCGAAATTCCTTCTACCACCGCGCCAACGGTTTCTAAGTGAGAAGGATTTGGAGCTATATTGATATTGATATCTTTTCCACTATCTGTAGTGCGACAGGATGTCCAGCCTAGGTGATATTTAACATCACCATCGAATATGTCCTGTTCGTAATCTTTTCCATCAAACTCACTGAAGATATCCTTTGCGTTCTTTCCGAAGATATTGGTAAGGGTATTCAAACGACCACGGTGAGCCATTCCCATTACAAAATCTTCCACACCAAAATCCGCAGCTTTTTCGATAAGCGCGTCCAATGCCGGAATCAAACTTTCTCCACCTTCCAGTGAAAATCGTTTCTGTCCAACATATTTAGTATGTAAAAAGGATTCAAAAGAGACTGCTTCGTTAAGCTTCTTCAGGATCTGCTTCTTGCGGGTGGCATCAAAATCAGGATGATTGTCGTTTACATTTAAACGATTCTGGATCCATTCGATCTCTTCAGGTTTACGAATATACATATACTCGATCCCGATAGAGTCACAATACACCATTTCCAGGTGCTTGATGATCTCTTCCAGGCTTGAAGGTCCAATCCCGAGAATATCACCTGCATTAAAAGTAGTCTGCAGATCTTTTTTCTCAAGTCCGAAATTCTCTATATCAAGAGTTGGAACATATTTTCTACGTTCTCTTACAGGGTTTGTTTTGGTGAATAAATGCCCTCTGGTACGATAGCCGTCAATTAATCGAATTACCTGAAATTCTTTAACTACGTGTGTCGGTATCTCACCTTCTGAAAAATCTACAGGAGCTTCGTCCAATACATCTTCAGAAACACCATCTTGTTGCATTCCGAAGTCGAATCCTTGAAAAAAAGCCCTCCAACTGGGCTCTACACTATCAGGATATTTTAAA
Organism: Christiangramia marina; assembly: GCF_048285865.1. Taxonomy (NCBI): domain Bacteria; kingdom Pseudomonadati; phylum Bacteroidota; class Flavobacteriia; order Flavobacteriales; family Flavobacteriaceae; genus Christiangramia; species Christiangramia marina. Next base: position 1,199,781 of record NZ_JBLVTK010000001.1, on the reverse strand, counting down.
TATTGATCGTAAAGTTCTGCGAAGTATGCAGTATGAGCGGCATTTAGAAATGAAAATTTTTCCATAAAATTGAAACAACAGTTTCTTTTGTTCTTAAAAACATTAGCAAAAATACAATATTTAAAAAAAACAGCTTGCAGGCATTATGATAATTCTCTATGAGATTATAAGAATTTTAACACCCTCTGATATTCAATAATTTGGGAAGTAGATCTCTGAGTAAATTGCAGGAAATATATCTTACAACCTGACTTATACCTGTCTCTCCATAAGCATTTTACCAAAACTCTTCAAGGGTTTTTTCTTCTCTTCAGGCAGATCTATCCTGTCCAGAACCTCAAAGGCCATGTCTGTGTACTTCTCGATTTCCTTTCTGGTAAGTTCTGCTGCACCACTGCTTTCAAATAGATTTTTGACTGCTTCGATCTTTCCGGTATTTTCCATAGGACTAATGGAATATAGGTGCTCCAGTTGCCTGGCTTCACCGGGACTGGCAAGTTCAAGACTTTTTAGATAGAGAAATGTCTTTTTGTTTTCGATGATGTCACCACCAGGTTGTTTTCCAAAAGTAGCAGGATCCCCAAAAGCATCCAGGTAATCATCCTGAAGCTGAAAAGCAATACCAAGTAATCTTCCGTATTGATAGATCGCCGACTTACAAGCAGCCGAAGTTTCAGCTACAATAGCTCCCATTTGCAAGGAAGCTCCAACCAGGACCGCGGTTTTGTATTCGATCATCAAAAGGTAATCCTCGATACTCACGTTATCACGGGTTTCAAAATCTATATCGTACTGCTGACCTTCACAAACTTCAATAGCTGTTTTGGTAAATAGTTTTGAAAGCTCTTTGAACACATCTCCTTCATAGTTTTCGAATAATTGGTATGCATTGATAAGCATCGCATCTCCGGAAAGGATTCCCGTGTTAATATCCCACTTTTCGTGCACCGTTTTCTTACCTCTTCGAATGGGTGCATCGTCCATAATATCATCGTGAACAAGAGAGAAATTATGAAAAACCTCTATGGCCAGGGCGGCGTCAAGTGCTTTTTTATGATTGCAGTCGAAAATTTCAGCTGCCATTAGAACAAGGACAGGTCTTAAACGTTTACCTCCCTGCTCTAAAATATAAACCATTGGTTCGTAAAGATTTACCGGTTCTTTGACCTGTATCTTTTGATGAAGATAATCGACGATGGCCTCTCGGTATTCCGCAATGGTAAGCATGTATTGAAATTTTGGGCTAAAATACCATAATTGAACCTATTTCAAATTTTAAGCGAATGTTAAATAACTGTAAACCGAAGAAACTTTTTTTGTTTCTAAAGTTTCCGAGGCTTACTTTTGCACAAAATTTACATGAAGTGAGGGAGAAAATTTTAAATAGTGCTGCAGAGATGTTTCTATCCTATGGTTTCAAAAGCGTGACCATGGATGACATTGCAGACAGTATCGGGATCTCTAAGAAAACTATTTATGCCCATTTTTCCACCAAGAATAAGCTGGTAGCAGCTGCAGGTTTACAGGTGATCCAGACGATGGGTTGCGGGATTGGCGCCATTCAGGATAAAAATCAGAATCCGATTAAAGAAAATTACGAGATCAAACATTATGTAGCGCAGAATTTAAAAGGAGAAAAGACCTCTCCTCATTTTCAGCTTCAGAAATATTACCCGAAAGTCTATGAGAGTCTTAAGGACAAGCAGTATGAACTTTTAGAAACCTGCATGCAGGATAATCTCAACCGCGGAATTGAAAGTGATTATTATCGTAAAGATATTGATGTAGATTTTATTAGCCGTATACATTTTGTGGGTCTTATGGGGATTAAGGATACAGATCTCTTCGCTCCTGAAAAATATTCGCAGCCGGAATTGATGGATCATTTCCTGGAATATCACCTGCGTGCAATCTGTACCACAAAAGGATTAAAAACTTTAGAAGATTTAATTGAGTTAGATGAAAAGTAGAATATCAATTTTAATTATGCTGGTCTTGAGCCTGCAAAGTTTCTCGCAGCAGGATACGATCCAGACCTATCAGTTTTCTCTTATGGAGGCTATAGAATTTGGACTGGAAAATAATTACCAGTCACAAATAGCTCAAAAGGATGTGGAAATTGCTCTTCAGCAAAAATGGGAGATTATCGCCCAGGGTTTGCCGCAAATCAGTGCTGGAATAGATTACCAGAACTTCCTGAAACAACCGGTCACCTTGCTTCCGGCAAGTGCTTTTGATAATACGCAAAGCACAGTGAACATCGTCGAGCAATATTTCGATAATGTGAACAGGAATGATGTTCCTGTAAATTCTCCGGAAGGATTTATCCCGGTGCAGTTTGGAACTCAGCAAAGCGTAAATGCCACAGCTACCTGGAACCAGTTAATTTTCGATGGCTCCTATATAGTAGGAATTCAATCTGTAAAGACACTGCTTCAAATTTCCAAAAATGCCAAGACCAAGACAGATCTTGAGATCAAGAAAGGTATTATCAATGCCTACGGAAATGTTTTGCTGGCGGAAGAAAGTGTTGAGATCTTTGAGAAAAATCTCGGGAACGTTGAGAAGAACTTTAATGATACCCAGAAGATATTCGAAAATGGTCTAACAGAACAGGAGGATGTGGAGCAATTGGAAATCACCAAGCTGAACCTTGAAAATGATCTCGCCAGAAGCCGAAGAATGCTGGATATTGCCTATGATATGCTGAACATTAGCCTTGGAATTCCGGTAGAGAAAAATGTAGTAGCGACCGATGATCTAAATGAACTGGCGCTTAAATATTTCGATCTTTCCTTATTATCTGAGACAATTCCGGTAGAAGAAAATATTGATTATCGCATCGCCAAGAATACGGCAGAAGCCGCAGATATCCAGGTAAAACTACAGCAGGCGAAAGCGCTACCAACCTTAAGCGCCTTTGTGAATTACGGTTACCAGGGATTTAGTAATGACTTTACTTTTTTAAACGGAAATCAGGAATATTTTGGCCAGTCCATATTAGGAGTGAGTCTTAATATTCCAATTTTCAGCAGCGGAATGCGAAGTGCGAAAACTCAGCAGCGAAAACTTGAGTATGAGCAGGCAATGCTTGATCTGAAACAAACCGAAAGCCAGGTAAAAAGTGATATCAACAGTGCTAAAAGTGAATACCAGTTTAGCCTTGATAATTATAAGAATGCTACTAAAAATCTCGAACTATCCGAAAGAATCGAAAACAAGAACCAGATCAAGTTCTTTGAAGGGATCGCCAGTAGTTTCGAGCTTAGTGAAGCGCAACGACAGTTATACACTGCACAGCAAAATTATTTACAAGCCATGTTACAGGTGATCACTGCAAAAGTGGAACTGGAAAACCTGTTAGATACCCGTACTTATACATCAGATAATTAGAAACAACTTCAGAAAATGAGAAAACTAGTATATATTTTATCGTTCAGTACTTTGCTAGCTGCCTGTGGTGGTGGTTCAGAAAAATCTACGGATGAAATCCTGGAAAGCAATGATATAGAAACTATTCAAAAGAAAAGAGATGAGCTTACCGCTCAACAGTCTGAGCTGGAAACGGAAATTAAAAAACTTGATTCCAGGCTGAAGGAGATCAACCCAGAGAGAAATATTCCCCTGGTAACTTCCTTTGCTGTGGAAGCTGAACATTTCGATCATTTCCTTGAATTACAGGGAAGCGTGGAGACAAGAAAGAATGTGGTTTTAAACGCTGAAATGGGCGGAATTCTACAGAAGATCTATGTAGAAGAAGGTCAGAAAGTTTCAAAAGGACAGACTCTGGCGAAGATAGATGATGGTGGATTGAGTCAGCAACTCGCTCAAATGGAAATTCAGCTAGACCTTGCCAAGACTACTTTTGAAAGACAGAAGCGTCTCTGGGAGCAGCAAATTGGTAGCGAAATTGAATATTTACAGGCAAAATCCAATTATGAAGGACAGGTAAACGCTGTTAAGCAAATGAAGAGTCAGCTTTCAAAATCTGTTGTAAGCGCACCTTTTTCAGGAACTATCGATGAGATCATTACCGAGCAGGGAAATGTGGTTTCACCCGGCCAGACGCAAATTCTAAGGATCGTAAATCTTGACGATATGTATATTAAGACAGATGTGCCAGAGAACTATATTACCAACGTAACCAAGGGAAAGCCGGTAGAAGTGACCTTCCCGGTGCTTGGAAAAACTGTTGATACCAAGGTAAAGCAAGTAGGTAGTTATATAAATCCTAATAACCGAACTTTTACTGCCGAGATCGATGTGCCAAATAAGGAGAAAGAGATCAAACCAAACCTTACGGCAAGAGTAAAGATCAACGATTACACTAGTGAAAACGCGATTCTGGTGCCGCAAAACATTCTTTCTGAAAATGCTGATGGAGAGCAATATTTATATGTTTTAGATGAGGTGGAAGGTGAAAAAGCAGTCGCTAAAAGAGTGATCGTTAAAACCGGGAAATCTCAGGGAGATTCTATTGAAGTATTGGAAGGCCTGAAAGATGGTGACCTGATCATCGAAGATGGTGCACGTAGTGTAAAAGAGGGACAAACCGTCAAAATCATGAATTACTAAGCAGTTATGGCGAAAGAAAAAAACAATCTGGACAAGGAGTTTGCGCTCTCGTCCTGGGCAATAAAGAATAAAACCACCATTTATGTGGCGATGGCTCTTATTCTGTTCTTCGGAATATCGGCTTATTTCAGTATGCCGCGGGAAAGTTTTCCTGAAGTAAAAGAAACGAAAATCTACGTTAGCTCGATATATCCCGGGAATACTGCGGAAGATATAGAGAAGTTACTTACAAACCCCTTGGAAGACAAGTTGAAGACGGTAAGTAATGTCGTGGAAATCACCTCAACTTCACAGGAAGATTATTCTATGATCGTTATTGAATTTGACGAGGGAATTGCTGTGGAGCTTGCAAAGCAAAAGGTAAAAGATGAAATAGATTCTGAAACTTCAGGCGAAGACTGGCCAACATTTAATGGCGCCAAGGTAGAACCCAATGTTTTTGAATTGAGTCTTTCAGAAGAAATTCCAATTCTGAATATCAATATTTCCGGAGATTACCCGGTAATGAAGCTGAAGGAGTTTGGAGAATACCTACAGGATGAGATCGAAAATCTACCTGAAATTAAGAAAGTAGATATTCGTGGAGCTCAGGATAAAGAAATTGAAGTAGCTGTAGATATCTATAAAATGATGGCTTCCTCTGTTAGTTTCAATGATATTACCAGTGCCATTTCGAACGGAAATATGACCATGAGTGCGGGTAATTACGTAACCAGCGGACAGCGAAGAACCATCAGAATCCTTGGTGAAATCGAAGAACCTTCAGAATTGAACAATTTCGTTGTTAAGTCTGAAGATGGTGATGATGTCTACCTGAAGGATATTGCTGATATTACTTTTCAGGAAAAGGAAAAGACCACCTATGCCCGTGAGTTTGGTGAACAGGTGGTAATGCTGGATGTAAAAAAGCGTTCAGGAAAGAATATGGTTGCTGCTGCAGAGCAGATCGAGCTTATTGTTGAAAAAGCAAAAGCTGAAGTATTTCCAACGAACCTGAATGTAAGTATTACTAATGATCAATCTTCAAAGACTATTGGTCAGGTTGATGACCTTGTAAACAATATCATTTTCGGGATCATACTTGTTGTGACGGTGCTAATGTTCTTCTTAGGATTTAAAAATGCACTCTTCGTTGGTTTTGCAATACCAATGTCCATGTTCATGTCTTTAATGATCCTGAACCAGTTGGGATACACCATGAATACGATGATCCTTTTTGGATTGATCATGGGACTTGGAATGCTCGTAGATAACGGGATCGTTGTGGTGGAGAATGTCTACCGACTCATGGACGAGGAAGGAATGAGCCGGGTGGATGCAGCGAAAGAAGGTATTGGTGAAATTGCATTTCCTATTATTATCTCTACAGCAACTACGGTTGCCGCCTTTATTCCGCTGGGATTATGGCCGGGACTAATGGGACAGTTCATGATCTATTTCCCCATAACACTATCGGTCGTACTGGGATCTTCACTGGTAGTAGCAATATTTTTCAATTCGGTTCTGGTTTCCCAATTCATGAAAACAGAGGATAAAAATATGCCTTTGAAAACCATCATCAGGGTTTCTCTGATCATTGCGGGAATTGGTCTACTCATATTTTTATTTGGTGGAGAATATGCTGCGCTTGGATCATTGATGATCTTTACCGCAATCATGGTCTGGATCTACAGGTTGTTTCTTCGGAAGATGGCAAATAATTTTCAAAAAAGTTCTTTGGTGAAACTGGAGAACTGGTACGAAAGACGCCTTACCGCTGCTTTTAAAAACAAACGTCCTTATTGGATCGTTGGAGCTACCTTTTTGATGTTGATCATCGCTTTTGTAGGTTTTGGTGCTTCACTGGGATCTCAAAGAACCAAGGTTGAATTCTTTCCTGATAACAAGCCTAACCAGATCATCGTTTATATTGAATACCCTGAAGGTACCGATATTGAAAAAACCAACGCGATCACCAAAGAGATCGAGGAAAGGGTTTACAAAGTACTCAACAGTGATGAGTATATGGACAACGGTTATAATTATATGGTAGAAAGTGCCGTATCCCAGGTGGGTGAAGGTGCCGGGAATCCACAAACCGATGGTGGTTCTGCGGCTGAAATGCCACATAAAGGTAAGATCACGGCCTCCATGAGGGAGTACAAATACCGTCGTGGCAAGGACAGTGAGGTTTTAAGACAAAAGGTTCAGGAATCCCTGGATGGAGTTTACCCGGGAGTTTTGATTTCCGTAGAAAAAGATCAGAATGGCCCTCCTGCGGGTCCACCAATTAATATTGAACTGGAAGGTGAAGATTATGATCAATTGATCGCGACTGCAGAGCAAATGCGTGAATATATTAACACAAAGAACATTCCTGCAATAGACGAGTTGAAGATTGATGTAAACAAAGATAAACCATCGATGGTTGTTGAAGTTGACCGGGAAAAAGCTGGTGAACTAGGGGTAAGTGCCGGACAGGTTGGACAACAACTTAGAAATTCCATTTTTGGAACAAAAGCTGGCGTTTACAAAGAAGGTGGTGAAGATTACGATATTTATGTAAGATTCGACGAGGATTCCAGATATGATAACAGCGCCTTGTTCAACCAAACGATCACTTTCAGAAATAATAAGGGTCAGTTAAGAGAAATACCTGTTTCAGCAGTAACAACGAAAAGTAATAAATCTGGGTTTAGTGCGATAAAGCACAGGGATACCAGAAGAGTTGTTACGATCTATTCTGTTTTATCTCCGGGATATACAGATGCTGGTGCTGCCGTGGCGCAAATCCAGAATGAAATGAGGAATTTTGATGGTGTTCCAGATGAGATCAAAGTGGATTATACCGGGCAGATCGAAGAGCAAAACAAGCAACAGGCGTTCTTAGTGGGTGCATTTTTTAGCGGACTGGGACTTATATTCCTGATCCTGATCTTCCAGTTTAACTCTATCTCGAAACCATTAATCATTATGATCGCTATTTTCCTGAGTTTTATTGGAGTATTTGGAGGAATTGTAATTAGCGGTTCAGCATTTGTAATCATGATGACGATGATGGGAATTATTTCTCTTGCTGGTATCGTGGTAAATAACGGGGTGGTACTGCTCGATTACGCGCAGCTCCTCATAGACAGGAAGAAACTGCGTCTTGGAATACCAGAATCTGAATACCTCCCTCAGGATGAACTTTTAAAAACGATCATTAGATCTGGAAAAGCACGTTTAAGACCAGTATTGCTTACGGCGATCACCACCATTCTTGGTTTGATTCCGCTGGCAATCGGGCTTAACCTTGACTTTTTCAGTTTATTCAGTGAGTTTGATGCGAACATCTACTTTGGTGGAGATAACGTGATATTTTGGGGACCTCTGGCCTGGACAGTGATCTACGGTTTGATCGTAGCGACCTTCCTTACTCTTATTATTGTTCCATTGTTATTCTATATCGCGGTAAGGATCAAAATGTGGGTTCATTCGAAAAGAAGCTCTTCGGAAGAAGTTGAAACTTCAAACAGGATTGAAACTACGAACTAGGTAAGTTGATACCAATGCCAATAAAAAAACCCGAAGCTTTCGCTTCGGGTTTTTTTATTCGTAATGAATATTATTAGTCATTACTAACAAGGGAGCTTTCGCTTTTCCAGCTATTAACACTAGCAATTACGCTATCTTTATAGTCCACTTCAGTAAGTTTATCTTCAGTCCAGAAGAACCATTTTCCATCCTTCTGGCCATTTTCGTAATTGGCAATGGCTGTCTTCTCACCGTCTTTGTTGTAAGAAATCCATTCTCCGTGGAGTCTGCCGTCCTTGTACGTACCTTCCTGTTTAATATTTCCATCTTCATAATAAAATGTTCCTTTAATTAACTCACCCTGCTTCTCAAAAGCGGGTTTTGGATCATTATCCTGCGCCATTGCAACGGTTCCTGTTACCAGAACTGCTGCTACTAAAATATTTTTCAAGGTCTTCATTTCTCTTTCGGTATTAACGTTTACATCACAAATATAGCAAAAATTTACCTTCTAGTCGCATTTACGTAACATTAAGTTAACATTGCAGTTTTATTTATCTGCTATACAATGTTTTATATAAATAGCCGAAGTTAATAATAGGCAACTTTAAATGAATTTAGATGCAGAAAAGATTCAGTAAAACTCTTTAACTTCTTACTTTTGTGCCCATTCAAAATTTAAAGAATTCATGTACAGAAGTCATACCTGCGGCGAACTTAATGCCGAACATATAGGAAATACAGTAACCCTTTCTGGATGGGTACAAAAAGTAAGAGACAAAGGTTTTATGATTTGGGTGGATCTTCGTGATCGCTATGGTCTTACGCAATTGATTTTTGATGAAGAGCGCTCTTCCGAAGAATTGATGAAGCAAGCAGGAAACCTGGCTCGTGAATTCGTGATCCAGGTAACCGGGGAAGTGATCGAGCGAGAAGCAAAGAACCCCAACATTCCTACTGGGGAGATCGAATTACTGGTACAGGATTTTAAAATTTTGAATACTTCTAAAACACCACCTTTTACTATTGAAGATGAAACCGATGGTGGTGAAGATCTTAGAATGAAATATCGCTATCTGGATATTCGTAGAAAACCAGTTCAGAATAAATTAATGTTTCGCCACCAGGTGGGAATGAAGGTAAGAAACTATCTTTCTAATGCTGGCTTTATTGAAGTGGAAACTCCATACCTTATTAAATCCACTCCTGAAGGTGCCCGTGATTTTGTGGTACCTAGCCGAATGAATGAAGGTCAGTTTTACGCACTTCCACAATCACCTCAAACTTTTAAGCAGTTGCTTATGGTAGGCGGGATGGATAAGTATTTCCAGATCGTAAAATGTTTTCGTGATGAAGATCTAAGAGCAGATCGTCAACCCGAATTCACACAGATCGATTGCGAAATGGCATTTGTGGAACAGGAAGATATCCTGAATATTTTTGAAGGTTTAACCAGGCATTTGCTGAAGGAAATTCGCAACGTAGAAGTGAACGAATTCCCAAGAATGACTTATGCAGACGCTATGCGCAAATATGGGAATGACAAACCAGACATTCGTTTTGGGATGGAATTTGCCGAGCTTGATGATGTCGCTAAGAATAAAGGTTTCAATGTTTTTGATCAACAGGAGTTAGTTGTTGGTATCGCCGTTCCGGGCGCAGCTTCTTTTACTCGTAAAGAAATTGACAAACTTATTTCATGGGTTAAAAGACCTCAAATTGGTGCCACTGGATTGGTTTGGGCAAAATATAATGAAGATGGAAGTTTAAAATCTTCAGTAGATAAATTTTACTCTCAGGAAGATCTAAAAGCCTGGGCCGAAGCTTCTTCAGCTAAACCTGGAGATCTTATTCTTGTGATGGCAGGTGATGCTGATAAATCAAGAAGCCAGTTAAGCGCATTAAGAGTGCATCTTGGTAATGAAATGGGACTTAGAAAATCTGATGAATTTGCACCCTTATGGGTAGTAGATTTCCCTCTTCTTGAATGGGACGAGGATACTGAAAGATTCCACGCAATGCACCATCCATTTACAAGTCCTAAGAAAGAAGATTTTGCATTACTTGAAACAGACCCTGGGAAGGTTCGTGCCAACGCGTATGATCTTGTACTTAACGGAAATGAGATTGGTGGTGGTTCTATTAGAATACATGACAAAGAAACTCAGTCGCAAATGTTCAAATACCTTGGATTCACTCCGGAAGAAGCTGAAGAGCAATTTGGCTTTCTTATGGATGCCTTCCAGTATGGAGCACCTCCACATGGTGGGATCGCTTTTGGATTCGACAGACTTGTAGCCATTCTTGGCGGACAGGAAAGTATTCGGGATTACATTGCCTTTCCAAAAAATAACTCAGGAAGAGACGTGATGATCGATGCTCCGGCGAAACTCGACGAGCAACAACTCACAGATCTACATCTACAGTTGAAATCATAAATAATTAATCCCGCGTATTGCGGGATTTTTTATCTTCATCCGGTAATTAACTAGTGGTGGCAAATATTAGCAAAACCTTATTGCACAGATTCTTAACCTGGAAATCGAAGAATCTTTCTCATCGACAGTTCCTCATGTTCCTAAGCGCGGTCATTGGATTTGTTGCCGGGCTGTTTGCAGTCATGATCAAGAACCTAACGCACCTTATCCAGAGTTTGCTGGAAGGAGAATTTGTAGCTAATTACCACGATGCATTCTACTTCATATTTCCAGTGCTTGGTCTTTTGATCGTGTACCTCATCATCAAATTTATACTGCGCCAGAAGGTTGGACATGGAATTCCAACAACTTTATATGCCATATCGCGTAAGAAGGGAATCATGAAAAGATTCCAGATGTACGCGTCTCTAATTACCGCACCTATTACGGTTGGTTTTGGAGGATCGGTTGGACTGGAAGGACCTACCGTGGCAACCGGTGCATCTCTGGGCTCTAATATTTCGCGTATATTTTTGATGAACCAGGCATCCCGGACCTTACTTATTGGATGTGCCGCTGCAGGTGCAATGTCCAGTATCTTTAAAGCTCCAATTGCCGCGATCATTTTCGCTGTAGAAGTTTTCAGCCTCGATTTAACGCTGGCCTCCCTCCTGCCGCTGCTCATTGCTTCGGTATCTGCCATACTTACCTCCTATTTTTTCTTCGGAAGTCAGATTATCTTACCATTTACTCTAGAAGATCAATTTACAATTTCTGAAGTGCCTTACTATTTAGTTCTGGGAGTCGTAGCGGCAGCATTTTCAGTATATTTTTCCCGTATTTATTTTGGTACCACAAGACTACTGGCAAAGATAACCTCGCCGTTTGTAAGGCTCATTATTGCCGGATTGGGGCTGGGAGTTCTTATTTATTTTATACCTCCATTATATGGTGAAGGCTATAATGTGATCAATAACCTGTTACAGGAAAATTATCTCCAAGCCCTGGGAACAAATCTATTCAACGCTTACCTTGAGAATATCTGGGTGGTCATCATTTTGCTTGCAGGTCTGGTGATCTTTAAGATCATCGCTTCAGCATTGACCTTTAGTGCCGGCGGTGTTGGAGGAATCTTTGCACCAGTAATGTTCATGGGAAGTGCAATGGGACACTGTTTCGCATTAGTCGTGAACAATCTCGGCATCTTCAGGAATGAGATCTCAGTAAGTAATTTTACATTGGTAGGAATGGCGGGACTTATGGCCGGAGTACTGCACGCACCACTTACCGCTATTTTTCTTATTGCTGAACTTACCCATGGGTACGAACTTTTTATTCCGCTTATGATCACTGCGGCTATTTCCTATCTAATCACTACTAAGTTTGAACCTCACTCTGTATATACTATGGAGCTGGCAAGGCGTGGTGACCTGTTAACGCATGACAAGGATCAGACGGTTTTGACCCTAATGAACATTAGTCGGGTAGTAGAAAAGAATTTTATCGCCCTGGAAATTGATATGAACCTGGGAGATGTGATCCATGACGGAGTGATGAAATCATCACGTAATATTTTCCCTGTTATTGATGAAAATCGGAATTTTATGGGTATTATATTATTAGACGACATTAGATCTATCATGTTCAATGAAAAATTATATGATGAAGTCAAGGTGCAGGAAATCATGCAACAGGCTCCGGAAATTATAGACATTGAACATGACCGAATGAAGGAGATCATGCGAAAGTTTCAGGAAAGTAATGCCTGGAACTTACCTGTTGTTCGCGAAGGAAAATATATAGGGTTTATATCCAAATCAAAATTGCTAACTGCCTACAGGCAGAAATTAATTGAAGTTACTGTATAGTATGAAGATATTTATGAGATTACTGGTGATAGCTATTCTTATAGCCGTAGGTGTAGGATTCTATTTCAGGTTAAATGATGATACACTTACCGGGGACAGGATCATAGGAATTGCTGTGCTGGCCAGTGCCTTCATTCTAATGCCAATTTTCCTTGTGGTAAGATGGAGAGGTAAGAAATTAGAGGACTATACCCTTTCTGAAAAGAACATGAAAAAAATGCGGGATAAGGGAATTGACCGACTATAAAAGTTACAAAAATCCCAAAAAATTCTGATTTCCAGTAGATTCTAAAAATTTTACTGTTATGTTTGTTCTTTATTAATTATCATTATTATGCAAGGCACAGTAAAATTTTTCAATGAATCTAAAGGTTATGGGTTCATTACAAACGACGACACCAAAAGAGACATTTTCGTACACATTACCGGTTTGAATGGTGAAACTATTCAGGAAGGTGATCGAGTAGAATACGAAGAAACTGAAGGGAAAAAAGGAGTTAACGCAACAGATGTTCGCATCGTTGAGTAATTAATTTTTCCAATCAAAAAAGTAAAAAGCCGCTGTAAAGCGGCTTTTGTTATTTAATGAGTTTGCTCTGTAGTTTGTCCTACCCCTTTTAGCATGGTTTCAGTCATCTTATCAAGATCGAATTCGTGATCCCATCCCCAATCCTGTCTCGCCGATGAATCATCAATACTTGAAGGCCATGACGCAGCAATAGCCTGTCTAAAATCTGGGTCATAAGAAATTTTAAAATCCGGTAGATGCTTACTAATGTTTGCCGCTAATATTTCAGGCGTAAAACTTATCGCAGCAAGATTGTAAGATGATCTTACTTTAATAGCTTCCGCAGGAGCCTGCATAATTTCCACCGTTGCTTTGATCGCATCATCCATATACATCATTGGTAATGCTGCATCCTTATCCAGAAAACTGGTATATGCATTTTGCTTTAGAGCCTCATGGAAGATCTCAATCGCATAATCTGTAGTTCCACCACCTGGAAGGGTTTTATAACTAATAATACCAGGATACCTGATACTTCTAACGTCTACACCAAATTTTTTGTTGTAATACTCACACCAGCGTTCCCCCGTTTGCTTACTAATTCCATAAACCGTGGTAGGTTCCATCGCAGTAATTTGCGGAGTATTGTCCTTTGGGGTAGTTGGTCCAAAAACAGCAATACTGGACGGCCAGAAGATCTTATCGATCAAACCTTCCTTGGCCATATCAAGAATATGGAAAAGTGAATTCATATTGAGATCCCAGGCCTTCTTAGGAGCTTTTTCTGCAGTGGCGCTGAGCATCGCAGCCATTAAGTAAACTACCTTAATATTATAGGTCTCTATGATCTGTCTTATATGAACCTCATCTGTAGCATTCAGGATTTCAAATGGACCAGATTGCATCAACTCATCAACTCCTTCACGAATATCACTGGCAACCACCTGGTCGTTCCCGTGAATCTCTCTCAATTTCAGCGTAAGTTCGGTTCCAATCTGTCCGCAAGCACCGATAATTAATATCTTTTCGGCCATAAATTAAATTTTGTGCAAATATATTTAATTATACAGAGGATTTCGCAATCTTAGCTTTTTCTTGACGCTATTCGCTATGGATTCTGTAATTGAAAATCGGTTACTTCATTCATAGAATTATGGATAACTTTGTTCATTCAATTATCACTTATGAAATTCCCTCTATTCGTTATAATATTTCTTTGTTTGATATCCTGCAAATCTGAAGCAGAAGATAGCCAGAATAGCAACGAAACAAATGACAGCATATCCTATGATAAGAAGATCGATATAGATACTCGAGGTTTTGATCTTGAACCGGAAGCAAAGAAATATGCTTCCAACTGGCTGGAATTTATCACTGCTCAAAATGAAGTGAAGAAACTGGAAAATACTACGACTCGTAAGGTCATGAATAATGCTATAGCGATTTCTCAGATCATGAATTCACTTAGCATTTCTCTGCCTGATAGTCTTAGAGCGGTGCCTGTGGAAGCCAGACTGAATGTTTTAAAGACCAAAGCACACCTATTGGAGCAATACTCAAAGAAACAGCAGCCAGATGTAAAGGATATTGATCGTACAGCTAAAGAGATCTATCTGGAATTCAATAATCTTAAACTTCAGATGAATGAATTATTTCTGAAAACTCTCGAGGATTTTGAGAAGGAGCTGGATGAATTTGAAAGAATGGAAAGAGAAATGGATTCAACCGCTACTGAAGATACCGTTGAAAATATAGTATCTTAAAACAAATATTCGACCAATGAAAAATTCAGCTTTAAAATTTCTATTCGTTTTCGCGTTTCTCACCGTTTTACCCTTGCATGCACAGGTAAAAGATTCAGAAAAAAATAAGACAGCGATCAGAGAAAGAGTAAGTGAAACGCTGGACAGCTGGCACCTTGCTGCCGCCAATACTAAATTTGAGACTTACTTTGGTCTAATGACTAAAGATGCGATATTCATTGGGACCGATGCTACAGAAAACTGGACGGCGAAAGAATTCAAAAAGTTCGCTAAACCATATTTTGATTCAGGGAAAGCATGGAATTTCACTTCGATCGAAAGAAATATTTATATACACCAGAACTCAAAAATCGCCTGGTTTGATGAACTTCTGGATACCCAAATGGGAATTTGCAGGGGTTCTGGAGTGCTTGCTAAAGAAGATGGCAAATGGAAGATTCATCATTATGTACTTTCCATCGCAGTGCCTAACGAAAATGTAGATGAACTTACCAGTTTAAAATCCCAATTCGATAAGAATCTAATTTCAGAATTGAAAAACAAATAGTTCCCATTCAGTTTAAACAAATATCCACATCACCCTTAATTATTAATATTCAGCCGGTTGTTCTCAATTCTGCGAGGCTGAATTATGGATTATTTTGACCGTTTTGCTACATTAGCCATATTATTTTATAATTCTTAACTAGAACAATGAAAAGAATAAACAGAATTTTGTTTTTATCTGTTCTCAGCGCAGGGATGTTTACCGCCTGTAATGATGACGAAAAAAGAACTGAGCAAAAAGATGATGAGATCCATGGTATCAACCTTGCTTACATGGATACAACAACAACTGCTAAAGAAGATTTCTTTCGCTATGTAAATGGTCGCTGGCTGGATAGCACAGAGATTCCTGGAGACAGAACCCGCTGGGGAAGTTTTGACGAATTAAGACAAAGAACCGATGAGGATGCACTTGGACTTCTGGAAAAAACGGCTTCAAGTGATAGTCTTGATGCTTCAACAGACCAGGCAAAAGCTGTATATCTTTACAAGAGTATCATGGACACTGTGGCTAGAAATGAGCAGGGAATTGAGCCGGTAAAACCTTACCTGGCCAAGATCGATTCTATCCAGAACAAAGAAGATCTTCAAAATTTCTTGGTTGAAATGAGCGAATACGGTAGTGCCGGATTCTTCAGCTTTGGTGTTGGTGCAGACAGCAAAAATTCTGATATGAACGCTGCTTACCTGAATCCATCTGGTCTGGGATTACCTGAAAGAGATTATTACCTTCAGAATGATTCAGATTCCAAGGAAACCCGAACAAAATACAAAGCTTACGTGGCAGATATGCTACAATATCTGGACTATTCAGAAGAAGAAGCGAAGAATGCTGCTGAAACGATTCTAAAGTTTGAAACCAGACTTGCCGAGCCAAAGCTAGATAAAGTAGAACGTCGTGATGCCAGAAATACCTATAACCCAATGACCGTCGCTGAGTTGCAAAAGATGACTCCGGCCATGAACTGGAAGGCTTATTTTGATGGTATTGGCGCAAAGGATCTTGATACGATCATCGTTTCCCAGCCAAAATACATGAAAGCACTACAGCAGATCATTGCTGAAAATTCTGTAGAAGACTGGAAAACCTATTTAAAGTGGGATCTTTTTAACGGAGCTGCAAGTGCCCTTACTACAGATCTTGAAACCGAAAAGTGGGAATTTTATAGTAAAACACTTCAGGGAGCAAAAGAACAACGCCCTAGAAATGAAAGAGCTCTTAGTTCTATCAATGGAACTTTAGGTGAAGCTCTTGGAAAATTATATGTTGAAGAACATTTCCCGGCAGAAGCAAAGAAAAAAGCTCAGGAAATGGTTGACAACATCCTGAAAGCGTATGAAAATAGAATCAATAATCTTAGCTGGATGAGCGAGGATACCAAGAAGAAAGCTCTTGAAAAACTTAGTACTTTCAACGTGAAGATTGGATATCCTGATGAGTGGAAAGATTACGCAGATCTAGAAATCACCTCACCTGAAGAAGGAGGGTCTTATTTCCAGAACATGTTAAACGCTCAAAAATGGAGAGTTGCAGAGAACATGGCAGATCTTGGACAGCCCGTTGATAAGGGTGAATGGTTCATGTCTCCGCAAACAGTGAATGCTTACTACAATCCACGTTATAACGAGATCGTATTCCCGGCGGCAATTCTACAACCACCATTTTATGATTACAAGGCAGATGCTGCTGTTAATTATGGCGGAATTGGCGCTGTAATAGGTCATGAGATCTCACACGGTTTTGATGATAGCGGTGCCAGATTTGATGCTGAAGGAAACCTTAATAACTGGTGGACAGAGAAGGATCTTGAAGAATTTGAAACTTTAGGAAATGACCTGGCGGAGCAGTACAGCGCTATTGAAGTATTGGACAGCGTCTACATTAATGGAAAATTCACCTTAGGAGAAAATATTGGTGATCTTGGAGGAGTGAACGCTGCTTATGATGGATTACAAATTCATCTGGAAAATAATGAAAATCCAGGTAAAATCGATGGATTTACTCCAGAACAAAGATTCTTCCTTTCCTGGGCTACCGTTTGGAGAACTAAAATGAGAGATGAAGCGATGAGAAACAGGATCAAAACCGACTCTCACTCCCCTGGGATGTACAGAGCTTATGTACCACTACAGAATATCGATGCATGGTATGATGCATTTACTATTGAAGAAGGTGATAAGATGTACGTAAAACCTGAAGATAGAGTAAGAATCTGGTAACAGCTTCTGAAATTTATGCAATAAAAAAGCCGGTCTTTCGACCGGCTTTTTTATTGTTTTCCTGACTAATAAGAAGCCTCTAGAAATGTAGAAAGGCATCAGTAATATGTTCAATGTCATAGTTAGATCCAGATTTTGTGATCGCTATAATATCGAACCTGATCTCCAGATCTTTTTTCTGCTTTTCAGAATAGTGGTTGATTGCTTCCACAAGTAATTTGATCTGTGCAGGTTTCACAAAGTCTTCAGGATTTCCAAAATAGACGGAGCTTCGTGATTTCACTTCAACTGCTATGAGCGTATTAGCTTCTCTGGCAATGATATCTACTTCAGCTTTACGATATCTAAAGTTACGTTCCAGGATCTCGTAATTATTCTTCAGAAGAAACTGTACTGCTAACTCTTCTCCTTTTTTGCCCAGATCATTATGAGTAGCCATTCGTAAACCTAGTTTACCTCATTCATCAACATCACAGAACCTACCTGAAGTTCAAGAGCATCAATTTCTTCTTTACTAGCTTTAATGATCTTATCGCCATAAAATTTATTGGGGATGTCCTTTTTGGTTTCCAGGAAAACACCAATGCCAGATTTCGCAAGCTTTCCACCATTCCAGTCTACAGCTCCACTATAATCCCATCCAAAACCGTAAAAAGAAACTGGTTTGGCATTTAATTTATTTAGTTCATCCAGGCTCATTCCTACCTTAATTCCATCAGCAGTGGTCCACTTTCCTTCTCCGGAATAATTGATAGAACTAACCTTTTTCTTCTCTTCAGTTTGCCAGGTGATCAACACCTCGTCTTCAGTTTCAGGAAAAAGTATACTATAAGGTTTAGTCTCGGTTCCCTCCTCGAATTCATCCACTCCTTCTTCCATATTGGATTGTGGGTAATTTCGCGAAATATCTTCCGAAGACATTCGGCTTAAATTTTCAAGACTATAAATATCTTTAGAGCCAGTTACAGCTTTATTACTATTACAGGAAACTATGGCCAGCAGACCAACAACGGCTAGAATTTTACGCATTTGAAGTTTTTTGTAGTAAAAGTATACAGATAAGCTCCACAAGGTTCCGCTTTTACAAGAATTTAACGCGTATTCGAACGTCTTTGCTTAACTTTACCGCTCTTAAAAATTTACTTATTCTAATGAGCAAAAATCCTCAGAGATTTACGATCACAGCGGCTTTACCTTATACGAACGGGCCTATTCATATTGGACACCTTGCAGGCGTTTATGTACCTGCAGATATTTATTCCAGGTTTCTACGAATGCAGGGACATGATGTAGCATTTGTTTGTGGAAGTGATGAGCACGGTGTGCCAATTACGATCAAGGCCAAGAAAGAAGGTGTGAGTCCGCAGGATGTAGTAGACAAGTACAATGCGATCATCAAAACCTCTTTTGAAGACTTCGGAATTACTTTCGATAACTATTCCAGGACGTCAGGTGATGTTCATCATAAAACAGCTTCAGACTTTTTTAAGAAGATGTATGAGGATGGTAAATTTATTGAAGAATCTACCGAGCAATTATATGATGTAGAGGCCAACCAGTTTCTAGCCGATAGATTTGTTACTGGAACCTGCCCAAAATGCGGGAATGAAGAAGCTTATGGAGACCAGTGTGAAAACTGCGGAACTTCATTAAATGCTACAGATCTTATTAATCCGAAATCTGCTATTACCGGTGCCGTTCCAACTTTAAAAGAAACTAAACACTGGTTTTTACCATTGGACCAATATGAAGATTTTCTAAAGGAATGGATCCTGAAAGGACACAAAGCCGATTGGAAAAGCAACGTTTACGGTCAGGTGAAATCCTGGATTGACGATGGCCTTCGAGCCCGTGCGGTAACCAGAGATCTTGATTGGGGAATTCCGGTACCTGTAGAAGGAGGCGAAGGCAAAGTGCTGTATGTGTGGTTCGATGCTCCTATAGGTTATATTTCCTCTACCAAAGAATGGGCTGAGAGGGAAGGAAAAGACTGGGAACCTTACTGGAAAGACGAAAACACCAAACTGGTACATTTTATCGGGAAGGATAATATCGTTTTCCACTGTATCATTTTCCCTACGATGCTTAAAGCTCATGGTGATTATATTTTACCTGAAAATGTGCCGGCAAATGAATTTCTTAACCTGGAAGGCAAAAAGCTCTCAACTTCAAAAAACTGGGCGGTATGGTTACATGAATATTTGCAAGATTTCCCAGATCAACAGGATGTGTTGCGTTATGTACTGACTGCAAACGCTCCGGAAACAAAAGACAACGATTTTACCTGGAAGGACTTTCAGGCCAGAAACAATAATGAGCTCGTAGCTATCTTCGGAAACTTTATCAACCGTGTGGTCGTTTTGACCAACAAATACTACGATGGAATCATTCCGCAGCCGGGAGAATACACTGAAGTGGATGAACAGACCATTGCTGAATTAAAAGCTTATCCATCGGTCATCGCGAGTTCGATTGAAAAATACCGTTTTCGTGAAGCTCAGGGTGAAATGATGAACCTGGCCAGGCTTGGTAACAAGTACCTTGCTGATGAAGAGCCATGGAAACAAATTAAAACTGATGAAGATCGCGTGAAAACGATCATGTATGTGGCACTTCAAATTGCCAGCGCACTCAGTATTATCAGCGAACCTTTCCTGCCATTCACTTCTGCTAAATTAAAGCGAATGCTGAATCAAACTGGAGAGAATACTTCCAAAACACCAGATTGGGACATTATCGGAAGCCGTGAAGCGCTCATCCCAGCGGGTCACCATATCGGAAAAGCGGAACTTCTTTTTAGTAAAATTGAAGATGAAGCGATGGAGCAACAACTGGAAAAATTAAAAGCGACTAAAGCCGCGAACGAAATGGAAAACCAGAAGGCTGAACCTCAAAAAGAGATTGCCACTTTTGAAGATTTCACTAAAATGGATCTTCGTGTTGGAACCATTATCGAAGCTGAAAAGATGGCCAAAACCAAAAAGCTGATGATTCTTAAAGTCGATACTGGAATTGACCAGAGAACGGTAGTATCCGGTATTGCTGAACATTTTAAGGCGGAAGATATTATTGGTAAAAAAGTAACCTTGCTTGTAAACCTTGCTCCCCGAAAATTACGTGGAGTAGAAAGCGAAGGAATGATCCTGATGACCGAAAACAAAGAAGGAAAACTGGTTTTTGTGAATCCTGACGAGGAGAATGTCTCCAACGGAATTACGATAAACTAAAAACTCAAATCGCCTGGAAATAACTTTCCGGGCTTTTTTTATGCTCAAAATCGCCTTTCATCCCATCTATAAACATCCATTGCCGGAAGGTCACAGGTTTCCTATGGAAAAGTATGATCTGCTTCCCAAGCAATTATTGCATGAAGGTACCTGTGAGGATGAGAATTTTTTCAAGCCTGAAATTATCGAAGAAAGTTTGATCTTAAGAGCCCATACTGCAGCCTATGTTGATAGATTGAAGAACCTGGATCTTAGTAAAAAAGAGATCAGAGTTTCAGGATTTCCACTTTCACAGGAACTTGTGGATAGAGAACAGATTATTGCTCAGGGAACAATCGATGCCTGCAAATATGCACTTGAATATGGCGTTTCCATGAATATAGCCGGTGGAACTCACCATGCTTTTTCAGATAGAGCTGAAGCATTCTGTTTATTGAACGATCAGGCAATTGCTGCCCGATTTCTACAGGATCAAAACCTGGCTCAAAAAATTCTGATCGTGGACCTGGATGTACATCAGGGAAATGGTACGGCTGAAATCTTTCAGAATGATGAATCTGTATTTACATTTTCTATGCACGGAAAGGGAAACTACCCTTTTAGAAAAGAAACTTCTGATCTGGATATTGAAATCCCGGATGGCATAGGTGATGAAGCTTACCTCAAGCAGCTAAAAGAAGTTCTTCCAGAACTTATAGAAAGAACAAAACCCGATTTTATTTTCTACCTCTGTGGAGTGGATATTTTGGAAACTGACAAACTTGGCCGACTTTCCTGTACTATACAAGGATGTAAAGAACGTGACAGGTTCGTATTACAAACCTGCCACGATCTTCAAATCCCTGTAGAATGTAGTATGGGCGGAGGCTATTCAAAAGAGATTAAATATATCATCGAAGCGCATGCCAATACTTACAGAGCAGCCCAGCAAATTTACTTTTAAGTTCTATCGCTTATTTGCCAAGTAGTAAAAGTTCATGGCAAACAACTTCAGTTATATATCTTTTGATCCCATCCTTATCCTCGTAACTCCTGCTGGTTAGTTTTCCTTCGATTCCAATCTCCTTCCCTTTCGGAACATAATTCTCTACAAGCTCAGCAGTTTTGCCCCATGCAACAATGTTGTGCCATTGTGTATCTGTGATTTTCTCGCCTTTTGAATTTTTGTAACTATCATTGGTCGCCACTGAAAATTTGGCTAACTTCTTACCAGATTCAAGGTTTACGATTTCAGGCTCATTTCCTACATGTCCGATTAACTGTACTGTGTTTCTTAAAGTGCTCATAACTAAAGATTTTTTTGCAGTTGAAAATCATTCGTTCATTTCAACAGGACAAAGATGTAGTGAACTGCAACTAATAATCGGTCGTAAAGCACTTGTAGTTGTTTACTTTCGTTTGTAAGCATTTAAAAATGGATAAGGCATAATTATAAACTACCACTAGCAACTTTTTTCAGAAATGAAAACAATCCTAATCTTTTTAGCAGTTTTGACGCTCACCGCTTGTAATTCGCAGGAAGCAAAAGAAGAAAGTCAAAATAAAATACTTCATGAAGAACCCTCTTATAGAACTAAAACCAAGGTCTATGGTGATAGTCTAAAAGTTATATACAAGTATAGTGGTGACACAATTTTCGAAGATCATATTGACCTCAAAGGAACTTCCGATGATAATTATGATAGTAGTTTAAGTATGACAACCGTTTGGTCAACTAGAGAAATGCCCGCCATGGAATGTGATCGAAAGTTATCCTTACCCCAGGATGATATGATCTTCTCTTATTGTTTAGGTGATGTAATACAAAAAATTGAAACCGACATTAAAAATTCCCAAGATGAATCCTGGAAGTCAGACCGCTTACAAAGGCTGAAAAAAGAACTCAAAGAAATAGAAAACGGAGAACGTGATAGTTTAACATTCAAACCATATCATCTCAATTTTTTGATACTTAAAGATCTGGACTATTCTGCATTTGATAAGGTGTCTAAGCAGAAAGCACATAAAATGAAGATCGGAAAATACTTTATGGAGTTCACCGGTGGCAATTCTTCTGGGGGCACCCACTACTATTTTATCACCAAGGAAAATGATACCATAGCCGAATTTAGGATTAGAGAGTGGATAACTTAAACACCAACCTTAATATTCATAAGGGTCAAAAAAAGTGGCGATCACAATTTTAAAGATTGACATCATCAAAAAGTTTGCAACCCACCCGCAACACTTTCGGTAACCGCAATCATTTACTGCAAGGACATTTGCACGATAATTGTGATAGATAGCCGATGCTAACCAATTACTCTTCAGTCTTATGATTCACAAGATTATCTTTATCTGCCTGTTCACTTTCTTCGGAAGTGAGATGAACTCTCAAACACAGACATCCGAGGCGTTTACGTCAATATTTTTATTAATGCTGAAGAAGTCTACTATGTGGAATCAGAAAGAACTGAAATTGAAAATATTGAGCAAAAGGTTTCGGAAATCATACGTAAAAAGCCCTTTAAAATTGATCAGCCTGTTATCTACAGGATTTTTGCAGACAGGAATTTGCCAATGGCAACACTAATCGATCTGGACCGGAAACTGCAAGAAGCTTACAGCGAAAATATACGCCGGGAAAGATATTTGCTGGATACCGTTGAAATGAATATCGATGGAAAAAACTGGTTCAAATCTATAGATCTTAAAAATTTAAACAAGAATGAATAACTGCCCACACGCAACCTTTGTCTGTGATAAACATCTATAGTATAGTGCATCAACATTAAAACCTAATCCCCATGAAAATTTCTACTTACCCGATTAGTAAAATCTTACTCCTATTTAGTTTTGCATTTATATGCAGTTGTGATACCGGGGACGACAGCCGTTATGCCGAATTTGATTATTATGATGATTCAAAAATAGAGGCAGTGGAAACAGATCGCGGTTTTGACATATCTATTACTGAAGGCGATATGCTGGTTTTCGAATATATTTTTGAAACTGAGGGCCGCGAAGAAGTGGCAGATGATGAATTCGCACAAAGGTTATATTTTGAAATTCCCGCAGGCGTACAGGAGTTTGAACTTGATTCAGAAAATTTTGCAACCGCCAGTGCATATTTGGGTAGAACCTGTTTTTGTGGTATTACAGGTAACTACCCGGTAAATGCCGGATCTATTAGTGGTAGAAAAACCAGTTCCAACACTTTTGCAGTGACCATAGATATTCAGGTAAATTTTGAAGACGATTTTGATACATATCAATTGCAAACTTCTGCAAATCTTAAACGCAGGAACTAGAAATCCTGGTTTTAGTTTTGCTTGATCGCAAATGCAGTAAGTAATTTGGAAGCTAACCGTTAGATTAAAAATATCCGTTTTTAATTGATTAAAGTTCTATTTACTCTATCATACAACCTAATTCATCTACTCACAGGTTTATACTTATCACGATGATAGATCATTCAGGAAAAGAATGTCTTTTCATTAAAAACAAACCTCACTATTTACTCTTAATCCCTGACTTACAATATGTAGTATAGTTCAGTTCACTATAGATTTAATTTCAACACTTCATTCCTGTATGGTCTAAAACTACTTTTTTAGTATATTTCCCTATGCAAAAGACTTGCGAGGAGTGCAACGAAAAGATCGTTGGAAGAACAGATAAAAAATTCTGTAGTGATTATTGCCGTAATGCATATCACAACAGGATGAATAAAGATGCAAGTAACCTCATCAGGAATACGAATAACTCGCTGCGTAAAAATTACCGGATTCTGCAGGAATTGAATCCCGGTGATAAAACTTCAGTCGCTAAATCTAAATTACTCTCCAGAGGTTTTAACTTTGAATTCTTTACCAGCATTTATACTACCAAAACAGGAAAGCAATACTTCTTTGTGTATGACATGGGGTATCTGCCGCTTGAAAACGACTTTTACGCATTAGTAAGAAGAAATTGAGATTTTGTTATAACGAACTTCAAATCGAAAAGCTTAACTTTTGAGGTATGCGGAATCTCACATTACTCATCATAATAATTTTCTACGGAATGACCTCAACAGCACAGGATCTGCAATCTTATAAATGGGAAAACCGAATCATTGTCGTCTATTCAACAAAATCTGAATTAGACTTGTTAACAAACCAATTTGATGTATTAACAAAAGAACCAAACAAGCTTTCAGAAAGAAAACTTTTGCTGATTCACGCCTCTAAAGATAGATACAGAACAGTTTTTCCTGGAGAATCGGCATGGATAAACTCATCTTTAAATGAAGATCTGAGAATTGCCCCGGATACTGGTTTTGAAATATTCCTGATTGGTCTGGATGGAGGGATTAAATTAAGGCAGCAGGAAATTGTTCAAACCGAAAAATTATTTCGCCTGATAGATGGGATGCCTATGAGAAGGGCAGAAATACGGAAACAAGATCAATAACTCCAGGTGTGTGATTTTAATCTTAGAGCAGCTTTAAGAACATCTCTCTGTGAAATCTGACCTATCAATTGATTATTTTCCACAATAGGAAATCTTCGGAATCTCTTTTCTATAAAGATCTTCGCGGCATCAAGAACATTCATATTTCCATCTATAGTTTCTACGTTAGAGATCATACGTTTTCCAACCGTGAGATCTGTCATTGGCATATTATAATACCTACTGTCTGAGATTTGTTTCATACAATCACCTTCAGAAATAATTCCCAGCAATTCATTCCGCTCATTTACCACACAGCCACCAGAGATGCCATGTTTAATTAATTTCTCTACGACATCCATGATATTTTCATAATCCCTGAAGGTGATAAGCTTCTCGGTCATATAATCTCTTACCAGCATAGGGACTTCCGCAGGCTTCTCCGGCTCTGCTCGTTTACCCATAAAACTTTTAATAGCCATAATTTATTTATTTGATTACCAATAACTTAAATATAAGGTTTTTCGATTTGTTATGTATGACAGTTATTCTGTTATTCATATTTCAAAAACTTAATTAACTTTAAAACTTTGATCCTCATTGCATGAACTCTAAATTTTCCGGCTTAATAGCTTTCTTGCTGATTTTTGTAGCAGTTTGGCTAAGTTTTAATTTCGATGCTCCCCAGGCCAGGCTTTCTGAAGAAATTCCTTTAGACCAGTTTTCAACTTCAAGAGCTTTCCAGCATGTTGAAGCCATTGCAGAGCAACCACATTATGTTGGGAGCCGTGAGCATCCAAAAGTTCGCAACTATATCGTACAGGAATTGCAGAAAATGGGTCTGGAAGTGCAGACTCAGGAAGATTATTTTCTAAATTCCGGTGCTATTTTAAGCAAACCACAAAATATCCTTGCCAGAATTCAAGGCTCAGGAAATGGTGAAGCGTTGGTACTAATGACTCATTACGACAGCGCCACACATTCCTCACCAGGTGCGAGTGATGCAGGAAGCGGCGTGGCTACCATTCTGGAAAGTATCAGGGCTTTCCGCGAAAAGGAAACTCAACCTAAGAATGATATTATTTTGCTCTTTACAGATGCAGAGGAAATTGGTTTAATAGGCGCAGAGATCTTTGTTAAGGATCATCCATGGGCGAAAGATGTACTGCTAGCACTTAATTTTGAAGCAAGGGGAAGCGGTGGAAAACCATTTATGCTACTGGAAACCAATGGTAAGAATGCGAAGTTGATCGAAGCTTTTGCAGATGCGAACGTCGAATACCCAGTAAGCAATTCTCTTGCCTACAGTATCTATAAAATGCTTCCAAACGACACAGATCTTACCGTCTTGCGTGAAAAGGGCAATATCAACGGTTATAATTTTGCTTTTATAGATGATCATTTTGACTATCACACGGCGAATGATACTCCTAAAAATCTGGATGCAGAAACCCTTGCTCATCAAGGTAGCTATCTTATGCCGCTGCTCGCCTACTTTAGTGAAGCAGATCTCAAAAATTTATCCAGTGACAGGGATCTTATATATTTTAATCTGCCTTTTGGAGAGTTCGTAAAATATCCTTTTGACTGGATCTTACCTATGTTGATCGTCGCCATGGGAATTTTCCTGATCCTGATCATCTACGGAATTCGGAGAGACCGCCTGGATATTACTGAAATTTTTAAAGGCTTTTTACCAATGTTGATCAGCATTGGGTTATCAGGTTTTCTAAGCTGGGCGTTCTGGCAGTTCTGTCTATTTATTTACCCGGAATACTCAGAAATGGAACATGGGTTTACCTACAACGGCTACTGGTACATCGCGTTGATCATCTTTCTTTCCCTGTCCATTAGTTTTATAACCTACCATTGGTTTCGCAAACGTTCACACAAAGCTTCCATATTTATAGCGCCACTTGCTTTATGGCTGATGATCTGTACACTAGTTGCCATATATCTTAAAGGAGCTGCATATTTCATAATTCCTGTATTCTTCGGACTATTGCAACTCTTTGTAATGGTAAGACAAAAGAGACCAAACCGCATTTTAATGGTTTTACTGAGCTTTCCCACTATTATTTTACTTCTACCTTTCATCTGGAGTTTACCTGTCGCATTAGGCCTTGAAACACTTTTTATCACGGCAATTCTGGTAAGTCTGGTGTTTATGTTCCTGTTACCGCTTTTTGGATACTTCAGAAAGCTTAAATCCTTTGCGGTTTTATGTTTCCTGATTTTTAATATTTTGCTTTTTACAGCGCATTATTACTCAGATTTTTCTTCGGAAAGGCCTAAACCTAACAGTTTGGTTTATCTGAAGGATCTCGACCAGCAAACTAATTTCTGGTATAGTTATGATGGAATGGAAGATTCCTGGACGAGCTCTTATTTTCCTGAAGGCACAGAAAATTCAGGAACAGAGTCCAATTTCAGCAGTAAATACGGCAGTAATTTCAGAAGAAAATCCAGCGCTCCGGAAGTTGATATTCCAGAACCAGCAATCAGACTTGAAGAACTCGAGACCGACACATTAACGAACTTGAAGTCCTATTCTTTGAAGATCGCTCCAAATCGAGATATGAACCGCCTGGAATTATATGAAACCCGGGATGTAGATTTCAAAGAGTTCAGAGTAAATGATCTTACAGCTGAAGATGAACAATTAGGAGAACAATATTTTAATATGCATACCCAGCGTTGGAAAGAACGAATTCTTACATATTACGCATCAAACCGGGATACTTTGCGAATTGAATTCGCAATAGCACCAGAAGATGAGCCAGAATTTGTACTTTACGAATCGGCTTACGATCTCTTCGAAAACGAAGAATTAAAGCTTGAAAAAAGACCTAAGGATATGATCCCGCGGCCATTCGTTTTGAATGATGCTACTATTTTAAAGAAAACCATAAGAATAAAGGAATAAATGAAGATTGCGATTTTAGGATGTGGATGGCTTGGTTTTGAGCTGGGAAAAGAATTACGAGCCTTGAACCATGAGGTAAAAGCTTCAGTTACCAGAAATGAAAAATTTGTTGATCTTCACGCAGCCGGACTAGTTCCCTACACAATTAAATTATATGAAAAAGGAATACAGGGAGACATCAGGTCTTTTCTTTCCAAGTCTGACTGTATTGTGGTAAATATCCCTCCCGGGCTTAGAAAAAATCCTGAAGCCGACTTCGTTTCAAAAGTTAGAACCATTGTTCCTTACCTGGAGAAAAGTTATTGTCCAAGGATCATTTTCGTAAGTTCAACTTCGGTCTATAAAAACGAAAATGGTTTTCCAGAGGTCAACGAAAATACTGAAACCGATAACTCTTCCAATATAGCAGTCCAGCTACGCAATGCCGAGTTATTGTTGCTAAATAACGAAAACTTTAAAACTGAAATACTAAGATTTGGTGGTTTGATAGGAGATGATCGCCATCCAGTGAATCAGCTTTCTGGAAAAAGAGATCTAAGCTCTCCAAAAGCGCCGGTAAATCTCGTACATCGTCGTGATTGCATCAAAGCAATTATTGCCTTGATAGAGAAACCTGCTACCAATAATGTATTTAATCTGGTACATCCAGAGCATCCTTCACGTGAAGATTATTATACTAAAATAGCGCAGGACAGAGAACTGGAAGCACCTCATTTCAGTCATGAAATGTCTTCAGAAGGTAAAGTGGTAAGTTCAGATAGATTTCAAAAAGAGCTCAATTTCAAATTCGAGCATTCTATTTATTAGTTTCTGGAATAAGCTTCAGTATAAGGTGACCAGATCTCTTTAATAGGATCACCCTTGGAACTTTTTCCTGAGTGGATCCAATTCCCGTTTTCGACTTTATAATTAAAATCGAGACTCGCTCCCACTCTACTGGCATCCCGGGAGAAAAATTCTATATTCTCTACATATTTTCCATCCTTCGCGATGTAAGTTCCACCGCCGGTACCAAAAAATTCTCCGGTTGCCGAGTTAAATGCCACCCATTGGAAACGATCGCCACCAAGCATTTTAATAGTTCTTCGATCCCCCGGTTTCATCTGGTTCATTTCACCATTTCTCTCTCTACCCGTGATCACCCAATTTTCCGATAATTCATTTTTATTTCCTGAAACTCTTGTCCATTTCTGAATAGTTTCGTCCTGTTCAATACTGAAACTGTTCTCCTCTTCGAATTCGATCTTATGTGCAATTAATTCTGCTGAAGGTTTTTCCTGCCTTGTGTCAAAATCAATTCGAACCTGATCTTCTTTCATATGAAATTCCCCGCCACGTGCCCAGAGAAATTCATTGGAATCTGGATCTTTAGCAGCTTCAGTAAAGTACGAATCAGCATAAATGCGAATTACCTCTTTACCTGTTACGGCCTTATCATTTTCCGCAGTAAGTTTCCAGGAACCCTGAAGCGATTGAGCCTGCATATTTAAATTAAATACTAAAACCAAGAGGAGTAGAATGCTTTTCATGATATAGATTGTATCTTTTAAAATAAGAAATAATCGATCTAAAAGATATTTCCGAGGTATAAGAAAACTATCCATGAACGAATTTCAGCATTCAGAAACCACAAGAAACGAACAACCTATTGCAATTGTAACTGGAGCGAATGCCGGCCTGGGTTTCGAAACTACAAAGGCGCTTGCGGCAAAGGACTTCAGGGTGATCATGGCCTGCAGAGACCTGGAGAAAGCCAAAAAAGCCCGGAAACATATTCTGAACTGCCATGGAAACGCCAAACTGGAGATACGGGAACTAGACCTTTCGAGTCTGAAATCGGTAAGATCTTTTGCTTCAGAATTTAAATCTGAAAATGAAAAACTTGACCTTCTTATTAATAACGCTGGTGTGATGATGCCTCCTTATCATAGAACCGAAGATGGCTTTGAGCTTCAATTAGGAGTGAATTATCTAGGTCATTTTCTGCTAACCGGTCTATTAAAAGAAGAATTGACTACTTCGAAAAGTTCCAGGATCGTGACCTTAAGTTCCATCGCTCACAAAAATGCCGAAATTGATTTTAATGATCTGCAAAGTGAAAACTCTTATTCAAAATTTAAAGCTTATGGCCAGAGCAAGCTTGCCTGTCTTATCTTTAGTCTGGAACTGGAACGTAGATTGAAAGCTAATTCTTTAAGCCATGTGAGTTCACTAGCCGCCCATCCAGGAGTTTCTTCTACTGAACTGATGCGACATTTGCCGGGATGGCTTATGCTTATGGCCAAACCCATGGAACCATTCATCTCTCATTCTGCGGAAAAAGGCGCACAACCTACGCTCAAGGCTGCTTTGGATAAAGAACTGGCAGGTGGTTGCTATATTGGACCTGATGGCTTTAGAGAAATGAAAGGTGAGCCTGCAGAAGCTGAAATTGCCAGGCAGGCTGAAAATAAGGAAACAGCCGCAAAATTATGGGCTGTTTCTGAAGATCTTACCGGGATAAAATTTTTAAGCTAACTATTCTTTAGTCTCGCCGTATTTATCATATTCCGGATACAGGAAGTTGTTATAAGGAAATCGAGTAATATGAATTTCACGAACGGCTTCGTATACTCTTTTTCTGAAATGTTCAAAATTCTCTTTTTCAGTGGCAGAAATAAAGACCACATTATTACCCATTTTATTCATCCACGTTTTCTTCCATTCCTTGAGCGTATAATGCGCTGAAGTTCTCTCGGTTACAAGATCATCCTCCTTGATCTCTTCAGGCTCGTAAGCATCGATCTTATTAAAGACCATAATGGTTGGTTTACCTAAAGCTTCGATCTCTGTTAGAATCTGGTTAACGGAAGCTATATGGTCTTCAAAATTGGCATGAGAGATATCTACCACGTGCAAGAGAAGATCTGCTTCCCGAACCTCATCCAATGTAGATTTAAAAGATTCTACCAGCTGAGTTGGCAGTTTTCTAATAAAACCTACGGTATCACTAAGCAGAAATGGAAGGTTACGAATCACTACTTTTCTTACTGTGGTGTCCAGCGTGGCAAATAATTTATTTTCAGCAAAAACCTCGCTTTTACTAATCGCATTCATCAAGGTAGACTTCCCTACGTTGGTATATCCTACAAGTGCTACACGAACCAGTTGTCCTCTGTTCCCTCTCTGTACTTCCATTTGCTTATCGATGGTTTCCAGTTTTTTCTTCAGTAAAGATATTTTATCTCTAACGATACGACGGTCGGTTTCGATCTCTGTTTCCCCTGGACCACGCATTCCAATACCACCACGTTGTCTTTCAAGGTGAGTCCACATACCGGCAAGTCTTGGTAATAAGTACTCATATTGCGCCAGTTCTACCTGCGTACGGGCGTAACTGGTCTTTGCCCTCTGGGCGAAAATATCCAGAATCAGGTTAGTCCTGTCCAGAATTTTAGCCTTTAGTATTTTTTCAATGTTCTTCTGCTGAGCAGGTGTAAGTTCGTCATCAAAGATCACGGCACCAATTTCATGTTCTGCCACGAATTCGCGCACCTCTTCCATCTTACCGGTTCCAATAAAGGTCTTAGGATTCGGCATGTCCATCTTCTGCGTAAAACGTTTCTGCACTTCACCACCAGCGGTAAAAGTTAGAAACTCCAGCTCATCCAGGTATTCTTCAAGTTTATCCTCGTTCTGATCTTTGGTAACTATACCTACAAGAACAGCTTTTTCAAAGGACAGGTCGGTTTTTTCAATCATAAATACAAAGATAATCATTAGATAGCTTCTGCATTCGAAGCCGCCATACTTCAACAAAAATTTAACTGAAAAAGCCCGTGAACTTCACGGGCTTTTGATAAATCTATAGGTTTTCTCTAGAATCCGAAGTTGATCCCGACTCCAAATACTTCACGAATCTGGAATGCTCCAACAGCGTTATCATCATAGATCGCCTGGAATATCAGGTTTGCAGAGAGGTAATCATTGATACCCATGTTTAGATTCAGTAAATAATCAATATCTACATTCTCCGGGTTTTCAAGATAATTAGAATATAAAGCTAGTGAGTGCTCCATCTCTACATTTTCAAGGATCTCATAGCTTAGGAAAGCGGTAAGTGCAGCGCCTAGTTCGAACCTGGTGCTTTTTCCTTCATCAACTCCAAAGTAATCCCCATCAACATAACCTGCACGACTCGTGAAATCACTGTCCACAAAGATTAATCTTGCCGTGGCCGGTGCAAGGTTCACCATGAAATTATCACCCTTCTTATACATCATCCCCGGACCGGTTTGTAAATAACCTGGTGAAAGAAAATGAGTAGTTTCGGTTCGAATGGTTTCTCCGGTTTCAGCATCTTCGGAAAATTCATAACCTTTAGCAAACTGAGTTCTGAAGTTTAAAAACCATGAATAATAAAAATTCGTGTCTTCAATTTGCTTCCCGGCGATACTGTTCAATTCAAGACGGTCACTCGTTTTACGTTCAAATTCATCGTCTTTTACTTTTGTAAGTCCATAATTCCCAAGAATCCTGTTATCCCAGGTGAAATCATCTTTTCTATAGTTGAACTGGTAATCTACAGTTAGATTTCCAGCGATACTGGAAGTTCCACCGCCTGTCCATTCTTTATTGAAAGCAGACTGGTTAAATAATAACTGGACATTTCCTTCTTTTTGCCATCCATTGGGTGGGATAGAATCGTTTTCTTCCTGTGCAAAGGAAGTTCCAAATAAGAACAGCGCAACGGCTGTAGATAAAACTTTCTTCATTACTATTTTCTAGGTTTTTTATAGAGCGGAACTGAAGAACAAGCCTCTCCATACATTAAGCTTTTAACTACAGGTTGTAGTTTCTGCATGATCATTATATAAGCATTTTTTGGAACTGGTTTGTTGGAACACCCCTTGATAATTACAGGCTTATCTTCCAGATCACTAACATCCAGACGATCGATCACTTCCTGGTAAAGATGACTTTCCAGGTTTTCCAGGTCTCCAATAATGGTATTTTTAGCAACACCCTGTAAGTATGAACTAACGAGCATAAAAGCCCATGACGGTACGATCGCATCTGTAGAACATACAAGGGCAACATAAGCACCCTTATACTGTTGCCAGTCATGATTTTTCGCCTGTTCTCTAAAATCTTTCTCTCTTAGCACGAAGCCTTCGAGTAGCCAGCCACTAATGTCGAAAACGACACGCTCCCCTTTGGGATAAAAGTCTTCAAGATTAAAGGTAACCAGCTTACTTTCGGCAATTCTATTTACGATTTCTTCAGCCATAAAGTATTTTTAGAGCAATCCAAGCTCAAGTTTTGCTCCTTCGCTCATGAGATCCTGACTCCATGGCGGATCAAAAGTGATCTCCACTTCAGCATCTTTTACCATATCCAGAGACTTCACTTTCTCTTCCACTTCCAACGGAAGGGTTTCTGCCACCGGACAGTTAGGGGTAGTTAGCGTCATTAATATCTTTACGTCATAATCTGTAGATACCATCACGTCATAGATCAAACCTAGCTCGTAGATATCCACCGGAATTTCCGGATCATAGATCGTCTTTAAAACTGTTACGATCTTCTCTCCCAATTCCTGTGTATTTATTTCCTGCTCCATCTTAATTCAATTGTGTTTGATATGCCAAAGCATACATTTTTAATTGTTTGATCATACTTACAAGTCCGTTTGCTCTGGTTGGAGACAAATGTTCCTTTAGACCAATTTCATCAATAAACTGAGTATTTGCTTCAATGATCTGCGAAGGATGTTGATCTGAAAATACTCTTATCAGGATCGCAACAATTCCCTTGGTAATGATTGCATCACTATCTGCCGTGAACAACAAACGCTCACCATCCAGTTCGGCATGAACCCAGACTTTACTTTGACATCCTTTGATAAGATTCTCTTCGATCTTATATTTTTCGTCTATTAGCGGAAGTGACTTCCCAAGTTCGATCATATATTCATAACGCTGCATCCAGTCGTCGAACATTGCAAACTCATCAATTACTTCATTCTGTTTTTCCTGAATCGTCATAACTCAATTTTGCACAAAAGTACGACATGCTAACCTGCTATTCAACATTTTCTGCCAATCTTAAAATAGCCTGCACCAATGGTTTTAAAGCCTCAGGGGGATTCTCATGATCGAACGTAGAAGATTTAAATTCAGAATTTTCAATGATCAGACTTAGTTCAGCATGGGCAGCTGCGTCACTTGCCCTCGACTCTGTTGGCGCCTCAAGATCTTCCAGTTTGGAGGTATCAATTTTTTTAATTTCTGAAGTGATCATCTCCCACTGTTCCTTTGTGATTGCTTTTGAATTTTCCTTTGCTTGAACTCCAGTGCTTTTTAATTTGATCTCTTCCGAAGTGATCGTATAAGTTGAAGAAGATCCGCGCGTATAAGTTTTATAGCTAACGGATTCAATGTCTTCCTGACCTTGATTAGAACAATCATTAATAGCAAAGAATATTAGAATAAAAGATAGTATTGAAAGTTTCATAACTGGAATTTTAGATATAGCATATTACAAAAAAAGGCACCATGTTGGAGCCTCTTTTAAATACATTGTATTTGATTGGGAAGGTTCCAGATTACTGCAACATCATCAAAGCCTTTTTCAACGCTTCCATAAATGTATCGATCTCTTCTTTTGTATTGTAAAATGCGAAGGATGCTCGTACTGTTCCGGGGATTTTGAAGAAATCCATTACTGGTTGTGCACAATGATGCCCTGTTCTAACTGCAATTCCCATTTTATCTAATAGTGTTCCAATATCGTATGGATGCAATCCCTCTACGTTAAAGCTTATCACCGCCGTCTTCTCTTCGGCTTCCCCATAGATCTTCATTCCTTCAATCTCCTTCAGCCTGCTTGTTGCATATTGAAGCAATTCATCTTCGTAAGAAGCGATCTCTTCAAAGCCGATTGAGTTCATATAGTCGAGAGCTGCTCCAAAAGCTATTCCGCCACAAATATTCGGTGTTCCCGCTTCAAATTTGTGGGGCAAACCGGCATAGGTTGTTTTTTCAAAACTTACTGTAGCGATCATTTCACCACCACCCTGGTAAGGAGGTAATTTTTCCAGCCACTCCTGTTTACCATATAACATTCCAACACCTGTAGGTCCACACATTTTATGAGCCGAAACCACATAAAAATCAACATCAAGCTCCTGAACATCAGCTTTAATGTGCGGCGAAGCCTGAGCTCCGTCTATTAAGACTGCAGCACCAGCTTCATGAGCGATATCGATAATTTCTTTAACTGGATTCACGGTTCCAAGGGCGTTGGAAACATGATTTACAAAGACAAGCTTTGTACGATCACTGATCAGATTTCTATATTCATCAAGGATCAGTTCCCCTTTTTCGTTCATTGGGATGACCTTCAGCTTGGCACCGGTCTTTTCAGCCAGCATTTGCCAGGGCACAATATTCGAATGATGCTCCATTGCTGAAACCAGGATCTCATCTCCAGACTTCAGTAAAGAAGAAAAACCATTCGCCACAAGGTTGATCCCATGTGTTGTACCCGAGGTCATAATGATCTCGTGAGCATGTTCAGCATTGAAATGTTGCTGAATTTTTATCCTCGCCTGCTCATACTTATCTGTCGCTTCCTGAGAAAGCGCATGAACTCCACGATGAATATTGGCGTTATAATTCGAATAATAATCCACGATTGCATCCATCACCTGCTTAGGTGTTTGCGCAGTCGCGGCATTATCGAAATAAATCAACGGATAACCATTCACCTCACGTCCAAGAATTGGAAAATCCTGACGGATCGTTTCAACATCTATTTTTCTGACCTGAGTTGACTGACTCATCCTCTTATTATTTTAATGATTTATAGATTGAAACCTAGATCGACTTCAAGTTTGCTCGCAATGAGCTTATTGATACGCTTCTTAACTTCCGGAATTTTTACGCTTTCCAGTACGTTATTAGCGAAGGCGTACATAAGCAATCCTCTGGCTTCCTTACGCGGAATACCTCTGGACTGCAAATAAAACAGAGCCTCTTGATCAAGCTGCCCAATCGTACAACCGTGGCTGCAACGTACATCGTCTGCAAAGATCTCTAACTGTGGTTTTGAGTTGATCGTCGCCTTATCACTTGCAAGGATATTGTTGTTAGACTGGTAAGCATTCGTTTTCTGTGCTTCTTTCTCTACAACAACTTTCCCATTGAACACTCCAACAGATTTGTCATCAAAAATTCCTTTGTAATCCTGGTGACTCTCACAATTCGGCTCGATATGATGAACCAGTGTGTTGTGATCTACGTGCTGCTTGTCTTCAATGATGGTAACTCCTTTCATGGTAGAATCTATACGTTCTCCATTCTGGTAGAAGTTTAAATTATTTCTGGTCAGCTTCCCTCCAAATGAGAATGTATGCACAGAAACGTGGCTTTCAGTTTTTTGATTGATAAACGTATTATCTATCAAAGATGCTGAAGCTTTATCATTCTGGATCTTATAATAATCTACGATCGCTCTTTTATCAGCAAAGATTTCGGTAACAGAATTGGTAAGTACCGGGTGATCTGTAAGACTTTGATGTCTTTCAATGATCTGCACATGCGAATTCTCATCCACGACAACCAGATTTCTAGGCTGTAACATTAGCGCAGACTCATTTCCAGTGGCAAAATTAATGATCTGTATAGGCTTATCTGCCTGTGTATTCTTGTGTATATGTATAAAAGCTCCTTCCCTGGCAAATGCCGTATTCAACGAATTCAGACTCGTTTTAGGAGCAACTTTATTGTAATAATTTTCAATGACCGCACTATACTTATCCTTATTCAGGGCAGCAGACATTAAACATACATCGATCTTATCATGAGTGGTTTGCGATAAATGAGAGGAATAGATCCCATCGATAAAAACCAGGTCATAAGTATCTATATCATGGATAAGGTACTTCTTGATATCACGATACTCGATCGCGTCTTCTTTCTTCGGAAAAACACTATAATCATGTTTTAAAACCGAATTTAGTGAGGTATACTTCCAATCTTCGTCTTTTCTACCAGGAAAACCAAGCGTTTCAAAATTTTTGATCGCTTCATTTCTCAAAGTATCCAGATTGTCGTTCGGGTCCAGATTTTCCTCAAAGGCTAAAAATGACGAGACCAATTTATCTTTCAATTCCATTACATTCAAATTTCTAGTTCAACAATTCAATTTCTCAATTCGAGTATTAAACTGTTTCCTGCTTTACCCAATCGTATCCTCTTTCTTCCAGTTCGTAAGCAAGTTCTTTTCCTCCAGACTTTACGATCTTTCCATCTACCAATACATGTACGTAATCTGGCACGATATAATCAAGTAATCTCTGGTAGTGCGTAATCAGCAATACCGCATTATCTTTAGAGCGAAGTTTGTTCACTCCATTTGCAACGATCTTTAGTGCATCGATATCAAGTCCACTATCTGTTTCGTCAAGAATAGATAATTTTGGTTCAAGCATCGCCATCTGGAAGATCTCGTTACGTTTCTTCTCTCCTCCTGAGAAACCTTGGTTCAATGATCTGGAAAGAAATTTTCTATCGATTTCCAGCATTTCAGATTTCTCACGAATCATTTTCAGCATATCATTCGCAGGCATATCCGGTTCTCCTTTTGCCTTTCTATGAGAGTTGATCGCTGTTTTAATAAAATTGGTTACAGAAACACCAGGAATTTCCACAGGGTATTGGAATGATAAGAACACTCCTTTGTGAGCTCTTTCCTCAGGATCAAGTTCGTTCAGGTCTTCCCCTTCGAACATCATTTCACCTTCAGTCATTTCATACTCTTCTCTTCCTGCGATTACTGAAGAAAGGGTACTTTTCCCGGAACCGTTTGGTCCCATGATCGCATGAACCTCTCCCGGATTTATTTCCAGGTTAATTCCTTTCAGGATCTCTTTATCTTCAATACTGGCGTGTAAATTCTTTACTTTAAGCATGTCTGTTATTTCTGAATCTGCTTATGCAGATTGTTTGATATTCTATTTTTATTTATTCTATTGGATCTGAAATACTGGCTCCTGAAATTTCAAGGATCTCCTTAATTTCGATGATCTCATCCCAGCCTTCCAGTCTTGGATTTGCCAGAATTTTGGCTTTAACACGAACCGGGATCATTTCAAAATCATCAGATTTCAGATCGCTTACTTTGTCTGAAAGTAGCATTGCTATGGAATCCTGTTTAACACCGTATACGAAATTCTCACCTCGTAGTACTGCTGCATCAGCTACATAAACATAGTCTCCCTGAAGCACTTCCAGACTATCCTGAACTTTAGCAGTTACAGGTTCGGTATTCAGTTCCTTTTGCTCATCATCCTGACAGGATACAAGCAAAATAGCCACCATCATTATTTCAAAAAACCTTCTCATCGATCAAGTTGTATTCAGAATCAATTATCCTACTGAACCTTCCAGCGAGATCTCTAATAATTTCTGAGCTTCTACTGCAAATTCCATAGGAAGTTTGTTCAATACTTCTTTACTGAAACCATTTACGATCAATGCGATCGCTTTTTCAGTATCGATACCACGCTGGTTACAATAAAAGATCTGGTCTTCACCGATCTTACTGGTTGTAGCCTCGTGCTCTACCTGTGCAGATTTATTTTTAACTTCGATATAAGGAAAGGTATGAGCTCCACACTCATTCCCCATTAAAAGGGAATCACATTGTGAGAAGTTACGGGCATTTTCAGCTCTACCATTGATTTGTACCAGACCACGATAAGAGTTCTGAGATTTTCCTGCGGAAATACCTTTTGAGATGATTGTACTTTTAGTATTCTTACCTAAGTGAATCATCTTAGTTCCGGTATCTGCCTGCTGAAAGTTGTTCGTCACTGCGATTGAGTAAAATTCCCCTACCGAGTTATCACCTTTCAGAATACAGCTTGGATATTTCCAGGTAACTGCAGATCCTGTCTCTACCTGAGTCCAGGAAATTTTCGCTCCCTTTTCACAAAGCCCACGTTTAGTTACAAAATTGAAA
Organism: Christiangramia marina; assembly: GCF_048285865.1. NCBI lineage: Bacteria > Pseudomonadati > Bacteroidota > Flavobacteriia > Flavobacteriales > Flavobacteriaceae > Christiangramia > Christiangramia marina. Next base: position 1,160,816 of record NZ_JBLVTK010000001.1, on the reverse strand, counting down.
ACTCCACCTTTTCCTTCTTTATTTCCAGGGAACCAGTTTTGTACCGTACTGTATTTGATCTCCGCTTCATCCAAAGCAATAAGCTCCACGACTGCTGCATGCAGCTGGTTCTCATCACGGGATGGTGCAGTACAACCTTCAAGATAACTTACATAACTGCTTTCATCTGCAACAACCAGCGTTCTCTCAAACTGCCCAGTTCCTGCCTGGTTTATTCTAAAGTATGTGGATAGTTCCATTGGGCATCGAACGCCTTTTGGAATATAACAGAAAGAACCATCACTAAAAACTGCCGAGTTAAGGGCAGCGTAAAAGTTATCCTTCTGCGGAACCACGGTTCCAAGATACTTTTTAACCAGTTCCGGGTGTTCCTTGATCGCTTCAGAAATAGAACAGAAAATAATGCCTTTTTCAGCAAGCGTCTTTTTAAAAGTTGTAGTCACAGAAACTGAATCCATTACCACATCTACTGCAACACCGGCTAATTTCTTTTGCTCGTCAAGTGAAATCCCCAGTCTTTTAAAAGTATCCAGCAATTCCGGATCCACCTCATCAAGACTATCGTACTTCGGTTTCTTATTTGGAGCAGAGTAATAAGAGATCGCCTGGAAATCTGGTTTTGGATAATTTACATTAGCCCAATCCGGCTCTTCCATTTTCTCCCATTCCCGGTAAGCATCCAGACGCCATTGCGTCATCCACTCCGGCTCTTCCTTTTTCTTGGATATTGCTCTTACGATATCTTCGTTCAAGCCCACAGGAAAAGTATCAGATTCTATATCTGTATAAAATCCATATTCGTATTCCTTGGTTTCGAGCTCTTTCTTTAAATCGTCTTCAGTATATGCCATTCTTCGTAATTCTAATTAAATTAAAGATCGGTAGTGACCGATACATAATTTTTACAGTGAAAAACTTTCACCGCATCCACAGGTTCTTTGTGCGTTCGGGTTATTAAAAACAAATCCCTTTCCATTTAATCCTCCGGAATATTCTAAAATAGTTCCAGCCAGATAAAGCACACTGCGTTTGTCAACAACAATCTTTACATCGTTGTCTTCGAAGACCTTATCGCCTTCAGCCTGGTTATTGTCGAACGTAAGTTCATAGGACAAACCAGAACATCCTCCGCTCTTCACTCCTACCCGAACATAGTCTGCCGTAGCATTGAAACCCTCTTCGGTCATGAGGACGGAAATTTTCTTTTTAGCCTCTTCGCTAACTTTAATCATAAGCTATAAAGATTAATTCTAAATTGAGTGCAAATATACTATAAAACAAGCGGTTTACCATAGTCTAGGAATATGTTTTAAGAATTGAATCATAGAAGTCTTCGATCGAAATTCAAGTCGTCACCAGAGCAATATTTCTGCGGCTTCAGAAGCTTTTCATGCTTTCTTCTGAATTGCATTTTATCTTTGTATTTTTGCAGTCTAAAATTTCATTGCATGTTTGATAATAGTCAGGAAAGTAAGACGAACCTTTCAGAATTAGGTGAATTCGGTTTGATCGAACACTTAACAAAACATTTTAGCCCGAAGCTTGATTCTACGATCAAAGCTATTGGAGATGATGCTGCTGTTCTGAAATTCAATGATGAAGAAACCGTAATAAGTACAGACCTTTTGATCGAAGGTGTTCATTTCGATCTTGCTTACATGCCTTTGAAGCACTTGGGTTACAAAGCACTTATGGTCAATCTTTCAGACATCTACGCAATGAACGCCACCGCGAGCCAGGTAACAGTTTCTATCGCTGTATCGAACAGGTTTCCGGTGGAAGCCCTGGAAGAGTTCTACGCTGGGGTACAATTAGCCTCTAAAGTCTACAATGTTGATGTAATTGGTGGGGACACTACTTCTTCAACTTCTGGTTTTATGATCAGCGTAACGGCAATAGGTCATGCTAAAAAGGAGAATATTGCTTACAGAGATGGAGCCAAACCTAATGATCTTCTCGTGGTAACCGGTGACCTTGGAGCTGCCTATATGGGTCTTCAGGTACTGGAGCGTGAGAAAGAAGTTTTTAAAGCGAATCCAAATTCTCAACCAGATCTTGAGCAGTATACCTATCTTATTGAAAGACAATTAAAACCTGAAGCCCGAAAGGATATTGCTAAACTTTTAAGCGATCTTGGTGTTAAACCAAGTTCCATGATCGATATCAGTGATGGTTTATCCTCTGAGATCATTCATATCTGCAAGAACTCTAAAGTAGGCGCAAATTTATACGAAGAGAAAATTCCGCTGGATCCTGCTGTGATATCAGTTTGTGAGGAATTCAATATCGATAGTACTACGATCGCATTGAGTGGTGGTGAAGATTATGAATTGTTGTTTACGATTGCTCAGCAAGATTATGACAAGATCAAAGGAAACCCGCATTTAACAGTGATCGGACATATGACTGAAGAAAATGAAGGCATGCACCTGGTTACCCGCGCTAATCAAAAACTACCACTAATAGCCAGAGGTTGGAATTCTATGGACAAGGAAGAGGGTTGATTTCTGAAACCCCATTTTGGCCAGTATTCTAACATTAGATTAGATTAGAGATAGTCCTTAAATTGATGATGTCAAAAAAGCAATTTTTCCTTCGTTTAACATGAAAGGAATAATATAGAAGATTCTAAGATCGAAGATCAGAAGTAATTACGAATTAAAATAATAGCCTAAGAAGCTTCAGCGTAAAATGCCTGCTGTTTCTTCTGATGGATTTTTGCCAGGTAGGCGTTGGTTTCTTTAAATTTTGGAGTTAGTCTTGCGAGTAGTCCGTCAGCAGTATCGGTCATTTCCATGCCGCATCTACAGCATTGGTATTCATGAACATGGTTCGTGATGTTTTTAGAAACTTTTAATTTATGACCAAACAAGTTGCATTGAACCTTCGTCACAGAGAAAGAGCTAAAGTGTTTTTTATTCATAGGTGTATAAATTTCTGATTTCTAAGACTCTAAAGTATAAAAAAAAGTTAATGTTTCGGTAAAAAGGTTAAATTAATCGACCAAAAGCATGTTTCTGTATAATTTTTCTGACATTTCCATCCAGGAATTATGACCTCCTTCAAGAAGTTTAAGATCTGAATTTATTGCCTCTGCCAGCTTCTGAATATCAGTTACTTCGATTAGCGTATCATCTATACCTGCAATGATCGTTTTACCTCCTTTAAATTTTTTCAAAGTCATAGTATGATCTTTTCGATCTCGCATAGCTTTCAGCGTTTGCTGTATATTTTCAATATTCAGCCTGAAAGCAGCTTGTTTTAAGCGATCAATTTCATCCTTAAAAACTTCCCGACTTTCCGCGGAAAATAAATTGGAAATTGCCATACTTACAAAAGCATCCTTGTTGGTCTCCACAATATCTATAGATCTGTCGCGAATCTTTTTTCGTTCTACAGTATCTTCAGCAGGTGTAGAATTAATCAACATGATATCCTTCAACATCATAGGAAAATTATCGAGAAATTCCAAACCAACATATCCACCCATACTATGACCTGCCAGGCTAATTTTCTGTATTCCAGCATCATTAAGAACAGCGGCTACAATATTTGCCATTTCCTGCATGTTATGCGAACCTGAAAAATTCTTCGATCTTCCATGACCGGGTAAGTCTATGCAAATTATTTGCCGTTCTTTTCCCAGGCCTTCTTTAAAGTCATCCCAGATCGCCATATCTTCTAAGAAACCATGCAGCAAGACCAAAGGAATTTTCGTGTGGCCACTTCCCGAGATTTTATAAAAGATCTCATTGTTTTTGTATTGTAATTTCATCATAGTGTAAAATTAAAATACCGTGAATCCCAGGATTTGTAGTCTGGCATTCACGGTATTTGCATACTTCAATTTCTAAATCCTTCTAAGAATTCATAAGGTCTTCAATCTCTTCGATCTCGATCGGGATATTTCCCATCAAATTGAAAGGTTCTCCTTTTTCCTGAATGACCACATCATCTTCCAGACGAATTCCGAAGCCTTCATCTGGAAGGTAGATTCCTGGTTCTACGGTGAATACCTGGTTTGCTTTCATAGGTTCTGTCAGAATTCCGTAGTCATGAGTATCCAGACCTATATGATGCGAAGTACCGTGCATAAAGTATTTCTTGTATGCCGGCCAGTCTGGATCTTCATTCTGAACATCTGCTTTGTCAAGAAGTCCCAGCGCAAGTAATTCAGAAGTCATCATCTTACCAACCTCAACATGATATTCTTTCCACATGGTTCCAGGAACCAACATTTTTGTCGCTTCCTTTTTCACCTTATTTACAGCATTGTAAACCTCTTTCTGGCGATCTGAATATCGACCTGAAACCGGAATGGTTCTACTTAGATCACTGGAATAATTTGCATATTCTGCACCAGTATCAAGAAGGATCAGGTCACCTGCTTTACATTGCTGGTTATTCTCTACATAATGCAACACGTTGGCATTGTTACCGCTGGCGATGATTGGCGTGTATGCAAATCCTTTCGATCTGTTCCGAATCATTTCATGATAATATTCGGCTTCGATTTCGTATTCCCAAACTCCCGGCTTTACAAAACCTAAAGTTCTACGGAAAGCCTTTTCAGTAATATTACATGCCTTCTGCATTAGATCAAGCTCTATAGGATCCTTTACAGACCTTAGTCTTTGCAGGATCGGGTTGGCTTTTGCCACCTGGTGAGCAGGATATTTATCCTTGCACCATTTGATAAAACGATCATCTCTGGTTTGGGTATCATGATTGGCACGATAGTGCTCATTTGTATTTAAGTATACCGTATCGCACTGGGTCATTACTTCAAAAAATACTTTTTCAAAGTCTTTCATCCAGTAAACTGTACGAATACCGCTTACATCAAACGCATCTTCTTTAGTAAGTTTAGCTCCTTCCCAAACCGCAATATGTTCATTGGTTTCAGTTAGAAAAAGGATTTCTCTGTGCTTCTCTTCCGGAGCATCTGGAAACAACACCAGAATACTTTCGTCCTGGTCTACACCACTCAGGTAAAATATATCTCTGTTCTGCTGGAAAGGCATCGTGCTATCTGCCCCAATTGGATAAATATCATTTGAATTAAAAACCGCCAGACTTTTAGACTTCATCTTGTCCATAAAGTTCTTACGGTTCTTTATAAAGAGTTTTGAATCTATTCGATCATATTTCATAAACAGTATTTTTCAATTTCTTCAAAATTAAGGGATTTGACTCCAAAAGCCATTAAAGGCGTTTAAAATTTTAGGTATGCGCGGGTTTTGCTATTTTTAAGCACTACAATATAAATTATGAAAAGAACTTACCATTTTCTTGGTGCTTTTTTGATAGGGATCTCTCCTATTATTGCACAACAAACTACTACTAGCGGAGAAGCTTTACAGGAAGGCTTCGAACAAAAACAGGATCTAAACCAGCGATCTATTGTAAAGAACATTCCGCTCCAGAATATTGGACCTAGCGTAATGAGTGGCCGTATCACAGATTTTGCGGTGAATCCTGAAGATCCAACCGAGTTCTATGCAGCTTATGCAACCGGCGGTCTATGGTACACTAATAATAACGGGATCTCGTTTACGCCGGTAATGGATAACAGTCCGTCGCAGAATATTGGCGATATCGCTGTAGACTGGAATTCTGGCACGATCTGGGTTGGAACCGGTGAGGTGAATGCTTCACGTTCTTCCTATGCCGGGATAGGCTTATTGAAGTCGGCAGACCAGGGAGAAACCTGGGAATTTATGGGACTTCCCGATTCGCATCATATCAGCCGAATCCTGATCAATCCTGAAAATCCTGATGAAGTGGTAGTGGGCGTAACTGGTCACCTCTACTCCTCCAACAATGAACGTGGGATCTATAAAA
>NZ_JBLVTK010000001.1:1093102-1154914 GCF_048285865.1 Christiangramia marina | reverse complement strand
CATCGATGTTGCGGTGAATCCTGAAAACTACAACGAAATGTATGCGGCTGCCTGGGACAAGGATCGTAAAGCATGGGATTTTAGAGAAAGTGGTAAAAACAGTGGAATTTATAAAAGTACCGATGCCGGAGATAGCTGGACAAAGATCTCTACGGAAGCATCTGGTTTTGCAACGGGCGACGGAGTAGGAAGAATTGGACTTTCTGTCTACGATTCCAATACGATCTACGCCATAGTAGATAACCAGGATCGAAGAAAGTCTGAAGACAAGAAATCTTCAAATAAAAGCGGACTTGAAAAAGATGATTTCAGAAATATGAAAAAATCTGCTTTTCTGAAACTTGATGATAAAGAACTGGAAGCTTACCTAAGCTCGAATGATTTTCAGAAGAAATATTCCGCAGAGAAAGTAAAGGAAATGATCCGGAAAGACGAGGCCAAACCTCAGGATCTCGCCACGTACCTGGAAGATGCCAATACACAACTTTTTGATACGCCCGTAATTGGAGCCCAGGTCTATAAAAGTACAGATGCCGGGAATACATGGAAAATCACCCACGAGGATTACCTGGATGACCTTTACTATAGTTATGGTTATTATTTTGGGATGGTCCATGTGGATCCACAGGATGAAAATGCGATCTATATATATGGAGTGCCGATTCTAAAATCCAAAGATGGCGGGAAAACCTTTACTTCCATCGATGCTCAAAATGTACATGCAGATCATCATGCTTTATGGATTAATCCAGAAAAAAGCGGACATCTAATTGACGGGAATGACGGTGGCATCAATATTTCCTATGATGATGGCGAGAATTGGGTGAAGAACAATTCACCTTCAGTTGGGCAATTTTATACGGTTAATGTAGACAATGAAAAACCGTATAACGTATATGGCGGACTTCAGGATAACGGCGTATGGGTTGGACCACACACGAATACTGAAAGCAATGGATGGGCCGCTTCCGGAGACTATAATTACAAAAGTATCATGGGTGGTGATGGAATGCAGGTGGAGATCGATTCCAGAAATTCTGATATTGTATATACTGGTTTTCAGTTTGGAAATTATTTCAGAATAAACAGGGAAACCGGCGAGCGTCTTTATATACACCCAAAACACGAATTAGGGGAAAGTCCTTATCGTTATAACTGGCAAACGCCCATTCTTCTATCTTCTCATAACCAGGACATCCTTTATATGGGTGGAAATAAACTGATGCGCAGTATGGATCAGGGAGAAACCTGGACCAGTATTTCCAAAGACCTTACCGGTGGAGGCAAAGAAGGGAATGTTCCTTATGGAACGCTGGCTACCATTGCTGAGTCCCCATTTCAATTCGGAAAACTTTATACTGGAAGTGATGATGGATATATCTACGGAAGTGACAATGCCGGGGCAGACTGGAAATTACTAAGCGGCAATCTTCCGCAGGACCTCTGGGTTTCCCGTGTGATCGCTTCTGAACATTCTAAAGATCGTGTTTACGCCAGTTTAAATGGTTACAGATCTGATGATTTTAAACCATATATTTATGTGTCTGAAGATTCAGGAAAGAACTGGAAAGACATCAGCGCAAACTTACCAATCTCTCCGGTAAATGTGATTCGGGAAGACCCGTCCAATGAGAATGTGCTTTATTTAGGAACAGATAACGGTCTGTATGTAAGCCTGGATCGTGGAAATAGCTGGCAGGCTTTTAGCACCAATTTTCCTAATGTGGCAGTTCACGATCTTCGAGTTCAGGAAGAAGAAAAGGATCTGGTCGTGGGAACTCATGGTCGCTCGCTTTATATCGCAGATATTTCTGCAATTGCAGCGATGAATATGGACGATATCAAAAGTGCACTAACGATTTCTTCGGAAAAGGAGATAAGGTTCAGTAATAGATGGGGAAATTCCTATAATAAATGGATGGATCCTTATACTCCTGAACTTGGATTCACTTATTATACTTCGAAGAAAGGAAGTGGGAAATTGAAGATACAGACAGAAGATGGAACTACCCTGCAAACGATGAATATCGAAGCAGACAAAGGCTTTAATACTGGATCTTATGATCTTAGTATTACAGAAGATTCAGCTAAAAAACTGGAGAAGCAGGACGAAAAAATCAGTATTTCTAAAGCTGAAGACGAGAAATTCTATATACCGAAAGGGACTTATAAAATGATTTTGGAGCTCAATGGTTCAACTACAGAATCTACTTTTGAAGTAAAATAAAGACTTGGCTAATTGGGAGAATTTCGAAGCTTTGAAACAGAGCGCTTATTATTGAGACCTATGTCTCTTGATGATGATGCTTTTATTCTCCAGCTTTATAATTCTCCCAAATGGCTCCAGTTTATTGGAGATCACAATCTGCGAAATACTGAAGATGCCAGAGTTTATATTAAAGACAGAATGCTGCCACAGTTATATGAACTGGGATTTTCCAATTATTGTGTGATTCGAAAAGTTGATAATGTAAAGATTGGTGCCTGTGGTCTGTATGAGAGGAAAGGACTACAGGAAATTGACCTGGGTTTCGCTTTTCTTTCAGAATACGAGGGAAAAGGCTATGCTTCTGAAGCTACTACCACACTGGTTAAAGTAGCTAAATCGGTATTCAACATAAAAACGCTTCAGGCAATTACCAGACTTGATAATGCGGGTTCACAAAAGTTATTAGAGAAACTAGGTTTTGAGTATATAGAGAATATTAAAATTCCGAAAGATCCTGCTGAACTTATGCTTTATCAAATTGAGCTATAAACTACTCATAAAGACCCAGCCTATTTTTAAGCTTTAAATTCTCAGATTGCAAATGCTCTACCTTTCCTAACAAGTGATTAATCGCTTCTAGTCCCTGCATGTTTATTTCAAGTTCCTCATGCAACCTGCGCATCTTTTCAAATTGAGCCAGATGATCGCAATGTATATATTCGGTTTCCTGCACCGTGACGATCTCAATGATTCCGCTATCCTTAAGGGACGTAACGAATTGACGTTCGACCTGGTAACGAACACAAATTTCCTCTGCTGGGATTAAATCTTCCTCTTTCATAAGCCCGTGTTTTTAAGTTTCTGAAACAACTCCTTCTGTTCTTCGGTCAGATTCTTCGGAATATCAACCTGGTAAGTAATAAAAAGATCTCCAAACTGATCCTTCTTTTTATACTTTGGGAAACCTTTTCCCTTCAATTTCACTTTGCTACCATTTTCGGTTCCAGGCTTCACGTTTAATTTCACCTCACCATCAAATGTTTTCACCTGTATCTCTCCTCCAAGAATTGCAGTGGTCAAGGCGATATTTCTTGTAGCATATAGATGTTCTTTTTCTCTACGGAAGTCAGTATCGTTTAAAACCTGAAACGTAATGAATAAATCTCCTTTTGGACCACCCTGAACTCCCGGACCACCGTGTCCTTTTATTTTTATCGTTTGACCGTTTTCAACACCTGCGGGAATTGTAAGTCTTATAGATTTACCATTAACGGTAAGCGTTTGTTTTTGATCTTTATAGATCTCACTTAAGCGCAATTGTAACTCCGCATTAAAATCCTGACCTTTAAAATGTGTACCTCTATTGGCGCCCTGAGCTCTTGCTCTCCCACCAAACATCTGCTCAAAAAAGTCTGAGAAGGTATCATCTTCAAAATTCCCGGAATAAGATTGCTGGCCACCACCCTGAAAACCTCTACCAAAACCACCGGAGGCTTGTTGCTGCCGTTTAGCTTCCTCAAATTGATCTGCATGTTTCCAGTCTTTCCCGTATTCATCGTACTTCTTACGCTTTTCAGGGTCGCTTAAAACTTCATGCGCCTCATTGATCTGTTGAAATTTTATCTGGGCATCCTTATTATCAGGATTGAGATCTGGATGGTACTTTCTGGCGAGCTTTCGATAAGCCTTTTTTATATCAGCCTGTGAAGCTGATCTCTCCAGTTCCAGTAATTTATAATAGTCTATAAAATCCATGTACTATGCTTTGAATACACCGCTATCAGATTCGGTTTTATTTAACTGACTTTCTATCAAACCTATTTGTCCAAGATGATAAATATCATGCTGAAGAATTCCCAAAATAAGATATTCCATATCATATTCGCGACCGGTTACGGTAGCCGAGAGATAAGAATCATCAGGTTTTTCACGCAAAGCTTCATAAATACGGAATTGAGCCGATACAAGGTCTCTCTTTAATTCCTCCCATTCTTTTTTACTATGGATCTTGATTTCCGGCCAGTCCATTTCAGAATCTATAGTGATATCAAAATCCTCATTATTCTTAAGCTTTTCGTACACAAATTTTTTCCAGCAAATTAGATGGGCAACAATTTCTGCCACACTATGTGAATCTGGAACACAGGTTTTGTAACCGATGATGTAGGGTACATTCTCCAGTTTCCGCATTAGGGATTGCCCAAACCATGGGTCTCCCTCAAATGTTTCGGATAGTTTCTGAATTATTTTCTCGGTTCTTTCTTTCATAATTTTTCACTGAAAAGTGAAATTACAAAATTTTGAAATGGAGCCTCAGTTAAGCTTTTGCTAAAACCCTCAGACTCATGCCAAAATCTAATTTAACAAACGTTGAAAATGAATTTCGGGAAGCCGCTGTATTTCAAAGATTCAACAAATTATAAAGTACTTTAAATTAAGTCTAAATAGACAGGAAAAAGACTTGGAAAGCTTGTTAAAAATTAGAATGAAGCGTATTTTTGTTGCACTTATATAAAAAATAATTCTAAACATTTATGGCGAAATCTGCGCTTTTAAAGTCATCACTGGCAAAAAAATACTGGATGGCTTTCACCGGCCTTTTTCTGTGCCTGTTTTTAGTAGGTCACTTATTTGGAAATCTGCAACTTTTACTACCCGTTAGTGAAATGGCAAAAGACCAGTTCAACGAATACGCGTTATTCATGACCACCAATCCTGCGGTTAAAGTGTTATCCTACGTCACGTACATTAGTATCATTTTTCACGCAATCGATGGATTACTATTAACAATCCACAATCGCAAGGCAAGACCACAGGGATATGTAAACTTCAAACCATCTACGAACAGTAAATGGTCTTCAAGAAACATGGGGATTTTAGGAACTGTGATCCTCGCTTTCATTGTTATCCACATGAGCATGTTCTGGGCAGAAATGAAGTTTGGAGGTCTTGATGACACTTTATACACCACGGCAAACGGCGAAGAAGTTAAAGATCTTTACACCCTTACGATCAAAACCTTTCAGGACGCGCAATACGGTCTTCTATGGGCGATCGCTTATGGAGTAGCAATGCTGGCGATAGGTTTTCACCTGTCTCACGGGTTTGCAAGTGGATTTCAATCACTGGGTGTTAATCATCCTAAGTACAATGGATTTATTAGAAAAACAGGTTATGCTTTTGCAGTTTTAGTACCGCTCGCATTCGCTGTTATTCCTTTTTACATTCACTTTGTACTAGAAAAAATTTAAGCTATGGGAATATTTGAATCAAATGCACCTAAAGGCCCATTGGCAGAAAAGTGGGTTAATCATAAAAACGATATCAATCTTGTAAACCCTGCGAACAAACGTAATATAGACGTGATCGTAGTGGGTACAGGACTGGCCGGGGGAAGCGCAGCGGCAACGCTTGCAGAACTTGGATATAACGTAAAAACATTCTGTTACCAGGATTCTCCACGTAGAGCTCACTCGATCGCAGCTCAGGGAGGTATCAATGCAGCGAAAAACTATCAGGGAGATGGTGACTCTGTTTACCGTCTTTTCTATGACACCATTAAAGGTGGAGATTACCGTTCGAGAGAATCCAACGTTTATCGTCTGGCAGAAGTATCTGGAAATATTATTGACCAGTGTGTGGCGCAGGGAGTTCCTTTCGCTCGTGAGTACGGTGGACTTTTGGATAACCGTTCTTTTGGTGGAGTTCTTGTTTCAAGAACCTTTTATGCTAAAGGACAAACCGGGCAACAATTATTGCTTGGAGCCTATTCAGCAATGAACCGCCAGATTAACCGTGGAAAGATACAGACTTTCAACAGACATGAAATGCTTGATGTCGTGAAGATAAATGGAAAAGCTCGCGGAATCATTGCAAGGGATCTGGTTACTGGAAAACTTGAAAGACATTCAGCACACGCTGTGGTGATCGCTTCCGGAGGATATGGAAACGTATTCTTCCTTTCTACCAATGCGATGGGAAGTAATGTTACAGCTAGCTGGAAGATACATAAGAAAGGAGCGTATTTCGCAAATCCTTGCTTTACCCAAATTCACCCAACCTGTATTCCGGTTTCAGGAGATCACCAGTCAAAATTGACTTTGATGTCTGAATCACTTCGGAATGATGGTAGAATCTGGGTTCCGAAGAAAAAAGAAGATGCTGAAGCAATTCGTGCCGGAAAGAAAAAACCGACGGAGCTATCAGAAGAAGAAAGAGATTATTACCTGGAAAGAAGATATCCAGCCTTTGGTAACCTGGTGCCGCGTGATGTTGCATCAAGAGCAGCCAAGGAACGTTGTGATGCTGGTTTCGGGGTAAATAAAACTGGAGAAGCAGTTTATCTGGATTTTAGCTCTGCTATCATGAGATATGGTAAAGAGGAAGCTACAACCAGAAAACTGGATAATCCTTCAGATAATGATATTAAGAAATTAGGTAAGGAAGTTGTGGAAGCCAAATATGGTAACCTTTTCCAGATGTACGAGAAAATCGTAGATCAGAATCCTTACGAAACTCCAATGATGATCTATCCAGCTGTACATTATACCATGGGTGGTGTTTGGGTTGATTATAACCTACAAACTACGATTCCAGGATGTTTCGCGATCGGGGAAGCTAACTTCTCAGATCACGGGGCCAACAGACTGGGAGCTTCTGCATTGATGCAAGGTCTTGCAGATGGATATTTTGTTCTTCCATATACTATAGGAAATACTCTATCAGAAGATATTAGAACCGGAGCGATCCCAACTGATACTCCTGAATTTGAAGCGGCGGAAAATGAAGTGAGAGCTCAACTGGAAAAGTTGATCAATACTAAAGGAACCAAATCTGTAGACCACTTCCATAAGATCTTAGGAAAGATCATGTGGAACAAAGTAGGAATGGCGAGAAATGCGACCGGATTGAAGGAAGCTATTTCTGAAATTCAGGCATTGAGAGAAGAATTCTGGAAAGATGTTCGAGTTCCAGGTACCGCGAACGAGATGAATGCAGAACTTGAAAAAGCCGGTCGTGTAGCAGATTTTCTTGAACTTGGAGAATTGTTCGCCAAGGATGCACTACACAGGGAGGAAAGCTGTGGAGGTCACTTTAGAGAAGAGCATCAAACCGAAGAAGGGGAAGCACTAAGAGATGACGAGAACTTTATGTATGTAGCTGCATGGGAATACACCGGGAAACCGGCCGATGCGATACTTCATAAGGAAGAACTTGATTACGAGGATATCGAAGTAAAAACAAGGAGTTATAAATAGATTTGAGATCTGGGATTCGTTTAGAACAATCTCATTTCTAAGTATTCAATACTAAAAGTATGAACCTTACATTAAAAATATGGCGCCAGAAAAACGCCGAAACTAAAGGAAAAATGACCACATACCAGGTTACCGATATATCTGATGATATGTCTTTCCTGGAAATGATGGACGTGCTTAACGAGCAGTTGATCGCTAAAGGTGACGAGCCTGTAGCATTTGATCATGACTGTCGTGAAGGTATTTGTGGTTCATGTAATCTGCAGATCAATGGAGAACCTCACGGTCCAGATCGTGGAGTGACCACCTGCCAGTTGCACATGAGAAAATTCAAGGATGGTGATACTATTGTGATCGAACCATTTAGAGCGAAAGCATTTCCGGTAATTAAGGATTTGGTGGTAGACCGTACCTCTTTTGACAGAATTCAGCAGGCTGGTGGGTATATTTCTGTAAATACTTCAGGAAACACCCAGGATGCTAACTCTATTCCAGTAGATAAAGAAAGTGCAGATATGTCTTTTTATGCTGCGACCTGTATTGGTTGTGGAGCCTGTGTTGCCGCTTGTAAAAACGCGAGTGCCATGTTGTTTACTTCTGCAAAAGTAAGTCAGTTCTCACTATTACCTCAAGGTGAAGTTGAGGCGGACCGTAGAGTGCTGGCCATGGTAGAGCAAATGGACAAAGAAGGATTTGGTAACTGTACAAATACAGGCGCCTGTGAGATCGAATGTCCTAAGGGAATTTCCCTGGAGAACATCGCGAGAATGAATAGAGATTACCTGAAAGCGTCGGTTAAATAAACCATTGTATCAACATATATAGAGATCCCGGACTGTTTTAGTTCGGGATTTTTTATACCTTAAAATCAGTAATTGAAATAAAGTCTATGAAGTTGGAATCGAAATTACCCGGAAGCAAAACCAGTATTTTTTCTGTGATGAGTAAAATGGCGCATGAATACGATGCTATCAATCTATCTCAGGGCTTCCCTAATTTTGAAACTGATCGTAAACTTAAAGAACTGGTGACCAAAGCTATGAGGGATGGTCATAATCAGTATCCGCCAGATGCCGGAGTTTTAGAATTGCGAGAAATGATCTCCCAGAAATTTAATGATCTCTACGGAAGATATTACAAACCTGAAACTGAAATCACGATCACTTCAGGGGCAACAGAAGCGCTTTACAATAGCATTACGGCTTTTGTACAGAAAGGCGAGGAGGTGATTGTACTGAAGCCGGCTTACGATTCGTATGAACCTACTATTCAGTTGGCAGGAGGTATCCCTGTACAGATCCAGTTGAAAAGCAGTGACTATAAGGTCGATTGGGAAGAAGTTGCCAGTGCCATTACCAATCGCACCAGAATGATCATTATTAATACTCCGCATAATCCAACGGGCACTATACTTTCTGAAGAAGACATGCTTAGATTGCAAGACCTTCTGAAGGATACTAATATCATACTACTGAGTGACGAGGTATACCAGCACTTGATTTTTGATGAAAAGCTACACCAAAGTGCCTCGAGGTTTCCGGAACTTTCTACAAGATGTATTATTTGTGGCTCCTTTGGTAAGACCTTTCATAATACCGGCTGGAAAACAGGTTATTGTGTAGCTCCTGAAGAACTGATGAAAGAGATCAGGAAGATTCACGAACTCACCACTTTTTCTGTAAATCATCCAATGCAACGCGCCTATGCAGAATACCTCAAGCAACCGGAACATTATCTTGATCTTGCAGGTTTTTACCAGGAAAAAAGAGATACTTTTTTAGAGCTTATTTCAGGTTCTAAATTTAGAAGTACACCGTCTATAGGTACCTATTTTCAATTACTGGATTTTTCAGAAATTACTACGGAAAAAGATACCGATTTTGCTGAGAGGCTGGTGAAGGAACACCAACTTGCAGCTATTCCGGTTTCAGTATTTAATATAGACGAAAAAGATCATTCTCAGCTTCGTTTTTGCTTTGCCAAAACAAATGAAACATTGGAAAAAGCGGCTGCAATTTTATGCTCACTATAATATGAATATCAATATACGCATCCTTGAACAGGACTTCGTACTGCACCCGCTGGGCGTCGCGTACTGGCCGGAGCAGGAGATCCTATTGGTGGCAGATGTTCATCTTGGAAAGGTATCACACTTCAGAAAACATGGTAGTGCCGTGCCTTACCAGGCGATCGTAGAAAATTTCGACAGGCTCGATAGAATACGAAAAGACTTCGATCCTGAGCATATCATATTTCTCGGTGACCTATTCCATTCTTCTCTCAATATGGAATGGCAAATCTTCGAAGAATGGGTTACTTCTATCGATAATCAGGTTCATCTGGTTGCTGGAAACCATGATATCATTTCTCCATTACGCTACCAGGAATTGGGCATACAGATCTATCAGGAATTAAAAATTGAAAAATTTATACTGACCCATCATCCTGAAGAGCATGAAGGTTTGTTCAATTTATGCGGACACGTTCACCCGGGTTATAAATTATTTGGTTTCGGCAGACAAATGCTGAAATTACCGTGTTTTTACAAAAGCACTAATCAAATGATCTTCCCCGCTTTTGGAGAATTTACCGGAAACTATTTTATGGAACCTGAAGATGGAGATCGTATATTCGCTATAACCGGTAAAGAAGTGATTCCTATTCAATAATTCCCGACTCCTATGATCAAGAAACTAGCTGTAGCCAATTTTATTTCTGTTATCATCACCATCGCTTTCACCTATTATACCCAGACCGGTGAGATCAATGGAAAGACAATTGGGGAAATGAGTGATAAATACAGTAATCTTTTTACTCCGGCCGGATATGCTTTTTCAATCTGGGGTGTGATCTTCCTTTCTTTAATAGTCTTTTCGGTGTATATGCTCATTCAGGCCTTTGGCAATGGAGAACACACGAAGTTTATTAAAAGGACTAAATTCTGGTTTATTGTTGCCAATATCGGTACCTGTTTGTGGAGCCTTGCCTGGTTGTATGACTTCCCGGGCCTCTCTGTTGTTATTATGTTCCTGATCCTGGCGAAATTATGCAAGATCATTATCAATACAGAAATGGAGTTAACAGATCCACCATTCAAGATCATCGCGTTTTACTGGTGGCCTATCTGCTTATATTCAGGGTGGATCGCAGTAGCAGCAATTGCCAATACCGCGGCATGGTTGAAAGAAACCGGCTGGGATGGAGCTTTCCTTTCAGAAGTTCAATGGACGCTCTTAATGATCCTGATTACAGTAGTTCTTAATATCACTATGATTTACAACCGGAATATGCGCGAATTTGCCGCTGTAGGAGTCTGGGCGCTTATCGGGATTTATGTCAAGCAGATTGGGCAGTACGATGTGATCGCCTACTCAGCCGCAGCAGGGGCTCTCCTTATCTTTTTAAACATTTCCTACCATGGTTTCAGGAATAGAAAACAGCAGCCCTTATACCGAATGATGAAGGGTGAAAAATTTTAAATCATCGATTTAATGTCGCTGGACCAACTTGGGTAGGTAAAAATCATACCTTTTAAAGTTGCGCAGTCCAGTTTACCACACATAGCCATCACGAACATATTGATGGTTTCGCTGGCTTCATTACTAACCAGGTGGGCACCCAGAACCAGGTTGGTTTCATTATCTACCAGCGTTTTGTATGCATAGACTTTGTCGTTAATTCGCTTTGAATTAAACCAGTCACTGGCATCATTCATCTTCACCCGAAAATCATAACCTTTTTCTTTCGCCTGTTTTTCATTTAGACCTACGGAAGCTACATTGGGAAGTGTAAATACAACTGAAGGTTGTGGTGGATAATCATACTCATGCGGTCTGTCAAGATCCATAATATTCGCAGTTACTACCCGTGCTTCCTGGGAGGCAAGCGGTGTTAGCGGTAAGCCTTCGCTGGCAGAAACATCTCCACAGGCATAAACGTTTGGATTTGATATACTCTGAAGATTTTTATTGACCAGCACCCCTCTTTTCGAGAAGTCTACGTTGCCTTGTTTTAATTCCAATTCATCTATGGAAGGTACACGGCCGGCTGCGTTTACAACACATCTGGCTTTGAGCTCCACCTTTTTACCATTCTGATCTGCTATGACTCTCAAATTTTTCTGAAGCTTCTCTATCTCTTCTACCCTGGCATTCATAACAAATTTAATCCCCAGCTCTTCTGAAGATTGCTTCAGGTAATTCACCATATCCTCATCAAAATTACTTAAAGGGGATTCTTCGCTATCCACGATCGTCACATCTACTCCACATCTGGCTGCAATATGAGCGAACTCCATTCCTATATAACCCGCGCCAATAAAGATCATACTTTCAGGTAATTCTTTCAATTCCAGAAAGTCATCACTTTTAATTGCCAGTTCCCTTCCTGGAATAGGTAATTCTAAAGGCTTCATCCCGGTTGCAATGACCAGTTTGTCAAAATTCACCGTTTTACCTTCTACAGAAATGGTGTTTTCATCCAGAAATTTGGGAGACTGATGGTACATTTTAATTCCGAGAGCTTCCAGATCCTGCTCTGTAGCGGCAGGCACAGCATCCACAAACTTTTTCTTGAATTGCTGTAAATCTTTCCAGCTGATTTCCGGCATTTTTACAATTCCGTTTCCTACCATTTTTTGGGCGCGATTGAGAATTTCTGTAAGCCCAACAAGAACCTTTTTGGGATCGCAACCACGATTTGCACAGGTTCCTCCAAATTCACGATTGTCTGCTATCGCAACTTTTAACCCAGCCTCTACACATTCTTTCGCCACACTTTTCCCGGCAGTCCCGGTTCCAATAACAAAAACATCAAATTTTTCGATTCCCATAATTATATTTCTCTACTTGTAATTCTCTAGTTATTTTTCCTGTTTGATATAAGACTCCACGAATTATTCTCCTGAAAAAAGATCAGGAAAAATATAAATAGAGCATACAACATCTGGGTGCTAACAGCTCCCCAATCCTCCTTAAAAGCACTACCGCCAATTAGAACGATCATTAATATTGCTGAAGCTGCCAGCGCTCTATTCGTATAAATTCCCAGCAACAACATTAAACCCAAAATAAGCTCCAGTATAGGAATTGCGTAAGCGAAGGGGATCACCATAAATTCTGGAAGCATAGTCCCTTCGAAACCTTTCATTATTCCTTCAGCAAACCTTTTGAGTTTTGGTATTCGAACCACTCCATGTATACTGAAATTTACTCCCAGCGTGATCCTGGCAAAGAAGTAAGCTAGCTTTTTATGGTCCATGCATAATTTTCAGGGGAAGTTATAGAATGCTTGGCGGTTCTTGTGTTATCAATTTGGTAAAATCCCGGGTATGCTATTTAATCGTTAAAAATATGCCATGTGGTTGTAAGGCAGTCTACTTGAATTTATATTTGCGCTAATGAGTACAAAACTTATCGCCCAGAATTTTGCACAATCCCCACAGCAACGGGAATTGCAAAATGCCCTTGCTTATTCTGAAAATGAAACCGCTAACATTCATCTAAGAGGACTCGTTGGCTCTGCGTTATCTTTCGTGACTGCCGGCGCTTTTAGAGATGTGCAACGACCGTTTTTGCTGATCTTCAATGACAAGGAAGAAGCAGCCTATTATTTAAACGATCTTGAGCAGCTGGTGGGCGAAAAGAATGTTCTTTTTTATCCCGGTTCTTATAGAAGACCTTACCAGATCGAGGAGACTGATAATGCAAATGTTTTATTACGTGCTGAAGTGCTTAACCGTATAAATTCCCGTAAAAAACCTGCGATAATTGTCACCTATCCAGATGCTCTTTTTGAAAAAGTAGTCACACGAAAGGAACTGGACCGAAGTACTCTGAAAATATCTGTAGGTGATGAACTTTCTATCGATTTTGTAAATGAAGTCCTTTTTGAATATCAGTTTAAAAGAGTGGATTTCGTCACAGAACCTGGGGAGTTTTCAGTGAGAGGTGGAATTATTGATGTTTTTAGCTTTAGTCATGATGAGCCCTATAGAATAGAATTTTTCGGGGATGAAGTAGACAGCATCCGGACTTTTGATGTGGAAACCCAGCTTTCTACAGATAAGAAAAAGAAGATTTCGGTAATGCCCAATGTTGAGAATAAACAGCTCAATGAGATCAGGGAAAGTTTCCTAAAATATATTTCAGCAGATACCGCTGTATTCATAAAAAATCTGGATCTGCTTTCTGCGCAGGCAGACAAGCTCTTCAGTAAAGCTACAGAAGCTTTTGAAAAACTTTCCGAAGAAGTAAAACACAGTGAACCTTCAGAATTGTTTGCAGATGGTGAACTTATAAAAAAGGAACTACTCAATTTTACCGCGGTAGAACTTAGTAATACGGCATTTCTTAAGCCTAAGACTGAAATACAATATCATACCAAGCCACAACCTTCCTTTAATAAACAGTTCGATCTACTTATTGAAAACCTGGTAGAAAATCAGGAAGCAGGTTATAAGAATTTTATTTGTTGTGTGAGCGATCAGCAGGCACGCCGATTTAATGATATTCTGGAAGATCAGGATCAAAAAGTAGAGTATCAGACCCCGGTTTTTAGCATGTTCCAGGGGTTTATAGATGAAGATTCTAAAATGGTTTGCTATACAGATCACCAGATTTTTGAGCGCTACCATAAATTTAATCTGAAAAATGGCTATGCCAAGAAACAGGCGATCACACTCAAGGAACTTACGAATCTTGAGGTGGGTGATTATGTAACACATATTGACCACGGAATTGGGAAATTTGGCGGACTCCAGAAGATCGATGTGGAAGGAAAGAAACAGGAAGCGATCAAATTGATCTACGGGGAACGCGATATTCTTTACCTGAGCATTCACTCGCTACATAAAATTTCAAAGTTTAACGGGAAAGATGGGAAGCCTCCTAAAATCTATAAACTGGGAAGTAACGCCTGGAAAAACCTCAAGAAAAAGACCAAGGCCCGTGTAAAGCATATTGCTTACGATCTTATAAAATTATACGCCAAAAGAAGACTCGAAAAAGGATTTAAATATGATCCTGACTCCTATCTTCAGCATGAACTGGAAGCATCTTTCATGTATGAAGATACACCAGATCAAAGTTCGGCCACCGCTGCAGTGAAGGAGGATATGGAAAGTGAACGTCCAATGGACAGGCTTGTGTGCGGGGACGTTGGCTTCGGAAAGACGGAAATCGCGATTCGTGCGGCTTTTAAGGCTGTAGATAATAATAAGCAGGTTGCAGTCCTGGTGCCAACAACCATTCTGGCGTTTCAGCATCACCAGACCTTTTCAGAAAGACTGAAAGATTTCCCGGTGAGAATAGATTATTTAAATCGCTTTAGAACTGCTAAAGAACGCCGCGAAACCCTGGCAGATCTTGCCGATGGGAAAGTTGATATTATTATAGGAACGCACCAATTGGTTAGCAAAGCTGTGAAATTCAGAGATCTTGGTTTATTGATTGTCGATGAAGAACAGAAATTTGGAGTCGCGGTAAAAGATAAACTGAAAACCATTCGTGAAAACGTAGATACCCTTACTCTAACCGCGACGCCAATCCCAAGAACTTTACAATTTAGCTTGATGGCGGCAAGGGACCTTTCTACGATCACTACTCCGCCTCCTAACCGTTATCCTATTGAAACAAATATTATTCGTTTTTCAGAGGAAACCATTCGTGATGCTGTTTCTTATGAAATTCAGCGTGGTGGCCAGGTTTTCTTTATTCACAACCGGGTGGAGAATATCAAGGAAGTTGCGGGAATGATCCAGAGACTGGTTCCAGATGCCAAAATTGGGGTTGGACACGGGCAGATGGAAGGTAAAAAACTGGAGAAATTAATGCTTAGCTTCATCAATGGGGAATTTGATGTGCTCGTCTCTACTACGATCGTTGAAAGCGGACTTGATGTTTCTGAAGCCAATACGATCTTTATAAATAACGCAAATAACTTTGGATTATCAGATCTCCACCAGATGCGTGGCCGGGTTGGACGTAGTAATAAAAAGGCATTCTGTTACTTCATTACTCCGCCTTATTCAGTAATGACCGAAGATGCGCGTAAAAGAATGACAGCATTGGAGCAATTTTCAGAATTGGGTAGCGGGTTCAATATTGCCATGAAAGATCTTGAAATTCGTGGTGCCGGTGATCTTCTTGGTGGCGATCAAAGTGGATTCATCAATGATATTGGTTTCGACACTTATCAAAAGATCCTGAACGAAGCGATCGAGGAATTAAAAGAAAACGAATTTCGTGATCTTTATGCTGAAACCGAAGATGTGGAATTAAAAGATTTCGTAAAGGATACCCAGATAGACACCGATTTCGAATTGTTATTCCCAGATGATTATATCAACAATATCGCAGAGAGACTGAATCTATATACTAAACTTAACGAGCTTTCTACCGAAGAAGAACTGGTTAAATTTGAAGCAGAACTGGAAGACAGGTTTGGCGAGTTACCTACACAGGCCGTTGACCTTCTAAACTCTGTAAGAATTAAATGGATCGCCGCCAAAATAGGACTTGAAAGAGTGGTATTGAAAAAGAATAAAATGGTTGGTTGTTTTATAGCAGATCAAAATTCAAGATTCTATCAAACTGCTAACTTCACGAAGGTTCTGCAATATGTGCAAACACACAAGCAAAACTGCACCATGAAGGAGAAACAAACCAGAAATGGACTACGTTTACTACTTACTTTTGACAGGATAAATTCTATTGATAAAGCTCTGAAAGTACTTGAGCCTTTGGATTTTAGAGAGAAGAAAGAAGAATTGGCGTAAAGCTTGCACAGAACAAATTAGATTTCATATTATTGAGGCAGCATGAATTTGAACTTAATTGACTTCGTGACACTCTAAATTCAGTAGAAATTTCCTTAAGAGGTTTGATTTAATTTGTTGAAAAACCCCCAACATTCTATCCTTTCCCAGAAGACCATGATTAAAATTTTATGGTCCGTCTGCACTATTTTATGTTTTAGTTTTCAGCTTCAGGCGCAGGAAAAGGAAAAAAATGAAAAGAGCGAGAAGACTGAAAAGACCGAAAAGAAGGATACTACGAATATATATGATCGATTAGAACGATTTTCAGAAAAGCGCAAGATTACCAAAAGAGTTCATCAGTTATTATTCAAGTCGACTACGAAAAAACCGAAAAAGCAAGTAAAAAAGCAGTACAGGGACTATTCAGAACTTGAAGGAAGGCCCATTAGACATGTTATTATTGAAACTAAAGATCCATTTGGTTTCTCCTTCACAGATTCTACAGAAACTGCTAATAGCTGGGTAGAAAGAACCGGGAATCAAATCCATATAAAGTCTAAGGAGTTCGCTATTCGAAATTTTCTGTTACTGGAGGAGAACGATGACCTGGATACTTTGCTGTTAGATGAATCTGAGAGATTACTGCGTTCACAGCAATATATAAGAGAAGTAAAAATTACTGCTCATGCCATAAAAAATTCTGACTCGGTAGATGTAAAGATCCTGGCTCTGGACTCGTGGAGTCTTACACCCCAGGGCGTGTTTTCAACCAATGAAAACAAAGTGACTCTTAAAGAATATAATATTGTTGGGATTGGACACCAGCTTAATTTCAGTTTTGCGAACAGGCTAAGTGATGGCAAAAATGCCTATTCCGGTATTTACCGGGTTCCGAACATTAAAAACACCTTTATAACTGGAGAAATTCGATATCAAAGCGACTTCAATGAATTCTATCGTAAAAGTGTTTTTATAGAAAGAGAATTTTATTCTCCGTTTACGAGATGGGCAGCAGGATTTTATGTAGATGAACAATACAGACAGGTAGAATTACCAAATGCGGCTTTGGAATTAGAAGATCAAAACTTCAAATATATTTCTCAGGATTACTGGGTTGGACATTCCTATCGCCTTTTCGAAGGAAATTCTGAAAAGGAACGAAGTACAAATCTTATTACCAGTGTTGGTTTTCTGGATGTAAATTTTAGAGAATCCCCTTCGGCTGCATATGATAGTATTAACTATTTTGGAGACGAGACAAGATATCTGGCGAGTGTTGGAATATCTTCGAGGCAATTCGTTCAGGATCAATATATCTTTAATGATGGTATTACTGAAGACGTCCCGGTAGGCAAAGTATATGCTTTAACCGGCGGATTCCAGAATAAGAATCAGCAGACCAGGATGTACCTTGGCGCCAGAGCCTCCTTTGGAAATTACTTCGACTGGGGATATATTAGCACCAACTTTGAAGCTGGCAGTTATTTCAACGGTTCAAAAACCGAACAAACCGCTTATTCTTTCCAGGCTAATTATTTTACAAATCTTATAGGTCTAGGACAAAAATGGAAAATGAGACAGTTTGTAAAACCTCAGTTCATTATTGGGGTGGATAGAATGAATTCTGTAGGTGACCGTTTGAGCATAGACGAGCACAATAGATTTAATGGTAGTTATGGAAGTGACTACCGGAGAACGACCGGGGCGCGTATCGCAGGTTTTGACAGTGATCTTATAGGAACTGAAAAGTATGTACTGGAGCTACAAACTCAATTCTACTCACCCTGGGATCTTTTTGGATTTAGATTAAATCCTTTTTTAAATTATACTGCCGGCATCCTGAAGAACTCGAATATCGGTACGAATGATCTCTATTCTTCCATTGGCGTTGGTTTTATTATTCGAAATGACTATCTGGTGTTCAACAACTTTCAGCTTTCTTTTTCCTTTTATCCTAAAATTCCTGGTCAGGGACTTAATATCTTTAAAACGAATTCTATTGAGACCAATGATTTCGGTTTTCAGAATTTTAATCTAGGTAAGCCCAGAACTGTACTATTCAACTAGCATCTTCACAACTATCAACATTAATAATCAGATTTAAAATATGAACATCCAAAAATTGCATCATGTAGCCATTGTTTGCTCCAACTATGAACGGTCCAAACAGTTTTATACAGATGTGCTGGGTTTTAAGATTGAGAAAGAAATTTACAGGGAAGAACGAAAATCTTTCAAACTTGACCTTTCTTTAAACGGAGAATATATACTCGAATTATTTTCATTTCCCGATCCACCTGCGAGATTAACCCAACCTGAAGCGGCAGGATTGAGACATTTAGCTTTTGGCGTGCTTGACCTTGAAGCATGTATAAAAGAACTGCTTCAAAACAATATTGATACCGAGCGGGTACGTACCGATGAATTCACTAGCAAAAAGTTCACTTTCCTCTATGATCCAGATCATTTACCCATTGAATTATATGAATTGTGAAATCTTACATCGTTATCCAGATCACTGCCAGCTATGAACATTGAATATTGATGGTCATAAGTTCGAAACTACCCGAGGATTACTTCAAATAATTTCAATTCCCTAAAACTCTGAAATTATCGAGATCATACGTAGTGGTCTTATCTGGAGCAGCCCCTAAATATCTAAATCCTATCCAAACCTTTCCTTGCAGACAGGAAAGATCTACTTCTGAAGTTTTGAAAATATTGCCAGAACCTCCCGATGGCCCGTATGGAATTGCAGCATCCAGCAACTTCCATTCTGTAGTTCTTGGATCACCAGTGAAATCCTGAGTAAAAAACACCTTTAAGAACATGCCGTTATCGTAGGAAGCAAGCAGATCAAAGGTTACAAGATTCGCTCTGGTACTGGAGATATCGATTACCGGGGATACCAGCCATGCTTCCAGCGGATTCTCTAGCGTATTATAAGCAGAGATTCGCAATAATCGATTGCCGTTTACCATCGTAGGTGTAAAACGTTTTTCCCCTCCACTCACATTGATATTTGTCCATTTTCTGGCGGCAAGCGTTGTGTTAGAAGTTACACCATCAAAATTCTCTTCCGTGATCACGTTTCTACTAAAAACGCCTTCAGAATCACATTTGAAAAACTGGTCATCACATCTCTCTTCATTAAAATCGAGAGCGGTTGGATCATTTACAATGAGCACGAAATGTTCGTCATAATAATTGCGGCTCAGAACTCCTTTGATATTCCCGGAACCTGAGGGTAGCATCAAAGATCTGAAATTCGCATAGGTGCTGGTACTTAAAAACGCGGTCTCTCCGGTTATACAACTTTCCAATTGTCTTTCACCATCATATTCATCGTATCTGTGAGAAGCGAACGAGAAATTCTCTGCTTCGCGCACCAGGTTGATATCAAACTGAATGTCATGCACTTCTACATAGAGGTTTTTCGTCTCTTCTGAAAACTCAGAAATTGAAAGTTTCTTCGGAATGATTTCCGAAGTGATTTCAGATCTAACAATAAAATCATCTATTAATGAAGAAGGAATTGCCACCACATCTCCCCTATTCTGAATACCTAGTTGCAGAACACCATTATTAAATCCAAGACTAAGACCGTCGAGCTTCACATAAACTTTTCTTCCGAAGTTATAAGTTTGATGCAGGGAATTGTCATCAACCAGAATTTGTATTCCAGACTGAGGATTATGAGCCTTATCCTGTAACACGAGCTTTTTATAGAAGTTCCCTCCCGAATCGTCACTGATCACATAGGCTTCAAACCATGTATCGGTATCCCTGAAATTATGAATCTCACCAGTTTCTACTTTATAATTACCCTTCACTGCAGTGATACTGGTGAAACTTCCATTTATGGATATACTGTCCTCTACAAGTTCCGGGACTTCAAAATCATCTGTTGGAACACAAGCGTGAAAAGTTATAGCCAGTAAAAAAATGATGAAAAATGTTTTGTTCATATTTTAAAATCTAAGATTTAAATTCACAAAGTAACTGGTACCGTTTCCATACCAGTATTTATTTCCGAAGATTGGAATCTCGCGATCTCTATCCACTTTTAACGTTCTATAATTAGCATTCCGCGACTGCTCGAAACCACCGGTTTTAAAATTGGTGTTGAGTGCATTATTTATACTGGCGAATAAACCGAGATATTTATCCTTAATTCTCCAGCTTTTGCCGCCAATGATGTTCGTGAGAAAATAGGGATCAAACTGCTCTTGCCGTAATAATTCTCTCGCTACTTCCGCATTATATTCCACGATCTCCAAACCATCATAATCTTTTCGAAAATTTGAGGTCCTATTCAACGGACTCACGTCTATAAATGCGCCAGTAAAGTAATTTTGTGAAATGCCGAACCACCAGTATGCAGGATCTCGATATTCGAAAGCTAGTTGAAACGCAGATTGCGAACCACCCGGTAAGCGATAGCCTTTGAGGAATGATTGCTCATAATTCAAATCTTCAAAAGAACTGGAGAACAAGCTAAGAGCAGGATTGTTGCTATATACAAACTGCCCGCATCCTCCAGCTAATTTCAGCTTCATCGTTGATGTTACCTGGTATTCTGAACTTAGTTCAACTCCAAGATATTGTTTATCCATCTTGGTTAGGACCTCCTGAACGAAGGCGGTAGAATTCTCTCTACCAAGGCCTGATAACCCATCCGTATAATAAAAAGAAACTTCGGTACTATTCGCTATCTGCTGGACGTAGCCGGTAAATCTAAAGTTGAAAAGATTGGTGCGATAGCGATAACTGAGATCAGAACCAGTAATTTTTTCTTCGGAAACCCAGGGAGCCATGGCGTTATTCTGGCGTGGATTTATAAAGATATTCTTCAGTAATGGTGCTTTTGAGAAGGCTGCCAAATTTAACTCCAGACTTTGACGTCCCGAAAATTTATAAAGTAAGTTCGTTTTTATACCTGAAGTAAGAAAATCGATATCCTTAGACCTACCATAAGAATTCGCCATGAATTCTTCATTCTGATAATTCCCAAATCGTTTGAAGCTTGAGCTCGAAACCTGCCCGGACACACTAATTTCCATGCTTCTCCATTGCTTTTGAAGCTGACCAAAAACTTCAGCCGTCTGAGCTTCTAGATTATAATCGTATTTATAACTCTCCCCTTCCAGTGCTTTTCGATCAGGATTTTTTAAGTCATTTTGAGAGAAGTCTGAAAAAACCTCTACATCCAGAAAACTGGATGATCCAAAAAGATCCTCGATCCTGCCAAAGTTGTGACTTTTAAGAGATGAAGCTTTGAAGCTAGTAATTACATGCAGACTGGAAGATAATTGCCAGCTCAATATACTATTAGCAATCAAACTTTGATCCTGATTGACATCTGCCGCCAGAGCGTACAAAGCATCAGGATTGGCATTGGCTTCATAAATCTTGTCCCAGTTGATCTGTCCATTATTTCTCAATTCATTTGCAGAGAGATAAGCTTTCTGAAAATCCTCAAAACCTTCAAATCTCAGGAAATATCCTGGTAACTTCTGGTAGTAAACGGGATCTGGATTTGAAGCTCCGCCCAGGTAAGTGCGCTGAGAATCAAAATCAACGAAGCTAGTGCCTCCATAATCTATACGGGTGTTAGAAACTTCACCAAACTGGTAAGAAAAATTAGTGTTGATTTGTATATTATCAGAAGGGTTCCAGAAATGATTGAGCATAAAAACTGGTTCATTGATCTCTTTCATCCTGCTATTGCGAATCACACCCTCTTGTAAACCCCAGTATGGATTGTAGCGTTTTCCTTTAATTTCAACAACCTCTTCAGTAAGTGGCGCAGATTTCCCACGAAGTGTTGGCGTATAAATCGCAGTGAAATTTAATGCATGTTCCTTATTAATGAATTTTTCCAGTCCAAGGTAAATAGAGTTTGCGTCGAACGGAGTTCCTTCCATATAACCTTCACTTGCATAACGGCGTCCTATAGAAAATGCATAAAACCAGCCATTATTTTTCTCACCACTTGCGTAAGTTGCCATAAGCCTACCGGTATAGCTTCTGTTAGAACCCGACGCAGTAATTCTACCACCACTAGCAAAACGTGAGGCACGCATGATTATATTCGTAGTACCACCAAGACCTCCAAATGCATATTCTGAAGGAGAAAAACCAGAACTGAAAACCTGGTTTCTCTGAACATCATTAAGTCCTCCCCAATTACTCCATTGAGGTCTGCCATCAAAAGCTTTGTTCATCTCAATTCCATTGATCATTAAGCTGCCATACTCTGAACCAAGGCCACGTACCCGGTAAAAAGTCTGACTAAAATCAAATGCAGCTGCGCTTAGATAAGCATCCCGGGTGGATTGAAGAATACCTGAAATATTATCAAAGTCAGCTTCATCATCTGTTAGCTCTGCATCTGAAAGACTAATGGTATTTTGAAAGGTGAGATCATGACTGGAGTCTGGGCTAAGTGAAATAGTGGAAAGATCCAGCTCCAGAATTCCATTTTGCCTAACAGGTATTCTTTTGCTCAGGTAACCTGATCTAGTAATAAGAAGAATAATCTCATTTTCTGAAATACTTTCCATTCCTAAAGAAAATTTTCCTTCAGGGTCTGAGAACGTCTCGTTAAAAGAATTCTCTGTTGCAATTTTAACCTGGGGTAAGGGCACCTGGGTGATTGCATCTATAATCCGACCATTGATGATCGGAGTTTGGGCGTATAAACTTTGATAAACCAAAGAAAACAGACACACCCAAAAAAAGGTTTTATTCATTCAGTGCCTCGTCGTCGAAATATGGGATAATTTTAAATCATTTTTCTGTAATAATCAAAAAACCAGTACTTTAATTGCGGTCTAAAATGATGAAAAAATTGAAGAAATATATTACAGCGATTTATTTGGTAATTGGGCTATACCTGACAACTTCAGAAAACCTATATTGTCAGAATATGAGAGATTACCATATTGAAACTATTGCCTTTTATAATGTCGAGAATCTGTTCGACACCGTAGACGATACCCTCACGTTTGATGATGACAGGACTGCTCTGGGTAAAGACAACTGGACCAAGGAACGCTACGACGTTAAAATAGCGAATATCTCCAGGGTGCTTGCTGAAATAGGAACTCAGGAATCTAAAAAACCACCATTGGTAATAGGCCTTTGTGAAATTGAAAATAAGAAGGTTTTAGAAGATTTGATCGCACATCCCAACCTTGCACAGTTTAATTACAAGATCGTGCATTACGATTCTCCAGATGAGCGAGGCATCGATGTGGCACTACTGTATCGTTCGCAGTCATTTGTGGTGACGAATTCTCAGGCCAGGAAATTAATGATCTATGATGAGGACAAAAGAGATTATACCAGAGATCAACTGGTAGTGAGCGGAATTGCGCTGGGGCAGGAAACTCATTTTATAGTAAATCACTGGCCATCCCGGTCTGGTGGTGAAGCAAAAAGCAGTTACAAACGTGAAAAAGCTGCTATGCTTAATAAACGAATCATAGATTCCATTTACCAGGAAGACCCAAAGGCAAGAATTATTGGAATGGGAGATTTTAACGATGATCCTACCAATAAAAGCTTTAAAAAGTTCCTACAAACTAAAGCCGAAATTCAGGATTTGAAAGAAGGGGACCTGTATAATCCTATGGAAAACATGCTCAAAAGAGGTCGCGGGACACTGGCATATCGTGATTCCTGGAACTTATTCGATCAATTTTATCTTTCAGAAAGCTTATTGAACAGAACTTCTGAAGGATTTCAGTATTACAAAGCCGGAATTTTTAACGCTCCTTATTTAATTACGCAGGGTGGTCAGTACCGCGGGTATCCTATGCGTACCTATGGTAGCTCAGGCTATCAGCCAGGGTATAGTGATCATTTTCCCGTATACCTGTATTTGATAAAAGCTGTAGAATAAAAAAAGCCCGGTCAACTACCGGGCTTTTTCAATATGAAATTCTTCATCTAAAACCATGCACTCCATGGAATTCTGGACAATACCACCAGAAAAGCGATTCCGTAGAAAATAGCCAGCATCTTGAATTTTGGCTTCGAAGTAAGTTTCTTTTTATGTTTGGAGTAACCAATAGTGATTAAAGCAATAGCGATGATCATCATTAATGGATGCTCAACCAGGTAAAGTCTGGTAGTATCGTTACCCATGACTTCTCCCATACCACCTTCCCATCTCGCCATATTACCAGAGGTAAAGTAAAGTACGATTCCAATAAGCAATTGTATATGCGAAACGATGAGCGTAAATAAGGCGATTCTAAAATTAGTCGCACTGTATTCCTTATTCGTCGCAAACCCAATTATAAAATTAAAGGTCGCGATCAAAAGCATTACCAGCACCAGGTAAGCCCAGTAAGAGTGTATAAATTGAACAGTTTGATACATATATTTTTATATAAGTGTTATTAATTCTGAAGTCTATTCCCAACGATTTTCCGCCGCATCACCACCCCAGATAAGCGTAGCAAGGAATGGATTATCAATAAATGGATTTCGGTTACCCTGAGCCGCTTCAATCACGTCGTTACGCTGTAATTCGAAAGCTGAAACAGGATCTTCACGATTCCACTTCAGGAATAGGTCAAGATTTCCAACTTCATCAAAGGAGTCTCCGTAGCTAAGGTTCACATACATTACCATTCTGGCAACATCACCCTTCCATTCATCTCCAGGGTACCAGCTATCACCACCTACAAGCTTATATTCTCCACTACCATCAGTAAATGGGTAATTAAGCCTTTCAGAATTAATATTTACATCAGCAACTCTTAGCAAATGTAGGTCACTTACAGATTCTTCAGTATTTAGACGAGACTGAGGATAAATGTGTTCTGTATTAAAACTTTCGTCACCGTCAAGATCTCCTAACTGGAATTCATCATCTGGTCTAAGTTCACCTGAGTAAATTAGCACTACCATAGATGGATCATTGAGTGCAGCATCGGCATCATATAAGTAATCGTGACGATCTGTATAAGTAAGGCGGTTTGTATGTTGCGCGTTCGTAAAATCTGAAAGCTCTGAATACAACAGGTCTGGATCGATGGTAAAACTGGCGTCTGAATAATATGCCTTTAGATTATCAGGGACATTGAATTTTACCGCTTCTACTATATTTACCGTAACAGTAGCTGTAGAACAGCTTGCATCAGCATCATCATCACAAATAGTATACGTAAATGTATCCTCTCCCATAAAACCTGCTTGTGGAGTATAGGTTACTGTTCCATCGTTATTCAATACAATGGTCGCGTTACTTGCTGAATCATTTACGGAAGAAATCGTTGCATCATCGGTTAGATCATCATTATCCAGAAGTTTTGTAATCACTTCTTCGGAAGTACCAATTTCTATAACCACAGTGTCATCTAAAGCTACCGGTGAACCTTCATCCTCAACGGTCATGGTAACAGTGGCAGTAGAACAACTAGGTGTCTCATCATCGTCACACAAGGTATAAGTAAAAGTATCCTGACCAGAAAAACTGGATTCTGGCACATAAAGAATGCTTCCGTCGTCCTGAAGTGTTACACTGGCGTTACCACTCGTACTTTCTACTGCAGTAACTTCAGCATTATCCACCACCTGGTCATTATCAAGGTGATTGCTAATTGTATAGGTTTTACCTTCCTGGGTAGTATAACTATCATCGGCCGCTATTGGTTCCCCAGCGTCGCCAACGATGATGGTAACTACAGCGCTGGAACATCTATCGGAATCTCCAGGTACGCAGATGGTATAAGAAAATGTATCATTTCCCGTGAAATCATTAGCAGGCTCATAAGTATAAGTTTGATCACGATTATCTGTGATGGTTCCTCCTGCTTCAGTTTCGGCATCTATACTGGTGATGATCGCGTTATCCACAAGTTCATCGTTTTCCAGCAACATAGCTCTGTTGAAGGTATAGGTTTCATTTTGAACAGCAGAAAGTTCATCTGCCGTTGCTACTGGATTTTCTTCTTCAACTGGTGGCGTAGGGGTTGGTGTTGAATCATCATCACCTGAGCAACCCAACATGAGTGCCAACAAAAAGAGTCCGGTATATTTTTTCATAGTTTGTGTATTGTGGCTGCAAATATCTGACATTTTAAGTCAAAAAAAAACCTCTTACCGTGAAGATAAGAGGTTTATATAAATTGAGTTTAGAACCTACTGGTTAACTACCCACATTCCACCTTCTTTAATAAGGCTTAGGCTTTCTGTAGTATTCGATCCATTATAGATATCGAAAGTAAGTAAGTACTTCTGTCCTTCTTCAGCATTTGGAGCGATCTCATTAAGAAGCGCTTGCATAGCTAATAGTAGATTATCATCATTCCAGTAAGCACTGGCTCCCGGACGACGGTCAAAGTTACCGTAACGATCAATACTAGCAAGTTGTGTAGCAAGGTCAGTATTACCTGAAAGTGCATCAGCAATGATAGAGTAATCAGCAGAACTCAACATGTAGTTGATCGTGTTGTCTGGTACCCACATTCCATCTTCAAATCCAAACTGAAGTGCATCTGAAATAACGCTAGGAATAGCCATCCATTTACCATTTTCAAACGTAAAGTTAGCATACTCAGTCACAGTTGCTTCTCCGTTGTAGAAACGATATGCAACAGCTTTATATTCACCTTCTTCAGCGTAAGGAAATTCTCTTCCTAAGAAGATCGCTATTTTAGCAAGAGCTTCATCCTCGTCTCCGAAGTTGCTGAAACGCTGACCGAATTCTTCAGTATAAGAATTTTCAGGTAGCATGTAAGGCTCATCCCAATCTCCGTTGGTGTAGGCAAATACTTTAGTTTCTTCAATAGTTGAAACTGAAGCATCTTCATCGATAGTGACAGCACCACCGTCAAGGACAAGGTTTACCACTATCGTAGCAACAGAACCATTGTAAACTTTGTAAGTCAATACAAACTGATCACCATCCTGAGCTGCAGGAAATTCACTAGTAATTACGAAAGCAAAAGCTTCTAAAAGCATGTCTTCATTCCAGTAGTTATTGCTAGTCTCTCGTACATCAAAACTTCCAAACTGAGCAGCATTTCCAGCTGGTCCAGGATATGCAGTTGCGAATTCTTCACCAATAGCGTCATAGTCTTCACTAGAGATCTCGTAAGAAGTTCCACCAACAGCTACATACGTGTTTCCATCAAACTGAACAGTCATGCTCTCAGTTCCTGAGCTACCATCGTAGATAGCGTAAGTAACATTGTATTGCTGACCGGCGATATCTCCAAATTCTTCTGAAATGGCTACACCAAGAGCTTCCACGATCATATCGTCACTCCAGTATGCGTTTCTGTCAGATCTTCTATCGAAGTTACTGTATTGAGCAGCACTAGATGCAGGATCTGGATATACATCTCCAAGTTCGTCTCCAATTACATCAAAATCATCTGCAGAAAGCTCGTAAGCGATCTCTTCAGCAAGGATATTATAAGTAAGTCTAACATACTCTCCATTTTCAGCCTGTGGATATTTCGCTTCAAGGAAATCTGCCACCTCTCCCATTCCAGAGAAATAGTCTGTAGAAAGATCGATCATACCATAGTCTGAGCTAGATACTGAATAGTCCTGAACTCTAAGTGGATCGAATAGATCGAATCCTACATTAATAATTGAACCTGCACCATAAGTTGGATATAGGTCTGAAAGTAAAGTAGGAATCAAAGTTCTTGCATCTTCTACTGAACCGAAGTTTGGAAAGTTTTGTCCAAGTTCTTCATAATCATCTTCAGTAAGCACATAGTCTCTCTCAGCAACAGCAAGCTGGCTATCCAGGTCGTTGTCGATTTCATCATGAATGTCTTCCATTGGCTCACAGCTAGTTAAAGCCAGACCTACGAAAGCCATTAGTACATAAAATGTCTTTTTCATCGTGTTGTGTTTAGAAGTTAAGTTTAGCTCCTACAGTGTAAGTTCTTCCGAAACCGTACCATACAAGTGCAGTACGTGCGTTGTTCTGAAGACCATTCTGTGCATTAGCAATATATTCTGTATCTGTAATGTTATAAACGTTCGCATTCAAAGCAGCATCAAATCCAGCTACAGAGAAATCGTAAGAAAGACCTACATCAAGCGTTCCGAAATCTGGAAGTTTCCATGTCTCACCAGCATCAGGATTCGTACGGCTTACCGGATCAAAATCTGACCAGAAGTCACCAAAGTAGTTATAGTTTGCTCTTAATCTCATATCTGTCAAGAACTCATAGTCTACTCCAAGACCAGCAGTAGTTTGTGGCGTACCACCTACTTTAGTATCCTCGATGAAAAGGTTGATCTCATCAATAAGATTCTGCTCTTCGTCAAAGATCTGTACTCCTGTTACATCACTTTCCCATCTGTAGTCACCAAAAGAAGCGAAACCTGTGATAGAAAGTTCCTCGAAAGGACGGTATTCAAAATCAAGTTCAAGACCCTGGTGAACTGCATTTACACCCAAAATGTTTGCAACACCAAGAGAACCATCAGGATTGTTATAAGAGTAGATCAAAGATCTGTCTCTCCAGTTAGTTCTGTAAACGTTCACGTTTGCTCTCAACACAGAGCTTCTGTAAGTATATCCAAGTTCAGTACTAAAGATCTTTTGATTTTCAGCATCTGGGTTAAGGTCGTTTACGAAGTTTAAGAATACAGCATCAAAGAAAGGTGCTCTTTCAAAGTACCCGATGTTTGCGAATACACCACTAGTTCTGGTGAAGTTGTAGTTCGCCCCACCTTTGATCTGGTATCCAAAGAAGTTTGCGTAATCAGATTCCTGATTAGGATCTGAATCAAGGTTGTTGAAATAATCAACACGCTTGTAAGATGTGTTCGAAGCTGCAAGAGAAACGAAGATATCTAAATCATCTTTTGAATATTCTCCCTGAAGGAATCCACCTTCCCAAAGAACGATACCATCATTGTTGTAGCTAATCTTATCTCCAACCTTTGCAAGGTTTATAGGATTGTTCACGTTAGAATCATCAAAGTAGTACTGTCCACCTAGAAGATCTGTAACTTCCTGGAAGTGCTCTCCTTTGTAGTATCTTAAATCGATCCCTGCAAGAAGTTCGATATCATCTGTAAGATCTGTAGATAAAGTAGAAAGTGCACCATACCAGTTGTGGTCGTTTCTGGAAGCTCTTAAAATAGTTTCAGAACCATCAGCACCTCTTTCAATGTTCTCATCTACAATTAGATCAAGGTTTACCGGTTGCAGGTAACCATCTCTGTATTTAGAATCAAGACCAAACTTGTTAGTTCCGGCCCATCCACCACCTCCACCTGTCCCAAAGGAAGCGTAAAGTGCAGTAGATAATTCAGTATTCTCATTAATATCCCAGTAGTGGTTTAATGACATTTGTGGTTTGTGGTAGAAGTTATCTTCGATATGAGTAACCTGACCATTTAAATAACCCCAGTCTCCGTTAAATTTGATACCTCTTTCGCTTTCTCTGTAAGTTTCGATAGTGTATCTGTTTTGACGCTGACCGTGTCTTTGTGGCGCACCAAAAGCAGTAAAAGAAAGTTCGTGATCTTCACCAAATTCTTTTGCGATGTTTACGAAGTAGTTATACCCAATAAATTCAGTACCATCTACATAACCATCTCCAACTGTTCTCGAAGCAGATACTGTTGCAGCAAGTCCATTTTCAGACTTCCCTGTTGATACAGTAGCACCAAACTTAGTGTAGCCATCATTACCAGTTGCAGCGTAGATGCTACCACCTTTTTCAGCATCTGTAGTTTTAGTTACAACGTTTACCGTACCAGCGATAGATGGAACAGCAACTTTAGCAGCACCTAAACCTCTTTGAGTTTGCATAGTTCTTGTTACATCAGAAAGACCTGCCCAGTTACTCCAGTATACACGACCATTTTCCATATCGTTTACAGGAACACCATTAATCATTACTGCGATGTTTTCACCTTCAAAACCTCTCATACGAAGCTCTGCATCACCAAAACCACCACCGGCTTTGTTAGCATATACTCCAGGAGTAGATTTTAGCACTTCAGGAAATTCCTGGTTACCAATCTTGGTTTCGATCTCTGCAGCACTAATAGTTGAAACAGCTACTGGTGTTTTTCTGTCGATAGCAAGTGAGAAACTTGTTACAACGATCTCATCCAATGCGTTATCATCTGCACCCAGAACGATCTGTCCTAGATCCTGAGTGTCGCCAGTAACATTGAATTTCACTTCCTTAGAAGTGTAACCTACGAAGGTAATTTTAATAGTACCTTCAGATTCTGCAACATTCAAAGTGAAGTTCCCGTCGAAATCTGTCATTGTACCATTGTTAGTACCAACTACCATTACATTAGCTCCTGGAAGTGGACCTGATGTTTGGGAATCCATTACCACACCGGTAACAGTTCCTTGAGCAAAAATCGTAGCAGATGTTAAGAACATCGCTAAGAGTAATAATTTCCTCATTTTTTTTGTGTGTTTGAGTTTGTTTAAAATTCGATGCAAAAGAAAACTAATTGTTCTTCTCTAACATTATCTCAATGTTAAAATATTTAACGTACAGAAGTTTAACATTTCAACAAATTTCGCCGCAATATACTGCTAATTAGAGGAAAACAAAATATTATGTTAAATGGAATGATTCAAAATAAGCCCTAACAGTGTTAAAGACGTTAAATAGGGCAATAATGAGCATAGAATATTTGGTAAAAATCAATTTTGCTGCTCAAAAACATCAAAAATTATTGAATTTGTAATGGGGCATTTTTGATCTCTACACTATTAAAGAGCGAATTGCATCATTCCAGCAACCTCAGATCAATTTCTTCGGAAGGGATTTCAGGTTTTTTTAAATAGAAAAAGCCTGAAGTTCCAGACTTCAGGCTTTCATATTATATGTAATTATTCAAACTATTTAGTTCATGTAAAACTTCAACAGATTCTGTGTAGAGGAATCGTGACCTTCAGAATTATTAGATTTAAAATCTGAAAGAATTTTATTCGCCAGTTGTTTTCCTAATTCAACTCCCCATTGGTCATAACTAAAAATATTCCAGATCACGCCCTGTACAAATATCTTATGTTCATACATGGCAATAAGTTTCCCCAGACTTTCCGGAGTTAGTTTTTGAACCAATAAGGTATTCGTTGGATTATTACCTTCAAATACTTTAAATGATTTGATCCTGTCTATTTCTTCCTGGCTAAACCTCATAGAACGCAACTCCTCTTCCACTACTTCTTCCCTTTTACCATTAAGAAGAGCTTCAGTTTGAGCAAAATAGTTCGCCATCAATTTATCGTGATGCCCCTGATCTCCAAACAAACTTTCTTTAAAGCCAATAAAATCTGCAGGAATAAGCTTGGTTCCCTGGTGGATTAACTGGAAAAAAGCATGTTGTGAATTCGTTCCTGGTTCTCCCCAGATGATTGTTCCGGTCTGGTAATTTACTTTCTCACCATTACGGTCCACACTTTTCCCATTACTTTCCATGATGGCCTGTTGGAGATACGATGGAAATTTATCCAAATATTGAGAATAAGGTATCACCGCTTCACTTTCAGCGCCAAAGAAATTATTATACCAGATACTTATTAGTGCTAGTTGAACAGGAATATTCTTCTCAAAATCGGTATTTCTGAAATGATCATCCATTTTACGGGCACCTTCCAAAAGAGATTCAAAATTATTGTATCCAATTCCAAGTGCTACTGAAAGACCTACAGCGCTCCATAAAGAAAATCTACCTCCAACCCAATCCCACATCGGGAAAATATTGTCAGGATCAATTCCGAAGCTTTCTACTTTATTTAGATTGGTAGAAACTGCTACAAAATGCTTGGAAACTTCCTTTTCAGGAGCCTTTTTTAGAAACCATTCTCGAACCGTAGTAGCATTGCTTATTGTTTCCATGGTCGTGAAAGTTTTTGAAACTATCACGAAAAGGGTGGTTTCAGGATTTAGATCCTGAATGGTATCATGTACATGATCTCCATCTACATTAGATATAAAATGTAAATTCAGATGATTCTGGTAGAATTTCAGGCTATCAGCAACCATTACCGGTCCAAGATCAGATCCTCCAATTCCTATATTTACGATATCAGTAAATTTCTTCCCGGTAAAACCTTTGCGTTTTCCTTCGATCACCTCATCAGTAAAAGTTCTTATCTTTTCTTTGACTTCCTGCACTTCAGGAATTACATTTTCACCATGCACCTGGACATTTGCGGTTTTTGAAGCTCTTAAAGCAGTATGTAAAACCGGTCTTCCTTCTGTCTGGTTGATGGCATCACCCTGAAAATATGCATCCATTGCTTCCTTCAAACCACATTCAACAGCAAGCTTATTCAGTAATTTCCCGGTAGTTTCATTCATTCGGTTCTTACTGTAATCAAGATAAAAATCCTCCCATTTAATGGTGAATTTATCAGCTCTTTCTTCATCGTTATTGAACATATTCTTCATATGTTCAACCTGGATCTCTTTATAATGATCTTCTAATTCCTTCCAGGCTTTGGTAGTGGTTGGATTTATATTTTTCATTTAGATACTTTTATACGGAATTTGATCCAGCTCTGCCCGAATCGATTCAATATGATTTAAATAATCGTCTTTTAGATTGTCTGTGATATGCTCGGCTGAAGGCAGATTCTGGCGGAATGGATCCACCTGTTTGCCATTTACCCAGAATCGATAACATACATGTGGCCCTGTTGCAAGTCCTGTACTTCCCACATAACCTATCACATCGCCTTGCTTAACACTTTGCCCGTTTCTAACTGCACGCTTACTCATGTGAAGATATTGGGTAGTATATTTTCCATTATGTCTCACTTTCACATAATTCCCGTTTCCGGAGGTATAGCCTGAAGCGATCACCGTCCCATTAGCCGTACTTACGATCGGCGTTCCATGTGGTGCAGCATAATCTGTTCCCAGGTGAGCTTTCCATCTTTTCTGAACCGGATGAAAACGTCTTTTTGTAAACCTTGAAGAGATCCTGGAATAATTTAGTGGAGCTTTCAGAAAAAAACTTTGCAATGCTTTAGCTTCCTCGTCATAAAAACTAGGCTGACCAGAAACGCTATCGGTCATATAACTAAAAGCATAATACGGCCTGTCTGAATGTTTAAAAACCGCGGCATCCACCTTTTCAATTCCAGCGAAAATAGTATCGTCAATATACTTCTCCTGGTAAACCATTTTGAACTGGTCTCCCTTCTGAAGTTTAAAGAAATCAATACTCCACTGATAAATATTTGAAAGTTCGTAAACCAGAAGATTACTCAAGCCCTGAGCCTGCATTGCTTCTGAAAGGGAAGAAGTGATCACTCCACTTACTTCTCTTTGCTTTATAGTTACCGGTCTTTTTTTCTTTGCAGCATAGATACTATCCCCAATAGAGACTACCGTATAGTTGATCTTATCATTTTCATAAATGAAATATTGCGGAGTTTTAGCCGAATCTTTTGCTCTCAGGATCATGTATTTCTTACCGGCAGTGATCCTCGCAGGGTTAAAGGTATCCTTTACTTTTTCTGAAACTTCAAAGACCTTTCCATGATCCACGCCATTTTGATCCATGATGTAACCAAAACTATCACCAGACCTTATGGTATCCCTAATGACCTCAAAATCATTCAGGATAAAACCATACTGTTTCTCGATCTTAGGAATTTTTTTGGTCTCGACCTCATTTACGGCCTGTTCTTTCTCATCGTCATTGCAGGCAGTCATTGCCAGCATTAGCATTACTAATAAGCCTAATTTCTTCAAGTTTTTATGCTTTTTGTTTTTCAGTATTAAATGTGTGGTTCACCCATTGCTTCCCCCAGTCGTTCAGTTCTTCCTGACTCCATAATTCTGGAAAGAAAGAAACTCTTTGAAAACTTGGCGGTAGAAATTTCTTCCAGTTTGTTCCTCCGGTCGCTTTTATAGTTTCATCTTTCTTGCTCAAATATCGGTAAGCAGCACCCATATGCATAAGCAACCAGTTAATATTTACATTAACATCAAAGTTTCGAAGAGCCTGTTGTAGATCTTCATTTTGACGATCATCTTCATGCATGGCCTGGTAACGCTGATATATAGTGTTTCCGTATACATCTTTTGCAATTCTTAGAAATCGAGGAGTATATCTTTTTTCAAATTGCTTAAGCGTAAGAGTTTTCTCGCCGGTTTCCAGATCTATACCTCCTTTTTTCCAGTAGATATTCTCAAAAAGTTCTTCGGAAGAGTTTTCTACTGTAAATTCATCTCTTAAATTAAAATCGACAAGATTTTCCAATGGAGTTGAATATAGTTCGATCATCCTGAACTGAGCCGATTGGAATCCACTGGCAGGTAGTAAAGCCATTCTGAATTTCAGAAACTGTTCCCTTTCCATTCCCTTGATCATTACATCAAAGGAGTCGATAAGTATTCTGAAATACCTATTCATCCTATTTAGCTTTTCAACAAAATAGGCAGATGTTAGCGTTGTGGTTTCTATGATCTGTTTTTGCTCGTGAATGATGAGCTTAAAATATAATTCAGTGATCTGGTGATAAGTGATAAAGATCATCTCATCTGGAAAGTGCGTATTGGTTTTCTGTAAACTTAATAATGTATCTACACTAATATAATCCCAGTAAGAAAGATATCGGTCATAAAGCAGACCATCCAGATAAGACCCCATATCCTGTCCCGAATTTTTGAACTTTTCTTCAAGCTTTCCAATTCGTTCCGCGATTTCGGGTTTTATCTCCATATCTAATCCATTAGTATACTAAATTGATGCTTTAGACCTTTGTAAGCTTCAAGATCGGCATCCAAAGACCCTACGGCCAGGTTTGCTTCAATTTTTACCGGAATTTTGTTTTTATCATCACTAATCCAGAAAGTAAGACTTTCTTTCTCCTTAAATACCCGTCCGGCCAGTACATAAGGTCTGAATTTAAGGGTTGCAACTTTACCAAACTTGGTTTTAATCGTATCACGCCCCAGGAAAACAAGCTTAAAATCGAGGTTTTCGTCATCGATGAACATATTCAAACGCATCTCATCACCTGGCTCTAACTCGTCGTTTTTAATTTGGTTGCGAATATAGTAAAATGATGATAACATATCGTGTACATTATGAGGCACAGAATATGATTTTTTCTCATTGTTCTTTCGATTGAGAACATGGGCTTTCTTATCATTATGATCAAAGTCGATCACCAGGTCCTTGGTATAACCGCCTTCATCAATATTACGCACGAAACGATAAGGTTTGCCAGTTCGCTTATCAATATAGGTCTGGTAATCATCATCCACTTTAAAGAACAAGCCTAATAATCCTGTAGATCTACCACGTCCTTTAATATGATAAACCGGCTTATTCTGAAATTTGGTTTCATCTACCTCCAGTGTAGCATAACTGGCATTAAATAATCCATAATGAATTCTAAATTTAAACCACTCACCTTCGTCAAATGCATCTTGTGAAAACATATTTCCCGTGGTAAACACTAAAAAAAGAAAGGTAATTGTAATATAATTTCTCATAGGTTTAATTGTCTAAGTAATAGAATTTTCAGGCGTATGGATGGATTACAATTACTATTCCAAAAGTATTAAAACAAAAAACCCCATCAAATTAATGATGGGGAATTTTGTCTTATTAACCAACTAAAACTTAAATTATGAAAAAAAATTCAATTCTGGTAACCACTCCAGAAATGCGGTGCAAAAGTCTCATATTTCTCCCTTACCCACAATTCTTAAATAAACTTTAACTAAACGTTTACCAAATTGTCATTTATTTCATTTTTACACTTAAGTTTCAGCAGATATTTAATCTTAATTTAATGTACCTCGCAAATCCTGTTCTCTTTCAATTGCCTCGAACAGAGCTTTGAAGTTTCCTTTTCCGAAGGATTGAGCACCTTTTCTCTGGATGATCTCGAAGAACATCGTTGGTCTGTCCAGAACTGGTTTTGTAAAGATCTGTAACAAATAGCCCTCATCATCGCGATCTACCAGCACTCCAAGTTCTCTTAACGGCTCCAGATCCTCATCGATCTCACCAACGCGTTCCAGCAGATCATCATAGTAAGTTTCAGGAACATATAAAAACTCCACGCCTCTATCTCTTAATGCTGTAACTGTTTCGATAATGTTATCTGTAGCTAAAGCTATATGCTGCACTCCGGCTCCATTATAAAAATCGATATATTCCTCGATCTGTGATTTCTTTTTTCCTTCCGCAGGCTCATTTATTGGAAATTTGATTCTACCATTCCCATTGCTCATCACCTTGCTCATAAGCGCGGTATAGTCAGTCGAGATATCTTTATCATCAAATGATACCAACTGGGCGAAGCCCATTACTTTTCCGTAGAATTCCACCCATTTGTCCATTTCATTCCAGCCTACATTTCCAACCATATGGTCGATAAACTGCAAACCTGTATCTGGCACCTGCGTTTTGGTATTGTAAACTCTGTAACCTGGTAAAAATGGTCCGCTATAGTCTTTTCTTTCTACAAAAAGGTGAATGGTTTCTCCATAAGTATGTATTCCAGAGATCACAGCCTTACCATTTTCATCTTCCATTACATATGGCTCTACATAAGATTTCGCTCCTCTTTTTGTAGTTTCCTCGTAACTCTTTCTCGCATCGTCCACCCAAAGTGCTACAAACTTTACTCCGTCTCCATGCTTATCTATATGCGCATTGATATCACCTTCCGGCTGCAATGGTGAAGTAAGAACAACTCTAATTTTACCCTGTTGCATTACATAGGAAACGCTGTCTTTACGACCAGTTTCCAAACCTGAATAAGCGATTGGCTGGAAACCCCATGCGTGTTGGTAATAATAGGCCGCCTGCTTGGCATTTCCTACGTATAGTTCTACAAAGTCTGTTCCCAGGATTGGCAGAAAGTCTTCTGCTTCAGGAACTACTTTTTCTAAATTTAATGATGTGCTATCTTTTGACATTGTTGTTATTTTAAAGGATGTAAATATGATATAAACTTGAAATCAAATTTCAAAATATTACCACATCGCTCTATCCTGTGCTGATAAATCTTCTTTCATCTCTTAATGCTCTCCATCTAACCAGGACCTGTAATAGGTCTCATCGGCAATTTTCATCGCTTCTTCGGTAAGTTTTAACGGCTTGAAGGTATCTACCATTACAGCCAACTCTTCAGTTTCTACCTGCCCTATACTTCTTTCTACTGCTCCAGGATGCGGCCCGTGAGGAATTCCCGCTGGGTGCAAGGATA
Organism: Christiangramia marina; assembly: GCF_048285865.1. Classification (NCBI taxonomy): domain Bacteria; kingdom Pseudomonadati; phylum Bacteroidota; class Flavobacteriia; order Flavobacteriales; family Flavobacteriaceae; genus Christiangramia; species Christiangramia marina. Next base: position 1,117,475 of record NZ_JBLVTK010000001.1, on the reverse strand, counting down.
TATGACCTGCTTCAATATCGTTTCTGCTCATAAAATCACCATCAACATAATAGAGCACCTCATCACTATCAATATTACTATGACTGTAAGGCGCCGGAATGCTCTCCGGGTGATAATCATATTTACGCGGACAAAAACTACAAACCACAAAAGCATCGGTTTCAAAAGTTTGATGTACCGGTGGCGGCTGGTGAATTCTTCCGGTTATTGGCTCAAAATCGTGAATGGAGAACGCGTACGGATAATTGTAGCCGTCGTACCCAACCACATCAAAAGGATGTGTCGCGTAGACCATATCGAAAATTTCTCCCTGCTTCTTGATCTTGATTAGAAAGTCCCCTTCTTCATCATTGGTTTCCAGTTCATGTGGCTGGCGTAAGTCTCTTTCACAAAACGGAGAATGTTCCAGCAGTTGCCCGAACCAGTTCCTATATCGTTTTGGAGTATAGATCGGTCTACGGGATTCAACGATAAAAAGCCTGTTGTTCTCATCATCAAAATCCATCTTATAGATCGTACCTCTTGGGATCAGTAAATAATCTCCGTATTTAAAATCTATGTTTCCAAGATGAGTTCTTAGCTTACCAGATCCTTTGTGCACGAATATCAATTCGTCTGCATCAGAGTTTTTGTAGAAATAATCTTCCGTAGAACCTTGAGGAGAGGCGAGAATAATATCACAGTCTGCATTGGTCAAAACCGCTTTTCTACTTTGCAGATAATCTGGATGCGGAGTGATCTGGAAACCTTTTAAACGGTATGATTTCAGGTTATTTTCGATCGCAACCTTCGGTCGTACATCGTAACTTCCTTTAATTTCTTTTACCTGGGTTGGGCGATGTTCGTGATACAGATTGGAAGACATCCCGTCGAAACCAATCGTTCCAAAAAGCTGCTCATAATAAAGACTTCCATCAGGTTTTCTGAAAATCGTATGGCGCTTGTGAGGGATCTTGCCGAGTTTATGATAAAAAGGCATGTGCTTATATTTTAAAATCGATCAAAAATGAATTCACTTATTGAAAGATTGTTATTATTTCCAGTATTTATTTCGATTTACACAAATATCAAGAAAATTTACCGAAACAATCTTAAATCTAGTGTAAAAACCGGTTACGAAATCGATAAAGTAATTATAGAAAATTCGTCGCTTAAAACCAGAATCCCAGGCTAAAAAACCAGTAACTTTCTTTGGTTTCAGGTGAATAGGAATATTTTGCTTCCAGTGGCCCCATAAATGTTTCAATTCCGTAACCAATTCCGTAGCCATTATAATCCGGCATGCTCAACCAGTTTCCGGTGGTGTACAGATTATCTTCCACATTGGCAATATTGGCGCTGGCGATAATATGGTTCTTTCTGAAAAGCTCATAGTCGAACTCCAGTTGCGCTTTTATATAACTATCTGCGGAAAGGCTTAAAAAATCATAACCCAGGAAAGGTTTGAAATTATTGATAAAATCATTCCCGTAACCACCCAGAAAGAAATCCAGCACCTGGCTCTCATCGTTCCCTATCTTAAAACCGGTACCTGTACTTATTCGCGTCGTGAATTTGGGAAAAGGCTGGATAGCATAACCTAAACTTCCCTTTGCGATCGAGAACTCCGAAAAATCATTATTATAATCTGAAGAATACAGGTAAATATGAAAGTCTCCATCAAAACGAACTCCTTTGGTAGGGAAATATTTATTGTCGTATGAATCGAATTTCACGTAACCAAAGGCACCGGCATAGTGGTCATTCGCGAGAACCAGTTCCTGACTTTGGTTGATCGCATCGTTAAACGTATTACTGCTATACTTCAAATATTTGTGTTCCAGTCCTACACCTATTGAAAATACCTGCTGAAATAGTGACTCCACATAGATCTGATTGGTGAAATCTCTCACCGTAACTTCCAGCTCTCTTATATCCTGAAATTCACTAAGACCTTCAGTATCCCTGATCCCGTCTAAGAGTAAGCCTTTATCAAAGGTGTTGTAACGAGAATTTATTCCGAAGCTCCAGTAAAAACCCTTATCCAGGTAATAGTTAAAATTGTAACGCAGGTTATCCCCCACGATAAGGTCCAGAGAAGCCACATCATTAGTAAATAGTAAACTCTTACGGGTAAGATTCACCAGTGCCCCACTTTTATAAAGTTCATCATAATGCAATCCCAGTCGCAACAGCATTTTGTTTTCACTTTCCTCGATCTGCATGGCAAGTATATAATTGCCATTTTCATCCTCGGGTATTAGCTGGTAATTAATTCGCTCAAAGTTACCGGTCGCAGAAAGGTTGTTAATTCCAATATTCAGATCCTCGAAGTTGTAAGTTTCTTCGTAATCAAGTTTTAATTTACCCTGCACATAAGCTCTGGGATAGGTGTTATTTCCTTCTACTGAAAGTGCACTAATATTAAAACTATCGATCTTTGTAACCGGTTTCCGAATTAATAAGCTACCATCTGGATCACTAAGCAACTTGAGTTCCTCCAGCATATTGTTTGCGGCCACAGCTCCTGAATCTATGATCGCCTTTCCTTTGTCAAACGCCATGACCGAGAAAGAATTTACATTCGGTTTAATGTAAATATCGGTTTTTGGAGCTTTCTCCTTCATATCATTGATCGTGCGAAAATTTGAGATCTGACTCATAATTTCGAACACACTTCGTAATTTATCTCTTTTGACAAGACTATCCTGCACATCCACCCCAATGATCACCTCAGCACCACGACGCCTTAATTCTTCGATCGGGTAATTATTAGCAACCCCGCCGTCTGTGAGCAATTGTCCGTCAATTTTTATGGGACTTAGAAGTGTTGGAATCGCGCCACTGGCTGAAATTGCTTTGGCCAGTGATCCACTATCCAGAATCACTTCGTCCCCGGTTTCTACATTGGCCGCAATACAGAAAAACGGGATGGGTAATTCACTAAAATCTTCCACATCGCTTACATGAATGGTAAGTCTGGAAAGTAAATTGTAAATATTCTGACCTTTAAAAAGTCCGCTGGGAAATGAAATATCAAAATTGTCAAAAGGTAGCGTGATCGCATATTTTTCTGAATCTTCCTTTTCATAGAAAGTTTTAGCCCGCCTTGGCAGGTTATCCTGAATTAGAATATCAAATTGCGTGGTTCTAAAAATAGAATCAAGTTCACTGGCAGAATAGCCGGAAGCGTAGAGTCCGCCAATAATTGCTCCCATACTGGTACCTCCAATATAATCGATCTTGATGCCTTGCTCTTCAAGGGTTTTTAGCACACCTATATGGGCAAGACCTTTGGCACCACCTCCGCTTAATACCAATCCAACCTTTGGCCTATCCTCTTCCTGGCAAATTGCTCCAAAGGAAATAAGTAGACTAAGGATGAAAAGATATTTACGCATTCTCTTTATGATAAAATTGATAAACGATGGTCGCCCGGGAAGCCCCGATCACGTCTGCAAGTTCCTTTTCGCTTGCCTCCTTCACTCTTTTAAGAGATCTGAAATTCTTCAGGAGTTCGATGACTGTTTTTTCGCCAATTCCAGCAATAGACTCAAGTTCGGTATTTAACGCGGTTTTACTTCTTTTATTCCGGTGAAAAGTAATTCCGAAGCGATGCGCCTCATTTCGCAACTGCTGAATGATCTTTAAAGATTCAGATTTTTTGTCCAGATATAAAGGTATGGAATCACCGGGATAGTAGATCTCTTCCAGTCGTTTTGCGATCCCTATGATAGCGATCTTTCCGCGTAGACCTAAGGTATCCAGTGCCTTCACACCGCTGGAAAGCTGTCCTTTTCCTCCATCTACGATTATTAATTGTGGAAGTGGTTCATCTTCATTAAGTAATCTTCGATAACGTCTAAAAACCACTTCTTCCATAGAAGCAAAATCGTCTGGTCCTTCTACGGTTTTGATATTGAATTTTCGATAATCCTTCTTGCTAGGTTTTCCATCCTTGAATACCACGCAGGCGGCGACCGGATTGGTTCCCTGTATATTAGAGTTATCGAAACATTCTATATGTCGAGGTTCCTCGTTAAGTCTAAGATCTTCTTTCATTTGCGCCATGATACGATTCACATGACGGTCTGGATCTATGATCTTCATTTGCTTAAATCGTTCCTGCCTGAAATATTTCGCATTTCGCTGGGACAACTCTACGATCTTCTTTTTATCGCCCAGTTTTGGAACCGTGATCTTCAGGTCTTCACCAACATCGACCTTAAAAGGCACATAGATCTCTGTAGATTTCGAGCTGAAGCGCTGCCTGATCTCCACAATGGCCAGTTCCAGCAATTCCAGGTCGCTTTCGTCCAGCTTCTTTTTCATCTCGATGGTATGGGAGCGTATGATCGCACCGTGAGATAACTGCAGAAAATTCACATAGCCATAACCCTCATCACTTACTACGGAAAAAACATCTACATTATTAATTCGTGGATTTACCACGGTAGACTTGGATTGATAGTTCTCCAGGACATCGATCTTGATCTTGATACGCTGAGCATCTTCAAATTCCATATTCTCAGCATGCTCTTTCATTTGATTTCGAAAACGCTGAAGGGAATCCTTGAAATTACCTTTTACGATCTGGCGAATCGCTTCAATATTTCGATTATATTCTTCTTCAGGCTGCAATGCTTCACAGGGTCCTTCACAATTACCAAGATGATATTCCAGGCAGACCTTATATTTCTCATTCCGAATCTTTTCTTCGGAAAGATCATAATTACAGGTTCTTAACTTGTATAATCCTTTGATTAGATCGAGTAGTGTGTTTACTGTTTTAAAGCTGGTAAAAGGCCCATAATATTCGCTTCCATCACGAACCAGTTTTCTGGTGGGAAAAACTCGTGGAAACCGCTCATTTTTAATACAGATCCAGGGATAAGTTTTGTCATCCTTCAACATCACATTAAACCTGGGCTGATGTTTCTTGATCAAGTTATTTTCCAGAAGCAATGCATCGGTTTCTGAAGCAACCACGATATGTTTTATTTCATGGATCTTCTTGACCATGACTCCAATTCGATGGCTATCATGTCTCTTGGTGAAATAAGAAGTCACCCTTTTCTTCAAATTTTTGGCTTTCCCCACGTATAGGATCCTTCCATTCTTATCAAAATATTGATAAACACCCGGGCTATTGGGCAAGGTTTTTAATTGTACGTCAAGAGCTGGCTTTTCCATTACCTCAAAAATAAACATTAAAATAAGCTCACTAAACCTTTTTTGGCTTCCGAAGTAAATTTTAAGAATATCGCTCTACGTATCAAAATATTGCATAATCTTTCGTTTACTTTGCACAGCTCCCAGACTTAGGGCATTTTAGTATATTGCATTATGGAGAAGATTGTGATCGGAAGATTTGACAAGGCAGATTTTCCTGCTTTACACCTCAACGACATCGCCATTAAAATTGATACAGGAGCTTACAGTTCCTCGATACATTGCGAGAATATCAAAGAAGTTGATGATGAACTGCATTGTACCTTTCTGGACGCTGAGCATCCTTTATATAATGGCAAAGCTTTTATTTTTAAAGATTACGACATTGTATTTGTAAGAAGTAGTAATGGGATCATCCAGAAACGATATCTGGTGCGTACCAATATTAGACTCTTCGGAAAAGTATTTAAAATATCCTTATCGCTTTCAGACAGACAGGAAATGCGATATCCGGTATTAATTGGAAGAAAGTTTTTAACCAAAAAATTTATAGTGGACACCGAGCTTGTCGATGTCTCGTTTAACCTGAAGTAATATGAAGATTAGAATATTATCCAGAAATCCCCGACTCTATTCTACAAGCCGACTGGTAGAAGCCGCTAAAAAGCGCAACCACGAGGTAGAAGTGATCGATCCTACAAAGTGTGACCTGGTTATAGAAAAGAAGAAACCAAGTATCTACTACAAAAACCATTTTCTGGATGATACTGATGCGGTAATTCCAAGAATTGGAGCTTCGGTAACTTTTTACGGTACTGCCGTAGTAAGACAATTTGAAATGATGGGAACATTTACCACGACTGAATCTCAGGCACTGGTAAGAAGCAGGGACAAATTAAGAAGCTTACAGATATTATCCAGAGCAAGACTTGGTTTACCTAAAACTGTGTTTACCAACTATTCGAAAGATGTGACTGAAATTCTGGATCATGTTGGTGGTGCCCCGGTGATCATCAAATTACTGGAAGGTACTCAGGGACTGGGAGTCGTACTGGCAGAAACTCAAAATGCTGCAGAATCTGTAATTGAAGCCTTTAACGGGCTACAGGCAAGAGTAATCGTACAGGAATTCATCAAAGAAGCTGGTGGAGCAGATATCCGGGCTTTTGTGGTAGATGGACAGGTTGTAGGTGCGATGAAAAGACAGGGAAAAGAAGGTGAGTTTAGATCGAATCTTCACCGTGGAGGATCAGCATCCATCATTCAACTAACAGATGAAGAGGAAAACGCAGCTATCAAAGCCGCGAAAGCAATGGCTCTTGGTGTAGCAGGTGTGGATATGCTGCAAAGTAGTCGTGGTCCTCTTATACTTGAAGTGAACAGCTCTCCTGGTCTGGAAGGGATTGAAGCAGCAACCGGAAAGGATATTGCCAAAACGATCATTAGATATATTGAACGAAACGTCTAACATATGCCGCGAATAGACAAGAACAATGTTCTTGAGATCCTGGGAGAAAAAGTACTGCCGGGTAAAAGAGCGACCATAAATTTTAATATGGCCAAGCTATACACTACCACTTCGGTGGAGGTGCCGGTCATTATTGAACGTTCCAAAAAACCGGGTCCAGTTGTGCTTCTAACTGCTGGAATTCATGGTGACGAGATCAATGGTGTTGAGATCGTAAGGCAGATCATTTCAAAAGGTATTAACAAACCTAAAGTGGGTACCGTAATTTGCATCCCGATCGTCAACATCTTCGGCTTTTTAAATATGGCACGTGAGTTTCCTGATGGACGTGATCTTAATCGAGTATTCCCCGGAACAAAAAATGGGTCGCTGGCGAGTAGATTTGCCTATCAATTCGTAAAAAAAATACTACCAATAGCAGATTTTTGCCTGGACTTCCATACCGGAGGTGCTGCCAGGTTCAATGCACCACAAATACGGGTTAAAAAAGGCGACGAACAAAGTATTAAATATGCCAAGATCTTCAACGCTCCTTTTACCATACATTCCAAAACCATCACAAAATCCTACCGGGAAACCTGTTCTAAATTAGGCATTCCCGTTTTGTTATTTGAAGGTGGAAAATCCCTGGATTCCAATAAAGATGTAGCGAAAGTAGGTGTAGACGGCGCCATACGTATTCTTAGTCATCTGGAAATGCTGAATGATAAATTTGAATATCCAGAGGTAAAAAGAGATACTGTTCTTATCGAGAATAGTTCCTGGTTACGGGCAAAATATAGTGGACTTCTACATGTTAAGATCCCATGTGGGAAACATGTTGAAAAAGGTGAGTATATCGCTACTATTACAGATCCCTACGGCAAGTTTAGCCATAAGATCAAAAGCAATAGTGAAGGTTACGTGATTAATATTAATGAATCCCCGATCGTATATCAGGGTGATGCCATTTTTCACATATCCATGCAATCAAAAGTGCTTTTTGATGAAGAAGTCTGAAATCAGGAAGAAATTTAAGCTTTTACGCGGTCAGCTTGCTCAGGATGATATCGAGAGCATGAGCATAGATATTGCGAATAGATGTCTTGAACTGAGCATCTGGGATGCACGATATTTTCATATTTTCCTGAGTATTGCTGAACAAAAGGAAGTAAATACAGAGTATTTGCTACATGTATTGCAGGGCAAAGACAAAGAGATCATTATTCCCAAGTCTGATTTCGAAACTGGTGAGATGATTAATTACTTACTAACCGATCAAACCAGGATTGTTAAGAATCAATGGAATATTCCAGAACCGGTAGATGGAATCCAGATTGCTGCACAACAACTGGACGCTGTATTTATTCCTCTTCTGGCACTGGACAAAAGCGGACACAGAGTTGGCTACGGAAAAGGTTTTTACGATCGGTTTTTAAGTCGCTGCAAGAAAGACATCATTAAAATTGGAGTTTCCTTCTATGGCCCCGTAGAAGAGATCAGTGATGTGTACACCAGTGACATTCCACTGGACTATTGCGTTACCCCAAACAGGATCTACGATTTCAGGAAAAAATAATTTTTGCTACAACTAGCTTAAAAATGTACATTTAACATTGCCAAAAGACCCTAATGCTTAGCGACCTTCAGTTAAACAGCATACTTCAGGATTTCGATATCGCCTATTGGAAGATCAATCTCTTTTCCAAGCAGATTAGCTGGTCAGACCATTTTGGTAATCTTGTGGGTGATCCTAAGATGGAAGAAGATCGTTTTGAATTTTTTATCAATCATATTCTACATCCCGATTATCGTTACGATTTCAGAATCCATTTTGAAAAACTTATCGCTGCTGATGAAACCTTCAAATTTGAGATCAAGCTGAAACTTGGGAATGGAAAGTATCGCTGGTTTGAATGCAAGAATCTAAAAAGCAAGGATAATTCCTTCAGGGAAACAGCGGTACTCCTTTTTGTAAATATCCACCAGACCAAGCGGGACCAGTACACGATCGAAGAAAATTTCTTCTACTATCGCGAGACTGCAGAAATGACCTCTACCGGAGGCTGGTATGTAGACACGATCAATAAGAATATTTACTGGGATGACGTAACTAAGAAAATTCTCGATTGCCCCCGGGATTTTCAACCTGCATATGAAAAGCGGGAAACCTTCTATGCTGAAGAACATCATAACAGAATGAAATCTGCCTTTGATAAATGTGAAAACTTCGGGATTCCTTTTAAACTGGAATTGAAAATGATCTCCTTTCAGAATAGAGAATATTGGGTGCGACTGACAGGAAAACCGGTATACGACGACGATCAGCAAGTGATTGGAATAAGAGGAGTTTTACAGAACATCGATGAAAACAAAAACAATGAACTGAATCTTCAGAATTCCCTGGACATCATCGCTTCGCAAAACTCCCGTCTCTTCAACTTTGCACACATCGTATCACATCATTTAAGATCCCATAGCAGTAATTTAAGTCTTATTGTGGAATTGTTACGAGAGGCTAAAACAGATAGAGATAAACTGGATCTACTGGCCAATGTGGATGATGTGGCTGGCAACCTGGATTCCGCGATTTCAAGACTGAATAATATTGTTAGTGTTCAAAGTTCGCTAAAGAAAGAAAGAGTCAAAATTAAATTTGAAGAGGCTCTGGAGATCGTTCTGGCATCGATATCATCACTCATTAATCGGGAAAATGCAAAAATCGTCGCTGAGTTTCAGGATTTGAAAGAAATTAGCTATATACCTGAGTATCTTGAAAGTATTTTATTAAATTTAATCACGAATGCGATTAGATACAAACAACCTGGACGTAAACCGGTCATTTTTATCCAGACATATATTGAGAACGAAAAAGAATTTCTCGAGATAAGTGACAATGGAATGGGGATCGATCTTGACGAATATGGTGATAAAATGTTTGGAATGTACCGAACCTTTCATCAAACCAGTCAGGAAGCCAAAGGTATTGGTTTATTCATTACCAAAAACCAGGTAGAAGCTCTGGGGGGAGCCATATCTGTGAGTAGTACCCTAGACATAGGGACTACGTTTAAAATAAAATTCTAGATCTATACAATGGGGCAGAAAGTAGAACTAGCGTGTATCATCGATGATGATAAGATATACGTGAACTTGGTTAAAAAGATCATAGAGATCAAAAAATTGTCAGAGAATCTTCTTATTTATAAGAATGGCAAGGAAGCACTGGACTATTTCAAGAACTCCATGTCTTCTACCCATGAGGATTTGCTACCGGATATTATATTCCTGGATCTTAATATGCCCGTAATGGATGGCTGGGAGTTCTTAAATGAATTTCTGAAGATTAAGAACAACCTGAATAAAAAGATCACTCTTTATGTGGTTAGCTCTTCGATAGATCCTCGGGATCTGGAGAGGGTGAAATCATTTAATATGGTTACAGATTATCTAATAAAACCTATCGAACTTAAAAAGTTCGAAAAGATCTTCGATAAAACTGCTGCCTGATCTTATTCCTCTTCCTTCGGAAATGCCTTCTTATTAAATATTAAAAGCAAAGCTACACCAACGCTAATTGCAGAATCTGCTATATTGAATACGGGTTCAAAGAATGTGAAGTACTCTCCACCCCAGAATGGGATCCAACCTGGCAAATAACCTTTCCACAAAGGGAAATAAAGCATGTCTACCACCTTCCCGTAGAAAATTGAGCTATAGCCACCGGCTTCAGGTAAAAAACTTGCTACATGACCGTAGCTATCGTCAAAGATGATTCCGTAGAAAACAGAATCAATGATATTTCCAAAGGCGCCGGCAAAGATAAGCGCGATAGAAACGATCAATACTCTAGAACCTTTCTTTCTAACTGCATCCCATAACCAGTATCCAATTCCAACTATAGCAGCCAGTCTGAAAAGGGTCAGGGCAAGCTTGCCATATTCTCCGGGAATCTTGGTTCCCCAGGCCATTCCTTCGTTCTCTACGAAAAGAATACTAAACCAGTCGAAAACTTCGATCTCTTCACCCAGTGCAAAATGTGTTTTGATATAAAATTTAGAGATCTGATCTATTAATAAGATCAGGAAAATGATGATTCCGGCTTTTTTAAGCGACATGGTTTATTTTTAATTGAAACGCACCAAAAATACTAATATTATTTAGTTTTTAGCACCAATATATTGCCGTCTATAGACTTAAGTTTTATAGGGTTTCTACCTACCAAATGTTCCGGGATCTCTACCGTTCCATTCCTGCTTCTAGCCTCTACAAGACCGTAGGCTGTTTCAACCCGAATATTACCATCATAAGTATTAATGGTAGCATTTCCGGAGAAGTCCCTTAAATCGCAATAGCCATCTTTCAGGTTCACTGTTAGCTGGCTGAAGGCACCAGATGTAATTAAAGAAGCAATATTGGAATCTACAGAAATTTCATGATCCTTTGGAACCTCCAGTTCCAGCTCTAAAGAAAAGACCTTATGTGCACTCAATTTATCAAAGCCTCCGGTAAGTTCCTGGGGATAGCTTGTTTTTATGCTCAAATTACCATCATCGACTTTCGTTTGAACCAGTATCTGATTAAAGTATTCACCTTCAGAATGAGTAAAGAGCCTGATCCTGTCTGTATTCGTGGCAGTAATAGTAATTCTGAAGACTTCGTTGGTAAGTATATCGATGGATTCTATTCCAGCAGCATTAAAAATTTCACGGGTATCCCGCTGGGCATGAAGAGACATGCTGAAACAAAAAAACCACAGCAAGCAAAACTTCTTCAACATCTTCCTTCAGTAAAAATAAGTACGTCCGGAACATTTTACGTTCCGGACGTTGATTTGATCAGTTTAGCGCTGTAAATTTTTAGCTTCAATGCTTAAGGTTGCATGTGGTACTAAAAGCAATCTTTCCTTAGCGATCAGCTTTCCAGTCACTCTGCAAATACCATAGGTTTTATTTTCGATCCTGTTAAGTGCATTCTTGAGATCACGGATAAACTTCTCCTGGCGAATAGCTAGCTGAGAGTTCGCCTCCTTGCTCATAGTTTCACTTCCTTCTTCAAAAGCTTTGAATGTTGGGGAGGTATCATCTGTACCATTATTTCCATCATTCTTATAAGCAGATTGATAATTAGACAACTGCTCCTGAGCTTTCTCAATCTTTGATCTGATCAAAGCCTTGAACTCGGCTAGATCTGCATCGCTGTAGCGTTCTTTTACATCTGTAGACATGGTTAATGTTTTTTAATGAACATTTTAGTGGTGACATCATCAAATTCAACATCTGCACCTTCTTCCACCACCTCTGCAAATTCGAGGTTTGCAGTTAATGTTTCCGTTTTAATATAGGTTATATTATCGTTCACGGCATCCTCGATCATGCCGTCCTTCTGTAGGGTAACATCTATTGTATCAGTCACTTCAAAGCCTGAATCTTTTCGGAGGTTCTGGATCCTGTTTACCAGTTCCCTGGCAACACCTTCCCTTTTCAACTCCTCACTGATACTAACATCCAGTGCCACAGTTAGATTGCCACTGCTGGCCACTAACCATCCTTCAATATCCTGAGAGCTAATTTCCACCTCAGAGAGGGACAAATTAACCATTTTTTCGTTAATTTTTAATTCGATCTCTCCTTCTCTCTCGATCTTTGCGATGTCCTCTGCTGTAAAATCATTCACTGCGTTGACAATCAGCTTTATATCCTTACCAAATCTTGGGCCAAGAACTCGGAAGTTAGGTTTTACCTGCTTTACCAGAAGTCCTGAAGCATCATCTATAAGCTCGATCTCCTTCACATTTACTTCAGACTTTATGAGGTCTGCAACCGCCTCAATTTCATGCTTTTGTGCATCATCAAGTACCGGAATCATTACTCTTTGCAAAGGTTGACGCACTTTGATCATTTCCTTCTTCCGTAGTGAAAGCACCAGAGAAGAGATCGTCTGTGCTTTTTCCATTTTTTGTTCCAGGGATTTATCAACAAAATCTGGTTGATAAACCGGGAACTCAGCAATATGTATAGATTCTGAAGTATCTTTTCCTGAGACATTATTCAGATCTCTAAAGAGTCTATCCATAAAGAATGGCGCTACCGGCGCACCCAGCTTTGCCACAGTCTCCATACAGGTATATAATGTCTGGTAAGCTGAAATCTTATCCTGCTCGTAATCACCTTTCCAGAAACGCCTTCTGCTTAAACGCACGAACCAGTTACTAAGGTTCTCCTGAACAAATTCTGAAATAGCACGAGTTGCTTTTGTTGGCTCATATTCAGCATAGAACCTGTCCACCTTTTCAATAAGTGTATGCAACTCGGAAAGGATCCAGCGATCTATTTCAGGTCTCTTATCAAGATCTACGTCTGCTTCAGCATACGTAAAACCGTCTATGTTTGCGTACAGTGTAAAGAACGAATAGGTGTTGTATAAGGTTCCGAAGAATTTACGCTGAACTTCTCCAATACCTTCAATATCAAATTTTAAATTATCCCATGGATTTGCATTAGAGATCATATACCATCTCGTAGCATCTGGTCCGTAAACAGCCAGGGTCTCAAATGGATCTGCTGCATTTCCAAGACGTTTGGACATTTTCTGCCCATTCTTGTCCAGTACAAGTCCGTTAGAAACAACGTTCTTATAGGCAACATCATCGAAGATCATGGTTGCGATCGCATGCAGCGTATAGAACCATCCACGGGTCTGGTCTACACCTTCAGCAATAAAATCTGCCTTACGCCATTCATCTTCGACTTTTTCCTTATTCTCGAATGGATAATGCCACTGTGAGTATGGCATGGAACCGGAATCAAACCAAACATCGATAAGATCTGCTTCGCGCTTCATAGGTTTTCCAGAATCTGAAACCAGGGTAATCGTGTCTACCACATTCTTATGAAGATCTACTTTTTCGTAGTTCTCTTCACTCATGTCACCAGCTACAAAATCTGAAAATAAATCTTTTTCCAGCACTCCGGCCTCAACAGCTTTCGCCATCTCCTCCTTTAGTTGCGCTACAGATCCAATGACCTTCACATCCTTGCCATCATCGGTTCGCCAGATAGGTAATGGGATTCCCCAATAGCGGCTACGGCTAAGGTTCCAGTCATTTGCATTGGCCAGCCAGTTTCCAAACCTTCCTTCACCAGTAGACTTTGGCTTCCAGTTGATGCTCTGGTTAAGCTCATGCATTCTGTCCTTGAACTCGGTTACTTTGATAAACCATGAGTCCAGTGGGTAATATAAAATTGGCTTATCTGTTCTCCAGCAATTTGGGTAGCTGTGAACATATTTTTCAACTTTAAAAGCCCTGTTCTCTTCTTTTAATTTAATGGCCAGCTCAACATCTACAGACTTCTCAGGTGCCAGCCCTTCATCATAATATTCATTTTTCACATATTTCCCGGCAAACTCTCCCAGCTCGGGTCTAAATTTACCCTGAAGATCAACCAATGGTACCAAATTGCCATTATCATCCTTTACAAGAAGTGGCGGCACTTCCGGAGAAGCCTGTTTTGCTACCAACGCATCATCTGCACCAAAAGTTGGTGAAGTGTGTACGATTCCCGTACCATCTTCAGTAGTTACGAAATCTCCCGCGATCACACGGAAAGCATTCTCTGGATTGTCGTTAGGTTGCGCATAATCCAAAAGCTGCTCGTATTTAATTTCAACAAGGTCTTTTCCTGTAAAACCTTCGCCTATTAAATATGGGATCTTTTTGTCACCTTCAGCATAAGCTTTAAGCTCTTCTTCCGAAGAAACTTTAATGAATTTTTTATCGAATTGTTTTTCAGCCAGATCTTTCGCCACGATGATCGTGATTGGCTCGAATGTATATTGATTATATGTTTTTACGCTTACGTACTGGATCTTAGGTCCAACGGTAAGTGCAGTATTCGATGGTAAAGTCCAGGGTGTGGTGGTCCATGCGATCAGGAAAGCTCCTTCCAGGCCAGCGCCAACCGGTGCAGCAGAGGAGTCTGTGATCTTAAACATCGCCGTTACCGTAGTATCGGTCACATCCTGGTAAGTTCCCGGCTGATTAAGCTCATGAGAACTTAAACCTGTTCCAGCTTTTGGAGAATACGGCTGAATGGTATAGCCCTTGTAAATAAGATCTTTCTTATATATTTCTGAAAGCAACCACCATACAGTTTCCATGTATTTGGACTTGTATGTGATATATGGATCTGTCATATCCACCCAATAACCCATTTTTTTGGTAAGATCGTTCCAGACATCGGTATAACGCATCACGGCATTTTTACATGCCTCGTTATATTTCTCAACACTAATTTTTGTTCCAATATCCTCTTTGGTGATTCCAAGCTCTTTTTCCACACCAAGTTCGATAGGAAGACCATGAGTATCCCAACCTGCTTTACGTTTAACCTGAAACCCTTTTTGAGTTTTGTAACGACAAAAAATATCTTTGATAGAACGGGCCATCACATGGTGAATACCAGGTAAGCCGTTTGCAGATGGAGGTCCTTCGAAAAAAATGTAGGATTCCTTGCCTTCGCGAGAACTTATACTCTTTTCAAAAATTTCATTCTCTTCCCAGTAATTAAGAATTTCTTCGGCCACTTTAGGCAGGTCAAGACCTTTATATTCAGGGAATTTTGCACTCATTTTCTCCTATTTTCAAATGATGTGCGAAAATAAGGATTTTTAACAAAAGATGATATTATTCTAAGATTAAATACATGTACACTCAGGATCAATTAATTCTGAAATATGAAAGCAAAGAAGCTCTTAAAAATTATAGCTCAGGGCTATGATCAAATTTCTACCTGCTGCAGCAATTCCTGAAGAATAGGTACGATATCGCTGGTTGGTTAAATTTTCAAGGGAAACTGTAGCCAGCCAATTTGGATTAAGCCTGTACTGTCCCGTTAGATTAAGGGTATACCATGCCGGTGAATATGGGTTTCCATTGGCATCTGTTGCATATAAATAGGCTTTATCCTGCTCTCCCGGAGCCAGATCTTCAAAGTCAAATTCCCCGTTGTACTCTGAAAATAGGTCAAGTTTTAGTTTTCGCTTGTTCCAGACCAGATGCGTACTTCCGAACATTGGTGCTGCATGTCTCAAAGGCACATATTCACCACCATCATTTTCTTCTCCATAGGTATAGCTAAACTGAGAGTTCATACGCAAGGCTACCGAAAAATCTATTTCCAGTCCGGCTTCCAGTCCATAAACATAAGCGTTGGCAGCATTTTGTATGGCCTGTACACGACTAGGTTCGCCCTGGTAATCGATCTCGGTTACACCATCCAGATCATAATCTCTTCGAACCATCGCATCATCGAGATACGTATAGTATGCGGTGAGTCCAAAATGAAGATTATCGCTAAAATTAAAGTCGGCACCAAGTTCCGCATTATAAGCGTATTCAGACTTCAGGTTTGGATTTGGAACGACAACAGATCCAGGTTCAGAATCAAATATTTTACCAATATCATCAATATTTGGAGCACGAAAAGCGGTAGAAAGCCCCAATCTCCAGCCTACAAAATGATTTTGACGCCAGTTAAGCCCAAGACTTCCGGTGAAGGCACCAGTGCTAATATTTGCTTCCTCAAAAGGGAAATCATAGAAACGATCCTCAAATCTTGCGTTCACCAGGATATGGTTGTAGCGTAGTCCCGACTGTAAAGAAAGGTTCTCACTTATTTTCCACTGGTAACTGGAATATATCGCCAAGGATTGCCATTTTGAGTCATCTGGATACCTGCTCGCTGTATCTCCGGTTTCTCCATTCTGAATATTTCTGAAGTCTCCTTCAGATGCAACCGAATTAAGTACATATTCGAAACCATAGAACAATTTACTCTCAGACAATGACTTTTCGAAATCCAGGTTTGCTGAATAAGCATCTACATTTTCTTCCGTAGAAAAAAGGACAGGCTCTCCAAAATCCCGGTCGTTTCTACTTTCCCCAAAATATTGATAAGCACCTGTAAACTGAACTTTATCATAAAATTCTGAACGGCTGCGATGATTGATCTTCAAATTTCCTAGAAACCAGGTTTGCGGACCATAATACCATTCTGCAGCACGCAAAACACCATCTTTCTTGCGGTAAAGTCGGTCAAACCTCGGAAAATCGGAAGTCTGGGAATAAACAAGTCCTAGATTAAAATCCCAGTCTTTGGATGGCATATATTTCACCTTTTGCAAGAGGTTGATCTGGTCATATCCTGTTGGCTTTTGAACCAGCGGATCTGGATTTTCCACCATCACATCAATACCGTTCTGCCTTTCAGCATAATCAGTTCGTAGGTAGTCATCTGGACCATGTTCTCCCATTTTAAGATCTCCAAAATCTGAATAAGTGATTCCCGTTCTAAAAGCCCAGTTTTCACGTCCTACATTCACATCTGCATGTACGGTATTTTCGTTATTTGCCGTGGCAAAACGAGTATATATAGAGCCTGAAACTGAAGTGCCACCGGTAAAACTAAAATCTGGTTGCAGCGTATAAAAATTCATCACCCCGCCAATGGCATCACTACCGTAAACCACAGAACCGGGACCAAGAATAACTTCGGCATTCTCTACCATTAATGGATCTACGGAGATCACATTCTGAAGATTCCCACTTCGGAAAATAGCAGAATTCATACGAACTCCATCCACGGTAAGCAATAATCTGTTGGTTGAAAAACCTCTTATCATGGGACTTCCACCGCCTAACTGACTCTTTTGCACAAAAACCTGTCCAGTACTTTCCAGTAGATCTGCTGAGGTTTGAGGATTTGCCATTAAAATTTCAGAAGGAACGATGCTTACGATCTTCTGCGGAATTTCATCTTTCTTCAGCTTAAATCGCGCTGCCGATAGTGTGATCTGTTCGAGCTGGTTTTCACCCGGTTCGAGAACAACGATACTGTTATTCTGAAGGATCTCTCTTTTCCTGCGATATACTTCTTTATAGGAAACCGACTTAAAAATAATCACTTCAGTATCTGAAAAATTAGTGATGATCGCCACTCCTTCAATATCTGAAATAGTATATTTTGACTGATCCTGATTGTAAATGGCCACCCCGGCAACAGGTTCACCGGTATCACTATCCAGGATTCTGATCTCCTGTGCTGAAAGATGGAAATAAGAAATAAAGAAAAATAGAACTAAGAGTCCTGACCGCATTTATCCAAAAATTTCATTTAACACTCCAAGAGACTTCGGTTTACGAAAACCTTCAATATGCAGCTCAAAATAAAGAAGAAGCATTTTCAGGAAATCTGTGCGTGAAGCCTGGTTCAATTTTATACTCGATAGGGCATCAAATTCGGTGCCTAATAAATTTTTCAGCAAATCTACAGTATTACCTTCTATACAATAGTCATTCGTTGGAATTTCCTGGAAAACTCCATCGAGCATGTTGAAGTATTCAGCTTCTGAAGTAGAATTTTGAGGCTGGAACCCAAGATACCTGGTAAGTTGAAGTAGGAATAATAAATGAAAATTGGCAACTTTTTCAGTAGCATCAAGATATTGCAGGCTATATTCAAGATAATGGAACAGCGCTTCGTTGTTTTCTTCTTCCCTGATACTATTTTTAAGAACTTCAGCCAGGAACATGACCAGCGCCTGTTTGACTGGATGTGTGTGCAAGCTTTGGTAATTCGCAATCACTTTTGCTTCTTTCAAATACTCCAGTTTCCCTGTATTTTTATGATTTGCTACGATATCCAGCTGAGTAAGACTCTGGAACATGGAAGCTTTAAATTTACCCCGGCGACTCTTAAGCACTCCTTTCAGCATGTAGGCTCTAAGACCATCAGACAGTGTATAAAGCTTCACTATAAGATCTGCCTCCCCATATTTTAATGCACTGATCACGATTGCTTTGGTATGCACCAGCATGCTAAAAGAATTTGGGGCAATGTATAAAAAAAGCCGCTTTTCAGCGGCTTTAGTCTTATATTTTGAATGCTTGACTATACAACACCCTGTGCTAGCATAGCGTCTGCTACTTTTACAAATCCTGCGATGTTCGCTCCTTTTACGTAGTCTACGTAACCATCTTCAGTAGTACCATATTCTACACATTTTTCATGAATATCGTTCATGATCTCGTGAAGTTTTTTATCTACTTCTTCTGAAGTCCAGTTATATCGCATGGAGTTTTGAGACATTTCCAGTCCTGAAGTTGCAACACCACCGGCGTTAGATGCCTTTCCTGGTGAGAACAAGATCTTTTCTTTATGGAAAACCTCAATCGCTTCAGGAGTACATGGCATATTAGCCCCTTCTCCTACGCACATACAGCCATTATTGACCAATGCCTGAGCATCTTCTTTATCTAATTCATTCTGAGTTGCACATGGCAATGCGATATCACACTTAATATCCCATGGAGTTTTACCTTCGTGATATTCAGCTCCAGAATATTGATCCACATATTCACTAATTCTACCACGTCTCTCGTTTTTCAATTCCATGATAAACTGAAGTTTATCGGCATCAATTCCATCTTTATCGTAGATGAATCCGCCAGAATCTGACATGGTAACTACTTTAGCTCCAAGCTGAGTTGCTTTTTCCGCAGCATATTGTGCAACGTTTCCAGCACCAGAGATCACTATGGTTTTACCCTCTAGCTTCTCTCCTTTTGTTTTCAGCATATTTTGAGCGAAGTATACGTTCCCATATCCTGTAGCTTCAGGTCTAATTAAAGATCCACCGTAGCTAAGACCTTTTCCTGTCAAAATTCCTGTAAACTCATTCTGAATTCTCTTGTACTGACCAAACATGAATCCTATTTCACGAGCACCAACACCAATATCACCAGCAGGTACATCGGCATTAGCTCCAATATGTCTTTGTAATTCAGTCATAAAGCTCTGGCAGAAACGCATTACTTCATTATCAGATTTTCCTTTCGGGTCAAAATCTGATCCTCCTTTACCACCACCCATAGGAAGTGTTGTAAGGCTGTTTTTGAAAGTCTGTTCAAAGGCAAGAAACTTAAGAATACTAAGGTTTACTGAAGGATGAAAACGCAAACCACCTTTGTAAGGTCCAATCGCTGAGTTCATCTGGATTCTGAATCCTCGATTTACCTGAATATCCCCTTTGTCATCAAGCCATGGTATTCTAAACATAACAACCCTTTCCGGCTCTACCATGCGCTCCAGAAGCATCTTGTTCTGGTATTTTTTATTCTTTTCAATAAAAGGAATTACGGTTTCAGCCACCTCATGAACCGCTTGCATAAATTCTGGTTCGTTCTGGTTTCTGGTTGACACCTTTTCCAGGAAATTTTTGACATTTTTTTCCATAATGACTGGCGCTATTATTAAATTATAAATTTTTTATCCAAATTATGCTGCAAATATAAATATTCTATAAGGATTACTGGTTTCATTCCGTCATTTGATATAAAATTAACTTTTACTTTCAGAGCCTGTTTTCTCAGGCAGTTTATAAATATTATGTTAAAGTAGTTTTGCTATATTTGCTAACGTTGCAAGCTGCATTCAATGAACATCAATAAGGTTTTTCTTCTGTTCTTAATCATCATCCTGGGCTATTCTCAAAATGCTTCAGGACAGCTTAGTTTTTCAAATGAAATTGGGGTGATCGCCGGTCCCGCAGGATTTTTTACCGATTACGGGGAACGCTGGAATGTGAAAAATAATCTTGACAATGGTGGCTTTGGTGTTGGACTGGTTCATTATATGAATTTTGCCTTTAAACCTGAATGCAGCTGCCGTCCAAGCAGTCTGTGGTTTACAAAGTATTTCAGAATTCGAAATGAGATCGATTATTTAAGATCTAACCTCGATCACTATGGTCCCGTAGCTGAGAAAAATAGTCTGGGAGGACAACAACTTCGGGCAATGCATGGAGAAACTGAAGTCATTGAAGCCGGAACCTCTCTTGAATACCATTTTCTGGGAATAAAAAAAGCCAGGGATTTTGGTTACCTGTTTGCACCATATATCTCCCTGGGAGTTCATTTTGTACATTACCGACCTACAGCATATTCAGATCTTGGCCCATTGGATAGTCCCAAAGTGCTTTTTGACACCTTTGAAGACGGACTCTTCCTCGAACCGGGAAACACCTTTGCCATTCTTGGAAGTGCAGGGCTACGGTATAGACTGAGTAGATTCAGCGATCTGCAACTGGAAGCCAGAGCCACTTATTATGATACCGACAAGCTGGAAGGCCTGGATGTACAGGGACCGCAGAATAAGTTTAATGACTTTGTACTCTGGTTCAATGTAGGTTATATTTACTACCTGGACTTCTAGAATTCCAGTTCAGCGGAGTTCAAAATAGTTCCACCTTTTCTAAGAATTTCCAATTTCATTTTATCAAAACCTTCTTTATCTATTGCCCTGGTCGCATCTTCGATGAGTGTCGTATTGAAACCTTCCGCTATACTATCCAGAACCGAGTAGGCTACGCAATAATCTCCTGCCAAACCGGCGAAATATACATTCTGTACACCTTTCTCCCTCAGGTATCCTGAAAGTCCAGTAGACTTTAAATGTGCATTATCATAAAATCCACTATAGCTATCGATCCCCATATCTGTTCCCTTTCTAAAAATGGTTTCAATACGTTTGGTATCAAGCTCTGGATGGAATTCAGCACCACTGGTATTTTGAACACAATGATCCGGCCAGAGAACCTGATCAAGTCCGTTTAGTTTAATAATATCAAAAACCTTTGCATTCTGGTGAGCTGAGGCAAAACTAGAATGACCTTTCGCATGCCAGTCCTGTGTGGCGATCATCAGATCAAATTTTTGTTGTAACTCATTTACTAGAGGAATGATTTCATCGCCATTTTCAACAGCGAGAGCACCACCAGGCATAAAATCGTTTTGAATATCTATAAGAACAAGCGTTTTCATCAAATTTTATTTTTCTGCATTTTAATTAACCCGTCGCGTTCCTGCTTCAGCGTTTCGCTTATCCCTATTTTGTAGATATGTGGATTGTTGAAGCGCTTGTATTCAATAGGTAATTCAGACAGCCTTGAGATGCTGTATTCAGAAATTTCACTGAGACTTCTTTTTTTCTGAAGCACCTTTCCTTCATCCATGACCAGCTCAAGTAAAGCTTCCTGCTCGTAATGTTTTAGACTCATGGATTTATAAGGCTCGAATGGATGGTGCATTTCCTCGATGCTGTTCTCATGGTATAATCCAATGGCATCTGCACCAATGCATTTTCCATTTTCATCCTTGATCCTGAAGACCTGTTTTTTATGTGGCAGCGTGATCTTAATGATACTTTCTGAAATTTTTATTCTTGGTTTACCTGCGGAAAATGCCAGTTTGTAAACCCCATCCAATGCACCATCAGGATCGCCAGTCACCAGGTTTGTTCCCACTCCAAAAATATCAATGGGAGCCTGCTGTTCCAGTAAACTTTTTATGACATGCTCATCTAACTGATTCGAAGCTGCTATCTTCACATAATCAAGTTCAGCAGCATCGAGCATTTTCCTGCTTTCCTTGGCGAAATAACTAAGATCTCCACTGTCAAGCCTGACCGCCATTAATTTTTGTCCACGACCTTCCATCTCCTTTGCGACTTTGACCGCATTAGGAATACCGCTTTTCAGTGTATTATAGGTATCTACAAGAAGTACACAATTTTCAGGATGACCTTCAGCGAAGTCCCTGAAAGCCGTCAATTCATCATCATAGCTTTGCACAAAAGAATGCGCCATTGTTCCAGAAACAGGAATATCAAAATCTTTTCCAGCGACTACATTACTTGTCCCGTTAAAACCTCCAATGATTGCGGCGCGGGTAGCAAAATATCCTCCGCTAGCCTGGGCACGCCTTAATCCAAAATCCAGCAAAGTCGCATCTCCAGCCACTAAACGCATACGGCTTGCCTTGGTAGCTATAAGTGTCTGAAAATTCAGTAAATTCAAAAGAATAGTCTCGATGATCTGGGCCTCGATGATACTTGCTTCCACCTGTAAAATTGGCCGGGTTGGAAATACAATATCACCTTCTTTTACTGAGTAGATTTTTCCTTTGAATTGCAAGTTCTTTAGATATTCAAGAAAATCCTTTTCAAAACCCTGTTCTTTTAAAAACTGAAGATCATCTTCAGAAAATCGAAGTGTTGACAAAATTTCCAGAAGATCTTCAAGCCCCGAAAAGATCGCATAACCACTTTTAAACGGTAATTTTCTAAAATAATAGTCAAAAACTGCTTGCTGGTCCTTCTGTCCATTTTTAAAATAGACCTGAGCCATGGACAACTGGTACTGGTCTGTATAAGTGGCGGTAAATTGATTCATAGTAAATTCTTGAATTCGATCTATTTGCTAATTGAAAGATCGGTATTCACAAATTTACCAAATTTCGATTACAGGTCTACGACCAGAGGAATTAATCTCAGGCGTTAAGGATCTGCAAAAGTCTAACCTATTTCAGTTTAATCCTTTAGATCGTCTGAAAGAGAAATACGATACCTGCCATTTTCAGAAGGTAGTAGTTTTTCGCTTATCAGTTCTAAAGTATTTCCTTCCTGTATCCACGGAATTTCTTCGGAATTATTTTCAGCATCATATCCATCGAACCAGGCAAAATCAATATCCTGGTAATACGAAGTGATCCTTAGCTCATAGACCTCCCCTTTTTTACTCCATTCTATTAGATAGTCGGAATCGTTTGGAACAGGTAAAGCAGTTTCAGGATCTCCATTTCCGGAGACGTAAATTGTGCTAAGATCTGAAGGTGAGAACCACACATAGGTATTTTCCCATTTCTCACTATAACTATCAGGATTTACAAGTGCAACGGGATTACAGCTAGACAATAAAGTCAACACAAACGCGATTACTGGGAGTAAAATAGCTCGGGAATCCTTAAACTTTAAAAAAGTTGGGGTGCTGACGTATTCAGAGAATACATCCTTTAAAATTTTCATATTGGTGGTTCGATTACAGCAAGCTGAAGCCGAAGTAGTTTGGGGTTT
The DNA here is from genome assembly GCF_048285865.1 of Christiangramia marina. NCBI lineage: Bacteria > Pseudomonadati > Bacteroidota > Flavobacteriia > Flavobacteriales > Flavobacteriaceae > Christiangramia > Christiangramia marina. The sequence continues at coordinate 1,093,907 of NZ_JBLVTK010000001.1, read as the reverse complement.
GGTGAAATTAGAAAATTATAACAGCTCTTCCGAAGGAAAGTAAAACGCTAACTTAAGTTTGTGAATAAATGCCCTAAGAAACCGCCTAAATACTAAAATTAGCCGATGAAAAACCAGCGTTTGTACGGATTTCCATAAGTATCGTTCATATGCTAATTTCCGCAGTTTAACGTACTATAAACCAGTAAAAATTGATAGTAAACTAGAAATCAGGTTTTTATAACGTTTATACCTGTAAATAGTTTTTAAGACAAAAAAAAGCCACATTTAGAAAATGTGGCTTTTTAGTGGTAAAACGTTAGGTTTATACCTTTTTGTAACTGGAATTGTATTCTTCCATAAGACTCATGATCGCTTTCATCAGGTCTTTGGTCTCTAATAATAAGTTGAAGTACAAGGTCGTGTTCTTTGGACTGGATTCTTCAGTTCTTGTTCTTGACACCTGTTTTTCGATCTTTTCAGAAATCCTCTGTAGCACTACATCTTTTTTAGCAACGACTCCACTTATATCCTGGAACTCCCTGTTATTAAAGATCACTTCGATCTCTGTTAGCAACTCGCTTAAAATATCATCAATCTCTTTAAGATCTAAAAGCTGATTATATCGAAGTGGTTTGTGGTTATTATTCACATGCTTGTAACTTTTCTTGGAAATATACTCTAGTGATTGAGCGATATCTGTAAGGTGTCCAAGTATAGAAATATAAAAACTACTTCCACGTACGCTGGTTTCATCAAGACTTTTAATAAAGAAGAATATCTGGTCTCTTAAATCTTCGATTTCAGATTCAAGTTTTTCCACTCC